>CAZVVN010000157.1:0-2836 GCA_964630665.1 uncultured Acidiferrobacteraceae bacterium | reverse complement strand
ATGCTGAGGTACTTGCCGCAAGCGCAGCTTTCGAGCGCCTGCGGCCCTGGCAGGAAAGCTACCGCCAGTGTGCGGAGCGGGTTCTCTGAGTTAGTGTGCTGCCCCTCGCAGCGCTGTACTCCGGTCTGACCTTCTGATGAGCGGCCGTCTGCAGGGGAAAAGAACGTTGATCACCGGCACGGCCAGCGGCATCGGCCGTGCCGCCGCGCGGCTTTTTTCCGCAGAAGGCGCCCGGCTGACGCTTTGTGATCGACAGGCCGCCGAGAACCAGCAACTCGCCGACGAGATCGTATCGGGCGGCGGTATTGCCCAGGCAATTCAAACCGATGTCGGCGATCCGGATGCGATGCAGGCCGCTCTGGCGCGCGCAGTGGAGTCCTACGGCGGGCTGGACGTGATCTACAACAATGCCGGCGGTGCCACGGTCGAGGACGGGCCGGTCACCGAGATCGATCTTGATGAATTCTGGCGAGCCATCCGTGTTGATCTGTTCGGCACACTGCTTGGCTGTCGGTATGGTATTCCGCATCTTGTCGAGGCCGGTGGTGGCTCGATTATCAACACCACCTCGATCCGAGCTATGATCGGCACCGCCGGTGCCGATGCCTACACTTCGGCAAAGGGGGGCGTGATTACCCTGACCCGGGCACTGGCCCTGCAGTGGGCGGAATCCGGAATACGAGTAAACGCCATCGCCCCCGGCGTCATCCTCACCGAACGCGTGCGAAGGATGCTCCCAGAAGACGATCCGGTCAGGGTCAAGACACCGCTCGGGCCCAGCGAACCCGAAGACGTCGCACCACTGGCGCTGTACCTGGCATCGGACGAGTCACGACAGATGACCGGTATGATCCTGCCGCTCGATGGTGGTGCCAGCGCAGTCTGAAACAGCGGACACAATTTCCCCTCGGTCCAAATCTCCAAAGAGCCGCCCTTGATGAACGAAAAAGTAAACCGCCGCGTGACCCTCGCCGCCCAACCTGTGGGTGCACCTAAGGATAGTGATTTCCAGATGATCGAAGGAACGGTCCCCGTGCCCGGTGACGGCGAGATTCTGCTCAGGACCATCTACCTGTCATTGGATCCCTACATGCGCGGGCGTATCAGCCCAGTCCGGTCCTATGCAGCCAGTGTTGAGATCGGTCAGACCATGGTCGGGGCGACTGTCAGCAGCGTCGTCACCTCCAACCATCCCAAATTCGAACCCGGTCAGTTGGTGCTCGGTTATTCCGGCTGGCAGGACTACGAAGTCAGCAATGGCAAAGGCCTCACTCGGCTGGACCCGAATACCGGACCGGTCAGCACGGCGCTGGGCGTCATGGGCATGCCGGGACTGACAGCTTACGTCGGCCTGCTCGACATCGGTCAGCCCAAGCCCGGCGAAACCGTAGTGGTCTCTTCGGCCGCAGGAGCCGTCGGTTCGGTCGCAGGTCAGATCGCCCGGCTCAAAGGCTGCCGTACGATCGGTGTTGCGGGGACAGCCGAGAAATGCCGTTACACAGTCCAGGAATTTGGATTTGAGCGGTGTCTCAACTACAACGATGACGACTTCGTCGTACAACTGAATGATGCCTGCCCCGACGGCATCGACATCTACTTTGAAAACGTTGGCGGCAAGGTCTTTGACGCGGCATGCGCCCTGATGAACACAGCAGGCCGGATACCGGTCTGCGGCATGATCTCCCGCTACAACGACACCGCCCTGCCCGAAGGACCTGACACACTGCCCCGTCTGATGCGTGCAATCCTCAGCCGGCGGCTGCTGGTACGCGGTTTCATCATCACGGACCACGGGCACAGGCTTGGCGACTTTCTCAAAGATATGGGTGGCTGGCTGGAATCGGGTGAACTGCACTATCGTGAGGATGTGACTGCCGGGCTTGAAAATGCAGTGCACGTATTTCAGGGGCTGCTTGCCGGCAGCAACACCGGAAAAGCGCTGATTCGCGTCTCCGATGACCCGACCGTGGAACGTTAGGTCCTCCCTGGACACAGGCCATCGATAATCTTTTTCTTCTCATTTTTAATTCCTTATACCAATCTTGTTGCGGGGAACCTGCAGTGGTTATACTGGCGGGGCTTTTACCCACTAAAGGAGCTTCAACCTGATGAAAACCATGAAATGGATATTGGGGTTGATAGCGGCGGTCACATTCTCTTTGACAGCTGCCTTCACGACGGCCCAGGCCGGTTCGGTCCTCAAGATCGTGCCCCACGCCGACCTCAAGAACACCGACCCGATCTGGACGACGGCGTATATCACCAGAAACAACGGGTACATGATCTACGACACACTGTTTGCGATGGATGAGACCTTCAACGTGCATCCGCAGATGGCCGGCTCCCATTCGGTCAGCGACGATGGTCTCGTGCATACCATTACGCTGCGCGATGGACTCAAGTGGCATGATGGGAGTGCAGTCACCTCAGCCGACTGCATTGCGTCGATTAATCGCTGGGGGAAACGAGATGGCATGGGTCAGCAGTTGTTGGCCGTGGTCGATACGATGTTTACCGTCGACGACAATACTTTTGAGATCACCCTCACCGAACCCTGGGGTCTGCTGACCACCGCCCTGGGCAAGATGAGCTCCAACGTGCCGTTCATGATGCCGGCAGAAAAAGCCTACACCGACCCGTTCAAGCAGGTCCCAATGCCGTTGATCGGCTCTGGACCCTACAAGTTCGTCGAAGCCGAATGGGTTCCCGGTGCAAAGGTCGTGTATGAGAAATTTGCCGACTACGTACCGCGTAGCGAGCCAGCCAGCGCCGCCGCAGGTGGCAAGGTCGCGAATTTTGATCGCGTGGAATGGCTTTACATCCCCGACCAGAACAG
>CAZVVN010000156.1:0-3026 GCA_964630665.1 uncultured Acidiferrobacteraceae bacterium | reverse complement strand
TTGGTACGGCCGGCGCAGCAGTCCACATCGTTGACCCGGTCAAGAAAGAGTACCGGGACTCCACCCTTAAGGATCTCTACGATGCAGCCCGCATTGTCGATGCGATGGAGCACATACACTTCTTCCAGCGCCCGATGGTCGCTCGAGACGTCGAAGATCCACGCGAAATGGACTTCAATACCTGTTATGTATCCATCGTCGGTACAAGCAAACATGTCGGGACCAGTTTTGTGGCGCCCGAGCATGCCGATGAAACGATCGACATGCTCGAGATGGTCGCCGGCGGAGAGAAAAAGTGGCGTGAGCGCCCGTTCGTCAGTTGTTCATGTTGCCACGTCGTTCCGCCGCTGCGTTTCGCCGAGGATGCCTGCAGGGTGCTGGAGGCTTGCGTCCGCCGGGGTATGCCGGTTTTGTTATTGGCGGCAGGGCAGGCAGGGGCGACCAGTCCGGCGGCCCTGGCAGGATCAGTGGTGCAGGAAACGGCCGAGGTGCTCGCGGGCCTGGTGTATGTGAATTTGCTGAAGCCCGGCCATCCGGCCATATTCGGCACCTGGCCGTTCGTCTCTGACCTTCGGACCGGCGCAATGAGCGGTGGCAGCGGTGAGCAGGCCGTGCTCATGGCGGCCTGTGGGCAGATGGGGCGTTACTATGATCTGCCGACCGGAATTGCTGCCGGCATGGCGGACGCCAAACTGCCCGATGCGCAGTCAGGTTACGAGAAAGCCTATACCAACACACTCGCCGGGCACAGTGGCGCCAACCTGGTCTATGAATCTGCCGGCATGCACGCCAGCCTTCTCGGCTGCTGTCTGGAAAGCTACGTAATTGACAACGATATGCTGGGGGCGATCAACCGGACGATTCGCGGTATTGAGGTCACCGAAGACTCCTTGTCACTTCAAGCTATGCGCGATGTGTGCGTAGAAGGTCCCAGCCACTTTCTCGGCCACGACCAGACCATAGGATTGATGCAGCGCGACTATGTTTACCCCGACCTTGGCGACCGCAACAGCCCGAAGGAGTGGAACGAGGCAGGCAAACCCGACCTGCTGGAAAATGCCCGGGCGCGTGTCGCCGAGTTACTTGCCGCACCCCGGCCAGAGCACATACCGGCGGCAACGGACGATCAGATCCGCCAGAGGTTCCCCGTCAGGTTGCCGGCGGAATGTATAGGAAGCGATCACCAGGTAAAGGGATAAGGTTGCCCGACAACGCTCAGCCTGAATTCAGCCAAGGACCGAATCTTCAGGGCGCGAGACGATCGATGGTCCAGCTGTTGTCGGACTGGCGAGTGTATTGGAACCGATCGTGCAAACGGTCAGGCCGACTCTGCCAGAATTCGATGGTTCTCGGCTGGACTTGGTAACCACCCCAGAACGAGGGCAGTGGGATCTCTCCTTCGGTGAATTTCCTTTTCATCTGGGCCAGTGTGGTCTCGAGAACATCCCGCGATGAGATGACAGAGCTCTGCTCGGAGGTCCATGCACCTAGTTGACTTCCCCGGCTTCTGGAGAGGAAGTACTTGAGCGAAGCGGCGCTCGAGATTCGGCTGGCCGAGCCGGTGATCGAGACCTGCCGGCCCATGCTGAACCAGGGAAACAAGAGAGCGACTTCCGGGTTGTCTTTGATCTGACTGGCCTTGCGGCTGCCGTAATTGGAAAAGAAGACGAAGCCGTTCCGATCATAAATTTTGAGCAGGACCGTCCGCGCGGTCGGTGATGCGTCTGAGCAGACCGTGGCCAATGTCATGGCGTTGGGCGCGGGGATTCCTTCGTCACAGGCTTCACCAAACCACGTCTCAAACTGCACCAGTGGATCAGCATGGAGGTTACGCCGCTCCAGTGGTTCGCGGGAAAAGTCCTGTTTGATTTCTTCAGGGATCTGCATAGAAAAGCCCTGCCTGTTCGCTCAAATTGTTCCCAGTCGGATTACTCGGGATCAGCCAGTTTACCGTTTCTAGAGATCGGGGAATCATAGCTGAAGATATCCACGTCGTACCCCTGTTCGCGCAGGCTATCTGCGTGGTCAGAGAGGTAGCGCTGAAAGCTGGGCTGTTTTCGGTAGCTACCGGTCAGCACATACCGCAGGGTGCCTTGTGTGTGAAAGGTCCGCAAGGACGATTCCAGTCGCATGACCTCCCGGCCTTCGCTATCGAACAACACAACGGTCGGTGTGAAGCTGATTGCCAGTGTTTCGGCCCACTGCCGAGCGGTGGTTTGATCGCCGGATGGCGTGATCACCGGCGTTTCGGCCCAGAGTCCAAGCTGAACGACATCGTACTGAGTAATCAGACGCCTGACCGTAGGGTTGTTCAGGACTCTGGCGTGAAATGCCTCACACGCCTGGCAGGTCGGTTGTTCGAAAAAAACAGCCAGCGGCCTGTTCGAACCAGGGCGAAGATCATAGGGCGGGGAGATAAAGAAGTTTTCGCTGATCAGGTCTTGAGTGGCGGATTTGGTGCCGAATTGCTTCAGATAGCGGGTGAAGCTTCCGGTGGCTTCTTTTCGTTTGTGGACGAACTCTAGGGCAGTCCTGAAGGTGTCGGGTGGTTGGTAGCCGTTTAACCGCAGCACGACCCGCCGCTGCTCGTTGAAAAATAACAGGGTTGGTGTGTACTGAATCTTGAGGGCCTCAGCCAGGTCTTTCTCGCTGAATACTTGTCCACCGACCTGAATGACTTCGCGGTCACCCCACATGTTGATCGCCACCAGGTCGAATTTCTCACGCATTGTTTCGGTGATGTCGGGCTGTGTGAAATTGTGCTCCACCAGTGCATTGCAGTAAGGACAGCCATTCTGGAAGAAATAGAGCACCAGGCGCCGACCATTGGCGGCAGCGTGGGCGATATCTTCCTCGAAATCGAGAAAACTTTCCTTGAACCAGGTCGGATGGGATGTATCGACCGCTCCCTTAAACGCCCCTCTGGGCACCTCGGTATCTGCTAGCAGATCCGGCATCGGCAGCAACAGTGAGAATATAAGCGGCAGGCATTGTTTCCAGCTCAAGTGATGGCGAGGGGTCGTGCC
>CAZVVN010000155.1:0-3094 GCA_964630665.1 uncultured Acidiferrobacteraceae bacterium | reverse complement strand
ATGAGAATGTTGTGAACGAACTTTGGGAAGGTGTTGCGGCTGGACTCGTGAGCCAGAAGAGTCGCCGCTAAGGCGTTGTGGTTTATGGGGGACCGGCGCTGGTGCAGATCACGCAGGGTCCGATACCGATGCACAATGATCGACTCTCCGGTGAGCCCCGATTCGGGTTCCGCAGCGAGATCGACGTTAGCCAGAAACCGGTTGATCGCCTGTTCTTCCTGGCTATAGCTGACGAAAAGGCGCACCAGCTTGACCATCCCGGCCAGAAACAGTCCGAAGATCCCGCTGTTGATAAACCAACCCACCTGAGTCAGCTGATTACGGAGGTAAACCTCGGCCAGAAAGTCACGCTGCCAGAACGCTACCGCCAGGCAGATCAGCACCAACACAACCAGTTGCGTCAGAATAGGCCGGATATAACTCGTTTGGTTCTCTTTAACTGCCAAATCAGGTACTCCAGAAAAAGTTTATCTCCCCCACATCCCAAAATTGTTTCGGGCGGGTTCTGCGTCGATTATCCCATGATTCCTTTTCATCTCGTGTTCTGTCAGCGAACCAGGCGCGAGTTCATCCTGACCTGAATTTCGTGCCGAATCCGCATGCCACACCTCGACTCGATATCTACTTTTTACCCCAACACCTCTGATCTCATTTATACTACGTTGTAGTACAATATAGAAAGAAGGTCCCGCGATGCCGGCCAAACGTAAAATTCCTCCCCCATGGTGGCTGCTGGGGTATCTGGCCCAGTATCAGCCTCAGGCACTACTGCGACAGCTTGCAGAAGCTGGCCTGAGCGCTGATCAGGCTTATCTGGCAGCTCAAAAAACCGCTGAAATTCTCCCAAACAAGGATTATCGCCGACTTTCGAAGACCTGGGCCGTCCGACGGCTTCGATTTCGTTCATTGTCGAGTTAAGGTCGAACTGAGACAGTAACGTACTACATACTGGGTCAATCATACTTTTATAGTCGACTGTACGGGCAGCCCGCACCTGACCACCGCCGGTTGTCTCCCAATCACTCAGGACCGATCAGAAGATACCCGAACCGCCAGCAGGCAGAGCATCTCAAAAAGGACTGTAGCCGCATTCAGCGCGGTGACCCCGCTGGGGTCAAGCGGTGGGGAGACCTCGACAACGTCGCCCCCAATCAAATCAAGATCGGCCAACTCCCGGATGAGCCTTTGGGCCTCCCGCATGGTGATGCCCCCGGCTTCGGGTGTACCCGTTCCTGGTGTATATGCCGGGTCCAGACCGTCGACGTCGAAGCTTAAATAGACCGGCCCGGTACCGGCGACCTTTCGAGCCTGTGCGGCCACCGCCTTCCAGCCTAGATCCTCGAATTCCTCGATAGAGATGACCCGCATACCCTGTCCGTGCGAGTAGTCGAGGCCGTCGGCAAAGTTCTGTCCGCCTCGAATACCGATCTGTACGGTTCGGTGCGGGTCGATCAAGCCTTCGTCCACGGCCAGCCGGAACGGGGCTCCATGGTGAAACTTGGAGCCGGCAAAAGGCGGCCAGGTATCCGTGTGGGCATCGATGTGAACCAGCCCAAGCGGTTGATCGAACCGTTGAGCAAGCGCCTTCAAGATCGGATACGTCACCGAGTGGTCTCCACCGACCGCCAGGGGCAAGACGTTTGTCCCGGCAATTACCGTGAAGAAGCGTTCGATGTCTTCGACTGCGCGATCCAGGTTGAAAAAATCATTAAACCGTACGTCACCAAGATCGGCGATCCGGGCCAGTTCAAAAGGACGGACACCGGTGGCCACGTTGATAGCCCGCATCAGGGTGGATTCATTGCGCACCTCGCGCGGCCCGTAGCGTGCCCCGGTACGGCAGGTAAGACCACCATCATAGGGCACACCGATAATGCCGATGTCGACTTCGTCGAGCTCGCTCACCAGTGGTGTCCGCATAAACGTCGCAACTTCACTGAAGCGAAGTCCCTGCATGGGCTCGTAGGTTTGTCCGGTGATATCCGTCCTCTGGTAAAACGAGCGGTGGTCTGTCTTTGTCATGTTGTCATCCCCTCGATACTGTAAGACCGGTACGCCAACCGGTCATCTTCGTGCCCCGTGGTGAGCAAAGCGATCCAAAAATGAGTCGCTGGAGAAAAACCGAAGTTTAAAGAGGACGATTAATCAACGCACGCCTTTCCCCGGCGGGGTTGTGCTCACCCAATTTGTTGCCCATCGGAGCATGCTGCATCCAGCAACGCAACCGGTAATAGCGCTGCCAATCTGCCGGTATCAATCAGCGATCGGGCTGCAAGTATATCCGGGTGCAGCGCGCGGTCCCGGATCCATTCAGGCACTGAGCGACGAAGGGTTGCGTGGGCCTCCTCTATCGCAGCTGAAGAGGTCAGGGGTCGGCGCAGGGAGATGCCCTGGGCCGCCGCCAGATACTCGATGGCGACGATCGAAGCGGTGTTGTCGTTCATGGCCATCAGCCTTCTGGCAGCGAACGTGGCCATACTGACATGGTCCTCCTGATTGGCCGAGGTGGGTAGGCTGTCGACAGAAGCCGGGTGGGCAAGGCTTTTGTTCTCCGATGCGAGCGCTGCTGCCGTTACGTGAGCCATCATGAAGCCGGAATCGAGACCTGCTCTTGGTGTGAGGAAGGGTGGCAATTCACTGATGCTGGAATCGATCAGCATTGCGATGCGGCGTTCGGCGAGAGCACCCGTCTCAGCAATGGCAAGTGCCATGTTATCGGCGACCATGGCGACGGGTTCGGCGTGAAAATTACCACCGGATAGGACTTCACCGGTCTGGCGGCAGATAAGCGGATTGTCAGACACCGAATTGGCCTCCCGCTCGAGCACCTGTGCCGCGAGATCGTGTACCTCGTCGAGACCTTCGCAGCAGGCCACCTGCTGTTCGATGACCAGGACCTGGCACGCTATCCGGGCTGGCTCGATGCATTCCGCAGCGAACTGCTGCAGATGCCGTGGCGGATCACCTGGGAAGGCACCGTCGAAGGCGGCAGAGTTCGCGAACAGGGACGCCCAGCACCCGAGCAACTGCCCTGAGCGGGGCGGCAACGGACACCGTCAGTTCGGCGGTGGAGCCTCGCGCGGGGTATATAGAA
>CAZVVN010000154.1:0-3189 GCA_964630665.1 uncultured Acidiferrobacteraceae bacterium | reverse complement strand
TATCTGCCGCTGCATCCCATGGAGCATCAGTACGTCGTGAACGACGATTTAACGGCCGAGAACGATGTGTGGATTTAGAGTCTGGCAACACCCTTTGGCGGCACGATCTTGACGATGAGGCACCTGCTGCTGGCCATTTCGCTTATCACGCTGGGTCGGATGCGCTGCGGTCAGAAATGACGGCCCGGGAACGGTGCAGGACTTCGCCGCTACGGCCATGATGTCCGAACAGGTCAGCAGTAGAGAAGATTCCGCTGTTGATCGGGATCAACAGCGTCGCGGGCTGGTCCCTGCTAGTATTCAAATGTTCGTTTGAATATTGGATTATTGATATGAGCGACCAGGGACGTCAGTTCAAGAACAGGATTTACGACGAGTTGTCCCGGGTCGGCAAGGCGCTCGCTAGCGGGCCACGACTGGAACTGATCGACCTGCTGTGCCAGGGGCCGCGGACGGTAGAGGAACTGGCCCGTCAGGCCGGCCAGACGGTGGCGAATACCTCTCACCACCTTCAAGTCCTGAACCACTCCCGGCTCGTGGAGCGCGAGAAGCAGGGAGTCCATGTGACCTATCGCCTCAGTGATGAACAGGTTTGCACCTTGTATCGTGACTTACGGCACCTGGCCCAGGCCCGCCTGGACGAAATCGACGCCGTTACCCGGCAGTTTCTGCTCTCACGCGATGCCATGGAACCCGTGGATCAGAAAACCCTGATGGCGCGGCTGCGCAGCGGTGAGGTTACGGTACTCGATGTCAGGCCGGCAGAGGAATATTGCGCTGGCCATATACCCGGCGCACTGTCGGTCCCTTTAGCGGAACTCGAAACCCGGCTCACCGAACTGCCCACGGATCGGAAGGTTGTCGCCTATTGCCGTGGCCCCTACTGCGTTCTCGCCATCGAGGCAGTGGCAACGCTTCGCCGCCATGGCTTTGATGCCGAACGCCTGGAAGAGGGTGTCCCGGACTGGAGTTCACGCGGCGGCGAGATTGCCGTCGCACCCTGACATTATGGAGAAACACCGCGTCGCCATCATCGGGGGGTCCTTTGGCGGGCTGACGGTGGCACACACACTACGCCGGTTACTGCCCCGGGCACAACAGGAGATCACGCTTATCTCCCGCGAGGACAAATTTGTCTTCATCCCATCGTTACCCTGGGTCGCAATGGGCGAGAAATCGCTGGCGCAAATCTCGATCCCGATCCGCCAGAGCCTTGAATCCAGGGGAGTTCGGTATCTTCAGGGCACCGTTGAGCACATTGATCTGGCCTCACAACGACTACACACAGGCGACGGGGAGTGCGAGTACGACTTTCTGGTCATCGCCACCGGTCATCGCAGCGCCAACGAGGCAGTGTCCGGCCTGGGACCCTTCGACGGCCCCGGGCCCTCGTTGATGTCGGCGGATGAAGCGCAGGAAGCGGCTGACGCGTGGCAGGCATTTTTGTCCGATCCAGGCCCGATGGTAATCGGCTGAGCTCCGGTCGCCAGTTGCATCGGACCTGCTTATGAGTTTGCCTTCGAGGTCGACCACGCCCTTCGGCGCCGGAAACTGCGCCACAAAGTTCCTATTCAGTTTGTCACACCCGAGCCGTTTCTAGGACACTTCGGTGTTGGTGGTGTCGATCGAGCCCGACGGTTCTTCGAAGACGAACTGGACCGCCGTGAGATTGGCTACCACACATCGGTGGCGGTCTCAAAGATCAGCACGGATTCGGTCCAACTGGCCGGTGGCGAGGAATTTGAGTCCCGCTATTCCCTGGTCCTGCCGCCGCTCGCCGGTGTCGGTGTGGTCCAAGACACCGAGGGGCTGACCAATCCTAAAGGTTTCATACCCACCGACGCCAGTTTCCGCCACCCCGACTTTAAAAACGTCTACGCGGCGGGAGTTGCGGTAGCTCTACCGCCGATCGGAGACAGCGCGGTACCGGTGAATTTTCCCAAGACCGGGCAAATGACAGTGCAGATGGCCCGCGCCGTTGCCCACAACATCGCGGCAGACATCAAAGGGGGGTCACGGCGCGAGAAACCGCTGTCTGTCCAGTGCATCCTCGACCTCGGTGACAGGGCAGCGAAGTTGCTGGCCGACCCGGTACGGCCACCGCGCAACCGGACCAAGGTCATCATCGGCAAGCGCTGGCTCTGGGCCAAGCAGGCGTATGAGCCCTGGTTTTTGTTGCGCACCCGTCTCGGCCGCCCGCCCGGCCCCTGGTAGGGGTGCGGGCAGACAGGTACAGGCTATCCGACTCACAAAACGGAGCAAAAAGTGAAAATTCTGATCATCCTGAACGATCCGCCTTACGGAACCGAGCGCAGTTACACCGGGCTGCGACTCGCCAACAGTCTGCTCAAGGCTGACGAGACCCTGGAATTGACCGTCTTCCTGATGGCCGATGCGGTGGCATGTGCCAAACGTGGACAACAACCTCCGGCCGGCGACTACCACCTGGAGCGCATGCTCAAACAGACGGTGCGGCGGGGATCCGTATTGTTATGCGGCACCTGTCTGGATGCACGCGGCCTGCAACCGGAGGAAATACTCGATGGCTGTGCCCGAAGTACCATGCCCGAATTGACCGAGCTGACCCTGGCCAGCGACCGGGTGTTGGTTTTCTAGCAGCAAGAACATGATGTGAATCGCCCCCGACTTGCGAGACACCATCACCATCCGCGGAACCCAGATTTGCCTTCACGGTATTGATGCACCGGAGAAAGATCAGGCCTGCAGAGCCGCTGGTGTTATCTGGAAATGCGGCTATGAGGCTGCCGGAACCCGAGGCTGTCAGAACCCTGTGATATTACTGTTTAACGACGCGGATGAAGATGAACCGCTGATACGATGATGTGTGGATTTAGAATTTCGCAAGACCCTTTGGAGGCACGGTCTTGACTATGAGACACTTGTTGCTGGCCATTTCGCTTATCACGCTGGTTGGATGTGCTTCGGTCAAATACGACGGCCCGGGAACGGTGCAGGATTTCGCCACTGCCCGTACAGAATGCTATAGCGCACTTCGGGGTACTGCAGACGGCGAACCGACGGTCAATTGCGGGGCGTGGACGGCGTGTTTGACCTCGAAAGGTTATCTCAGAGACCGGTACGGCCAATTCGATGTAGAAGAACTGGGAATGACAATCTCCTGCAGCGATTAAGCGTCCACCTGCCAGCATGATTAAGATAGTGACCTAC
>CAZVVN010000153.1:0-3211 GCA_964630665.1 uncultured Acidiferrobacteraceae bacterium | reverse complement strand
TCAGCCAGTCGTCGACCGAACTGAGTGCCGCACCATAGGTTCACCATAAATGTTCCCGAACAAAACCACAAAGCTGACAGTATCTGACCATGCCAGTCAGGCAGTTTAATCCCATGTTGCTTTTCATCCTCCCCCACTTAAGAGACCGGCCAGACGGCCGGTCCTTTTTTTGCCTGCAGAGGAATCCACAATGAGAAAAAAGCGTGTCTCCAACCGCCCCTGGTTCGTTCGTCAATGCAGCATGTGCAACATGGTAAAGCACCTGCTCGAATTCAGAAGACGGAGTCTCCTCGATAGTAACAGCGCGCTCTGCAAGACCTGTGAGGGAGAACCGGTGAATGGTATGCCCATACGAGCGAGATCCAATTGAACTGAAATTCCAACTGCTGACTGAAGCACACAGCAGGTCATTACAACTTCTGTACCCAGACAACCTTAGACACTGTGTGTTGGCGGTCACACAGCCAGCCGGACGCCCGGACCTTGTTACCCCGGTAACAAGCTTTTAGATCACTCTGACCGCTAACAGGAGAGCCTATGTATTATCCGATTGAACTTTCTCACGCCCCTCTCCCCTTCTTTCCGGCATTCCGCCGATTTCTTCTCTTCCAGTTAACCAACCTCCGATTAAACATCACAAAACTCTCTGTCCCCCGCCAAAGACTCAGCACTCGACTGGTCCTGCTCGCAACATTTCTCTTCTACCCCACCGTTCTGTTACCGGCCCAATCACCTGACCTCGGCCGTGCCATGTCGGCCCAGGATGCCAAGGCCGGCACGCTGCTGGTGCGCACCAGCGAACACGATCAGTTTCGGCCCATACCAATGCTTTTCACCGAGGTTGAGATCAAGGTCACGGGCCTGATCGCCCGGTCAGCAGTCACCCAGCATTTTAAAAACCCCACCGATAAATGGCTTGAAGGTACTTATGTCTTTCCCCTTCCGGACACGGCCGCGGTCGATGAACTTTCGATGAAGATCGGGGAACGCATCATCGTCGGCGAGATCGAGGAACGGGTACAAGCAAAGAAGATCTACGAAAAGGCAAAAAGTGAAGGCAAAAAGGCAACGCTGGTAGAACAGGAACGCCCGAGTATATTCACAACTTCAGTTGCCAATATCGGCCCCGGGGAAACCATCCAGATCACGATCGAGTACCAGGAGGTGCTCCGTTATGACGCGGGCGGATTCCAGTTGCGATTTCCCACTGTCGTGGGTCCCAGATACATTCCGGGCACCCGAACAATTACCAAATTCTCAGGTACCGGGTGGGCACATAACACCGATGAGGTAGCAGATGCCTCCAGGGTAACACCGCCAGTTGCACACCCGGATACCGGTCCGATCAACCCAGTGCGGATACGTGCCCACATCAATGCGGGCTTTCCCGCGAATGTCCAGAGTCCCTCGCATACCGTTCGAACCCACGAAGACAGCACGGGGATAATGGTCACACTTGCGCAGAAAGTCGTTCCTGCAGACAGCGATTTTGTGCTCGAGTGGCGGCCCAAAGTCGGCGATGCGCCGGGTGCGGCGCTTTTCAGCGATGTATTTGACGGGCAGACCTATGCCCTGCTCATGGTGATGCCGCCGGAAAAACCAAAGGCGAAAGCACAACGCCTGCCCCGGGAAGCAATCTACGTCATCGATACCTCAGGCAGCATGGATGGCAGTTCTATCAGCCAGGCAAAAGCAGCACTGCAACTCGCTCTTACCCGGCTTGCACCCGAGGACTCGTTCAACGTGATCGAGTTCAATTCCCATGCCATCCAGTTGTTTAGTTCGAGCCAACCGGCCACACCGAGAAACATCAGGACAGCTGTCGATTACGTGAAAAACTTACATGCCGAAGGCGGTACGGAGATGATGCCAGCACTCACCCTCGCGCTCGGACAAAGTACGACAACCGGTAAGGTCAGGCAGGTCATTTTCGTGACCGATGGGAGTGTCGGTAACGAAATGGCACTGCTGGCCTACATCAAACACCACCTCAAGCGAAGTCGTCTATTTACTGTCGGTATCGGCAGCGCACCCAATGGATACTTCATGCGCAAAGCTGCTGAATACGGCCAAGGAAGTTTTACCTATATCGGCAAAATAAGCGAAGTGAAAACCAAAATGGGGGAACTGTTTGCCAAACTCGAAAACCCGGTCTTAACGCGGATTCGTATCGACTGGAAAGGACGACCTGTTGAACACTACCCGAAATATATTCCCGACCTTTACCTCAGTGAACCAGTTGTCATTGCTGCAAGGTTACCGAATCTCGGCGGCAGCGCCGAAATCACCGGTTGGCTGGACGGCAAACCCTGGGCGGTTGATTTCACTCTCGACGGGGGACGCTCACACTCCGGTATCGACCGACTCTTCGCACAGCGAAAGATCGAATTCCTGACTTCCAGCCTCTCGGAAGGTATCGCACACGATACCGTTCGCAAGGCGATTGTCGAACTGGGGCTCACCCATCACCTAGTAACCAAGCACACGAGTCTCGTCGCCGTCGAACACGTGGTCTCACGGCCTAAGAACGAACAACTTGGTTCATCAGCGGTACCGACAAACCTGCCTAAAGGCTGGGTTTACGACGGTGTCTTCGGCAGCCGGGGTGAGGGAAAAGTAGAACAAGCCAAACTGAAAGAGCTAGAGAAAACAATCGCGGCCAATCCGGGGTTGAGGACTGCTGAGAAAATGACCGTTGCCACAACGAAGCGATACACAACCGCTCAGGGACCCGGAGTCCTGCCAAGAACAGCAACCCCCGCTGCGTTGCTTCTGCTGATCGGTCTGTTGCTCCTAGTAACAGCAGCCTGGTTCTGGACCCGCCAGACTCGGGCAGGCACTGTGGCCCTGTCAACAAATTGACAGGGTTGCTGGAATTGACCCGGTGGCAATCGAGCCGGCAAGTCCGTCTGGCCATTGTGGTAACGCTGATCACCGCGGGGTTGCTCACTGCCGGCGAGGGCACGCGGATCTATCTCAAGGCGATCCTCGCACAGATCTTGTTGAAAAACGCCTGGAGCCAGACGAAAGCCGGGGAGAAAAAGATAAAGCCCTGGCCCTGGGCAGACACGTGGCCGGTCGCCCGACTAAGTTCACCAACACACGACCAGAACATGATCGTGCTCGCCGGTGTCAGTGGCCGAACGCTCGCTTTTGGACCTGGCCACCTACTCGCCAGCGCAGCGCCGGGAGAGGTCGACAATACTGTTTT
>CAZVVN010000152.1:0-3267 GCA_964630665.1 uncultured Acidiferrobacteraceae bacterium | reverse complement strand
GGTAGTCGTGAAGGTTGCTCTTTTTGAGACTGGTTTCGGGCACGATTTCCTGGACTTCCAGCGAGATACCGAGAGGAAACTCGGCCATATCCGCGGACAGGAAATCACACAATGCATCGAACACTTGGCCGGCGGCCCGCTGACGGGTCTCAAGATCCCGCCCGACTCCGATTCGCAAGACCAGATGCACAAACGCGTTGTCCGCATGCCCGTCAGCAATCAGGTAACCCTCCCTTGGCACCCGCCGGGTCCGAATACCGCCTTCGGGAAATACCCCGGTCTGCAGCGCCGACCGGTGCACCGTCGAGGTCAGTTCTTCCAGGTCGATTCGCCCGGCAAGATTGGAAGAGTGTTCAATAAAAATATGAGGCATGGCATAAAGACCGAGTTTAATTCAGCCCGGCACTCCACGTTGGCTGCACAGGACGCTGTGTTAATATTTAACATGTTAATTAACTCTATTCAAAGCCCTTTTACCCCGGTCAACGTTACTCCGGGCCGCTGGAGACTCCCCCATGGCAGCCGGTATTGAGCACCTGAAAGGATCAATCCCACCCCTGATTACACCGTTTCGCCAGGGTGAAATCGATCTTGACGGCTACGCCGGACTGGTCAATTTTCAGGTCGAGGAGGGGTCGCATGGCATCCTGGTCAATGGCACCACGTCTGAGCCATCGACGCTGACCGTCGAGGAACGCAATCGGCTCATCGATGTCGCCATGGAAACCGTCGCCGGGCGTATCCCGGTGGTCGCAGCGACCGGTTCCCAGTCCCTTGCTGAAACACAAATGCTGACAGCCCATGCTGTGACCGCAGGGGTCGACGCCCTGCTGATCGTCACGCCCTATTACATTCGCCCGCCCCAGCGGGGCCTGATCGAGTATTACCTGGATGTCACGAGCCGTTGCGAAGTGCCATGGATGATCTATCACATACCCGGCCGGACGGCGGTCTCGGTGACGCTCGACAGCATCGCTGAGCTGCGCGAGAGATCCAGGCATTTCGTCGGCATGAAACACGCCGTCAACGATCTGGGTTTTGTATCAGAGTGTCTGGCCCTTGCCGGTGATGATTTCCGAATCTTTGTCGGCCTCGAAGAACTCAGCTTTCCGATGATGGCGGTTGGGGCCTGCGGCCTGATGAACGCAGTTGGTAACCTTCGCCCGAAACCACTGTCCCAGATGTGCGAGGCCGTGTGGCGCAACGACCTGAATGAGGGACGCAGCATCCACCAGCGCCTGTTGGAGATCAATAAAGCCGTGTTTTTTGACACCAACCCGATTCCGATGAAATACATGATGAAGCGGCTCGGAATCATTCCAGAAAACGAGCACCGCCTGCCGATGGTACCGGCCACTCCTGAACTTGCTGCCCGGCTCGATCAGGTACTCGAAAATGCCGGTCTGATGGACTGAAAACCACCATGAAACTCACATCGTTTTACGTTGACGACCGGCCCTCATACGGCATCGTGACCGATGCTGGTGTTATCGATCTCGGCTGCCTTCCCGACGCTCCAGGCGACCTGCGTCAGGCGCTGTCACAGCTGGGTGTCGATGGGCTCAAGGCGCTGGGTCACAACCTGTCTGCCGATCACGCGCTTGGTGATATCGCCTATCAACGACCGATTGTAGACCCAGAAAAGATCATCTGCATCGGTGTGAATTACGTCAATCGAAATGAAGAGTACGACGATACAACACTACCGCCCTACCCCAGCGTGTTCATGCGCACTCCAGGATCACTGGTCGGCCATCTGCAGCCAATTGTCCGTCCACCGGAATCGACCCATTTCGATTACGAGGGAGAGATCGCAATCATCATCGGCAAACCCGGCCGAAGGATCAACGAAGACCAGGCCGAAGATCACATTGCCGGCTTGACTGTTCTGCAGGAAGGCAGCGTCCGTGACTGGATGCGCCATGGCAAGTTCAACGTCACCCAGGGCAAAAACTTCGACCACTCCGGTGCTGTCGGGCCCTGGATGGTGACCGCGGATGAGTTCGAGGACTATGGCAACCTCACAGTCACGACCCGGGTCAATGGTGAACAGCGACAGCACGACAGCACCGCCAATCTGCTGTTTTCATTCTCGTACTTGATCAGCTATCTCTCGACATTCACCGGCCTTCAAACTGGCGACATCATCACAACCGGCACACCGACAGGTTCGGGGGCCCGATTCGACCCCCCACGATTTCTTGTCCCGGGCGACACGGTCGAGGTCGAGGTGCCCGGTGTGGGCCTTCTCAGAAACCACGTGGTCGATGAATAAGGCCAACCCTGCCCGGGTGCCCGCCAGGGCTCATAAATCCGCCGGGTATTCCCACGGCCTGAACGACTTCTCCCATACCCTGCCGATCAGACTGCTTCGCGCAAGGCGGGCGGCAGTCAATCAGTTCCAGCCCATTTTCAGGCAATATAATGTGACCGAACAGCAATGGCGGGTTCTGCGAATGGTGACATCGGCAGGCTCAATGACCGCCGGAGAGCTTTCCAATTCAATATTCGTCAGCATGCCCAGCCTGTCTCGGATCATGCAGTCGCTTGAGAACCGTAACCTGATCCGGCGTCGTTCGGACCGGAATGATCTGCGCAAAACCATGGTCTCACCGACCCGAGCCGGCCAGACCATGGTCGCGGAAGCTGCCCTTTGGTCCGATACCCGCTACCGGGAAATCGCCGAATGGTTCGGCAAAGATCGCCTAGAAGAACTACAGCTACTGCTCGATGACCTGGTGCAGACCCTCGACCAGCATCAGTAAATTCTGTGCCTCCTAATGCGCGATGCCGATAACAAGCGTATGAACGACGCATCGGATACTCCTCACACGCCGCCCGTCACCGTCGTGCTTGGTGCAATCGAGGCAACAGACCCGGCGCTGGTGGGACCCAAAATGGTTCACGTGGACTGGCTTCGGCGCTGGGGCGCACCCGTACCTGAAGCATTCTGTATCACCACTGAAGCCTTTAAGATGTTTCTCGACCACAACGCTTTGGCACCATCACTGGCTGCTGCAGAATCAAGCTGGGCCGATAATGACGATACCGGCCTTAAACAGGCCAGTCAGCTCTGCCGCCAGCGACTTTTAGCTGCTTCCTTGCCCAACGAGATTGAGCTATTGCTCAATGGTGCCTACCGTGCCTTGGCCGGTACTGAAAAGGATCCTGAGATACCAGTTGCGGTGCGCAGCTCTGCCAGTGGTGAGGACTCAAAAGAGGCCAGCTTTGCGGGTCAGTATGAATCTTTTCTCAACATCCAAGGCC
>CAZVVN010000151.1:0-3794 GCA_964630665.1 uncultured Acidiferrobacteraceae bacterium | reverse complement strand
GTCTGGGGTAATCCTGCGGGTCGTATTCCAGATCAGCATCCTGCACCAGAACCACTTCGCCGCTCGCCACGGCGAATCCTGACCTCAGTGCAGCCCCTTTGCCGCGGTTCAGGTCGTGGAAAACTGCCACCACGTTCCCGTCTGATGCCAGCTGCCTGACCAGGTCGCGGCTGCCGTCGCTGGAACCGTCATCGACCAGGATGATTTCTATTTCCAATTCGACCGCACGCACCCGTTCGATGATCTGCCCCAACGTGGCCGATTCGTTGTAGACTGGAATGACGACACTGATTTTCAAGCTAATTTCTCTTATCCCCCGCTACCGTAGCGGCACAGCCGCGTATTGTGCCATCACCAAAGGCCGGACTGCTGGCGACTCTGGGGACCGGACTTGTTGTCCTGACTGTGCGCTGTATCACATATGAATCCCCAAGCTTGTATAGAATGAGCTGAAATCGTCCAGCATCACACTGCAGGGAACGAGACAGAACCGATGGAAACCCAAATCCAACGACCGGCACTCACAGCGAAAACCATGCGCAAGCACTTCAAAGCTTGGGCAGGATTCACGCTGATCGAACTGATGGTCGTCGTGGCGATCATTGCAATCATTGGTGTATTCGCGGTTCCGGGATTTGTGTCTTTCATCGAGAATAACCGGATCAATACCCAGTCGAGCGAGTTTGTGACCTCCCTGGCACTGGCCCGTGTAGAAGCTATAAAACGCGGCGTGCGGGTGGTCGTTTGCCCGGGAACGACGGCGGGCGGGTGTGGCGGTATAGCTTGGGAAGACGGTTGGATCGTCTTCGCCGATATCCTCGAAAGCGACCCAATCAACTTCGTTGAGGTTGCCGATGGATCAGGAGACGTGGCGTTGGAGGTTCATGATGCGCTTGCCGGGGGCAATCTGCTTCGAGGCACAACCGCGGTTGCGAATATGATTTCCTTCATGCCTGACGGGCGCGCTGATGAAGTTACCGCCGCGGACGGCGCATTCACGCTGTGTCTGCCTGCTCCGGCGACCTTGGACAACAGGTCCCGGATTATATCGATTACGACTATCGGTCGAACACGCATCGCACTCGGTGATGCCACCGGCCGTCCAGTCACGGCCTGCCAGTGATGACTGACAACCGGCAAAGTGGGCTGAGCCTTCTGGAGGTGCTCGTTGCGGTTGCTATTTTTGCCTTCGGTCTGTTGGCACTCGCAGCCCTGATGGCGAACGGTATGAGGTCCAATACCAGTGCCATGCACCGTTCTTTTGCGACCAACCAGGCCTACGACATGGCGGATCGCATGCGCGCCAACCCGGGCGTCGAATACGATGGAATTACGGGCGTCGGGTCAGACCCCTTGTGCATTTCCACTGGCTGCTCACCTGCCGAGATGCTGCAGTACGACCAATTTCAGTGGAACAGTGACAACCAAAATTTCCTGCCCGGTGATTCTGCAACAGGCACTGTCGAAAAAACTGGCGATATTTATGCAATTACTATCATGTGGGATGACACCCGCAGCGGTGCAACCGGAACAAACTGCAACCCGACAGACGAAGATGACATGACCTGCTTCGTCTTTGAGTTCCAGCTGTGAAATTCCGAACCCCAGCTATGGCTCTGGCCTACAGACCGGCCCACCACGCCCGTCAACGGGGCCTCACCCTGATCGAACTGATGGTGGCAATGGCGATCGGGCTGGTGGTGATGGCGACCATGCTCAAGGTCTACGTGGATTCCAGCCGGCTGTATCGCTTCAGCGTTGGACTCTCCCGGATTCAGGAAAATGGCCGCTTTGGCCTGGAGTTCATGCGCCAGGACGCCAGGCTGGCAGGTTTTTGGGGCTGCTACCATGACATTACACTGAGCAACGGAATTAAAGACGGCACCGCGAACGACCGCGACTATACAAGTAGCGATAAGGGTAACGACATCGGGGGCACAGACGGGGGCGGTACGTTACCAGACACGATCATCTTTCGCGGTGCGACCGGCGCTGCGATTGACCTGAGCGCTGATGCGGCCGCTGACCAGCCTGTACCGGTGACCAGTACGGTAGGTATAGCCACTCCAGCTACTGCACTGATCAGTAACTGCGAGGTTGGGGACATCTTCCAAGTGACAGCGATCGCAGGCAATACCCTTACCCATACTACGGCAAATAACAACAGCGACTCTTTAACAAACGCACACACACAGGGCGAATCCAGCGTTTATCTGGTCAACGAGCATGAGTACTGCATAGGCACTGGAGCCGACTTGACCACGCCCGTTCTCCGTCGACTCACCTTTCCCAATAATTTGGGAACCGGTGCGAGCTGCGTTGCCAACGGAGATGAGATGATCGAAGGCGTCGAGAACATGCAGATTCTCTATGGCGAGGACACCGATGCCGATGACGTTGCAAACCGTTACGTAGCCGCCGGTACCGCGGGCCTTGCCATGGAGAACGTCGTCAGCGTGCGCATCTCGCTGCTGCTGCGATCGGTCAACAACAACCTGCTAACTGATCCAACCCAGGTAACGTACAACGGTGCTAATTTCCCCAACCCCTTGCCAGCTAACGACAGGTATCTGCGCAAGGTGTTCAACGCGACCGTCAGTCTGCGTAACGGCGGTTAAGGAACGACTGATGACAGCAGCCATGCAAACCCCGGGCCCGGGCCAGCGGCAGGAAGGTTGGGTACTGATCATCGGTCTGGTTATCCTGGCGATGCTGTCAACGCTAGGGATCTCGCTGATGCGAAACACCCAACTCGAAGAGAAAATGGCCGGCGCCAGCCGCGAGATCAACCTGTCGTTCCAGGCCGCTGAATCAGCTCTTCGCGATGCGGAAGAGTTCATCGAAGCGCAGACAAACGACACTGTGTTTAACACTACCGGCAACGGCATCTACAAAGAGGGCTCCGCCGTCGCCGACACCGAACAGGAGCCGTTCACGGCGGCCCTTTGGGACAACACGGATTCTCGAGAATACGGAACGGCCGGAGTTCTTGACCTGGCTGGGGTCGCTGCCGATCCCCGTTACATGATCAAGAAAATGATGGATGTCGGGTCCGCGGGGGAGGGATCCCTGGTCGAGAAGGGCGCGGGTACAACCGACATGGGGAGTTCGGTGACCGTCTTCCGGATCACGGCCCGCGGCACCGGCGGCAGTGGTGCTGGCGGCCGGACGATCCTACGTACCTATTACGGCAAGGCGTTCAATTGAAAATGGTACCTTCATGATAATCCGACGGACCAGCCGCTACCGGACATTCACTGGTGCCATCGCCGGGCTGATGTGCACACTTTCCACTGCCCAAGCCACGCCAGGCGCCCCGGCACAGATTCCACTCTTTGTTGCCTCCAGTGCCCCGGCCAATATCATGTTGTTGCTGGATACATCCGGATCGATGAACACCGACGTCGACGGCGATACCCGGCTCGACGTGGCAAAGGCGGCTGCCATCCAGTTGCTTGATTCGCTGGAAAACGTCCGTGTCGGCGTGGCCGCTTTTGATCCTTCAAACAGCGGCAAGAACGGGGCCGAGTTGCTCCACCAGGTGGCTGATCTTGCGAGCCACGAAACTGCTATTAAGGCCGCTATCAATGGTCTCAGCGCGACGGGTTACACACCTCTGGCCGAGGCCCTGCATGACATCGGCCGCTATTTCTCAGGGTTTGGAGGGGCTCTCAACCCCGGCAACCAGGAAAGCACCAGCTGCAGTGCCAACGGCCAGTACGACGGGTCGCTTACCCTGCATCCAGACAGCTCGCCCGTCAGCATAGATGACGACACGGTCTTTCACCACAGTC
>CAZVVN010000150.1:0-3852 GCA_964630665.1 uncultured Acidiferrobacteraceae bacterium | reverse complement strand
GCCGGCACGATCTCTTCAAAAGTGGTCGTCCTGATCTTGTATTGAGCCATAGTAAAGTCCCGTGGTGGCGGATTCAAACGCTCGGCCGCGGCGCCCATACCATCGCCTTCCTCACCGTGACACAGCATACAGCGCGCAGCGTAGATCCTCTCGCCCCGTTCGGCATCACCGGGTTGGGCTTCAGCCACACCGACACATAAGACCATCATCGACAACAAGATCGGCAGCAACCGGCTATGGTGAGGTCGAACACTTGGTTTCATCCCATTCTGATTGAGGCTATTGATCATCGTGCTGTCAGCCCGGTGCTGTTTCTCATTCGTGTTCCCACGAGCGTGGCCGATGACCGGTATAGTCGTAGAGGTAGAGGATGACCTGCCAGATCTCCTCTTCGCTCAGGAACTCCTGCCATATGGGCATCGACGAGATCCACGGTGTAGCCTCCTTGGGCAGGCCCGGTCCACCGGTCGCGATGCGCCAGAAAAGGAACGACTCTTGCAGTTGCGCAATGGTGCCGATGTCCTGGAAGTTGAGCGGCACCGGGTTCAGCCCTTGGGCATAAGGACCCTTGCCGTCCAGTTTGTCACCGTGACAGTATTGGCAGTTGCGGATGTAGACCTCACCGCCGACCGCTACCAGCTCCTGAAACTGCTCGGGGTCATCCTTCTCCAGGTGACGGTAAGGATTTTCAAGACTCATAAGGTCATAGCGCTTGCCGAAAATCTTCACCGACGACGGTGGTGCCGGGTGGATGGAGCGCAATTCCAGCGGCGCTTCATCGCTGGGTTGCAGTTGGAAGAAAACAGCAACCGCTGCAAGCGCTGGCACTACGATAAAGACCACGTTGCGTAGCGTCTTCTTTGTTTGATCTTCCACGAGAGCCCGGATCGGCGCGATCAGTTGCCGGGCACTCTCCTCTGTAAAAGTAAACACCATAAATACTCCGGATACCACGAAGAACATGTACATCACCATCAGACTCTGCGGGATCGGCTGCGCCAGGATCAGGTCGAAAATCAACCAGAATCCTGCATAGATGCCCGCGATCACCAACGCCGCCTGCAACAGCCGTGGGATCACCGGTTTTTGCACTGCCGCACTCATTTGAGAGCCGCCAGATATTGCACCAGTAGTTCCAGTTCGCCGGCGTAGAGTTCCACTTCGTAAGTCGCTGGCATGATTGGCGGGTAGCCCTCGACGATTTCGGCGGCCGGATCGAGAATCGCCTGACGCAGATAGGACGCATCTTTGCTGGCCCCGATCTGACTGAGATCCGGCCCGATTTCACCACCCTTGCCGGCGAGCTTGTGACAGGCGACACAGCCGAACCGATCGATAATCTCCTCGGCGCTCGCAAGTGCGGTGCGTGCTGTCCCAGTTACCGGCTCCGGACCCGTCGCCTCGCCCTCGGTCCCTTTCGGTATCTCAACTGTGACCTCGGTGCCGGCGAGATCCTGCAGGTAGGCAACAACCGCGTTCACCTCGACCTCGGACAAGCCGATGCTACCGGCTGCCGCGTTTGGCATCGGGCTTTCGGTATCACCACTACCGGCCTTGCCGAAGCCGGCGACAACGTAGGCCGACGGATCGACCAGTGACTCGACGAGGTATCCCTGCACGTCGTTCGCACCGCCCTGGTAACGGGAATCGGCCAGCCGCTCGCTGGCTAGGGTCGCTACCCGATCCAGCGGCGGCGCGCGACCACCCACAGCGTTGTGGCACAAAGCACAGGTACCCTTGCCGTTGAATAGCTTCTCCCCCAGTGTGATGAAACGCTCCGGGGTCATGGCGCCGAGATCCAGTTTCTCCTGAACCGGTGGTGGTGCCGGCTGTATCTCGGGTATGCCGAAGTTGGAAAAAGCAGCAAAAAACCCGATCATCAACAGGCTGAAAGCGATGACTTGAAGAAAATTTTTCATCGTCCCTCAGCCTGATTTCCAAAACCCTCAGTAGGCGTCTTACGACTACTGACCTGACTCAGCCAAAAGATGAAGATCACCATCGCCATGAACAGAATAGTGCCTACCGAGACCACGTTGGCGGCATAACCCAGCGTCGGTGTGTAGGCATCCAGCGAATTATCACGAAAGACGTCTGTCACGTGCCAGTGCTGGCGAATACCTGAACGGATGTAACCCATCAAGCCCATCAACCAGGTAAAAGCCACTGCCAGTAGAAACAGGGCGTATTGAGCACGGTTTGGCACCCGTCCCCAGTTGAGCGGGGCTACCTCTCTTGCGCCCCGATACATTGCAGAATCCAGCCCTAGGCTGACCACGATGACGATCAGCGTAGTCATAACCTGCGGGATTGAGGCCGCTACCTTGTACACCGTGTTGGTGAAGTAGCCGTGGTATACGCCCAGAAACAGCAGGTTGGCGATGCCAGCCGTGTACAGCGCCAGCTGAGCGGTATTGCCGGCCTTGACCCAGGCCACCGTAGCGATGCGGTTGGAGCGGCGATAGAACAGGAAACTGAGCGCAGTAAACAGGATCATGATGTTCACCGCCGTGTTCTTCGCCGGCATAATCCCCAATGGCCCTAGGTATTTGTGGTACGGCCCGCCTAGTACTTTCAGCTCTTCGTTGGTCAACACCAGCGTGTGTGGCGTGAACCAGACCAGAAAGCTGGCAATGATCACGATTGCCAGGTACTTGATGAACTTGTTGTAGCGCTGGGCACCGTCACTGCGGCCCATGCCGCACCAGAGGTAGTAATTGGCAGACAGAAACAAAGTGCCGATAAGCACCGCTTGGATAATGAACAACCAGGCAAAAATGCCGCCCATCAGGGTGATGCCCATCTGCTGGCTATAGGCGTAAATCTCCGCTGCCAAGTAATAACCGGCAAAAGGCAGCGGCAACAGTGCCAGGATAGCGATGAAGTTAGCGTTGTAACCCATCCAGTCGTAGTGCGCTCGTTCTTCGGGGCGGGTCGCACTGAGAAATCTGAATGCAGCATACGCACCGACGATGGAACCACCGTAGGCGATATTGGCGATGAAACGATGCAGGTTGATCGGGTTCCACAAGTAGTTGTGCATCGCGGCCCAGGTGTCGCCGGCAAATACCCCGGCCGGATCCACCCCGGCAGGACTCATCATGAAGGTCACCCAGGCGTTGGCGAGGAACATCAGGGTGGTACCCGCCGCGTTCAGCAGCAGCCCCAGTGTCAGATGGACCCATTTCCGAAAACCACCCTGCAGCCATTGCCAGCCGTAGTAATAAAGGTACAAGGCCGCACTCTCGGCAAAGAACAGCAGCGCGTAGTAGAACATACTCTCGCCGAACACCCCACTCAGATACTGGAACAGGTGGGGATAGAACACGATCAGGCTGAACAGCAGTAAGCCGCCGAGAATCGCAGTCAGCGAATAGGCGGTAATGCTGATCTTGATGAATTCGTAGGCCATCTCATCGTAACGCTTGTCACGTGTCCTCATGCCGATGGCCTCGATGATAAATACGAAAATCGGCACGGCCAGTACGAAGGCTGCAAACCACAGATGGAGCTGGGCCACCAGCCACACTGTGACCCGGCCGTTGACACCGGCAATGGTGGGATAGTCTGCAGCGGTCAACTCGGGTGGCGCGATCACTGCGGTAGCGAGACCGTCAGCGACGCTCCCAGAGGCCTCAGCCACTGTATCACCAGCTCCCACAAACACCCCGGTCGAGACACCCAGCAACAGTATTGCCAGTACTACCACGCTCAGCGAATAGCTCAACCGGGAACTCGAGGCATACAACCCACAGATCCCGTCACGCGGGCGCAGCGGAATCGATTGAGAACCGAAGTTTTTGTTTTTGCGTGTCAACAAGGTTCCTTCAGGGGTGGTAGAACAAGCTCAGG
>CAZVVN010000149.1:0-3883 GCA_964630665.1 uncultured Acidiferrobacteraceae bacterium | reverse complement strand
TGGCGAAAAACGCCGCCAGATAATAAAAACTCGTCGGCCTCCGTTGCCCGCTCACGGTCTAGAGCTCCTTGCGCACGTCGACGACCCGGGTGAGGCCGTAGATGATCATCAGCACGATGGCCAGCAGGATGACCGCATTGGCCGCCGCGGCTGGAAACTGGAGGTATTGCATCTCGACATGGATCACTTTGCCGATCGAGGCGATCTGCTGGCCACCCATGATGCCGATAGTGATGAAATCACCCATGATAATGGTGATAACAAAGATCGATCCGATTGCGATTCCGGGCCGGCAAAGTGGAATGACGACATTAACCAGTGTCTGCCAACCACCAGCCCCGGCGTCATAGGCCGCCTCCAGAAGCGAGTCATCGATTCGCAGCATAGAGTTGAAGATCGGCACGATCATGAACAGGGTATATAGATGTACAAACGCCAGCGCCACCGAGAACTGAGAGTAGAGCAGCCACTCCAGCGGTTGCTCTACCACTCCCACCGCCAACAGTCCCTTGTTGACCAGCCCATTCAATCCAAGCAGGGGAATCCAGGAAATCATTCGGATCACATTGGAGGTCCAGAACGGGATCGTGCACAAGAGAAACAATACGATCTGCATCGTTGTCGTCTGCACATGGAAACGAAGAAAATAAGCCAGCGTAAAGCCGATCACCAGGGTCAGAAACCACACCACCACGCAAAATTTAAGCGTGCTCCAATAGGTTTTGAATGTGACACACAGGTCGGGCAACTTGGACACACACCCTTCGAAGATCTCCTGATAATTCCGGAACGTAAAATCTGGGATGAGAGCGTAGTCGGTGTAGTCCCAGAAACTGACGATCATGGTCAGCACCAGCGGCACGACAAAGAACACCAAGAACACCAGGCTCAACGGCGCGGCCTGGAGCAGCGCTACGATACGGGGTCGCTGCAACCTCGTCAGCTCCAACTGCAGGCAGCGCATTCCATCAACCGCCATCCCCTGAAAGAATATGGATATCACGGGTTTGCCAGGATGCAACCACCGGCTCAGCGATCGCAACAGGCCCGGCATCGAAAACATCCTCGGCCAGGACCACCGTCAGCTCATCCATATCGTCAGCATCCAGGCCGAGTTTGACCCACGCACCCTGGTACTCAATCGATCTGATCCGCCCGGCAACGGCGTTCTCTCCGACATCGCCTGCCTGCACCCCAACATTGATCTTGTCGCTGCGAACCGCAAAAGCCACGCCCTTTCCTTCAGCCAGGTCATCGGCAGGTACCCGGAAGTTGCCGGCACTACCGGAAAGGTGGGCCGATTCCCCCTGTATCGATACGACATCCGCCTGGAAGATATTGTGCCCACCGATGAACCGGGCAACGAAGATACTGGCCGGCTGGTTGTATACCGCCTGGGGACTGTCGACCTGTTCGATCTCCCCCTGGTTCATGACCACCACCATGTCGGCCAGCGCCATGGCCTCTTCTTGGGAGTGTGTGACATGAACGAAGGTCAGATTCAATTCCTGCTGCAGTCGCCGCAGCTCGTCCCGCATGCGGATCCGCAGGAAAGGGTCCAGTGCCGACAGGGGTTCGTCCAGAAGCAACACGCTGGGATTGGTTACCAGCGCCCGAGCCAGCGCCACCCGCTGCTGCTGGCCACCGGAGAGCTGGTTTGGCAATCGCTTCTCGTACTCCTCCATGTGAACAAGGGCGAGCAGTTCCCGGGCACGGGTATGGCGCTCGGGCTTGCTGACGCCGCTCATCTTGAGACTGAAGGCCACGTTGTCTAGGCAGTTCAGATGGGGAAACAGCGCATAGTCCTGGAACATCATCGCGGTAGGCCGTTGGGCAGGCTCACGCTCGTTCATCCGTACATCGTCGATGGTGATCGTCCCGTCAGAAACCGTCTCATGGCCGGCAATCAAGCGCAACGTCGTGGTCTTTCCACAACCGCTGGGGCCGACCAGGCAGCAATAGCGCCCCGCTGGAATGTCCAGGTTCACCTTTCGAAGCGCCACTGCTTCACCATAGCGCTTCGAAAGGTCTGTCAGACGGCAATGTCCGGTACGCTCCATGAACGAAGGCTCCCTGCAGCGGGCAACTCCAGACCTTTGGTCTGGCGCCAGATGGGGATCAAGTTAAAACGCCGATCTTTGAGATCCTGAAATCAGCTAAATGCCAGATGCGAGACAGCGTATCTCTGACAGGACACAAACCCGACCCGGTAGATTACAGACCGGGCCGGGGCAGGATTCTGCCTGCCCCGGCCCGTCGTTGTCAGATCAGGCAGCGATGAATTCGTTCCACTTCCTGACCATGTAGCGGTTTTCGTCCATCACCGCGTTCCAGCAGGCCACCGCACCCATTCGGGCATTGAAGGAACCGCCATCCCGGACATGGCCTTTCTTTTCCATGACCGTCCCGTCGGGTCCTTTAATATCCTGCGAGGCAGGTTGACCGAGCATCCAGTAATCCCACTCGTAGTCTTCCATCTGCTGCTTCGCTGTCGACAATACCCCGGAGTAATATCCCTGGCGAAAGAGGAATGCACCGGCCCAACCGGAAGTAAACCAGTTGACGAGCTCATAGGCTGCATCCAGCTTCTTGCCTTTGAGCGTCCGTGGGAACGCCATACCGGCACCCCAGGCCCTAGCGCCTTCCTTCAGCGGCTGATAGATACACGGAACACCCATCGAGCGCACTTTGGTCACTGCCGGTGACCACATCGACTGGATCACCACTTCACCTGAAGCCATGAGGTTCACCGACTGGTTGAACTCGTTCCAGAACGCACGGAACTGACCACGCTTCTTGGCTTCGGTCAGGACACCAATCGTGAGATCGATCTCTTCCTTGGTCATGTTGCCCTTGTCTGGGAAGGTGTACTTACCCATGGATTCGACCACCATGGCCGCGTCCATGATTCCAATCGACGGAATGTTCAGTATCGAGGCACGTCCTTTGAACTCCGGATTCAGCAGCTCATGCCAGTGTTCGATCGGCCGACCGATCAGGTCCGGGCGTATACCTAGCGTATCAGCGTTGTAGGTGGTCGGCATCAGTGTCGCCCAGTCGGTTGGAGTCTTTGAAAAGTTCTTGCTGTTCTTTCCGTCCACATACATCACAGTAATTGGTGCTGTACCCTGGTCACCGATTTTCTTGCCGTCTACCTCGCCTTTGGTCCAGGCCGTTGTGACGTTGTCCCACTGTTTGAGACGATTGATGTCCATCGCCTGCATCTGCCCCGACGGCACGATCTTTTTGACCATCCACAGTTCCGGTTCCATGATGTCGAAGCTATTGGGCTGAGTGACGGCCTTCTTGACTTCCTCGTCGGAAGTGACGGTCAGGTATTCGATCGTGATCCCCAGATCTTCCTTTGCCTGGGCTGCGATCTGGCTGTGCTGTGACACCCCTGTCGCCATATAACGCAACGTAATCCCCTCACTGGCATGTACGTAAGGAAAGCCCGTAATGAGCCCGGTACCGGCCAGCGCCCCGCCGGCCGCAGTACCCTTGATTATCCGTCGGCGAGCCGGGTCCACCACCGGACCTGCCTGCGAGGTACCCTTGCGCTTTTCGTCTTTCATCTTCTGTTATCTCCTTTGGTTACTTTATTGAATCGGTCTTAAAGGGTCGAACAGGAAGCATCGCCTGCAGCGACCGAATCCACCCGATGACAGTTAAAGTCAATATCGATCTACCGGTACACACCAGTCTATGAACAGGCCCTGACTTTGTCTACCCTGACAGGAAGATATCGCCACGCAGACCTGAACCGGGGTATCATCAGTCGAGCCCGCGCTCAGGCGCCACTGACTCAGGAAAGACAAAATGGACTCATTCGATACAGTGATTCGCGGAGGCACCGTCGTCACGGCAGCCGCCAGCACTCAAT
>CAZVVN010000148.1:0-3887 GCA_964630665.1 uncultured Acidiferrobacteraceae bacterium | reverse complement strand
GGCGCTGCAGCCGCACCAGGAAGCCGTGCTGGAGGAGGCCGAAACGCTGCTTGACATACTCCAGAGGTAGGCTGAATCAAATACCTTCAGCCCTCTGACTTGGGCGTCAACTCGCGCTTGAGGACTTTCCCTGTTGCATTGCGCGGCAGTGCTTCGACAAAGCGAACCTGCTTTGGTTGCTTGTAACGTGCCAGGCGTCCGCTGCAGTGTTCGAGCACTGCATCAGCGACCAGCGTTGTTCCCGGCTTGACCGCAATGATGGCTTCCCCTACCTCTCCCCATCGCTCATCGGGGATACCGATCACTGCCACCTCGGCCACCTCGGGCATCTGGTAGATGACGTTCTCGACTTCGGCTGGATAGACATTTTCACCGCCTGAGATGTACATGTCTTTCCATCGATCGACAATGAAGTAATAACCATCGGTGTCGCGCTTGGCGGCATCGCCTGTGTGCAGCCAGCCGTCGGTGATGCTTTGTGCTGTGGCGTCGGGCTGGTTCCAGTAGCCCGGGGTGACATTGGGACCCCTGACCCATAGTTCACCGATCTCATCAGGCTCCAGAATTTCTTCACCATTGTCATCAGTCAGCTTGACTTCGTTGTGCAGCACCGGCAGGCCGGCGCTGCCCAGTTTTTTCACGGTCGCCTCGCCTTCGAGCCACAGTACCGCCGGGCTGGTCTCGGTCATGCCGTAGCCTTGCTGCACGTCCACCCCTTTCGGGTTAAAGGCTTCCAGGATCGACAGTGCGCAGGGCGCACCGCCAACGCCGCAGACTTTGAGGTGCGACAGGTCGGCATCGACGAACGCCGGTTGCTGGCTGATAAACAAGTAGTTGGCCGGCACGCCGAAAAAGTGGGTAAAACCGTTGGTCGGATCGCTGAGCAGAGCCAGAGATTCAGCAGGGTCAAAAGCCTGGGTGACGACCACTGTACCGCCGGCATGGAAAACGGGGTTGGCAAAGACGTTCAGGCCGGCAATGTGAAACAGAGGCAGTATCGACAGGTGTTTGGACTGCGGAGTGATCAGGGCCGGTGCCCCGAGGTTAACGGCGTTGTAGAACACCATGCCGTGAGTGATCATGGCTCCCTTGGGCAGGCCCGTTGTACCGGAAGTGTAAAGAATGGCATAGAGATCGTCCTGATCGAGCTCCGCCAGGCTGTACTCGTCCGGCGCTTTTCCCAGGGCATTTTCATAGGGGCTGTCGGCGGACCCGTTATCGAGCAACAGCAACTGTTCAATACCGCACAACGCTTGGATCTCGGTCGCGTTGGCCTCGAACTGACGGCTGTGAAAGAGGATCTTCGGAGCTGCGTCGTTGACGATGAACTCGAGTTCCGGAACTGTCAGGCGCCAGTTGAGCGGCAGGAAGACCGCCCCGAGCCGGGCACAGGCGAACTGGATCTCAAAAATGTCGCTGCTGTTTTCGGCCAGTACGCCGATTCGGTCGCCCCGCGTGATGCGATAAGTCTCCGCCAGTGAACCGGCCAGCTGACTGATCCGTCTGTTGAATGCAGCGTAGGTCCAGTTCCTGTTGCTGTGTACGTCGGTTATCGCAATCGATTCGGGAGTGCGGTTTGCGTGATGGGCGATCCAGTCAAAAACTCGAGTGGCCATGGCCTTGGTTCCTTTTCAGATGCGAGTTCAAACGTCATCGGCAGTCGTCGGATGGTCCGCACGGCTGTGATCGGTTGGCAGGGGTGTTACGGTCATCAGACGGACACCGGTCTCGGAATGGAACCGATGCCAGCACCCCTGGGGCACAACCATCATCCGGCCGGCCGTGAGCTCGAAGGTCTCAGGGCCGGCGTCCGTGATGATGGTGAGCGTGGTCATACCGCCGAGCACCTGGACGATCTCATCGCCATTGCGGTGCCTCTCCCACGGACTCTTGCCTGAGAAGCCGCCGGCGAATATCGCGCCGTCCCGATAGGTCGTGAGAGTCGCAAAGGCCGCATCGAGCGCTTCTGCGGGGCTGTCCGCGTGCCGACCCTCGAGAAAGACCAGCGGCTCCATTTCCTGTTCAATGTTGATCACCTGGGGCATGTGTCTATCCTCGCTGTCGACTGGGCTTACGGGGTGTTTGAGGTGTGTATCAGAGTAGCTCGATTGCCCGCTCCGGTATTGAACTTATCGGGCGCCTCAAACCCGGGTGGGTACTGTCTGAAAAATTCTGCGCGGGGTCAGTTGTTCTCGAGGTCTTCCTCGGGCAGTAGTTCGAGCAGTTCATCGCTTTCCCCGGCAGGGAGTTGCTCGACTTCCCGCAGTTTGCGCGCCATGGCACGGGTGCGGGTCTGGGTCTCGTCAATCGTGTTGCTGGCGGTGGCCAGCTGCTTCTTGACCTTGTCCAGCACACCCCCGAATTTTCCAAATTCAGCTTTGACGGCCGCGAGCACCTGCCACACTTCGCTCGCCTGCTGTTCGATGGCGAGTGAACGGAACCCGAGCCGCAGGCTGTTCAGAAGCGCGGCAATGGTGGTAGGTCCACTGACGACAACCCGGTGATCCTGCTGCAGTTGGCTGACCAGCCCCGGTTGTCGCAGGACCTCGGCGTAAAGTCCTTCGGTCGGCAGGTACAGCACTGCGAAGTCAGTAGTCCGCGGCGGGTTCAGATACTTGTCGCTGATGGTTTTAGCCGACTGTGTGACCGATCGCAGGAGTTCTTTGCTGGACTGCGCAACCGAGTCGGCATCACCCTCACGGGCCGCCTCGGCGAGGCGCAGGTAATCTTCCTGGGGAAACTTGGAGTCGATCGGCAGCCAGACGCAGTCTTCGGGGTCATCACCCCGGCCGGGCAGGCGGATCGCAAACTCGACCCGCTCGGCCGAGCCTTCCCGGGTAGCGACGTTGCGGTCGAACTGTTCCGGGGTCAGCACCTGTTCGAGGATGGCTTCCAGCTGGTACTCTGCCCAGGTGCCCCGCACCTTGACGTTGGTCAGCACGTTTTTGAGATCACCCACACCGGTGGCGAGATTCTGCATCTCACCAAGGCCCTTGTGTACGGCATCAAGGCGCTCGCTGACCAGTTTGAACGATTCACCCAGGCGTTTCTCCAGGGTGCCCTGGAGTTTTTCGTCAACGGTACGGCGCATTTCCTCGAGCTTTTTCTCATTCGCTTCGCGCATCTCGTTCAACTGCTCGCTGATGGTGGCGCGCAGGCCGTCCATGCGTTGCTGATTGCTTTCAACCAGGCTGCGGACCTGGCTGGTCACACTCTCGAGCTGTTCTTTCTGGGTTGTGCCCAGTTGCCCGACCGTACTTGTGAGTAATTCTGCAGTTTTGCCCAGGCTACCGGAGACCTCCTCGCGTAACTCACGGCTGCGCCCGGCGGATTCCTCGCGTCCTGCGCGCAGTTCCTCGCGAACAGTCTGTGTGGCATCGGCTGATGGTTTCTGATTCATCGAGCGCACCAGCAGGATGATGTTGATGACGGCCAGTACAGCAAGGACGGCCAGCAGTACTTCAGTGGTCACGGCAAATGGTTCTCCAGGCAAGGCAGCGGGCCAGTGCGCCCATTATCCATGTTGGGACAACCCAGGGCTAATTACCGGGCACCCGCTAAATTCTCATGGCGAATCGTGACGCACAGTCATATAGAAGGCGCTGTCAAGGTTGGAATCCGTGACAGCGCTCAGGCCTTGAGGTACCCGGTTCTTCGAGGATGCCCACGCCAGAATACAGTCGGTGTTGTCAGGTAACCAGGCGAGTCCGAATGAGATTTTCCAAACAAATCATCGTACCCAGCGTCTTCGCTCTGGTACTGTGCTGGTCCAGCACCATGGCCGGTGAGTTGTCTTTCCATTATGGTGTCTGGTCGGAATTCCCATTTATTAGCCCCCCCAATGTGATTCACATCACATTGAGCAAAGGATTTTTCGGTAGCGAGAA
>CAZVVN010000147.1:0-4097 GCA_964630665.1 uncultured Acidiferrobacteraceae bacterium | reverse complement strand
CCGCGCATGGCACCGCAGGGAGGGGTATTGGTATAGACCCGGTAGCCGTCGTAGCGCACCGCCGGAATATCGTAGATGGCATTCAGAAGAGCTCCGGAATAGAGAATCGTAACGACACCGTAGCCTGCGTGAGCGCCACCGGCCTGCATGACCTCGCAAGTGCAGGCTGTGATGCGGCCGTCCTTCTTCATGCCAAGTTTGAGGCTGATATCTGTTTGCGGTCTGCCCCGGTGGGTGAGAAAAGCCTCCTCCCGACTGAGGTAAAGTTTGACTCTGCCACCGGCAGAGCGGGCCAGCAGACTCGCAATGATTTCGAAGTTGAGTGCTTCTGAGCGATGTCCGAAACCACCGCCGATAAAGGGCTTGATGACCCGGATACGTGCCTCATCGAGCTTCAGGCACTTGGCCACCATAATATGGACATAGTAGGGCACCTGGGTACAGGTGTGCAGGGTCAACCGACGGCGTTCAGGATCATACTCGGCCAGTGACACATTGGGCTCCATCTGCACATGGGTCACTTCTGCGCAGTGATAGCTCTCCTCGCGTACGATATCGGCCTCGGCAAAGCCGAGTTCCACGTCGCCGAATTCGCTGTGGACATCGCGTTCCAGATTGCCTGGCTTTTCCTCGTGGATAGAAATGGCCTCGGGCCGGCGTGCGTCGGCGATCTTGTAATAGGCAGGCAAAGCCCTGACCTCCATGCGGATGAGCTTAAGAGCAGCTTCGGCTGTCACTTCGTCCACCGCAGCCAACGCCGCCACCGGCTCACCTCGATAACGGACCCGGTCTCGAGCCAAGGGGAACTCGTTGCGGGCGATGGGGAGAACACCGAAAGACTCGTCACAGTCCGCACCAGTGACCACAGCGATGACTCCAGGCAGGGCCTGCGCCGCCGAAGTGTCGACTTTGACGATTTCGGCATGGCTGTGGGGACTGCGGTAAATGCGCCCAACCAGGGCTCCCGCAGTAGCCAGATCGGCCGTGTACTCGGCGCGGCCGGTGACCTTCTCGATGCCGTCAATCAATGGCGTCGGCGTGCCTATCGCAGTGCTCGGCCGGGAGGTATTCATGCGGTTCTGCCGCACTCTGCGGCAAAGCGTACTGATTCGATGATCTTTACGTAACCGGTGCAACGGCAGATATTTCCGCCCAGTGCCTGACGGATATCTTCGTCACCAGGATCCGGATTGCGCCGTAACAGCCCCTCTGCAGCCATGATCATGCCTGGAGTACAGAAGCCACACTGGGACCCAAGCTTTTCATGGAAACCCTGCTGCAGGGGTGACAGGCGACCGTTTTGGCCAAGACCCTCGACGGTTTCGATGTGCCGCCCTTCGCATGACCGAGCAACGGTCAGGCAAGACAGCCGTGGCACGTTATCGACCAACACCGTGCAAGCACCGCACTCACCGCCGTCACACCCCTGCTTGGTGCCAGTGAGGCCGGCGATCTCGCGGATGTAGTCAAGGAGAAGCACGTTGTCGGCCACCGCGTCCTCGCGGGGCCGGCCGTTCAAGTTAAGACACAGGATTGTTTTCATGGTTTATTCCTTTTCGCGCAGGTCGCGCACCCGCACCGCTTTGCCTTCTGAACGCGGAACCAGGCCCGGGCGCAGTACCACGACCCGGCAGGTAACACCGATCATAGACTTGATATGGTTCTCTATATCATTGGTTATTTTCGCGTAGTCGTCCGGTGGTACGGATTGTTTGGCTTCCGTCTCGACTGTCAAGACGTCCATTGTGCCGGTTCGTCGGACCAGTAACTGATAGTGCGGGTCAATATCGGGACAGTCAAGCAGAATGGCTTCGATCTGTGATGGAAATACGTTGACGCCTCGGATGATCAGCATATCGTCGTTACGCCCGGTGATGCGCAGGATTCGCCGATGCGTACGCCCGCAGACGCACGGCTCATCAGTCATCTGCGTGACATCGCGGGTGCGAAAGCGGATCATCGGCTGGGCCCACTTGGCGAGTGTCGTAATCACCAACTCCCCAGTCTCGCCCATAGGTAACGGCTGTTCAGTTTCAGGGTCGATGATCTCGAACAAGAAACAATCCTCCCAGGCGTGAAAACCGTTCCGTGCTTCGACACATTCGGCGCCGACACCCGGCCCCATGATTTCAGACAGACCATAACAATCGACTGCCTTGATACCGAGACGCTCGTCGAGTTCCGAGCGCATCGCCTCACTCCAGGGCTCGGCTCCGAAAAGACCGATCTCCAACTCCCCCGAACGGATATCGTAGCCGTCCCGATCGGCCTGTTCGGCAATGTTGAGTGCATAGGAGGGTGTCGCGCACAAGAGACGGGCGCCGAAGTCCCTGAGCAATGCGATCTGACGGCCGGTGGAACCCCCGGAGACAGGCATCACCGTACATCTGAGGCGCTCGGCACCATAGTGGGCCCCGAGACCTCCAGTAAACAAGCCATAACCCAAGGCGTTGTGCACGAAATCGCCGGGACGGGTGCCGGCACAGACCATGGTCCGGGCCATAAGACCACTCCACAGATCCAGGTCCTTCATGGTGTAGCCGACTACCGTCGGCTTGCCAGTGCTCCCTGACGAGGTGTGCACGCGCACGACCTCATCGCGGGGAACAGCAAACATACCGAAGGGATAGTTGTTACGCAGTTCGTCTTTGGTCGTAAACGGGAAACTTACCAGATCGTGGATGCTTTTCAGATCGCTGGGCGTGACCCCAGCGGCGTCGAAGGTGTTTTTATAATGAGGCACATTCCCGTAGGCGTGCCTGAGAATCTTCTTCAGTTTACACAACTGCAAAGCAGCCAGCTGGTCCCGCGACATGGTTTCGATTTCGGGATCAAACATGTACCCTTCACCTGTCCTGTTGAGCATGATGTCCCTTTTGTGGTCGTTCTCCCCTCACGGTCTCACGAGAGACTGCTGCCGGCTGAGGCCAGAGTGGACATCAGTGACGGCACATAAGTTTTCCGATTTGTGGTCGATAGAGTGCTCCACGCCCTCGACCGGGTTGGCCTGTTCGGACCCGACACCCATACCCTCAGGCCCATCCCGGCTTGATGCCACGACCGCCTCCCCCGGTGCCCCGTTGCGGTGTGCGTTCAATGGAATAGCCCTGATTGAATGCCGCCCTGAGCACGATGATGAATTTCATGTACCAGCCTCCAGCAACAGCACCGAGACCCGCCACTGCGGCCAGGCTTCCCAGGTGCCGCAGAGTAATGGCGGGGAAAATCACCGCTACCGCCAAGACCGCCAGGGGCAGACCGAGACCGACGAGGATGGTTTTCGAATGCGCCTTGGCTAGGGCGTCTCGCGCCAGTGTCGGAGCGTCCAACTCAACGACACGCCGGTAAGCCATCCACAAAATGCCACGGACGACGGCGGCAATGGTGACCAGCCACAAGGCCTCGTAAACTGCCACTGGCGTAAGCCAGGAATTGAGTGCACGGCTGACGACCAGATAAAGACCTACCCCTTCAGTCAGACCCGTAACCATGATGAGCGAGACGATGCGTTCAGTACGCCACACGGGTATGCCCTTCGCGGCCTTGAGGATCTGCCCCTGGCAGTAAAGAAAGCCCAGAGCGGAGATCGCGGCTAGAGAAATGAGCGTTGTGGACGTCAACCAGACGGCCGCGAACCCCAAGGGCAAGAGGGCTACGGCAGCCAGAGACTCACGGGTCATCCATGACCTTTGGGGATGGAAAAAGACATTGCGTAGAACACGCAGTGGCTGACTGGTTTCCAGCCATGCCAGAAACAGCCCGAGCCCGATCAGGGCAAGTGCCAACAGCCCGAAAGGCCTGATCGAGACACCAGCGAAGGAAGCGACGGCAGTGGCGATCAACAACCCCGTTCCACTACCACCGCCAATGAAATTACCGGCTGCTCGCCAATCCCACTGACTCTGCAGTACGGGTGCGATGCCGGTGAGTCCTGGTTGGAGACCCCGGTCAGGCGCTTCGCTACCGGCCTTGCTGTCACCCTCAGCAGATTCCCACAGGTAGTAGAAGCCGGAACCGGTCTTGAGTTCATCGTGCATACGGAAATGCTTGTTTTCCTTGAGCAGTACCGAGACATTGCTTTCCGGGTCTTCCACATC
>CAZVVN010000146.1:0-4242 GCA_964630665.1 uncultured Acidiferrobacteraceae bacterium | reverse complement strand
TCGACCGTCTCCGAGATGTCATCAACTTCCATCAGGCGATTACGCTGCTCGTAGATGACCTTACGCTGTTCGTTGGCCACGTCGTCGTACTCCAATAACTGCTTACGAATATCGAAGTTTCGACCCTCGACCTTTTTCTGAGAGTTCTCGATTGCACGCGTGACCCAGCTGTGTTCTATGGCTTCACCGTCTTCCATACCCAGTTTCTCCATCAGCCCGGCAACCCTATCCGAGCCAAAAATGCGCATCAGGTTGTCCTCCATCGACAGAAAAAACCGGCTCGATCCAGGGTCCCCCTGCCGGCCGCCGCGCCCGCGTAACTGGTTATCGACCCGTCGCGATTCGTTTCGCTCGGTTCCAAGCACGTGCAGACCTCCAGCAGCAACGACCTGATCATGGCGTTTTTGCCAGTCTTCCCGCGCCTTGGCTCGCTCTGTCTCTGACACTTCACCAAGTTCCGTCAGCTCCAGGTCCAGATTACCGCCCAACACAATGTCTGTACCACGACCCGCCATATTAGTGGCGATTGTGACTGCACCAGGCTGCCCGGCCTGGGCGATGATCCTGGCCTCGCTCTCGTGGTGTTTGGCGTTCAGCACCGCGTGCTCGATCTTCTCTTTCTCCAGAAGCCCGGAAACATACTCTGAAGATTCGATCGATGCTGTGCCAACCAGAACCGGCTGCGTGGCCTCACGACAGTCCTTGATTCCGTCCAGAATAGCGCTGAATTTCTCCTCCTGTGTGCGGTAGACCAGGTCGGGTAGATCGTCCCGGATCATCTCCATGTTGGTGGGAATAACCACGACCTCGAGTTCGTAGATCTGCTGAAATTCCACCGCCTCGGTGTCGGCTGTACCAGTCATACCCGAAAGTTTTCCATACAGCCTAAACAGATTCTGAAACGTGATCGCTGCCAAGGTCTGATTTTCCTGCTGTATGGGCACACCTTCTTTGGCTTCGACTGCCTGGTGCAGGCCTTCAGACCATCTCCTACCCGGCATCATGCGGCCGGTAAATTCATCGATAATGACGATCTGGCGATCACGGACGATGTAATCGACATCACGCTGGAACAGCGAGTGGGCACGCAGACCCGCGTACAGGTGGTGAACTAAAGAGATGTTGCCGACATCATAGAGGCTGGAGTCTGCATCCAGAAGCCCCGCCTCAACCAGCAATGCCTCCGCGTTTTCATGGCCTTGCTCACTCAGAAAGACCTGCCGGTTTTTCTCGTCAACCGAGAAATCTCCTGGTCCGTCTTCTTCGTGCTGAGGTTCGAGCTTCGGAATGACCGTGTTGATCTTGACATACAGATCGGTACTGTCCTCGGACGGACCGGAGATGATCAGCGGTGTTCTCGCCTCATCGATCAGAATAGAGTCCACCTCATCGACGATCGCAAAATCCAACGCCCGCTGGACCCGATCCTCAGCAGCGAAGGCCATGTTGTCCCGCAGATAGTCGAATCCGTACTCATTGTTCGTACCGTAGACGATGTCACAAGCATAGGCTTCGCGCTTCGCCGCCGGATCCTGCCCAGAGACAATCACGCCGACAGTCAGCCCCAGGAATCGGTAGATCTTACCCATCCACTCGGCATCCCGCCCAGCCAGGTAATCATTGACAGTCACCACATGAACTGTCTCACCGTACACCGCAGTCAGATACGCCGGCAACGTTGCAACCAACGTCTTGCCTTCGCCGGTCCGCATCTCTGCGATCTTGCCGTCATACAAGACCATGCCGCCGACCAGCTGCACATCGAAATGCCGCATATCGAGCACCCTTTTGGCAGTCTCCCGGACAACGGCAAAGACCTCGGCCATCAGAGCTTCGGGGGTCTCTCCAGCTGCTGCACGCTGGCGGAACTCTTCGGTCTTGGCTGCCAGCTGATCATCTCCCAAGGCACTCATCGCCTGCTCGAGCGCATTGATTTCACCGACCGAACGCCCCATACGCTTGAGCATCCTCTGATTGCGACTGCCAAAGACCTTGGTGGCTACATTGCTAAACATCATCGACAAAGACTCGAGTGAACTTTTCCGATGGTCTGGTAACAGGCTGTGTTGACAACACCTGTTAACGGATTCCGGCTGCGGTTAAACTGATGTATTTGAGGCATCCAATGCAGAAGATTTTATCATGAGCGAGTCGACCTTCAGACGACTGGGCGCACTCATCGGCCAGATCCCCGTTGCGGGGTCGGACGCTGCAGAGTCTCTGGACGAGATTGCCGGACCCTGGGCAGAAGCTGTTGACAGCGAGATCGCATCCCACACTAGCATCACACTGGAAGGAAGTGAACTCCTTGTTCTGGCCGATACGCCGGTCTGGGGCCATCTGCTAACCCAGCAGAGGCATTCAATCCTAAAGCATCTGAAGATCACCAACCCCGGAATCAACCGGATCAGCATTAGGGTCAGACCACAAAGTCCTGACCGGGTTCCGCTGCCGGTCGCTCGACCACCCCGACCGTTAGACTCATCTTCGAGCCGTGCACTTGCGCAGAGTGCCTGCTCGGTCAAGACGACGGGTCTGCGAAACGTGTTACTGCGCATCAGTCGACACGGGGAATCGTAAAACCTGGCCAGCGTAACCTGCCGGTCGGACAATTTTCAGCCAACGGTGCAGCCAGTATCCTCTGGCAAACGTGGAATCAACGACCCCGCCAAACGGGTTTGCGCTTTTCGGTAAACGCCAGAGCTCCCTCGATCTGATCTTCGCTGCCATACAAGCGGTCCACTGTTGGAAACTTCCGGCCCGTGATGCGCCCCAAGGCATCCTGGAAGTTCATGCTTTCGGCCGCTCTCGCCACCTCCTTGATTGCGGCAAACACCAACGGTGGCCCTTCCGCCAATGCCTCACCCATTGTCCGGGCACGGGACATCAGGTCAGTCGCTGGAATGACGTGGTTGATCAATCCCCAACGGTGCGCTTCGGCCGCATCCAGCCATCGACCTGTAAACAGCATTTCCATGGCGATGTGGTAGGGAATACGCTTCGGTAGCTTCAACGTCGCAGCATCAGCGATCGTGCCTGAAGAGATCTCGGGAAAGGCGAATGTCGCATGGTCGGCAGCCAGTATGATATCTGCAGACATCGCCAGTTCCAGCCCGCCTCCGCAGCAGATCCCGTTGACCGCAGCAATGACCGGCTTGTTCAGGTCCGGTAGTTCCTGCAGGCCGCCGAACCCCCCCACGCCGTAATCGCTGTCGACCGCCTCGCCTTCAGCAGCTGCTTTGAGGTCCCAGCCGGGGCAGAAAAACCGTTCTCCGGCGCCGGTAATGATCGCGACCCGCAGGTCTGGATCGTCGCGGAAAGCCGCAAACGTATCGCCCATAATGCGGCTGGTCGCAACATCAATGGCGTTGGCCTTTGGCCGGTTCAACGTCACTTCAAGCACAGCCTCGCGTCTTTCTATGTGAATGGGTGACTCCATGTCAGGGTTTCCTCCTATCTGAAAGAATCAAATGCCGGCTACGCCGGCGTAGCAGATCCCGGGGACACCGCCAGCTCCAACAGCACAACTCTTGTACCTTTTTGCAGCCACTGGTCGATAACTCACTCAAGCGTGATGGTTCTCCACTCGACAGAGCAAGACGTCCACGGCGACAACGCCCCGGCCTGCCGGCCGCACGATGAGCGGATTGATCTCCAGCTCGGCGATTGCCTCAGCGTCCGCCAAGACGAATTCGGACACCCGGCTCAGTACATTCAGAACTGCATCGATGTCTCCCGGGATCGAGCCGCGGTATCCTCTGAGCACCGTTGCAACATTCAGACGTTCCAGGGCATTACGGAATAGATCCTGGCCGGCGGGCAGCAGCACGACCTCGCAGTCCTGGACCAGTTCGACCTGAATGCCACCTGCTCCAAGCAGTAAACAGGGACCGACCTGGGGATCCTGTTCAAAGCCGATGATCAGTTCGGCTATACCGTCGGTGACCATACGTTCTACGATCAGACTACCCTGCTGTACAGCCAGCTGTTCAGCGGCCACACGCAGGGCCTGTTCGTTGTCAAGGTTCAACACAACCCCACCGCTCTCACTTTTGTGGGCCACACCAGGGTTGCAGACTTTGAGGACCACTGGAAAACCGATCTCCTGTGCGGCGCTAACTGCTTGATGGGCGTTCTGAACCAGGCGACCGACCGGCACAGGGATTCCCTGTTCAGCCAGAATCTGCTTACCCCTCCATTCATTCTGGGGCCGTAGCGGGGCCGCTACCAGTGACTGAGGAC
>CAZVVN010000145.1:0-4274 GCA_964630665.1 uncultured Acidiferrobacteraceae bacterium | reverse complement strand
GTCAAGACTCATCTTCCGGGTATAACGTGACGGCATCAGAACGGCCTGCACCCGGTCACTACCCAGGGCGTCTGCTGCGACCGCCAGCGTCAACGCCGAATCGATTCCACCAGAAAGACCGATAACGACACCGCTAAACCGGTTCTTGTTAACATAATCTCTGACCCCGACAACCAGGGCCTGGTAAACACTCTCCTCGATTCCCGGCATGTCCATTATTTGATCGGCACCCGTTTGCAGGTCGTTCTCGACGTAATCTACCCGGGTCAGGTGCTCATCAAAGAAGGGGCTACGTTGAATCACCCGACCCGACGCATTAACCGAGAAGGAGCCACCGTCGAACACCAGTTCGTCCTGACCACCGACAGTATTGACGTACACTACCGGTACTTGGCTGACGCGGGCACGCTGGGCAACAACGTCGTTTTCTCTTTCAATCGCCTTGTTAAGATGGAACGGCGAAGCGTTCAAGTTCAGAACAAGACGGGCCCCAGCAGAGACGCTTTCCAGGATCGGCTCCGGATACCAGATATCCTCACACACGGTAATGGCCGTCGCAACACCATCGATATCGACAACACAGGGTTGATGACCGGCCTTGAAGTATCGTTTTTCGTCGAATACGCTGTAGTTAGGTAGCCTTCGTTTGTGGTACCTGGCCTTGATTTCACCTCCATCGATGACAGAGGCGGCGTTATAGACCGTGCCGTCAGCTCGCCAGGGATGACCTACAACAGCGCAGACACCCTTGAGCCCGGCCCTGACAGTATCGAGACCCTGCTCGGCCTTACCCATGAAGTCGTCCCGAAATAGAAGATCCTCCGGAGGGTATCCGGTAATAGCAAGTTCCGGGAAGAGAACAACGCGGCAACCCAGTTCATCTCGAGCCCGCTGGCAGGTTGAAATGATACGCTCGGTGTTTCCATCGATATCACCGACGGTAAAATTGAGCTGGGCAAGCGCAATGGAGAGAGTAGTCATTGGTCAGTAGCCACACTTCTGATGTCCAGAAACCCAAGGACGATAGTCAACGGGCAGATATTAGTTCTTCGGGCCTCACTCTAACAATACACGATCAACTGGATCAGATTGATAGTGAGCAATGGAACCGGCTCGTCCCTTATGACGCGCCCATGCTCCGCCACGAGTTTCTCTCGGCACTGGAGAGTAGTGGCGCTGTCTGTCGGGATACCGGCTGGAAACCGTGCCATCTGGCCCTGACCTCGGGAAACGTCCTGGTGGCTGCTGCACCGTGCTACCTGAAATCCCACTCCTATGGAGAGTTTATATTTGACTGGGCATGGGCCCGGGCCTACCAGCAGTCCGGCCTTGAGTACTATCCAAAACTGTTGGTGGCGGTCCCGTTCACACCGATCACCGGGCGACGCCTGCTGACCGACCCACAGCATGAACCTGACCAACTGGCACCAGTGCTGGTCGGAGGACTTCGTAGGCTGGCAGAGAAACTGGATGTGTCATCGGTTCACTGCCTATTTTCAACCTCCGGGGACAACCGTTACTTCAGGGACTTCGACTTCGTAGACCGCACCAGTCACCAGTTCCACTGGCAGAACTACGGTTATACGGATTTTCAAAACTTTCTCGGGTCACTGTCATCAAAAAAGCGAAAAAACATCGTTCGGGAAAGGCGTCGGGTGCGTGAAGCCGGTATCAGGATGTGCTGGCTCGATAAAGCTGAACTCACCGACCAGAGGCTTGGCTTTTTTTTCGACTGCTACAGCAATACGATTGCCGAGCACGGCTCCTACCTTTATCTGAATCGGGAATTCTTCAGAACCATCTGTACAAATCTGCCGGATCAGGTCCGAATGCTAGTGGCGGAAAGAGATGAAAGACCTGTCGCAGCTGCATTCTTCCTGTGTGGCGAGCACTCCCTTTATGGCCGTTACTGGGGTGCCCTTGAGTGGGTTCCCGACCTGCATTTCGAGACCTGTTATTACGCACCGATCGAATATTGCATTAGCAACGGCCTGTCACGATTCGAAGCCGGTGCCCAGGGGGAACACAAGCTCAGCCGCGGGCTGATGCCGGCCAAGACCCTGTCCGCCCACTGGCTGAGCCACAGCGGCTTTCACGATGCAGTTGAACGTTATACCCGTGAAGAACGCCAGGACATTGAGCGCTACACCGAAGTGTTAGCCGAGCACTCGCCGTTTCGCCAGGGTTGAATCACTCATCGAAAGAGACCTCGCGGACTCCTCGAGATGGATATAAACTCTGTCCAACGAACAATCATGGACACGCCAACCTACGAGAACCCGAAACGCCATGTCAGGACAGTTCGAACAGTACGCGTTTCCGCCGTTGGAGACCGCCACCCCTGAGGGTCTTCTGGCTGTAGGTGGCGATCTGAGCAGTGGTAGATTGCTCGCGGCCTACCGGCAAGGCATCTTCCCCTGGTACAGCACCGGCCAACCGATCCTCTGGTGGTCACCGGATCCCAGGACTGTTCTCTATCCTGAACAACTCCGGGTCAAACGCAGCCTGCGCAGTTCTCTCCGAAAACAAGGTTTCCGTATCACGACCGACCGCGCGTTTGAGGCGGTAATCCAGAGCTGCGCGGCCCCTCGATCAGGGGAATCCGAGGGCGGCACCTGGATCACGACCCATATGATGGATGCCTACACGCAACTGAATCGTGACGGTTATGCCCATTCCCTGGAGATCTGGCAGGATGAAACTCTCGTAGGTGGGTTGTACGGTGTTGCTATAGGCCGTGTATTCTTTGGCGAAAGCATGTTCAGTCGTGCCCGCGATGCCTCCAAAGTCGGTCTCGTCGGGCTGGTCAGGATCCTCACCGACAAAAAGTTTGTCGTGATCGACTGCCAACTTCCCTCCGATCACCTTTTCTCACTGGGCGCCCAGAGTATTCCCCGAGCCGATTTCATCGCTCATCTTCGCTTGGCACTGGATGCAGTGGAGACTCCCGGTCTGTGGGACATTGAGTTCGAAGGCCTAAAGCTGTCATGACCCGACAACAGACTGCACCGGATCTTTACAAGTCCACCCAGCATCGGTGTCCCTATCTTGGTGACCAGACCGCTGCCAATCTCCTGGTAGATCCCCGCTTCGATGTGACACCCGCTCTTTACGATAGCCTGATCAGCCACGGTTTCAGGCGAAATGGAACTCTCTACTACCGGCCACATTGTCCCGGTTGTAGTCAGTGTCGGTCCGTGCGGATTCCGGTCAACCGCTTTGAACCCAGTCGCTCCCAGCAGCGAACACTGAAACGAAATAAAGACATCAGCCTGGAGCTTGGGGCGCCCCGGTTCAGCGAAGAACATTTCTCTTTGTACCGTCGTTACCAGTCCAGTCGCCACACTGGTGACAGCATGGATGATCCCGATCCCGCAAAATACAGGCAGTTCTTGATCAATTCAAACATCGACACCTTTACCGTCGAGCTGAGAATTGGTCGCCGACTGCTTGCAGTATCCGTCATGGACCACGTTGCCAATGGCCTTTCAGCTGTCTATACCTTCTTCGATCCCGACGAATCGTACCGGGGCCCGGGAACACTTATGATCCTGAAACAAATAGAACTGGCCCGGCGCATCGAGTACGACTGGCTTTACCTCGGGTACTGGATCAAAGACTGCCAGAAAATGTCCTACAAAAACCAGTTTCATCCCCTGCAGGCTTTTTGTCCGGAGACCGGCATCTGGGCTACGGTTGACTGAATTTGCCGCTTGAACCGTGGCCGATATTCCTTTCCTGCACACGCATGATTTTCAGTACGGCGTCATAGAGCCAGTCTCGGAGGGTGTTCGTCGACTGACGGCAAGAAACCCCGGGCCTTTCACATTTCATGGCACCGGTACCTACATCGTCGGTGAAGGTGAAGTCGCAGTGATAGATCCCGGACCAGACGATCGGGGTCATGTCCAGGCATTACTGGACGGCCTTGCAGAAGAAACTATCAGCCACATCATAGTCACTCACTGCCATCAGGATCACTCGCCCGCCGCCCGCCCATTGCAAGCGGCGACCGGTGCCAAGACCTATGCTTTTGGACCTCATGGTCATACTGGCGATGAACAGGCTGTTCATGTGGAAGAAGGCATCGACCTGGCATTTTCTCCCGACATTTCTGTCAAGGATGGCGATTCTATCTCTGGCCGTAACTGGGAGCTTTGCTGTGTACACACCCCCGGCCACACCAGCAATCACATGTGCTTTTCCTGGGAGCAGCACGATTTACTGTTCAGCGGTGACCACGTCATGGGTTGGTCGACCACTGTCATCATCCC
>CAZVVN010000144.1:0-4337 GCA_964630665.1 uncultured Acidiferrobacteraceae bacterium | reverse complement strand
ACATCCTGCTGGATGGGCTAAGTGGGATACCGTTACTGTCGATCGACGGTAACGCACCGACCCACCTCAAGACTGCGGCCGACTCGGCTCTTGGGAGCAGCATGCTGGCACGTGAAGACTGTCAGACCCTGCTGATGGTCGGGGCCGGTGCCATGGCACCCCACCTGATCGAGGCCCATTTGACGACATCCTGGCCGATCACTACGAGTTGTGCACGGGTTCTCCGGGTAGAACCGATGACAGCCAGATTACGGTATTCAAAAACGGTGGTGGTGGCCACCTGGACCTAATGACCGCGCGTTCCATCCGCAAGTCCTGCCGCGGGCAGGAAACCGGCTCATCCACACCATCCGATTAAACACCCCTGGCTCTTATCACGACTGCCTTCCGAGACAATACCAACACCCTGGTTGCTGACGACGCTCTGCATCGGGGAGCGCTCAGCGGTCGTTTTGTGGTTTTTCCGTGGCTGCTGTCGATGAAGGGATCCTGCAATTTAATTCCCCGTTTTCAGTGCACACCGCCGGGAGTTGTTCCAGGAGCAGGAGCCGGGCGTACCCCTTGTCGGCTTCTTCACAGGCCCCTGCCGCCCTGAAAAATCGATCGATCAGGCCCTCAGTGACGAATAAGGAGCCGCCAGTAATACCGTAGGCCAGCGTCTTGAACAGTTCCTCCCCGCGTACCTCGGGTACGGGTTTGCGATGTCGCAAGGTGCCACGAAGTCGTAACGGTTTAAACACTGAAGCCGCCGAGACTCCTATCCCTTTGCGTGGGTGCGGCTTGAGGTCAAACAGTATGGCCTCGTCTCTGAACCGAACAAAGCCCGAGATCTCATACCACACGTCCGGCGTCTGTATCACAATCGAACCCGCAGAATATGCGACACCGTCGATGATCCGAAATCCAACACTGCCACACTGTATTTCCTGAAACTCTGGCTTCTTCTTCAATGGATTCATCGCCAGAAGAAGCTCCCTAAACAGTGAGCCAGTAAAGATCTTCTGCAGTTGTTTGACGACCGGGGCGCGCCCCTCACTGATACTGAGATAGGTATGGCCATTGGCCGTGGACAGGATCCGGTGCAGTGAAGGCCCATCGCCCGCAAGCTCGATATCCATGTCGATCCTGGCCTTCAGGTTCAAACTCTGATCCTTCAGTCCCGGCAATTGATCGACCTGGAGTCCGTCAATCTTCAGATCCAGGAGCGACTCAAATTCTTCGGACCTCCCGTCTAACTCAAGCTTCAGGTTGAAATCACCCGCTGCCACTCGCCCGGACCGGGTCTCCACCTGTAACTGGTCTTGATCGACCAGCAGATGGACCTGCACATCCTCAATCGACAGGTATGGGATGATGAGATTCTCTGCAGCGTAGTCGATCGTGATGTCAGCCTGCCTGATCCACTCCAGTGGCAGCGGCGAATCCGAAAAGATAAGAGTTCCGGGTTCCCTATCCGCTTTAGTCTGCTGTGACGACTTCTGGCTGTCCAAAGTTTCTGCCGATTCTGTCAGGAGGGTCAGGTCAAAATGATCGGACTGAAGGTCACCGCTTATGCGGACGGGCTGCTGCGGACCCTGGGCCGGGCGGTACGTCAGTGAACCACGAAGATCGCTGGGTCGATCCGATTGCGCTGCACCGCTGCCCATTACCGTGAGCAGAATATCGTCCAGCTGAATGCCATTGGCCTTAGGTGTGATACTCGCTGAAAAATTGAGAGGACCCGTGGCAGGGAGACTGCTCGGCAAGCCGATTTGTGACAAATCTGCCAGGGACTCCGAACGTAATGCCGTCTGGATCGGAAAACCGGCCTTTGGCGGTAAGGGAACCTCGGCGCTGAGCTTCGCGTGTAGTCCATTCATACCCATCTGAAGATCAACGGCAAGCGGCTGGTCGAGTCCTTCGTTACGGACAAGCCGAACGGTGGCAGCAGTCGGCTCTGACAGCTCTCGTCCCATCAACCTGCCCAACTCGGAGACGGATCTCGCGTTAACGTTGATAACCGCATCTAACGCCGCGTCCGAACTCAGGGCTGAGACTTTTCCGTTCAATCTGGCGTCGACCTGACCCGATGTCACCGACCCCAGAAACACGTACGGTAATGTCCTGTCATCCGACCCAACGAGACTCAACTCAAACTCTGCCGGCAACGCATCTGGGGAAGCGCCGGGCAGCCACGGTGCCCACCGGTTGAGGTCATCGACCGTCACAGAAAGCGTTACACTGGCCAGCGTGGGGGCTCGGGGCATATGCATATTACCGGAGAACGAGCCCTGCAAGCCGGGACCAGACAAAGCCCCCGTGATGGTCTCGACCAGCAACTGACCATCGGAACGGTGAAGATTTGTAGCAGCACTGATCTGCAAACCGGCGAAAGTCTCAAGATCAAGATCAAGATCAAGTTTACGGACAATCTCCTCGACATTGTCCGCAACCGCGCTAACGGACAGGTCAAACTCTGGATCGCGGCCCGCCCGGGTCACCGCTCCGTTGGCGGACACAGTGAGCCCAGGTCCTTCGGCCGACAACTGCAGTTCCTTGACCGAATACGCTCCGGAAGATCCAACCAGTATCCCGCGACCACGGCCCGCATGAATGACAGGCACGCGGTGCCCGAGCACGGCGAGCAGCGCTTCGGTATCTTCTGTTGCAGCGTTGAACTCCAGCCGGGTGCTGGTAGACGCCGCTCCGGGTAGCCAGATCTCTCCCGAAGCATCAAACGAGATCAGATCACCCTTCAAACTCAACGATTCGGCGCGTAAACGAAGCTGACCTAGTTTGCCCAGAAGGACACCGCGGGCTGCAGCCCGCCCATCGATCGGCAGGGAGTAACCAAGTTGCTCAGCAAGCGCCTGTACCCGCACGGATTCCAGATCAAACGCAAGATCCAGTTCCGGGCCATTTTTCCCCAGATTCAGGACTTCACCTGTCGCATGCGCCGTCAGCAGTTCTGTGTCTATCTGCAGCTTCAGCTCGTCAAAGCGAAATTTTCCGGGCGTGCCTGCCAGCACACCCTGCCCCCGTGCGGGGACATCAAAGGGCATGGAATAACCAAGACCCTCGACGATGGGCTGGACATTCTCTGACGTTGCCTCGATTCGAAGATTCAGATCGGGCCCGCCTCTACCCAGCTGAGTTATCTGACCAGAAGTCTTCAACGCTATATGCCGGCCCCGGAACACGATCGACAGCCCTTCGAGGGCGTAGCTGCCGCGCACGCCGGTAAGTTTGCCGCGGGCGATGGCCGGACCTTCGAGGGGAACCTTGAGTCCGAACTTCTCCAGGGCTGACTCCAGTGCACTGGACTCTGCCATAAACTGAAGGTCCAGCTGCGGACCGGTGCGTGCGCCCAGGGATGAAATACGACCGGTCGAAGTCAGCTCAAGAACCTCCCCGTTAACATCGATCTCAAGCTGCTCGACCCCGAAATTCCCAACACCGCCCACCAGCTCACCGGTGGCCGAAGCATTGGCATCAATAGACAGCTGTAGTCCAAAAAGGGCCACAAGTTCCCGAATACTTGGGGTGTCCGCGCGCAAGCGAATTTTGGCCATCGAGCCGCCCTTTCTGAGATCCGCCGGATCGAGCTCGATGGCACCCTCAGCTTTCATCCTTGTCTCGGGTGCCGACAGAACCGACTGCAAACGCTCTATTCTGAGACCCCGCCCGGGCCAGCCCACCAGGTGTCCCGTTGCCTGGATCGGGCCAGCAAACAACGCATCAATTGACGGCTCAAGGTCTGGGAAGAACAACCCCACCGAACTCCCGAAATGTTCGCCGGATGCCTCAATATCGAGAGCCAGTGACCGGTTCTCAAAGAGATTCTTGACCGAGCCCCGAACCGCGGCACTCGTCGTCCCCGCCCTGAGCGTGATGTCGACCGGATTGAGTGCTCCTGCGGCGAATTGCTCGGCGGAGCCCAGTGTTCCGTCCAGCGTCATAGGCGTACCGTTGAGTTCGCCGAGCAGTCGGAAACGGCCGCTGCCACCGGACACCGGCAGCTGGTACTCCAGGTCTGCAATCGTCAGACGCTGGCGATATTTTTCGTTGCGAGGCTGGAAATTCAATTCGGCCTGTGTCACCGAAACGTGCTCGGTAATCACCCTGAAGAGTCCGGGCTCCCGGGGTAACGCCGCTGACCTGAAGCGCCAGTTGGGATGGCCAGTATCGCTTCTTTGCAGGTGCAGGACCGGTCTGCCGACCCGGACTTCCCGGATCCGCACAAGACCGGACAGCAGGGCCGTCAAATCCAGCGCCATGCTGACTTCGCTAATGGTCAGGAAATCAGCCTGGTAATCCCCTTCAGGATTTCCGATTCGCAGGCCGGCAACATCCAGCCT
>CAZVVN010000143.1:0-4410 GCA_964630665.1 uncultured Acidiferrobacteraceae bacterium | reverse complement strand
AAGCCGCGCCTCGAACTCAATCGCAGGAAAGGGCAGCACGGTGTGCGGGGACGGATTCATCTCCGGCAATTGTACAGAACGTTACAGGGGTTTATTCTTCACGCACGCTGGAGACGACGATTGCACATGACCCCAGTCGTTTGTAGAGACAAAACCAAACAACTTACCAGTCAACCCAGGAGGACAGCACCCATGGTTGAATTTGCGGCCACTGGATCAAAGATCTACTTCAACGGCCAGATCGTGCCGGAACGCGAGGCGACCGTGCATGTCTTAAGTGGTGCAGTCAAGTACGGTGCCACTGTGTTCGAAGGCATCTGCGCCTATCTCGGCGATGAGGGCCGGCTCACTGTCTTCCGCTTGCCCGAACACCTGCTGCGTCTGCAGGACAGCATGCGGATCATGCGCTTCGAGCACGACTGGTCTGTGAGTCACCTGAGTGGAGTCGTGACGGACGTCATCAAGGCCAACGAGTTGCACCAAGATACCCACATCCGGCTCTCGGCCTATGTTCTCAGTGAAGGCTTTCTGGATGCTACGGCACCGGTTGCACTGGGCTGCCTGGCGGTTGGCCGCCATGACAAATCACTGAGTGATAAAGCCGCCCGGGCCCAGGTCAGTTCCTGGCACCGGATCGAAGACTCCAGCATGCCGCCGAGGGTCAAATGTTCAGCCAATTATCAGAACGGGCGTCTCGCCACCATCCAGGCCCGTGCCGACGGCTACGACGAAGCGATCCTGTTGACCGGTTCAGGAAAAGTGGCCGAGAGTGCCGGTGCCTGCCTGATGGCTGTGCGGGACGGCATTGTGATCACGCCGACGATCACCGGCAGTATCCTTGAGAGCGTCACCCGTGCCACGCTGATTGAGCTGTGTGAATCAGAACTGGGCATCGAGGTTCAGCAGCGTGAGATCGACCGCACAGAGCTCTATCTCTGCGAAGAGGTCTTTCTGTGTGGTTCAGGGTACGAAGTCACGCCGATCGTAAACATCGACGGCTACTCCATCGGTGACGGCGAGGTCGGATCGAAAACGAGGGCGATGTTTGAGACCTACGATGCGGCGACGCGCGGGCGATTTCCCCAGTATGAGCACTGGCTGACCGCTGTGTAGCCCGCCGCAGCGTTGCTTGGTCTCCCTTCTCCAGTAGGTACTTTACAGATCGGGCCTAGCGTCGATCCAGGGTCGGACTCGTTCAAACGAAGCTGCGCCCCTCAGGACGAGGCTGTCGTTGTGGAGTGGACCTACGATCTGCAGTCCCACCGGCAACCCCGCTGATGTAAAACCACAAGGCACACTGGCAGCAGGATTTCCACTTGCATTGAATGGAAAGCTGAACGGTGTCCAGGCCAGCATGTCCTCGACGGTACGCGCGTCTGGATCCGGTGCGACCTGGTTGGTCGCAAAGGCGGTCACCGCAGTCGCGGGTGTGAGTAGCAGATCGTAGTCGTCAAAGAAATGACGTACCCGGTCATAAAACGCAGCTCGTGCCAGCCGTGCCTGTATGTAGTCGACAGCCGAGTACTCTGCCCCCCGGTAAACGAGTCGCACGAGGTCGGGGTCCATCTCGTTTTCCCATTCATCGAGATACTGCCAGAGGCCACCCGCGATGGCTCCCTGGTAGAGCACGATGAAAGGATCGCTCAGGTCGCCGAGTCCGGGATCTCCCTCCTCAACGGTGGCGCCTAGCTGTTCAAAAACTCCCACCGCCGCAGCTACACAGTCGGCGACCTCGCTATCAACCTGGGCGTAACCCAGCGTTTGGCTGTAGTAGATTTTCAGACCCTCGACCCCGTCGTCTAGTGTGTGGCGGTAATTGATCGCCGCGCCGGGTTGACTGAAGCGATCTGCAGGGTGGTAGCCTGCCATGGCCTCGAGCATCAGGGCGGCGTCGGTGACGGTGCGTGTCATGGGTCCTAGATGAGAAAAATGGTCATTGTGCGGCATCGGGTAGTAGGGCACGGTACCGTGGGTCGGCTTGAGCCCGAAGATGCCGCTGAAGCTTGCCGGAATTCGAATCGAACCGCCGCCATCACCACCTTGAGCAAGGGGTCCCAGGCCGGCCGCGACCTGTGCTGAGGCACCGCCACTGGAACCGCCAGGCGTGCGTTCGAGGTTCCAGGGGTTTCGGGTTAGGCCCGTCACAGGACTGTCTGTGACACCCTTCCACCCGAATTCCGGTGTGGTAGTCTTGCCCAGAAAGACACCTCCCGCGTTTGCCAGGCGGGTCTGGAGAGGGTTTTCCTCTTGGGGAACAGAGTGCTCGAAGATTTTTGAACCCCGCATCGTGCGTACCCCGCGGGTCATCTGGAGGTCCTTGATGGAATAGGGGATGCCGTGAAGCAGGCCGAGTGGCCTGCCGTCCATGACGGCCTGTTCGGCTTGCCGAGCCTGATCCATGGCGGTATCCGGGGTCGGCGTACAGAAGCAGTTGATCTTTGGATTCAGTGTGCTGATTCGGTCCAGTACAGCTTCTGTGATTTCTACCGGGGAGAGACGTCGCGCACGGATGTCTGACGTGAGGTCGGAGGCTGACCGAAAGCAGAGATCTTCGTTGTTCATTGTTCAATCCTTTTTGAGGCGGTGGCCATGATCAATCCAACACCATTGTATCCGCCGGGTGCGTTAGGTGGTGCATCAACTGTCTTTGTCGAGGAGCGTTCTTTCGACCAGGTCGAAACAGTCACCTTCCTGAAGCAGATGGAAAGGTCGGAATTCAGTTTGGTCCAACGTAGAAAACTCTTCCCGTTGCAAAGATTCGTCATTTTTTGAGACTCTGGCTGCGGTATTCATCGCACTGTTGTAGATAGCCACATAGCTTTTGCCGATGACCTCGGCACGATGGGCATTGACTAAGACAGCAGTTTCTTCATCGATTCCGATACCCAGGAGGCCGGGGTGTTCACTCAAGACGGAAAACAGTTCGAATTGACGGTTTCGCCTCAGGAGGTGCTGGTCGATCGCACAGTTGGAAAGAAAGGCAAAGCCCTCTTGATGGTCTCCCATGACAATGTCTCTGCTACGGGTGTCTCCTCTGACCAGATACGAGCCTTGAATTGTTGCTCCTGCAGAAGTGCCTCCGATGACACCCCCGCGCTTTAGGACGCTCTTGATCGCACCCAGAGTAGCTGTGTCGGCGTAGGCATCCACCAGTCGCCACTGGCGGCCGCCGGTGAACCATACTCCCGTCGCGTTCATGAGCGGGGCGGCGAATTCGGATTGGTCTGCCTTGTGGGGATCGCGGGTGTGGAGTACATCCACCTCGGCAGCACCATAATCCAGAAACATAGCAGTCAGTTCCGTTCCATCGAAGTCCTGGTCGAGCATTGCCACCGCGTCGGTCCCGGCGGTTGGAATGGCAACGATTCTGGCGCGGTTACCCCCGGCCAGGGTCAGGAATTTTTCCAGAATTCCAGTGCCTTGCAGGTCTCCGCCCCCGGCGAGGACCAGTGCGCCTGTCTTTGGTCCCTCGGTTCGTTCCCACTCAGCCGGACTGATTGGCGTGAATTCTGTCTTCAAGATTGATTGCCTGGTTTTCTGGGGTGGATGGACTGGGTCATATAGATATGTCTCTAGTATATTTAATGATATATTAGTTCGGCTGATTTCGTCAGTCTGAGGCGAGGTCTACTTGTTTGTGATGGATGAGTTTTGTTTTAACCCAATTTTTTGATACGGAGAAAAGATCTCATGCGTAAGTCAATATCAGGCCGGATGACCTCTACAGCGAAGGTCCTCTTGGCAACTCTGGCCCTGCTGTATTGTGGCGGTGTCAATGCCGGGCAGAACGTTCTCAAATTTGCCGCCCATGCCGATCTGAAAAATACCGATCCGATCTGGACGACGGCGAAGATTTCCACGATGCACGGTTGGATGATTTACGACACCCTATTCGGTATCGATTCCAACTATGTACCTCAGCCTCAGATGGTCGATACCTGGACCCGCAGCGATGACGGCCTGACCTGGACGTTTACTTTGCGCGCAGGAATGAAGTGGCACGATGGTGATCCGGTGCGTGCAGCCGATGCCGTTGCATCTGTTAAGCGCTGGGGAAGCCGCGATGCCATGGGCATGAAGCTGATGGCAGTCGTCGACTCTTTTGAGCCGGACAACGAACTCACTTTTACCATGAAGCTCAACAAGCCATTCGGAATGGTGTTGCAGGCCCTTGCCAAGTCTTCGGCCAATATCCCATTCATCATGAAGGAGGAAGTTGCGGCTAAGTTTGACGGATTCACTCAGGTACCAACCAACATCGGCTCAGGCCCATTCATGATGGTCGAAGACGAATGGGTACCCGGCAGCAAGGTCGTCTACAAGAAGTTTGAAGACTACATTCCACGCGAGGAGCCCGCCAACTTTTACTCGGGCGGTAAAAGAGTACATGTGGACAAAGTCGAGTGGCTC
>CAZVVN010000142.1:0-4460 GCA_964630665.1 uncultured Acidiferrobacteraceae bacterium | reverse complement strand
ATTTACTCTGGGCGGCGACCGGTCGATGCCATCGAACAATCGATCGATTTGGTGGGTTCGCCAGACAGCGGCAGAATGAAACGTCTGGTCGTACCGCTATCCTAGCTCGATTGGAGAAAGGCTAAGTTGCTTCAATTTTTTACCGTGCCCATCATCATTCGCCGCATTTAGCCCGTCGTGGTTTTTAAGTCACAGAGCAGTACCGTCGAGAATGTCGCCAGTGATCCGACGGGGCAGATACTGGCCGTCAGTCTCTTCAGCGAAGAAACTACCCTTTTCGACCACAACCTTGCCCCGTAGCATGGTCAACACCGGCCAGGCACTGACCCGCTTACCCTCCCACGGCGTGTAATCGGTCTCATGCAGATCTTCATTGCGCACGACCCGGGCCTCGTCCGGGTCAAGCAGAGTAATGTCGGCATCACTGCCAGGGGCGATCGCCCCCTTGCGAGGATATAGCCCCATGATCTTTGCCGCGTTACTCGAGACCAGGTCCACATATTGCGAAAGTGAATAGCCTCGGGCGGTGACCATCTCCTGATACATGACCGCAAGGCGTGGTTCGACGCCAGAATTTCCACCGGTGGTGTCATCGATACGCTGGCCTTGGGTCTTGACCGACAACCGGCAGCACAACTCATCCGTCGCGATACAGTGGATCGAACCGTTCTGTGTTGCCTGCCATAAAGCTTCCTGGTCGGCCTCGGTCTTCAGTGACGGGTAGGTGTGATAGATCTGCCCGTTCGGACGACGATAATCGTCCTGGTTGTAGAGCATGTACTGGTGCAGAGTCTCACCGTACACCGGCAACTTTTTAGCCCGAGCTTCTTCAACCGCAGCGACGCCCGTAGCTGCGCTGATGTGCATCATGTACAGCGCGGTGCCTTCGACGTTTTCGGCCAGCCTCAGTACCCGGCGGAAAGACAGGTCCTCAGACAAGACCGAGTGCACTTCAGCCATGTTCTCGAAACTGGTTCGACCCTCCTGGAACAGGCGGCCGTACATGTGCATAACCAGGTCGTTGTCCTCGGCGTGGATTACGCCAAGGCCACCCCATCGAGCCATCGCCTGGAACACTTCCCACATGTAGCCGAAGTCAACCATTCGCCCACGTCGACTCGGCGTAATATCTGTTGTGAAAATCTTGATCGTTGGATAACCAGCCTGGATAACTTCCGATAGGGTATCGATCAGTTCCAGCGGCATACCGCCACGCAGCATCAGGTGATAGGCATAGTCGCAGTGGCAGCGTCCTCGCCAATCCTGGTCGCGACGACTGATGGTCTGCTCAAAGGTCTCCCCCTCCTCCCACGCTGCAAAGTCGATCATTGTGGTGGTGCCGCCGTACAGCGCCGCCCGACTGACCTGTGACGGAGGCGCAGTCAACTGCGCAGCCACTCCTTCAATTGCCGGGATATGCCACGAACAGTGGACATGGGGATCGATACCCCCGGGCATGACGATCTTCCCCGAAGCATCGATGAGGCGTGTGTCGTCATCAGCTCGAAGGGTACCTGACAAATCCACTGCGACAACCTTCTCCCCGCTAATTCCAACGTCATAGTCGCCACATCCATACGGCGTGACTACCTCTCCACCTCGAATCAATATATCGAACATGTTTTCTCTTTCCTCACTCGTTAACGACCAATAGCCCCTTTATTCGGTTGGGAGTTGTTCAACTGGCGAACTTCGGCATCCAGCGTTTCTATCAGCGCGTTTACCCACGTAGGCTGGATTGTTTTGACGATAAAAACCAGACGGCTCCGCCGGTCGCTGCTTGGCCAATGGTCCAGCCAGGTGGGTGGATGAAACACGTGCTGCACCCCGTGGATCACTGCGGGATGTTCAGAATCTTCCTCGATCTTTACGATACCCTTTAAACGCAGGAGGTTGGCACCACAATGCTCGCTGAGAGCCTGGAGCAGCAACGTCAGAGTCACTGCGCACAAGGGTCTGTTACGGACGATACTGAAGGTCTCGATCGCGCTACTGTGTGGACCTGGCCCACTGTCGTTGGCGTTCTGTTGTGCAGATTTCGGCTGGACGCCATCGAACACGCTCTGACCCAGCCAGCGGAGTGGATCGACCTGCTCTTGAGTAGAGCCCATCAGAAGAGAAGGCGCGATACGTCCATTGACAGCCGAGTGCAGTGGTGCCCATGGGTTCAGCTTGCGCAGGTTTGAAAGCAGTCGTTGGCCATCATCGTCGACGAGATCAGTCTTGGTCAGTACCAGCTTATCCGCCACCGCAACCTGCCGGGCCGATTCCGAAAACCGCGTTAATGTCTCAAGACCCAACAGGGCATCCACCGTAGTCACCACGTTTGCCAGCTTTAGTGTCTCTGCCAGAGCCACGTCCGAGGCCAGGGTCTGCAAGATCGGAGCCGGATCGGCCAGGCCGGTGGTTTCGATCACGATCTGTTCAAATGCCGTCACCTCGCCGCGCCGCCGTCGGGCCAGCAAATCGTGAAGAGTCAACACAAGATCATCGCGAAGGCGACAACACAGGCAGCCCGTTGTTAATTCAACAAAGTCCTCCTCGCTGGTCTCAACCAACTCGTGATCCAGGCCCATCTCGCCGAATTCATTGATAATGACCGCTGTTCTGCCCATGTCCGGATGGCGCAGCAGGTGCGACAGCAGCGTGGTCTTACCGCTGCCGAGAAATCCTGTCAGGACCGTTACCGGGATCATTTTATTTCGGCCGAGTGCTACAGGCTGCTCGATTTAGAGGTGATCACCAGGCCATAGGCCCGATGCTCAGGTGCCAACTCTTCACGCAGGGCCCGTAGCATTGTCAAGACCGAGGGATAGAGTCGGCGCTGCGGCTGTTCAATCTCCTCATTCAGCCGAGATAGAACCCACTGCCAGCCTCCGGCGGGACCTGGCTCACCAGTAACCTGGATAGCAGCACCGTCGGCAACGCTTACCTGCGCCTCGGGCGAATCATTACTGACCGTAATGTCAGCAACAACATCCCACGCCATCACCGCACCTTCAAGCAGATCTTTCAGATGACGCTCAACACAGTCCATGTCTAGGTTCGAATGTGTCACACTGTAGTACTCAGGCTTGATTCAAAGATACCACCTTCGACCCACGATCACCCAATTGGCCCATTAGAATAACGCGAAATCCAGCAGGATAAACATCCGGAGTCAAGCGTCCCGGTGGATAAGTCCGACACGATATCAAGGATGGGGCAGTATATTGTTCGACAGTTTTTGACTTCCTTGATGGTTAGAGGCATCAAGAACCGTGAAGAATTGTTGAGTTTCGACTTTTTCAAGATACTCTTTGATCAGCCATCAATTTGTCGACAGCGAACCCGCCCATCAGCAAGTAACTGTAATGCAGCTTCATCTCCCCGATCCCGCCCATAACAAATCCGAACGTGCCCAGGGAAATTTCCGCCTGGCACTCAAGGTGTCACTGTGTTTTGTGCTCTTGCTTTGGATTGTCACACTGCTGGACTGGGGGTTAGGACTGGAGCTAACCCGTTTCGGCGTGCGTCCCCGCTCCCTTTCAGGCCTGCCTGGTGTTCTGGTCGCACCACTCCTGCACGGAGACTTTCCCCACTTGATCTCGAACTCACTGCCGCTGCTGGTCTTGGGAACCGGGATGCTGTACCTGTACCCGCAATCATCTCTTAAGGTAATTCCGGCAGTCTATCTGGGGCCGGGCTTCGCAGTCTGGCTGTTCGGGCGACCATCCCTGCACATCGGCGCCAGCGGCTTGATCTATGGGCTTGCGATTTACATTCTCATATCAGGAATCATCCGACGGGACACCCGGGCTGTAAGCGCCTCCATGCTCGTTTTTTTCCTATACGGGACATTACTCTGGGGCTTGTTACCAAGCCATTCGAGTATTTCTTGGGAGACGCACTTGATAGCGGCCCTCATTGGCCTGGTACTTGCCTTACTTTTTCGCCGACTGGATGTTCCGTTGCGAAAACGTTACGACTGGGAGAATGCGTCACACGACGACAGCGATCAGCCCGTGAACTGAACTTGTGTAGAACACTTCAGCACTACCTGGAATGGTTTCGCTGCAGGTAATCCAGTAGCCGAGTATCAAACCCAAACTCCTTAAGGTTGTTGTGCCCTGCACCTTCAAAAAACCAGGCGGTCTTGGGCTCTGGTGCTGCTTCAAAAACTCTTTTTCCAAACGACACGTGGATGACGTCATCCTGCTCCCCGTGCATCACCACAACGGGAGAGGTAATCCTGTTTATGATGGCAAGCGTGTCGTAACGGTCCTGGACCAACCATCTGACAGGAAGAAACCAGAATTGCCTTTGCGCAACATCGGCAATCGAAGTGTACGGCGCCTCTAGAATAACTGCAGAAAAATAGTGTTCCGACGCTGCTCTCACGGCGATTCCACAACCCAGAGATTCCCCGTACAGGATCACCTTTTCGTAGGGTATTTCCCTGCTGGCCAGGAAATCGAGTG
>CAZVVN010000141.1:0-4484 GCA_964630665.1 uncultured Acidiferrobacteraceae bacterium | reverse complement strand
CTCCTGGATCTAAAGATTGACGGACTCCAGGTCGACCAATTGCCGGGACTGAAGGACCAGAGTTTGAACCTGAAGGCCAGGATCGACATGGATATCGAGCTTGCCGGCGGTGGGCCTTCACTGCACCGAATTCTGTCGGGAGCCAATGGTCATGCTTTTCTCGGAATTACTGAGGGGCGGTTCCCGGTCACTGGCCTTAAGATATTAACCGGTTCACTGTTCAGGGAGCTTCTTCAGGCGATGAATCCATTGAAGAAGAAGAAAGAGTTTCAGGAATTAGAGTGTGGCAGCGTTGGATTTCGGATCGTCGATGGTGTCGCGATTTCTCGGGGTTCGATTGTGATACAGACGCCGGAAGTGTGGCATGAGATCCGCGGTGGTGTTCGGCTCAAGGATGAAGCCGTTCTGCTTGCCCTTATGCCGCACCCGCGCAAAGGTATAGGGGTCTCGGCGGCTTCTGTTTTTAACCCACTGCGGCTGGGCGGTACTCTGAGACACCCCGTAACCGAGGTAGACGAGCAGGGACTGTTCAAGACGTTGGCCTTTGGTATCGGCAGTGGCGGCATCTTTTTCGTGCTTGAAGGCCTGACGAACCGCTTTATCAAGGGAAAAGGAGGTTGTGAAAGAGCCAAGGAGGCGTACGCCCTGCTCCTGGAAGAACCCCCCGAGACCCTTAAAGGCTCGATAAAATTTAGAATTCCTTCATCGACAACAGAAAAGGAAAAACCACAAACCGACCGCTGAGTCCTCCCCGAAGCAGGGCGTCTTCAGTGACCAGAGTGTTGGTGTTGTCTCGGAAGGCGGCCGTGTAACGACCAGAGGCCTTTAATCGGGTGGTGTGGACGAGCCGATTTCCTGCCCGCGGCAGGTCTTGCGGATGTAACGCGCGGTCATCAGGTCCAGGTGGCCACCACCCCCGTTTTTGAATACCGTGATCTGACTGTCATCGGTTCTACCCGGAGAACCCGTGCACAACTCGTAGTGATCGGCCAGGATATCCTCAACTGAAAGAACACCCGTTGCCATCGGGATGGCCACCTCTCCGATCTCTCCGATCGTAGTCAACCTGGAATCGACAAACAGACACCCTTTGCGCAGCACCTGGTCGTCGGCTTCCCGCATGTCGGGGCGAAACGCGCCCACCAGATCCAGGTGCGTACCCGGCTGTAGCCACTCACCCTGAATCAGTGGCTCGACCGTCATCGTTGCACACGAGATGATGTCCGCCTGCCCGACTGCTGTAGCCAGGTCGTCTGCGGCACTGATATCAAATTGTTCGGCGAGGCCACGGACCAGCTCGTCGCGGCGTTCCGGACTGCGGTTCCATACCAGAACCCGATTGATACAAGGCCGCACCGCGCAATGGCCCTCGATCAGGTGGGGCGCCATGGCACCGGCCCCGACCATCAGCAGGGTGTGACAGTCTTCACGTGCCAGCATTCTGCTCCCAAGAGCCGAGTCGGCCGCGGTCTTGAGGTGGGTCAGCGCGTTACCGTCGATCGACAGTAACGGTATCCCACTTAGCCCATCCAGCAGGATGTAGGCAGCATGAACCGCAGGCAGGCCGAGTTTCCGATTGCCAGGGAAGATTGAAGCCATCTTGACACCGAGAGCTTCACCGGCCTGCCAGGCGGCGCGAACCAGCAAGTGATCCTGGCCCTCTCGGCCGGGTTGTTCCAGCAGCATGTCTTTGAGGATCGCGGGTGCTTCGCGGTGCATGCTGGCCAGTGCATCCACCAGATCTTGGAACCTGATGGAGGCGGCAATCTCTTCGCCACCGATATGAAAATTTCCTGTGCTATGGTCCACGTCTTGTTCTCCAGGTTCTGTGGCTGTGGTAATTTTAGCGTCGCTGTAACAAAGGCTGTCTTTGTGTCGTCCCGGGGATACTCGATCATGGCCATCCATTTTACCGTCAGTGAATTACAGCAACGCCGTGACCGGTTTTGCAGTAATCTCGAAAAGCTGGCATTGAAGGGTGTGCTGCTCTTCCGCCAGGAGAGCATGTACTACCTCACGGGCTACGAGTCTTTTGGTTACTGCTTTTTCCAGTGCATGGTTCTAGGTGTGGACGGACGCCTGGCATTGCTTACCCGGGCACCGGATCTGCGCCAGGCACGACACACCTCCGTTGTCGATGACATCCGAATCTGGGTAGACGACGTCAGCACATCTCCGGCTCTGCAACTCAAGGATCTGCTCCATGATTTAGGCTGGCACGGCTCACAGCTGGGGATAGAACTCGATGCGGTCGGCCTTACTGCCCACAACTGGAACGAAGTGCGCCGGACGCTGGGCGGGTTCTTTGAACTGTCCGATGTCTCGGCTGTGACTTCCAGAATGCGGATGGTAAAAAGCCCGGCCGAACTCGTTTATGTTGAACGAGCAGCGGTGCTGGCGGACGATGCCCTGGACGCTGCTATCGCTGTGACGGCTGCGGGCGCCGATGAAGGTGATATTCTCGCCGCTATGCAGGGCGCGGTCTTCAGTGGCGGCGGTGATTATCCCGGCAATGAGTTCATCATCGGTTCGGGCGAGGATGCCCTGTTGTGCCGTTATCACAGCGGGCGCCGGGTACTCGATACGATCGATCAGCTGACCCTGGAGTTTGCCGGAGTCTATCGCCGTTATCATGCCTGTCTGATGCGCACGCTGGTCATTGGTCAACCGACCCGTCTGCAGTTGCATATGCACAGGGCCTGCGTCGATGCGATGGAGGCTTGTCTGGAACAGATCCGACCGGGGTGTGCCATGGGTGAGGTGTTTGACGCCCATGCCCGCGTTATGGATAACAGCGGTATGCTGGAACACCGTCTTAATGCCTGCGGTTACAGTCTGGGCGCGACATTCACACCAACCTGGATGGATTACCCGATGTTCTACAAAGGCAACCCGGAACCGGTCGTTCCGGGCATGGTGCTGTTCCTCCACATGATCCTGATGAACAGCCTTGAGGGTACAGCCATGACGCTGGGACAGACCGTCCGCATAGACGAGAACGGCCCAGTGCAGCTGAGCCGGCACGATACGAGATTGATCACATGTTGAGGAATATCGGGGGTCAGATCCGGGAATCGCGTTGTGCCTGGTACCGAGTCCAGTGGCCGGCCGACTGAGTGGTTGATCGTGAAGTTGGATCTGGAGAAGGAACGGGCTTATCTGCAAGACCTGTCGCGTCGCACAGGTCTTGTACTGCTGTATCACGGTCTGTACGGCAGTGTGCCTTCAGATCTGGAACAGGGGCTTCACAATGTCAGCCCCGAGGCGTTGTACCAACAGCTCGAGGCCATTGGCCGATTCTTTCGGTTCGTCACCATTGATGAGTACTGCCTGTCTGCAGACCGTACCGGACTGGCAACCGTCACTTCAGATGACGGCTACCGCTGTGTGATTGAGGAAGGCCTGCCGGTGTTCGAAGCGCTGGATGTCCCGGCTGCCCTGTTTGTCAACCGAGCTTTCGTGAGTGGTGGGGTTTTCTGGCGGGACAAGGTGCGGTTCCTGATCAACCGTGATCTGGTTCAGGCGTTTGAGCAAGAACATGGTCAGGGTCTTGCCCGAGCTAGCGGGCAGGGATTCTACCGTTACACCAAGGACCCCCGCAACAACTCTCACCAGGTGGAAACCGCGATAGATCGTTTCTTCACCAATCACGATATCCAACCAGATCTGCAACAGGCCTACGTCTCGCAAGGAGAATTAATCGGGCATCACCCGCTGCTGTGTTTCGGCAGCCACACGGTCAGCCATTATGTGCTGGCTTCGTTGTCACCCGAAGAGCAGGCCCATCAGATCGAAGATAACTTTGGGTTTCTGCGTTCGCAAAACGGCCTGACAGTCACAGATGTTCTGTCTGTTCCTTTCGGTGAACGACAGGATTACAATTGCGCGACGGTGGCGCTGGCGGCAGAGATCGGGCACAGTGCGTTGCTTCTGAGTGAGGGTCGGTTGGATGGCTCTACAAGTCAGGGTAGCACCAAGCTCAAAGTGATCGACCGGATCATGCCTAGGGGGAACAGCCTCATGGCGACATTGAAGAAAGCGGAGCACAAGAGCCCCGGGTCATCTTACTGACCGGAATTCGGCGCTACTGATCAAGGCAATGGTAGGCACCGATCGCGCTTCTTCCGGACCTGGCCGCATGGGGGGTCGGGCGGCACGGCGGGCATTGCGCGCCGCGCCTATTCCCCAGGATGAGCGAGCAGTAAAGCCGGGACAGTCCAGTGGCCGGTACCAGCCGCTCACCAGCGCTGAAGTCGAACGCATCCACCGGGCGGCCCTTGAAGCCCTTGAGCAGATCGGGATCGCCAATGCTATTTCGTCCTGTCGGGAACTGATCACGGGGGCAGGCGGCTCGTTGACCGAAGACGGGCGCCTGCTGTTTCCAAGGGCGCTTGTTGAGGATACGATTGCTTCTGCCGCACGTGACATCGTTCTGACGGCTCAGGACCCGCGGTACGACATGGAACTCAGCGGCAATCGTGCCT
>CAZVVN010000140.1:0-4506 GCA_964630665.1 uncultured Acidiferrobacteraceae bacterium | reverse complement strand
CAACGAGAGTCACGCGATTCGACCAGTTCTCACCGGCCGCGGCCAGCGTCAGGTCAAGCAGGCGTTCCCAGCTGCCCACCGGTAGTTCATGGCCGTCGCCCGATGTAATCGAGAGTACTCTGGCCGTCTCAGCACCGGGATGCCACGCCACGCGCACGATCGCCTCTTCTGCCAGGCCGGTCAGCACCACGGCCTTGGCCAAACGCCGTGCGTAGATGGCGCCTGCCCGGTCTGCTTTGAAGAAGTCCTTACCCGAAAGCGCGCCACCCCCGATCGGCACCCTCGGCCCATACGCATCCACCACCAGCTTTTTGCCGGACAGACCGTTGTCACCCTCCGGCCCGCCGAGGTCGAATGCACCTGCACCGTTGACATGAATCGATGCCGGCAGCGCCGCCGCAAGGCCCGGAATATCGGCAGCAAGCCCAGCCATCTCGGCTTCCAGAGTGACCCGAACGACCCGGTGCAGCGCAACGTCGTCGGCACCGGAGCGTTGTTGCAGCGAGCACGAGAACTGATCCAGTGAAAAGTCATCCGCGTTCTCCCGCAACACCAGGAGAACCTTGCCGTCCGGCCCGAGCTGCAGCTCCGGGTGTTCCTGCCGCAGGTCCTGCAGCCGGCGCCCCAGCCGGTTGGCCAACCAGTGTTCCAGCGGCAGATAGTTGGTTTCAGGTTTGTCGATCGCGTAACCGACACAGACACTCTGGTCGTCCGCCACGGCTCTGAACTCGGCTTCTCCATCCTCCAGGGGTCCGAGACAAAGATCCAGCTCGATGTCGACATCGTCCGGTGCCGGCTCCCAGTCGGCACCATAACCCGCGCTCTGATAAACATTCCGCACCAGACCACCGATATCGAGGATCTCGGCATCCCGGCAGGCGATACGCCCCGTAATAAAGACCCGGTTGCGGTGTACTGCAACCTCGACTCCGACCAGTGCCCGTTTTTCCAGGCGAGCGGCCGCCTGCACCAGTGCATCGGCGATGGCGTCCGACAGCTTGTCGGGATGGCCGGGGAACACGTATTCGGCAGCATGAAGTTTTTCTGACATGATCTGATTCCTCAAAGCGGTAAATGGACAACGTGATTGACGACGTCCTGAAGATCCTGTGTGTTGACGTTGTGCCCGGTGTAGGCCACGCCGAGCCGCACCTTCTTCAGGGTCCGGCAAATACCGCCGGCCGGTTTTCCGACCCAGCCATCGGTAATCAGACAGGCCCGTCGAATCCTGTGCTGCTCAAGGTGCCTGGCCACGCAGTCGATATCTGTGCCGCCGGTGGACTGAACGATCCCGTCCCGAATCTCCGTGTAGGAGATGTCCTGGACCTTGGTCGAGAACAGGTGAACGCTCCGTTCGACGCAGTCCAGGCAGTCGAGGATCGCACCGTAGATCGCACCCTCGAGCCCGCCCATGCTGCCCGATACATCGACATACACATGCACCTTGTCACCGCTGGGCACCCTGCACGGTCGGGCAATCTCACCCGAGTAGAGCAGTGTCTGCACACCGAGAGCGTGGAGAACACCGGTCCTGCGGTCGAGGGTGGGCACCGGGGTGCAGGCCATCGCCCTGCCTTCCCGAACGCGCCGGATCGATCCCCGGCCATCGCGATCACCCACCTTTCGCAGCAGGGCCCGGAGAATGCTCCGCCTGGCCGGCTTCTTTCTCACTTGAACCGTGTTCTTCTGCAGCACATCGGCAAGCGAACGGCCACGGATCGGGTTCGGCGGCTGCGGCCATTTCTCGACCGCTTCCCGGACCGCCTCAAAAAGTACCGGGGAGCGGGATTCCAGGTTACCAGCGGTTGAATCACCCTCGTGACCGCCGAGAAGGGGAACATCTTCAATACCGGCGCCTTCAAGGTGCTTCGGCAACAGATCGAAAATCTCCTTGTAGGTGGCACCCGCAGCCGAATAGAGGCCGCGGTACACCTCGGCGATATTCGGTTTCCCCCCGGCCGGCAGGGCCTTGATGCCCGGTGGTACCGCAACGTCGCCTTCGGGGTGCCAGTCGGCCGGCGGCCGCAGCAGGCATTCCGGAAAACGCCCCTCGTCATAGAAGCCGGTCAGAAAAGCCGTGTGTTCCGGGGCCGGAAACATGCGCGAGATCAGCGCGTTGATCACACAATCAAAGACGAAATTCTGTACCGGCGTGGCCGTCGGGAACAGCGTGGTGTGGCCCAGCAGTACGTGGTGCAGTTCGTGCATGACCAGCATCAGCAGTTTCTCCGGGGTCCCGGCATGTTTTTCCACGAATGCCGGGTTGATCAGTAACCGCGGCTGCACCCGGCACTCGACGGCGGCTGTCGGAACATCATCGGTCTCCAGGATATCGACCAGCCTCAACAGGCCGGTGAGTGCATAGCTGCCGCTCGGAAAACAGTCGAGAATCCTGTCCGCTATCAAGTTCACGCGCCGCTCCGGATCAGGTCAGCGAAGGCTGGCGGCACAATCAACGAGCATTCGACCCGTTCCAGCAGCACGCCCAGGCGCGGCGTCTTTGCGCGCAGCCACACCGCCGGCGAGGACTTGGTGAGCACGGCCAGCACTGCAACGGGGTCGGACCAGCGCACGGGCTCTGCTGTGGTGCGATCGGTCACGGCAGCCCCGTCCGGCAGCGGCAGTTCCGCTGCTCTCGCCTCGATCCGCCGGATCAGTGCCTGCTCGGCATCGTCCCGCTTCGGGTCGATACCGCACAGAGTCAGGAGTTCTTCCAATCGTACGGGCGGTTGGTGACCGGAAAGACGGAAGGTCATGACCCCGGCATAGGTGTTGCGGTCAGAGACCCGGGCTCCGCCGGGTGCCTGAAGCATATTTCCGAGACCGATGTAACTGACCACAGACCGGGGAGGCGTCGACATGTTGCCGAGGCACGGGGTCTGCTCGATCCCCGGCGCGTTCGTCCCCGGGATATTCATGCCCTGCCCCGCTTGAGCTGGATATCGGTGTCCTGCCAGTTGTGAAAGGCCGCGTCGGCCTCCTCGGGTGAGGTGATCTCGTCCCGCGCAAAACCCGCTGCCAGACAGTTACCCGCGAGGTGCGCGCGGGGTTTGGCAGGGTCCAACCGTGACAGCAGGTCCTTGATCGCCTGCCAGGTCTTGAACCGCTCGCTGCGGGAATGAACCTTTTCCGAGAACTCGACCGGCAGTGCAACGTTCCGGTAGGTCTCGGCAATCTGTTCCGCAACAGCGGCGTTCAACCGCCCGACCGCACCGGTCTCAAAAACGTGAACAATCACCGCCTCGCGAGCCCCTGCCGGGAGCTGGGCGACGGCATCGGCGACGATGCCGGAGAACTCGCCTTTGGGCAGCTTTGGTGCGGCAACCGCCAGGCGGACCCGCGCGACCGGGTCGGCCACCGTCAGAATGTCCCGCAATGGATCCTTCGGCTTGATTGCCGCCAGCCGCCAGGCCTGCCGGTGGGCGGCAAGCACTTTGGTCCGGGGCACAGGCAGCCCTTCGGCCCGCTGCGGCAATGCGCTCAGAAGTGCGAGCAGGGCCGAGTCGGCCGGCTTCACCGATGGGTCCAGTGCCACGGCTGCGGCGTGGGTGGCGATCACCGAGCGCAGCAGCATGCTTCCCCGGCGTGGGCTCAGCGTGACACCGGCCTGCTCGAGCAGTGCCATGAGGGTCCTGACGTAGACCGCCACACTGCCACCGAGCGATGACTGCAGAACGGTGATCGCCGAACGAACCGAGACAAGAATAGCGTTCAGTTCGCCGGCGGCGGTCCGGTCCCAGTCGTCTTTACCGGCCAGAACCACAGCCATCTGCTCGTGCTCGGAGAGCGAACCCCAGCCTGGCATCTCGACCACGAAGGCAAAGCGGTCGGCCAGGGCCGTGTCCAGCGGTTCGGAGCCCGTGTACCCGGTCTCGTCGTCGTCCGTTGACGGTGGGTTCATGGCCGCCCAGCGGTACTGCAGACCGTCCAGCAGCAGCCCCTGTACCCGCCGCTCGTGGACGATGGGAAAGAGCTTGTTCTGGATGTCCGGCCGGCAGCGGCTGATCTCATCGAAGATCACGGCCTCCGCGCCCCAGATGGTGGCCGGGGTCTGCGCATAGTCCAATGAACCGCCGGGCCCCGGCAACGGAAACCCCACCAGGTCGTCGAAGTTGACAAGGCTCGCGTTGTAGTGCCTGAACACCAGACCCAGCGCTTCGGCAACCCGGGTCAACAGCAGCGTTTTGCCGGCGCCATGGGGACCGATCAGGAGCAGCGGTTCTTCGGTCGCCAGGGCGGCAACGATGACCGGCGCAAGGCCGTCCAGCCCGAAGATTCCAAGACGGCCCAGGAGTGAGGTGGGTGGGTGCTGTGGAGCTGCGGCCACTGGCACGACTTGCCGTGCGCTCATGATGCGTACACCCGGACAGCTTCTGTATGTAGCAACCTTTCGGTCATCGTCATTGCTCCTACCCTGTATGCTGACGGTCGTCAGCAGGTCACACAGGGCTTTGATGACCGACTAACGCTTTAGCAGTACTTGTTAACCGCCCTGCAAGTTGTTAC
>CAZVVN010000139.1:0-4520 GCA_964630665.1 uncultured Acidiferrobacteraceae bacterium | reverse complement strand
CATCCAGACAGCTCGCCCGTCAGCATAGATGACGACACGGTCTTTCACCACAGTCCTGCACTGGCCAGTGGCGTCTCCAGCCAATCTCCGATCTGCCACTGGTGCCAGAAGAACTTCGTCATCGTGCTGACCGATGGTAAGCCTTATTACGACAACAACATCAACAGCAGCAGCGGCCTGCAGGATTACGATGATGACTGCACAGACCCGGCTTCAGGCTGCGGGTCTGATGACAAAAAGTCCGGCCGTTCTTACGGCACCGATGGCAGTGACTACCTCGATGACGTTGCCCAGGCAATGTACGAGATGGATCTGCGTCCGGACATCAAGGACTTTGACGGCGATGAGGCCAAGAACAATGTGATCACCTACACCGTCGGATTCGCCATAGACCATCCCCTGCTGAGCGATACTGCCACCCAGAGTGGCGGACTTTACTTCACCGCGGACAACGCTGAAGAACTCAACGAGGCGTTTGCGCAAATTGCCCGGGACATCGGCGAACAGATCGGTGCTGCCGCAGGCGCCTCGTTCAGTTCCAGCGCTCTCCAGGAAGGCAGCATGATTTTTCTGACCCAGTTTAACTCCGCTGACTGGTCCGGAGATCTGCTGGCATACGAACTGGATGCAGAGACGGGCGAAATCGAACCGGTCGCCACGTGGAGCGCAAAAGAGACCTTTACAGATCTGTATTTTACTCAACCCTGGCAGTCCAGCCGAGTGGCGTACAGCTGGGGCGCCAGCTCTGCCGGCAGCCCTAATGATGGTATCGCGATGAAGTGGTCTTATTGGGGAACCGCCGGCAGTTTCAACCGGAACAATCACAGGGCGGACTACCGGACAATGCCAGATGGCACACAGGATTTCGCCCACACTCAACGCCTGGCCTACATTCTGGGCAGCCGCACCCACGAGGACCCCACCTCGGCATATGACTTCCGGGCACGGAACACGGACAGTATCATGGCCGACATCGTCCACTCACAGCCGGTGTACGTGGGAGCTCCGGCGCTCTCGTGGCCGGACACGGATGAATTCGGCAGCGGTGATCTTTATTCCGATTTTGTAGATGCCAAGACCGGTCGGGACGGAGTCGTCTACGTCGGCGGTAACGGCGGCGCTCTGCACGGTTTCAGCGCCGAGACGGGCGAGGAAGTCCTGGCCTACTTTCCGGCGCAGCTGACAAGTGCCGATCTTTATAGCGGTTACCACTACCTGACCGACCCCGACTATACCCACCGCTACTATGTGGATGGCACACCTGTGGCGAGCGATGCCTACATCCAGTCATCGACAACTGGAGCCAGCAACTGGCGGACGGTTCTGGTCGGCACCTACCGGGGTGGAGGACGTGGTCTTTTTGCCCTGGACGTGACAGACCCGGATGACTTCAACTCCACTACAGCCAAAGCCCAGACCACGGTGCTCTGGGAATTTGGTGATGACGATGACCCGAACATCGGCTATAGCTTCAGCAAGCCCACTATCGTCTTGCTTAATAATGGTGAATGGGCGGCGATTGTCGGCAACGGCTATGAGAACAGCGGCAGCGGCGAGGCCGAACTCGTAATCCTCTACCTGGAAGGCGGCATTGATGGATCATGGACTGAGGGCACCGACTACCTGCGGATCACAACCGGTTCCGGCTCCAGCGCCGATCCCAACGGACTCTCGACTCCGTCAGTCGTCGATCTCGACGGTGACGGTGTTGCTGACCGGGTGTATGCCGGCAGCATCAAGGGCGAGCTTTGGGCTTTTGACTTAAGCAGCGACAACAGCGCCGACTGGAGCGTCGCCGGCGGCGGCAGTGATCCGCTTTTCACCGCCGTGAATGATGCCGGCGACAGCCAGCCGATCACCATTCAGCCCGAAGTCATCCGCCACCCGAGTATCAGCGGTGCCGATGAGCCCAACGTTCTGGTTCTGTTCGGGACCGGCCAGTACCTGGTGGATTCCGACAAGACCAATACCGACACACAGTCCTTCTACGGGGTCTGGGACCAGAGTCAACTGAGTCTCGACCGCGCGGATCTGAAGGAGCAGGTGTTCCTGTCAGGTACCGACCCGGATTTGAGGGTCATTGAAGACGATGCCGTGGATTACGCCGGTACAGGAGGCAGCGTCGAGTATGGCTGGTACATCGACCTCGATGCGGGTGAACGGGTCGGTAGCGAGATTCTGGTCCGCGGTGAAATGGTTTATTTCAACACCCAGATTCCAGATGATCGACCGTGTGCATTCGGAGGGACGGGCTGGCTGATGGCCGTCAACACCGAGCACGGCACCAGCCCAGACAGTGACTCTCCGGAGTTTGATCTGAATGATGACGGGGAGATCACTGTCGCCGGTGACACGGTCTCTGTAGGCGGCACCGACCACGCGCCGGTCGGCGAGAAGTTTGACACCAGCAACGGATTGCCCGCAGCGCCGGCTGTGATCGGCGACAAACGCTACACCGCAGGTACCGGGATAGATGACAGTTCCCAGATGGACGTCACGGTCATTGCCGAATTCAGCGGACTCGCCGGACGGCTGTCCTGGGACCAGCTGGGGCTCGATTGAGGCTTGCGCTACTTGAACCGATTCACTTTCATAACGGATCATTATTTTGAAATTCTTTTACCATTTAATTATTCGGGCTCTGGCTAGGACCACGTCTTTTTCCCTGCCGCGCGAACGGAAGGATCGGATCAAACCAACCCAGGGACTGCCACAGCTTACGACGGGGTTCCCTAACCAGGCCATGAAACACATACTTTTTGCCGTAGCGGTCGTTCTCTCCCTCAGCCCAATGGCTCACGCTGACTCAGGCTCATCACCGGCTACCGACCAGGGCAGCCTGTTCGTGGCCTCCAGGGGAAGCTTCCTCGAGTTGACACTGACAGTACCCGCATCAGCAGCGTTGCTCATAGATTCCAAGACCCCCTCTGTTGCCAACCAGATTGAGCAACTGCAAGGCACGTTGAAATACGCATACGGCATCTTCAGCTTGCCCACCAAAGCGGGTTGTTCTCGCAAACTCCTGGATGTCAGGCCAGCCGAAGAGCCCGGGATCGTCGTCGGCAGGTGGCACTTTAACTGTAAGAACCCGCAGCACCTGGACAGCATAGGTACTGGACTTTTCTCTCTGATGAACCTGCATTCCATCCAGGTGGTGATGAATCCACATGGGCAGGCATTACTACAGCCCGATGATCCCGTATTTCGATTCCGATCAAATTAGCCCGAGAGCCCGAATGATCACCCTGCCAATCCGCTGTTGTATTGCCCTGCTGGCAACGGCCATTATCGTCCTCGGGCTGCTGGGCCCAACCCGTGCGCTCGCGGCCGGCTGCAGCGCGGACGTTGTCTTCCTGATGGACAACACAGGCAGTATGCAACCCCAGATTGACGCCACACGATCAAACGCAGATGAGATTCTGAATAAGATCTCGGGTGGGGATGATCGTTTCGAGGGAATCGATGTGCAGTATGCTGTAGCCACTTACTGGGGAGATCCGCTCGAACATGTCGGGGCGGGTTCTCCCAGTATGTTCCATTGTCCCAGTGGATCGTTAGACGTGACACCTGCTCCGGAGAATTTTTCCGGCAGATCTGGAAGCTTCAAGGCTTTAGAAACTGAAGAGTATTACCTAGACCTGATCGATACTTATGGAGACGGGTGGACTGGCAACCAGCTGACCCTTAAGAAAGTCTCCTCCCACCCGCTAACAACCACAACCTTCGGTTCAACTTTCTATACGGGTGGCTACAAGTCCGGAGGAAAGATCACTTTGACCGCTGACGCTACCTATGAATGGAGCATAGATCCCTACGGGGGTACGTACTATGGTTGTACGTCATGGGAGGGCTTCCCTTACTCTTCTGCGTGTTTATCTTATGGCTGGACTGAAGGAGGGTACCCCTACTGGGGGTCCGACATTCTTTGGCGGATCTGCCCAGTCAGTAGTTCACCACCTCCCGTAACGACCGGATATCCAGACATCGCTCGAAAAGCGTTCAAAGTCAACCAGGCCATGACTGATTCTACGAGCGAGATCGAAACCGGCATGGCCGAATGGGCGGCGTGTAGTGCACCTGGTGGCTGCGGTGGTGATTGGCCTGAGGCGGGCTACTTTGCCCTGCATCAACTCGGGACGGAAGGCAACATCACTGATAGCAAATGTGAGCCCGGTTTTACCGGCTCTTGTACAGATTTGGGATTCAAAACCAATGATGCGATCGGCTGGAGGGAAGGTGCCGGCAAGGTCATTGTGTTATTTGGTGACGCCCCGTCTCACTGTTCCACGGTCAGTCTCAATGAAGCGTTTAAGGCACTTAAATCCAAGAACATCGTGGTCGCTGCAATCAACACCTATGATGTCAACCAGGGGATTGATACGAAATCCGCGTGTGACGGCACTTCGCCAACTGCCGGTCAGGCGACGAACTTCGTGGAGGCAACCAAAGGCACGTTGACCAACAAAGTCACTGGCAGTACAGCCACTGTCGATGCGATACTGGACGCGGTCTCCCAGGGC
>CAZVVN010000138.1:0-4566 GCA_964630665.1 uncultured Acidiferrobacteraceae bacterium | reverse complement strand
GCATTGAAGTAGTTGTTGATATAGACCGTACCGGCCTGAATCTGATCCGCCATGCGGATGGCTTTGTTGACATCCCGTGTCCAGATGCCTGCCGCCAGGCCGTAGATGGTGTCGTTGGCAATTCGTAGCGCCTCGTCTTCATCGTCGTATGGAATCATCACCACCACCGGGCCGAAGATCTCTTCCTGCGCCAGGATTGCCTCGTTGGTGACACCGGTGAAAATTGTCGGGCCGATGTAATAGCCTTTGTCCGGCCCTTTGCCGCGACCGTCCAGCAGCAGTTTGGCACCGCCGGCCAGCGCATTTTCGATGTCTCGGTTAACCTTTTCATAGTGCGGTCGATTGGCGATCGGGCCAACCTGGGTCAAAGGGTCTTGAGGGTCACCCACCTTGGCCCGGCTGGCGACTTTGACCAGGCGTTCACTGAGCGTCTCGAGGTGATTCCGCTGGACCAGGATACGTGAGCCCGAGATACAGCTCTGGCCCGTCGCCGGAAAAATGCCGCCCACGATCCCGTTGACCGCGAGATTCATGTCGGCATCCTCGAGGACGATCTGGGGTGACTTGCCACCGAGTTCCATCACGACCGGCTTGACCTGCCTGGCAGCGACCTGGGCGGCAGCACGGCCGCCGGGAATACCACCGGTAAAGCTGACCATGCGTACTTCCGGGTGATCGACCAGGGGTTCGCCGGTCGTCTTTCCAAAACCGGTGACCACATTGAGCAGGCCATCCGGCAGATCGGCTTCTTTCAGCACGGCCATCAGCTCCAGCGTCGATGCCGAGGCGTGTTCCGATGGCTTGATGACCACCGCGTTACCAGCAGCCAGTGCCGGCGCCAGTTTCCATATCAGCACGCCCAGGGGTGAGTTCCACGCGGTAATCAGGGCACAGACGCCAAACGGTTCCCAGCGCAGGTAATTCAGCATGTCCGGCACTTCCGTTGGCAGCAGCGACCCTTCGAACTTGTCGCACATGCCGGCGTAGTAATAGAAGCTGTCGGTCTGCCAGGATTTCAGGGAGGGCGTTATGTTCTTGGGCAGTTTGCCGTTGTCACGGGTCTCCACTTCGCCCAGTCTTCCGGCGTTTTTTGCGATCACGTCGCCGATGCGGGTTAAGAGACGTCCGCGCTCGGCAGCTTGCATTCGGCCCCAGGGCCCCTCGTCGTAACAGCAGCGCGCGGCTTTGACGGCGCGGTGGACATCTTCTTCATTACAGTCTGGAATTCTGGCCCAGACTTCCCCCGTCGCGGGATTCTCGCTGTCTATCCAATGGCCGGAGGTGGGTTCGTGCCAACGCCCAGCCGCGAAGTAGTGGTAGGTTTTCAGGTAAGCACCTTGCACTTTAGAACGTAATCACCGGTGTCTTCTGAGCCAGGGAAAGGTATACATGGTCTACGATCTACTTCGACATACCCATTTTTCTGATAAAAGCCAAAAGCAACTTTGTTAACTTCTTCAACTTGTAAAGCAATTCTATTCGTACCAGACGCTTTGGCTACACTTTCCGCTTTGCTTAAAAGCTGTCCTGCAAATCTTTTTCCCCGATGTTCTGGAACAATTGCAATGGCTTGTAAGAGCCAACACCCACTAGCCACCTTTTCAAGTTCTAATATTGGATGAAAACATTCTGGTACTGTATCAAAGTCAATTTCCGGGTATGGATCTTCTACAGAAAACCCATAAAACGCACCTACAAATTTATTTTGAAATTCTGCGACATACCAATTTTTGAAATGAAGAGGGCGACTTATGTCAGTTCTAATACGTTCTCGGCCTAACTCAAAACAAGATTGCCCTTGTTCTGTAAATTGGCTCCAGCCCCAAGCGGGTAACCCTCTGCCAGCTACATCTAAAATCAGCGCCAGTTCCGTACTGTCGTCTTCTGCTCCGCTTCTGAATTGTAGTGCATTGTTCATGAATCTAACCCTTAGGTAATATACTCTTCCAGGGCCTGTTATTCTCGGCCAGGATCCTGGTGCATGTGCGATCTGATGGGGTTCAAGTGCCCTGTACGGAAAACCCATTGGGGCTGAAGTCCAGGGTTAGTTTATTGAAAATCTCCGATGCGGGTGTTCGATACTCCGCCCGGTTCCCGTTCAATCGGATGTTCAGGCGTGTATCGTTGTTGGAGATTTGCCACTGGCACACATACGTACGACACCCGGGGAATACATTGGCGGCGGCAAGTCGGTGTTTATGCAAATCGCCTGCTATTTCTAAGGGCCCGCACGGAATGAATTCTGGTGACCCCGGTCGCTTATTGATCTGTTGGCAGAGAAGGGTTCAAGGGGCCAGATCATGTCAGAGTGTTCGGGTGAGGCGACGGATCCTGCGTGCAGCAGCTGGGGGCAGTGCAACGCCATAGCGTGCCGCGACGTAGACCCGGCTGATCTCGGTGATCGGCTCGGTCAGTGCCGGCAGCTGCTGCACGGCCCGTTTGGCAAAATCAACCGGCCCTTCCGAGGCGCTCTTACTGACGCCCTGCCGGGCCAATCGATGGAGAAAACGAAGATAAGCACTGCTCACGGGGTCCCTGGTGGAACGCCGGAATGACAACAGTCCCTGGACCAGCAGCAGTAACACGATGCTCACCCCGACCAGCAGCACGGTCATTCGACCGAGGCTGGGCCGGTCCAGCCCCAACGTCTGGAGCAGCTGGTACTGTCGTGCCGGGCCGTAGGCCATCACCCACTCGTTCCAGCCGTAATTAACGGTATCCCAGCGGTGTTGCAGCCAGCGAACACTTCGGTCCCAGCGGCCCCGCTCAAGAAGCCCGCGCAGCGCCGCGACTGACACATCACCGATTACCCAGCCCTCGGCATCGATCCAGCGGAGCATCTCGGTACCGTAGCGGATACGTTCCGGTGCTATCGCCGCTGTTGGGTCGACCCGGGTCCAGCCTGAATCGGCAATCCACACCTCCGACCAGGCGTGTGCGTCCGAGTGTCGCACCACCAGGTAATCTCCTACCTCGTTGATTTCTCCACCCATGTAGCCGACCACCAGTCGGGCGGGAATGCCGGCAATCCGCATCAATGTGGTAAATGCAGTGGCGTAATGTTCACAGTATCCCTCGCGGCTCTCGAACAGGAGTTCATCGACCGGTCGGGAGCCGAGCATCGGCGGTGACAGGCTGTAGAAGAAAGGTTCCTCGCGGAAATGCCGAAGCGCACGGCGGACCAGGCTCGACGAGTCGCTCGCCTCGCTCTGCCAGCGGGCCACCAGCGCAGCAACCCGGGCCGTCGGCGGGTAGGCCAGTTGCTGGTTAATGCGCCGCTCCTGTAGGTCAAGGGCATCCGTCTGAGCATCTGGATAGGACAACAGCGTCAGTTGCAGGGGACCGGACCGATTCTTTTTCGACTCGAGCACGTGGCCGTAGCGGCTGACGGTGCCCGGTGGGCTGGTCGCCGGAAGGTCGAGTACCGGTAGCCACTTGTTGGGGCTGGCTTCAAAGGTAGTTGTGTAGTGCACTGGTATCGAGTGGCTGCTCATCTCGAGCGATGCCGGTTGCTTGTGCAGTGCCCCGCGCTGCCAGCTTTGGCCATCGCTGGCTTCCAGGACCAGCGCACGCCAGTAGCGTTTCTCAGGTGCCGGTACGGCACCTGAGAAACGCACTCGGAATGCGACGGCATCGTTCAACAGCAGGTGCTGAATCGATCCTGGCCGGACCTGGTCGGTGAGGCCTGTACGGCCACTCAGCGTATCGTCCGGCAGGCCCCACAATCCGCCCTGGATGCGCGGGAACAGCAGGTACATGCCCAGCATGATCGGTACAGCCAGTAAAATCATACTGCCCCCATCGCGGGTAAATCGTCTCCCGAGAACTGAGCGGGGCTGGTTGATCCGCAGCAGAACCACCAGTGCGAGCCCGCCGCTGATCAGCCCGGCCGCCGCTGTCGCCGGCGACTGCGAGAACAAAAAACCGGTCAGGGTGACCCACCAGATTAGAAAAACCACCGTCATCACGTCGCGTCGGCTGCGCATCTCGAGTGTTTTGAGGCCCATCAGCAGCATCAGGAACACGCTTCCGGCGTCGCGACCAAGGAAGGTGTGAAATCCAGCCAGCACCGCGGCCACGGCTAGGCCTGCCAGCACCCAGAGAATCAGGCGTCCCGGGACTGGCCATCCCAGGCGTTCGATACCCCATCGCCACAGGAACAGTCCCAGGACGGCGGCACGCACCCACCAGGGCGGCATTGCCGGGTGTAGCTGCACAGTAATCAGCATCGCGATCAGCAGAAGCAACACGCCGTCACGACCGGGATATAGTGACTGCGGGAAAAATGGTCGAAACAGAAGCAGTGCCCCTTTTTTGAATAACGGGGTCATGTGTCGTCGCCAGTATTTTTTGCAGGATAAAGAGCAAGCAGAGTCAGGCAGCGGGTCCGGTGGGCAGTACCCAGATCCGGGGGCAGCGTCGTTTCACCGATCCGCAGTCCGTAGCAGAGCTGTTGGATGTCGGCATCGATGATCCAGCGGCACAGCTGACTCAACTGGGCCTCCAGTCCCGGTCCGGGTGCGGCAGCCAGGTCGAACCACAGCTCGCTCTGCTGCGTGCCGGCAA
>CAZVVN010000137.1:3582-4667 GCA_964630665.1 uncultured Acidiferrobacteraceae bacterium | reverse complement strand
GTCTTTCATGGTTTGGGTCAGAATCCGGTTGCGTTTCCAGAAATTGAAGAGACTTACGATAAAGCAGCTGCCCTGCGCGAGGCAGCTCGTTGCTATCGCTGCGATGCCGAGACCGGCTCTGCGGATTACTCGGTGCATCATCGTGAGGACCTTTTCTCCATGGCGCGGACCAACCCGCTGGATCAGGTCAAACACCGGGCCATGCTGCAGCGCAGGTTGCAGCTGCGGGACAACCCGTTTCCGAAGGACCGTTGGCCCTCGCTGGACGATCTCGTTTTCCTGCCAGCCAACCTGTCCAGGCTGGTGATCGACCCCTACCGGGAGGCCTGCCGGATTGATGTCGCCCTGGGAGACACACTGACCCTGGACCTGCCATTTCTAGTGACCGGGTTTGATACGGCACCGGAAGATGTTCGCCTGGCCGTTGCTGCGGCTCTGAATGAACTGGGTGTCGTTTACTGCGGTCAGAAGCCGTTGTCTGAGGCCACCCCATGGCTGGCGCTGGACCCGGATGCCCACTGTGAGGCTCTCGCAGGCCGAATTGTGCCGTGGGACAGTGTATCGGGTCTTGATGGCTTCGACGGTCTGCGCGGCGCCAGTGTCAACTGTAGCGGGGACGTTGAGCCAGCTGTGGATGCTGCACTCGAACATGGGCTGGATCTGTTGCTGCTCGATGGCACGACTGGGGCTGCTGACCTCGCAGGCGAGTTGGACAATCCCCCCCAGTTCGATCTGCTACCACGAGCCGTCATGGCTCTGCGACAGCGCCGGCGGGAAGAGCATATTGCACTGGTCTACACTGGTGGTGTGCGTTCCGGGACGGATGCTGCAAAATTGATTGCAATGGGGGCGAGTGCTGTGATTTACGGGGTTGCTGCCGCGATTGCGGTCGGAGGTGCGATTCAAGATGGTGCCATCCATTATCCAGCAGATCGGATTGGCGAGGATCGCACTAAGGGTCTGCAGGCTCTTTTACAGGCGAACGCGAGTGAGGCCTCGATGATGGCCCGTTGTACAGGAAAGACCCGGCTGCACAACCTCGAACCTGAAGACCTGCGTGCCGTTACCCTCGCTACGGCCAGAGT
>CAZVVN010000137.1:0-3482 GCA_964630665.1 uncultured Acidiferrobacteraceae bacterium | reverse complement strand
GACATGTTCTCCGTACCCGACCCGGAGAGTCTCATCCAGTTGCCTTGGAAACCCGAGGTTGCCTGGTTGGCTGGTGATCTGGTCATGGACGGTAAGGCGGTTGAAGCCTCGCCGCGGGTCGCACTGAAACGCCAGCTGGAGCGAGCAGCCAAAAAGGGCTATCGCATGAAGACGGGAGTAGAGTGTGAGTACTTCCTGGTGAGTGCTGACGGGATGTCCATATCGGACGCGAACGACACTCAGGCTAAGCCGTGTTACGACCAGTCGGCCCTGATGCGCCGCTACGACGTTATCAGTGAGATCTGCGACTGTATGATCGAGCTGGGCTGGGGCCCGTATCAGAATGATCACGAAGATGCCAATGGCCAGTTCGAAATGAACTGGGACTACGACGATGCACTGGTTACCGCAGATCGGCATGTTTTTTTCAAATACATGGTCAAGGCGATCGCTGAAAAACACGGCCTGCGGGCGACTTTCATGCCCAAGCCGTTTACCACTCTGACCGGGAATGGCTGTCACGCACATGTTTCTGTCTGGGACAGTACTGGCAAGAAAAATCTGTTTCATCATGGTCGTGACGAGATGGGCCTGTCCAAGCTGGCCTACCAGTTTCTCGGCGGTATCCTGCACAATGCCGAGGCACTTGCCGCTGTATTTAACCCCACTGTCAACAGTTACAAACGGATCGATGCTCAGGTGACCCTGTCAGGGGCCACCTGGTCTCCCAATGCCGTGACATACGGTGGAAATAATCGCACCCATATGGTTCGCATACCGGACAAGGGTCGATTTGAACTTCGTCTGATGGATGGTGCGGCCAATCCGTACCTGCTCCAGGCTGGCGTACTCGCCGCCGGCCTCGATGGCGTCGAGAATAAGCGGGATCCCGGCAAACGACAGGACGTCAATATGTACACAGAAGGCCATAAGGTCCGTGGTGCTCGCCGGTTACCGACCAACCTGCTGGATGCTGTTCGTGTGTTCCAGAAAAGCAAGGTACTGCGTGCCGGGTTTGGCGATGAATTGGTCGACAGTTACGCGAAGCTGAAAATTCAGGATTGGCGCAGTTATTCATCGGCAATCAGCCAGTGGGAGCGTGACAACACCTTGGACTGTTGAGTCAAGCAAGTCTCACTGGGAGAACATACGGTGCAACTAAGGAACCTGCTGGTCTTCCAGCACATCGACTGTGAGCATCCTGGAATTTTTCGCTATATGCTGAATAAGGCAGGCGTTCAGTGGGATGTCGTATCGCTTGATGCAGGTGACAGTGTGCCAGCGCTGGAAGGTTACGATGCTCTCTGGGTGATGGGAGGGCCCATGGATGTCTGGGACGAACAGGACTGCCCGTGGTTAGTGATGGAGAAAGCAGCGATCAGACGCTGGGTGCTCGAATTGAATAAGCCCTACCTGGGCTTTTGCCTGGGCCATCAATTACTAGCAGATGCACTGGACGGCCACTGTGCGCGCCAGGATCAACCTGAGATCGGAATCCTAGATGTCGGATTGACCCCTGCCGGCCAGACGGACCCGCTGTTCGAGGGTATCGATCCGACGATCAAATGTCTTCAATGGCACTCGGTGCAGGTTAAGTCGCCACCGACCGGGGCCGTAGTACTGGCCAGTTCGGAGGTCTGTCAGTGCCAGGCCATGCGTGTAGGCCAGAATGCTTATGGCATTCAATTCCATGTCGAGTTGCAGGAATCGACGATATCGGACTGGGGGCAGGTGCCGGCATATGCCGAAGCGCTGGACAATACGCTTGGCCCCGGTTCCCTGGCTCGCATGCAGGGACAGGCCTCGCCACTGTTCCCTGAATTTCGTAAGGTATCCGAGATTCTGTTCAGGAACTTTGTCGAAAAAATTGTTTGACTTCCGACCGGCATACTGAAAACTCGGTAGCGGGTCGGGGAATATTCGGTGGTCGTCGGGTCTGACCAAATAATCCCGCAAACACTAGCAATCTTCGGGCTGTGGCATACTGCGTTTTGACCTTAACCTGGACCTGCTGAAACGCGGGGAACAACATTGAACCGAAGTCAAACATCTGGCTTCTTCAAAGCTTTAGGCCGCGTTCTGCCGAGGCAGGGATTGCTTACCTCCGAGGAGGAGCGACGTCCTTACGAATGTGATGGCCTCAGTGGTTACCGAGAACTGCCGCTAGCCGTTGCATTGCCTAACCAGGTCGAGCAGGTCCAAAAAATACTCAGTATCTGCGCAGAGTACGAAGTCCCTGTGGTCGCACGGGGTGCCGGTACAGGGCTTTCAGGCGGCGCAACGCCGCACCGTGAAGGCCTTCTACTTTGTATGACTCGATTCGATCGGATCATCGACATTGATCCGGTTAGCCGTACAGCCAGGGTCCAGCCTGGGGTCCGAAATCTATTGATCTCCGAAACTGCAGGGCGTTACGGTCTTTATTACGCCCCGGATCCATCGTCTCAGATTGCCTGCTCGATAGGAGGGAACGTCGCGGAGAATGCAGGTGGTGTGCATTGCCTCAAGTATGGCCTGACTGTGCACAATGTTCTGCGGCTTGAAGTAGTTCTGATGGGCGGTGAGCGGGTGAACATCGGCAGTGAAGCTCTGGACACGCCCGGTTACGATCTGCTGGCCTTACTGACGGGCTCGGAAGGCATGCTGGGCGTCGTCACCGAGATTACAGTCCGTCTGCTGCCCGTTCCATCAACAGCCAGGGCTCTGCTGGCATCGTTTAACGACGTGGAAGTTGCTGCCGATGCTGTGGCCCGGGTGATCGGTGCCGGTGTGATTCCTGCTGGACTTGAGATGATGGATAACCTGGCTATCCGGGCGGCAGAAGACTTCGTGCAGGCCGGTTATCCTCGAGATGCTGCGGCGATTTTGATCTGTGAACTGGACGGTACCGAAGCCGAGGTCGACCGACAGGTTGAACTGGTGTCATCCGTGCTCCAGGAGCAGGGTGCAACCGCGCTCCGGGTGTCGAGTGATGAGACGGAAAGACTGAAGTTCTGGTCGGGCCGCAAGAACGCATTTCCCGCCGTTGGGCGTATTTCACCAGATTATTACTGTATAGATGGGACGATTCCCCGCCGCCAGATTGGCCGGGTTCTGAGCAGAATTGCTGAGTTGTCAAAGGAATACGACTTGCGGGTCGCCAACGTCTTTCATGCCGGTGACGGCAATCTTCATCCGCTTATCTTGTATGACAGTAGCAAGACCGGGGAGTTCGAACGGACTGAAGAACTCGGTGGCAGAATTCTTTCGTTATGTGTCGAAGCCGGCGGCACGATCACCGGTGAGCACGGTGTGGGTCTGGAGAAGATCGACCAGATGTGTGTGCAGTTCGAAAATTGTGCTCTGGAGCAATTTCACCAGATCAAGTCAGCATTTGACCCCAATGGGCTGCTCAATCCCGGTAAGGCTGTACCAACTCTTGCCCGTTGTATCGAGTTTAACGCCAGGCATGTCCATGATGGCGAGTTGCCGTTCCCGGAACT
>CAZVVN010000136.1:0-4693 GCA_964630665.1 uncultured Acidiferrobacteraceae bacterium | reverse complement strand
CGGGTGCGGCAAAAGCGTTGTAATCCCCAGTGATCAAAGACAAGGTGTCGTTACTCATCGAATCAATCTACAACCTGACCGGTTGACGGGCTGACCTCTCCGATCAGTCGGATGAGTTCAGCCCGGCGTCGGTGCTGGACTCCTGTGCCAGGAGGGCCTGTGACTGGCTGACGTGATGGCTAACATGGGCAACCATGCGATGGTTGTTTCTGATCTCGTCAAGCGTGAACCAGCCGAGGTCCTGGCCTTCGTGCAGCACCAGTGCGTCGCGAGTGCCGCTGAACAGTACCGCAAAAAAATGTATGCGGCAGGGGTGTTCTGGATTGATCCATTCATAGAGGAAACCTCCGGACTCAGGTCGCCATTCCAACTCCTCTTCCAGCTCGCGCTGCAGTGCCTGCCAGGGATTTTCGCCCGCCTCGACCGCTCCACCGAAGAACGACCAGCGGTCCGGATAGGTAATCCCGAGTGTGCGGTCTCGCAGCTGCAGCAGGTACTCGCCCCGCTGGTAAATGATGGCCTTGCTGACAGTGAGCATGGACTTAGGCAGGGAGACCGGGCGGCGAATGATCTGCCGTGTCGACGGTGCCTTTAGCTGTCCAGGGTCTCAGCGACAGTTGTTTCACAGGCCCATCTGGCGTACCGCCAGGTCGCGCATGATCTCCTCGGAGCCCCCGCCGATCGCCATGACCTTGACCTCACGGTAAATGCGCTCGACGGGGTTGCCCCTGAGATAACCCGCGCCGCCCAGGATCTGTATGGCCTCGCTGGCGCAGAACGCAAGCGCCCGGGTGGCGAAGAACTTGGCCTTGCAGATCTCCGCGACGGGCATCTCACCGCTGTTCACGATCCAGCAGATCTGGTTGAGGTAGGCCTCGAGCGCATCGATCCTGGCCGACATGTCGGCGATCTTGTGGCGGATGACCTGGTGGCGGATCAGAGGCTTGCCGAAGGTCTGGCGTGACTGGGCCCAGTCGATCGACTCGGCCAGGCAGACCCGCATCATGCCCAGTGCGCCGGCAATCAGAGCTACGCGTTCCAGATTGAAGTTCTCCATGATGGCGATAAAGCCCAGATCCTGCTCGCCCATCAGGTTTTCGGCAGGCACACGCAGGTCATCGAAATAAAGCGTTGCCTGGTCCGAACACCACCAGCCCATTTTTCGGTCGAGCGCCGAGCGCGAGAACCCTTCGCTGTCCGTCTCTACGAAGAACAGCGAGATCCCGGCCAGCCCGTCACCACCGGTGCGTGCCCCGACGACGAAGAAATCCGAGGTCATGCCGCCGGTGATGAAGGTCTTGCTGCCATTGATAATGTAGTGGTCACCGTCAGGGCGGGCACGGGTCTGCATGCTGGCGACGTCTGAGCCGCCGCTGGGTTCGGTGATCGCAAGACTCGATCCCTTCCGGCCCGAGACGATCTCGGGCAGTGCGCGCGACTTGATCTCGTCATTCGCAAGGCGCTGAATCGGCTCGACCGAGATCATGCGCCCGTTAAGTGCCGCTGGCACACCGCCGGCACCACACATGGCGAACACCTCGTTGTAGGCTGCGCGCATGAAGCAGTCATCCATGCCCAGCCCCCCATAGTGCTGCTCGATGCCGAATCCCCAGACACCCAGTGCACCGACTTTCTGGTGAAGGTCCCACGGAATGGCGCCGGCTTCGTCCCAGGCGTCGGCAAAGGGTCTGATCTCGCGGTCGACAAAATCCTCAAGAGTCCGTCGGAAGGCCGTGCGTTCCGGGGTGTCGAAGGGGTTCTTCATCGGCTCCCATTCGGGTTGTCGTTCATTTAAGGCCGGCAGGCATGGCCAGCCGTTTCTTTCAAGGCTGGCCCGCATCTTTATTCTAACCGGGCCGTTAAACACAGACCGCAGGCTGCAAAGCTACCTGAAAGAAACCACCTTTGCCGCGCTGTGAGGACAATGCCAAGCCCTGATGGCGGGTTCACTCGACAGGTGGCAGCCCAAGGTAGTCGGAACCATCCGCTCTGTAAGAAAAAAAGAACCCCGCAGAAGATGCGGGGCACGAAGAAGGAGGAGGATTCATGAAGCGATCAATTGAATCCGACGTTATTTTGCCCGGTTTAGTGCAATAGACAAGTGAGCTTTTCTCTTATTCGGTTAAGAAAACCTAATGCGAGTCTCGGTGTTGGCACCGTTGGATCGACACTCTTGTACAGAGTCTGGATCAGGCCAGGGCAACGGCTACACGCAGCAGTCAGCCGATGTCTGGCCCGTGGCGGGTAGGGATTGAAGTATTTCCCCCCGGTCTTCGCCGTATTCAGCCTCGTCATGGCTGTGGGTCAGGAAGGCTTCCCATCTCTCGCCGGCACTGCCCCTCACCCAGGCCTTTTCTGATTTGGCGTAACAGCAGTGGGCCTTGGCCACATCGATAAACGGTTGCCCGGATCCCCGGATTCGCTCGGCGAGGGCGTCGAGTTCACCGGCGGTCTCGACCTGGATGCCGAGGTGATCGAGCCGCGCCTCGCCGGGCTCCACTACAAAATTGACTGCCGGGTCGTCGACGTCCCACTTGGCGTAATTATCCTTCAGAACCACCGGTGGTCGGTTGAACAGGTCAGAATAAAATCCGATGGCCGTCTGGAAGTCTGTCACCTTCATCGATACGTGCAGTTTCATGTTCCGATCTCCCTGGCCGCTCTTGTACACGCCGGCCGAAAGTTTCCGTTGATGGAGTACTATTGTAGCGCCGACCAGGCGGTACCCGAGTGTGCTCACAGCATCAGCCCGATGCCGATAGTGCCCAGATGGCAAAGACAGCCAGCACCATGGCCATGATTTTCTGTCGGGTCAGGACCTCAAGTCGCAGACCCACACCCACCGATAGGGCGACCAGGAAGCTGAGGTTGGCGATCGGTATCACAAGCGTAGCATCCGCGCTCGCCAGGGCCGCAATCAGGCTATTGACAGTCCCGAATACCAGCAGTCCCGCCAGCAAAGAATAACCCAGGCCCTTGGGCGTGAAGCGAAGGCCCCGCTCCCAGACCAATGCGTAGACGATACCGCCCACCGCCCAGCACAGGGCTGCGATCAGTAACAGTGATGTGGCGTCTGCGCCGGCATTCAGACCGGCTTTGGTCAGCACCCCGAAGGTCGCCCGGGCCGCGGACGCAAAAACGGCAATACCAAAAAACAGCACGGCCCTTGATGTCGCTTCCTGGTCTGTGCCAGGCGTTCGTTGGTACAGCAGCAAGACCGCGGCGATACCCAGGCCGATCCCGGCGAAGTTGAGCAGTGAAACGGATTCGCCGAGAAACACCAGGCCCAGCACCATCACACCGATGGTGTTCAGCCGGTACACGGTTGATGAAAGACTGACATTGAGTACCGTCATGCTCTCGATGAAGGCGAGATTTGAAAGCGTCACAGCGACGCCGGCGGTAAGACCGAACAGCCAGCTGGCGCTGCTCAGCGTCAGGGGTTGATCGGTCCCTGCGAGAAGCGCCGCCTGCAGCACCAGCCACACGATACCCATGGCAGATAGGAAACAGCCACGGGACAGGCCGCGATTGGCAAACACTTTGTAGGAGACATCGAGAAAGCCGGCGAATGCCAGCGAGACCAGCGCAAATAGGATGCCCGAGCGCATGGCTCTGTGTGTTTCCTGGGTCTGGCTGTCCCGGTCCGTCTACAATGCCTTCAGTCCGGGGCCGGGTGAACAGGGTGGTTAATGCGTCATCATTCTAGCAGTATTGCTACATTCCAATGACAGAGCGTTTCCGGTTGTACCCGGCGCGCGATGCTGCAGGGTGGATACCGAACTGGAGTCGGTAGCAACGGATCGTCTGTCGATCCGGGAACTATGGTCACAGGCGAGGGCAGTTGTCAGGACACAGAGGAATTTCGTATGAAGAAACTCATCATCGAGGCGCGCATCAACGAGTACCAGGCCAGGACCGAGAACCCCCATGTGCCCTGGTTAGCCGAGGAGATCGCCCGCGACGCTGAGGCCTGCCAGGCAGAAGGTGCCAGTATCGTGCATTTTCACAGTCGTCACGCGGACGGTTCGCCGGACCACGATTTCTCGACCTACCAGGAGACGATTCGCAGGATCAGGGCGGTCAGTGATCTGATGATCAACCCAACGCTCGGCTACGTCACCTTGGATGCGTCCGCAGAGGAGCGGCTGTCGAACGTGGTGGCCCTGGCTAAGGATCCTGCGACCCGGCCCGAGTTTGCTCCCATGGATATGGGCAGCGTCAACGTGGACTGGTACGACCCCAGCGAGCCCGGTTACCGGACCAAAGGTCTGATTTACAAGAACGGCACCGATACGCTTGAGTATTTTGCGACCAACATCTCGGCCAGCCACATGAAACATTACCTGGTGGGCTGGAACGTCAGTTTTATCCGCCAGACCATCGCCTTCATGGATATGGGGCTGATTGAGGGGCCGGTGCCTTTTCTGATCGTGCTTACCGACGGTATTATGCTGGCCGGTCATCCCGGTACCGAGGCCGGGTTGGATGCGCACCTCGCCTTTATACCGGAAGACAAGAAGATCGAGTGGATCGTCTGCAATTTCAACGGCAACCTGTTCGAACTCACGGAAAAGGCAATCCGTGAAGGCGGGCACATTGGGATCGGTCTGGGCGATTATCCTTATGCGGAACTGGGACAGCCGACCAACAGCGATCTGGTACGCAGGGTTCGTGAGCAGGCCGAGTCCAT
>CAZVVN010000135.1:0-4695 GCA_964630665.1 uncultured Acidiferrobacteraceae bacterium | reverse complement strand
GCCGCTGTAGTACCTGTACAGTCCGCCTGATCTCATCATCACGACCGATCACCGGGTCCAGTTTGCCCTGCTCAGCTCGCTCAGTCAGGTCAATGGTGTATTTCTCCAGTGCCTGTCTGTGTTCTTCAGTGTTTGGGTCATCCACGCGTTGACCGCCACGCATGATGTCGATGGCCTGGCGAACAACGCTGGATTCTGCGCCGTTATTTTTTAGGATCCGACCCAGTTCACCGGTGTCGTCCACTGCCGCAAGCACAAACAATTCGCTGGAGATATACTGATCATCGCGCTTCTGTGCGAGTTTGTCGCTGACATTGAGCAGCCTGGCAAGGTCATTGGAGACCTGGACGCTCCCCTCGTTCCCTTCCACTCGGCCCAGCCTGTCCAACGACTCACCGAGCTGGGAACGTAACTTGGGTACAGTCAGACCGGCCTGGAGAAGCAAATGCCGGGTATTACCGCCATCCTGATCAAGCAGTGCCAGCATCAAGTGCAACGGCTCGATGAACTGGTGGTCACGACCGACCGCCAGACTCTGGGCATCGGCCAGTGCCAGTTGAAACCTTGTCGTGAGTTTATCCATTCGCATGGTAGACCCCTTTTCGTTCGCAGCACCCGAGGGCTGTCCGTACGGCCGCAGAGCTGTCCTGCAATGTTATTTATATGGGGTTGGAAGAGTGTTTTCTCAAGAACTATTACCAGTGAGAACGGCCGGCCGGAACAAGTTCAGGCACCGCCGGTTGCTCCGACAAGAGGATGCACGGGCCTCGGGGTAACCGGTACCGGCGAAGCAACTTGACAGCACCCGGAGTCTTTGGCTCACCCTCAGTCCTGGTGAGCACCCTTACCAGCATCGGTTCGGGCATGCTCCAGCAACCGGTCAAGTTGCCCGCTAGTGACCGGCCCCACATGACCACCCAGATAGGCGCCAGTGGGCGAGACAAGAAACGTCGATGGCAGGCCTTTCAGGGGTTCGAACGGTACCAGCGGCTGGGAGCCGATGCGCAATACCGGATAATTGATCTCACTGTCTGCTACGTACTGCCTGACGTCCTCGATTGGTGTTTGTTCAAAATTGATTCCGAGTACTACCGTGTCTGTTCGGTGATCGGCCTGGAAATTCGCCAGCTCTGGTATCTCTTTGAGGCAGGGCCCGCACCAGGTCGCCCAGAAGTTGATCACGACCCACTTGCCCCGGTAGTCGGACAAGCGATGGATACGCCCTTCCAGGTCAGGCAGGCTGAAGTCCGTTGCAGTGAGGCTCAGCGGCACAATCGTCAGTACTGCTGCGAGCCCTAACAGGGCGACCCCGCGACCTATCCGGTTGTATAGTCCTAGCATCGAATGATTACAGGTTTGTTAAAGGTCGAGGCAAAGATCAAGACAGGCAATAGGCATCATTCGAGCCAGATGATCGACGCCATTCGCCCGCAAGGCGCATGACGCCGATGCGAAAACCACTGCTCTGGCTCGCTGAACGTACAGCGTCCGCTGGAGCCGACCTCAATCACACCGGCGTTGCGCAAGCGCTGCTCGACCATACCTGGCAGATCAGCCAGCCAACGATCACCAGATGGGCTGAATCTTGATTTATGCCCCGGGAATGCCTCAAGCAGCTTGTCTCGGACCTCGCGACCCACCTCGTAGACCGAACCGCTGATCGCCGGCCCGATCCAAGCCAGGATCTGTGGGCCAGGCGTCGCCACCGCGGCCAGCCCGGTCTCTATGATGCCTGCTGTGAGACCCCGCCAGCCAATGTGCAGTACTGCGGCGAATTGTCCGCTGTGATCGGTGAGAAACAACGGTACACAGTCGGCAGTCAATACTGCACAGATCGTCCCGGTTCGGCGTGTCAGACTGCCGTCACCAAGGTCAGACCCTGTGTTCAGGTCTCTATCGATCACATCAGCACCATGGTGCTGTTGGAGCCAACCTGGCACAAAGGGACACTTCAAACCGCGTTGCAGGAGCCGCCGATTAGTCTCCACGGACCATCGTTCATCACCGACGTGGTCGGCTAGATTCAAGCTCGCGTAAGGTGCAGAGCTGACACCACCGCGCCGGGTCGTTGTCAATGCCCGGACGTGACGAGGTGCCCGCCAACCGGGGACCAGAAAATCAAGTGTCGACTGAGTCACCGATCTGCCTTTCGATCAGTCTCGAGGGCACTCAACAGGATCTTCATATCACCAGGCACCGGGCTGCGCCACTGCATCGACCGACCTGTCCGCGGATGCAGTAACGCCAGGGAGCAGGCATGTAGAGCCTGGCGCCTGAATTGACGCAGTGATTCGGCAAAGACTTCACCGGCAGCGGCCGGGATTTTTAGACGCCCACCATAAAGCTGGTCACCAACCAGCGGGTAACCTACATGGGCCATGTGTACACGAATCTGATGCGTGCGCCCTGTCTCCAGTTCAACCTGCAACAACGTATGGGACCTGAAGCGTGTCTTGACACGATAGTGTGTCACCGCCGGCTTACCACGGTCGTTGACCGCCATCCGCAGACGATCCCGAGGATGGCGGCCTATAGGGGCATTGACCGTACCGCCCGCAACTGGGGTTCCTGTGACCAGAGCAAGGTAGATCCGGGAAACCGCGTGACACTCCAATGCCCGGATCAGTTGCGCACGAGCGTGCTCGGTCCGTGCCACGACCAGTAAACCGCTGGTGTCCTTGTCGATTCGATGGACCAGGCCTGCTCTAGGCAGTACAGCCAGGTCGGGGAAATGATGGATGATGGCATTCGCCAATGTGCCGTCAGGGTTGCCCGCACCTGGGTGGACCACTGTCCCTGCCGGCTTGTCAATGACCAGGATATCACTGTCCTGGTGGATGACATCAAGCGGCAATGCCTGTGCACGCCACTCCCGCGGCTCGACCGCCGGTACTTCCAGACGCACCTGTTCACCGCCGAGAACCGGTTCCCGCCCCTGCGGTACCCGGCCGCAAATGGTAATCCGCCCCTGCTTCGTCCATTGCTGAAGCTGTGACCGCGAGTAGGGTGGAAACAGGCCGGCAAGGACCTTGTCCAGTCGTTGCCCGGACGCCTCAGCGGGAACTACACCTTCCATCACGGTTGTGCCACCAGTCATAAGATCGAGACACTCAACCACCTGCCTGGGCCATCCCGGCAGTATAATTTATTCTGGATCACCACCTGATCGCGTAACCACATGGTCAAATACCTTCAGTTTCACACTGTGCTCGCCATTCTGGTATGTCTCGCCGGCGGCTGTTCTGTTCTCGATGAAAAAGACGAGACCGCAGACTGGACAGCAGAGATATTTCTTCAGACCGCTCAGGAGCACCGGGATGACGGCAACTGGGAACAGGCCATCGACTACTACCGCAAACTTGAGGGTCGTTTTCCCTACGGTGCGTTTGCTGAACAGGCACAGCTTGAAATTGCCTACGCCTACTTCAAAAGCGACCAGCCCGCTCTGGCTATCACCTCGGCAGATCGATTCATCCAGATGCACCCGGTTCATCCGAATGTAGACTACGCCTACTACCTGAAAGGTCTCGCCGGTTTTCAGCCATCGGGGGGATTTCTCTCTAGAATGATCGGAAGTGACCCCAGCACGCTGGACACCGAACCGGTGCGCGAAGCGCTCAATGCCTACCGTGAGCTGGTCAAGCGATTTCCCGACAGCCCCTATGCTCCAGATGCACGGAAAAGACTGGTCCATATCGTCAACATACTGGCGATGCACGATGTAGGTGTTGCACGCTATTACTATTCCCGCGGTGCCTATGTAGCCGCAGTCAACCGGGCAAAGCATGTCCTGGAGACCTATCAGACTGCGGCGGCAACAGAACAGGCCCTGGCTGTGATGGCGGATGCTTACGGCAAGATGGGCCTCGCCGGGCTGCAAGAAGATGCACTGCGGGTACTCCGGCTCAACTATCCCCAGAGCGTGTTTCTGCCCGAAAACAGTTAATTGGCCAGTTTCAAACTAGCGGAATCCTGAAGTGATCGGATAGCGCCGATCACGCCCGAAGGCCCGGCGGGTGATCCGCACACCAGGCGGTGCCTGACGGCGCTTGTATTCGTTGCGGTTCACCATGGTCACCACGCGATGCACGACTTCAGCGTCGAAACCTGAGGCGATAATATCTAAGGGCGAGCGATCCCGTTCAATATAAGCCTCCAGGATCGGGTCCAGCACCGGGTAGGGTGGCAGGCTGTCCTGGTCTTCCTGGTCAGGTGCTAATTCGGCGGACGGTGCCCTGGCGATGACCCGTTCAGGGATGACTCTGGAGATGGCGTTTCGATGTCGCGCCAGCTGATACACCAGGGTCTTGGGAACATCCTTGATAGCAGCAAACCCACCCGCCATGTCGCCATACAGCGTCGCATAACCAACGGCCATCTCACTTTTGTTGCCCGTCGTCAGGACCAGGCGGCCGGTCTTGTTGGATATAGCCATCAGCAGGTTACCGCGAATCCGGGCCTGTAGGTTCTCCTCGGTGGTATCTGGTGCCAGCCCTTTAAACAGGGGCTGGAGTTCTCGCTCATAAGCCTCAACAAGTTGCTCTATCGCAATCTCGCAATATTCAACTCCAAGACTGGCTGCCTCTTCCCGGGCATCGTCAAGACTCATCTTCAGGGTATAACTTGACGGCATCAGAACGGCCTGCACCAGGTCACTACCCAGGGCGTCTGCAGCGACCGCCAGCGTCAACGCCG
>CAZVVN010000134.1:0-4912 GCA_964630665.1 uncultured Acidiferrobacteraceae bacterium | reverse complement strand
TGGAAATTTCCCCGGGATGACCGAGCCTTCCAAGGGCTATCACGGTATCCGGTTCTACGAGACTTTCGGTGACTTCGGGTTCACCATGAAGGCGAGAATGGAGACCCTGCGTACCATGGGCCCGACGCTGAGCCCCTTCAACTCGTTTTTGTTTCTACAGGGGCTCGAAACATTACCCCTGCGGATGGACAGGCACTGCGACAACGCTATGGCTGTTGCACAGCATCTTATGGACCATCCTGCGGTTGCCTGGGTGAAGTATGCGGGGCTCGCAGACAGCCCCTACCATGACCTGGCCCGCAAATACCTGCCCCGCGGGCCGGGCAGCCTGCTGGCCTTTGGAATCAAAGGTGGACAGCAGGCTGGAATCCGGTTCATAGAGGGAGTGCAGTTTCTCAGTCATCTGGCTAACGTTGGTGATGCCAAAACACTGGTCATCCATCCGGCATCGACCACGCACCGCCAGCTGACCGAAGAAGAACAGATCACCGCTGGTGTCAGCCCAGATATGATCCGCCTGTCTGTCGGGCTGGAGACATTGGACGACATTTTGTGGGACATCGACCAGGCGCTGTCCAAGTCACAGGCCTGAGGGTGGGGCGGTTCGCTGCCGGTGTGGCGGGCACACTTTCCCCGGGCGACTCTCGCTTAGTGCACGACCCAAAGATTCAGATAAACCCCGGGCCGGGATTCTAGTTCGACTCTCGTACTTTGGCGGATAACATTCGACCCAGTGGTTTTCCACCGACCAGGTGCATGTGAAGGTGAAGAACCTCCTGGTTGGCGTGATGCCCGCAGTTGACGAGCAACCGGTAGCCGTCACCGGCAATCCCTTCCTGCTCCGCCAGGTCTCTCGCCACTACAAACATGTGCCCCAGCGTCGCTTCGTCGGCTTTTGTGACGTCATTGACCGTCGCTATGATCTTGTTCGGTATGATCAGGATGTGGGTCGGTGCCTGGGGGTTAATATCCCGGAAAGCCGTCACGCGGTCATCCTGGAAAACGATATCTGCTGGTATCTCACCGGCTACGATCCGGCTGAAGAGTGTGTCCTCACTCATGTCTTGGCGACTCCTGGATTAAAAAGGGTAGAGATCGAGACCTTTGTCAGTGACCGGTCCTGAACGTGAAGCACGTTTTGGCACTGCTGTTCGAAATGGGGTCGGATCCCGGCTAAAATTCCGGTTAGTGTCTGTCGGGTCAATCAGCGGCTAATTTTAGGTCGTTTAGGGAATTGAAGATACACCGCGCGGAGAAAAGTGTTGCCACAAGTTAAACGTAATATGACAGCAGTCGATTTCAGATCTGCGCCGTTCCGTGCGGTGACCCTGCTTGGTATGTCAGGTTCCGGTAAAACCACTCTGGCGAGCAAGCTTCCCAGGGAACGCTGGTTTCATTATTCAGGTGACTACCGCATCGGGACCTGGTACCTGGGCGAACCGATCCTGGACAATATCAAGAAAGAAGCCATGAAGGTGCCTTTCCTGGCGAACCTGTTGCGTTCGGATTCGATATATATCTGCCACAACATCACCATCAATAACCTTGCTCCGATCGCGAGTTATCTGGGGATGATCGGTGACCCTGCCAGCGGAGGCTTGTCGGTGGAGGAGTTCAAGAGACGCCAGAGACAGCATCGCGACGCAGAGATCTCTGCCATGTACGACGTTCGGACATTCATAAATAAAGCCCAGGAGACTTACGGGTACCCGTATTTCATCAATGATGCCGGCGGCAGCCTGTGTGAACTCGACGAACCGGATGTGATTCGCCAGCTGGCTGAAGACACGTTGATCATCTATCTGAAGCCCTCCGACGGGCTGCTCGACCAGATCATCGAACGGTCGCTGCAGAATCCGAAACCGATGTATTACCAGGAAAGCTTTCTCGACAGGGTCCTGCCGCAGTATCTCCGTGAACAACAACTTGAAACTCCTGGGCAGATTGACCCCTCCGACTATTTCCGTTGGATGTTTCCTCGGCTGGTTGAACATCGGCTGCCGCTTTACGAGTCTATAGCCCGGGATTATGGCGTAGTCGTGCAAGCCGATCAGATCGATGCGATAGAGGGTGAGGAGGGCTTTATGGACCTTGTCTTGAACAGCCTGGAATAACCATGCCTCTCGTAGCCAATACAGATCTTCCCAGTTTTGCTCGTTATCAGGCCGAAGGCGGTGAGGTTTTGGATCCTTCTCGTGCCCAACAACAGGAGATCCGGGAGCTTCACATTGGTCTTTTCAACATGATGCCTGATGCGGCGCTGGAACCAACTGAGCGGCAGTTCCTGCGGCTTGTCGGTGGTTGCAACCGCATTGCGCAGTTCCACATCTACCCGTTCACTTCCAAGAAGATTCCCCGCGGCGCAAACGCAGCTCTTCACATTGAAAGGTTTTATTTTGATTTCGAAGAGCTACAGGACGCGGGGCTGGATGCCCTGATTGTCAGTGGCGCCAACCCGATTCATGCGGAACTGACCGATGAGGCGTTCTGGGAACCTCTCTGCAACCTGCTGGACTGGGCACGTACCAACGTCACCTCTACGCTTTGCGCTTGCCTGGCAACCCATGCCGCACTCAAGTATTTCCACGGTATCGAACGGCAACCATTGCCGACCAAGCGCTGGGGTGTCTTTGCCCACCAGGTCAGTCTTGCCCACCCGCTGGTTCAGGGTGCAAACACCCGCTTTGACGTACCGCATTCCAGATGGAACGAGATTTTCCCGGAACAGATGGTGGCCGCAGACCTCAAAGTACTGGTCTCCAGTGAGGATGCCGGTGTGCATCTCGCCACCAGCGCGGACGGTTTCCGGTTTGTCTATTTCCAGGGACATCCGGAATACGATCACAACAGCCTGCTCAAGGAATACAAGCGGGAAGTGGTCCGTTTTTTGACCGGTGAGATCAGTGACTATCCACCCTATCCCGACCGTTATTTTCTTGATGACGCGAAAGCCGTACTACGGCAGTACCAGAACAAGGTAATGAATTGCTCAGATAGAACCAACCTAGTAGAAGAATTTCCTGAATCCGATGTACAGGTCCACAACACGTGGGGGGATACCGGCAAGGTGGTGTTCAACAACTGGCTCGGCACTGTGTACCAGATCACGCATCGGGACCGACGGAAGCCCTTCATGCCCGGTATAGATCCAGACAACCCTCTGGGTTAGAGGTCGGTTCGAATCGATCGACACCTGCCAGAGGGGCTGTTTGACAGCCCAGCCGATAGTCGATACCCTTTTCTTGTCAGAGCGCCGATTTGATTGTCAGCTTGCGGGCGCTAAACAAATTCGCTAAAGCGAGTGTGTCGAGGCAGACCCGCTCTAGCACCAGCTGGCGCGGGTTTTTTTGTTCCCCGTTGCTGGCATTAATGCGCGAATGGGGGTGCCTTTGCCGAACATAACAGAATTGCTTGCAACGCGCCCGTGGTTGCTTGCTGATGGCGCGACAGGAACCAATTATTTCGACATGGGACTTCAGTCCGGCGATGCGCCGGAGATGTGGAACGTAGACCATGTCGATCGTGTCGCATCTCTGCACCGCCGGTTTATCGAGGCCGGGGCCGACATTATCCTCACAAACAGCTTCGGTGGAAGTCGCTACAGACTCAAGTTGCACCGGATGGAGAACCGAGTCGTTGAGTTGAACCGGGCTGCTGCTGAGATCGCCCGGGAAGAGGCGGAGCGTGTCGGGCGACCCGTCGTAGTTGCAGGCTCAATCGGGCCGACCGGAGAGATCCTGGAACCGGTCGGGGCGCTTTCGCTAGAACTGGCAACCAAAGCGTTTACCGAACAGGCAATGGCTCTTGCTGACGGTGGTGCAGACGTCATCTGGCTGGAGACGCTGTCGTCCAAGGAAGAGATGAGAGCCGCCGGAACGGCCGCTGCGGCAACCGGGCTGCCGGTCATCGCGACCATGACCTTTGACACTAACGGCAGCACCATGATGGGGGTCTCCCCGGTAGAACTGGTCGATCTGTATCGCGAAACGGTACCCAGGCTGGCAGCTTTTGGTGCCAATTGCGGTATCGGAGCGGCAGACCTTATCGGTGCATTGCTGGCCATGTCACAGCAACTGACTGACGATGATCGGTTGGTAGCAAAGTCCAACTGCGGAATTCCGGCGTTTGTCGATGGGCAGATTCACTACAGTGGCACCCCTGAGTTGATGTCCCGCTATGCCGAGTTGGCACTGGACTCGGGTGCGCGCATCATTGGCGGGTGTTGTGGCACGACGCCGGAGCACCTGGCAGCCATGCGGCAGGCGCTTGAAGGCCATTCCAAGCGTGGCGCTCCGGACCTCGACGCTGTTGTTGAACACTTGGGACCGGTCACATCCGGAACCAGAGCCTGCTGTGAAGGGATGCATACTAGACCGCAGGCAGGTCGCAAGCGCAGGAGTCGGCGACGGCGTGACACGTAGCGGCATGCCTGGCACAGCGGTTATGCTTGCAATATGAAACATGCATTTGTGATGGACCCGCTGGAGCAGGTCAAGGCGTACAAGGACACCAGCTACTTCCTGATGTTGGCGGCTGCCCAGCGCGGGCACGATGTGTTCTATCTTGACGCAGGTGACCTGTCAGTTGACGGACACAAGGTCATTGCGACGACTCAGCAGGTGGAGGTGCATGAGAATTCCGAACGACCGTTTTCACCGGCAACGCCCAGGTCTGCGTGCTTGGATGAGATGGATGTGGTCTGGATTCGAACCGACCCGCCGGTAGACCGGTCCTACTTCTATATGACGATGCTGCTCGACCTGCTTCCTGACCAGGTAACGATCATCAACAGGCCGTCGACGATACGCGACTGGAACGAAAAACTGGCTGCACTGCGTTACCCTGACCTGACCCCGGATACCCTCGTTGCCCGGCATGCGGAGCAGATTGTCGAATTTGTGCACCGCCACGG
>CAZVVN010000133.1:0-5114 GCA_964630665.1 uncultured Acidiferrobacteraceae bacterium | reverse complement strand
GCCTTATCCACCATCTTCCCGCTGATTGTCGGGATATAGCCATAGCGCTCGTTTGAGAGCAAGGCAGGGCAGCTTCTTGGAGGTCATCGGTCGTCCTAGACACAGCTAGACGTTGTAGAAAACCCCATCACTAGTTAACTATTTTGAATAGACTACGCACCGAATTCAGAACACTTTGTATTCTTCGAAGAGCTCTCTGATATTGCCGCCTTCCTGCAAACTGGCGCGGACGACATCTTCCTTACCCGCCACAGCCACAGTCTGCTCAACAACTTCTTTGATGATCGCCTGCGGAATAATCAGCACCCCGTCAATGTCACCAAGCACATAGTCACCCGGCTCAATGGTGACATTACCGACCTTGATCGGTATGTCAAAACTGTCGATGTTCCAACGGTAGGCTGCAGTCAGTGGCGAGTGATACTTGCGGAAAGCCGGAAATCCGACGTCCAGAATCTGCAGGCTATCGCGAAGCCCACCGTTGATCACGATTCCCTTTGCACCGCGCTGCAGGGCTGTATTGGTCATCAGTTCACCCCAGTGGGCCGCAGAAGACTCATTGCCGGGTTCGACAACAATCACGCTGTCACTGGGTATTGCATCCAGCATGTCCATCTGCCGGTATCTCGGATCGACTCCATCATCGTAGTGTCGCGGCTTGCCCAAAACAGTGTAGACAGGCCCCGCCACTTTCATCGTATCTGCAAGCGGTCGGATGTCCGACGGCAGACACTGCTCGTGATAACCGAGTTCATCGAGGATGTCTGCGACGGCACCGGTATACAGATTGCCCAACTGACCGATCATCTCGTTCAATTTTCTGTCCTCAGTACGATTTAAGGAAACTCAAGTCACTCAGTATAGCCATCACCGACCTGATGGATCGTGTTTAAGAGCGGCCCGTGTACACAGTGTCGAGACGCGCACAACGAACTGTACTGGAACCTGGGCTTTCCCTACAAACCGAACCGCTGGTGGCTAACATGACACAGGCATTACCTGCCGTGACCATCTGCAAGGCTGCCAAAATCCCTGACGTGGGTACTGGCCTTCGCTCGCCGCCTGGAATACTCGGCAAAGGTACTCCGGATACCCTCTGGTTCCCAGTCAACAAGTCCGCTCTGGAAGCTGAGCCTTGATTTCACCTGTTCAAACCAGGACACGATATGGGTATAACGTTCCAATGGCCAGCCCATCAGGTCCATGCGATGCACATTGGGCATCCAGGCGATGTCCGCCAATGTCAAAGACCTGCCGAGAAGCCATACCTGACCCGCAAGACCTGCGTTCAGTTCGTCGAATCCTTCGTCGGTTCGGGTAACAGCACCATCGAGTGTTTCCCGGCCAAACCCCTTGGTCGACTGGTATATCCGCTTAAACGCGACCAGGTCCGGGTTCTGATGATCACGACTGAAACGTTCCAGTTCCTGTGCTGTCATGGCCCCCTTGTGTCTGAACAGAAACTCGTGTGACAGAATCTTGAGATCAGCCTGGGCCGCAGCAGCGCTATCCAGCCACTTCTTCATTTCCACCTGTGTAGCGACGTTGTCTGGCTGTAAGGCAGGCTCTGCGTAGGTCTGATCCAGATGTTCAATGATGTCACACGATTCAATCAGAAGAACCCCGTTGTCAACCAAAGCAGGCACCAAACCTTTGGGGTTGATCGCCTGATATTGTGGAGTCGCGTGCTCCATACGTGACAGGTCAACGGGATGGCTCTGCCAATCGAGACCTTTTTCTGCCAGCGTAATCCGAACCCGCTGGGAACAACTGGACAAACCGGAATGCCACAGGTGCAACCCTTTAAGGTGCTTGAGCGTGGCATCACGCGGCTCGATGATCGGCATCCTGCCCTCTTCCCTTATGCTCTATAGAACACAATAACGTTAGGAATCGCAGCGGGTGGCACGCTGATTAAGGCCGGGCCTGACCCAGAAATGCGTCAAAGCACAGTCTCGACAACCGTGCCGTCAGATCATAAGCCACCGTGTGGCCCGGCTCTCCACCGGGAAGTTCGGCTTCCACGGCATCAGTATAGGAACTGATGATAAAAAGCGGCGCATCTTCAAAGTAGACAATTCCGGCATCGTTGTAGTTCTTGGCAGTAGTCCCCGTTTTGTGCGCGACCCGGGTGCCGAGCGGCAAGCGGGCGGGTATCCTGTTACGCAGCCTCTGCCAGCTCAGGATATCAATCGCCAGTTGGCACAATTCGGGCCTACAGCCAAGCTGCGCTGCGGTGTGTGGATCGTCACTGCCACGCAGAATCAGATCGAGCAGATGGGCAACATCAGCCGGGGTGGTGGCATTGGTCTGGGCGGCAGGCAGATAGCCTGCCATACCGGCCGGCGGTATACCGTAGCGGTGGACGGTGCCGGTCATCCCGATTGACTGACACAATGTGTTGATCGATTCCAGGCCGACGAGGTCGGCGACCACACCGGTGCAGGTGTTATCGCTAACGATGATCATCATCACCAGTGCATCGCGCAATTGAATGGTAAATCCGGGTTGCAGGTGTTGAAAGCACCCGGAATCGTTGTCCTGGTATCCGGCAGACATGGTCACAGGTTGATCCAAGGCCAAGCCGCCTTCACTCACCGCCTTGAGCACTGCCATCATGATCGCGATCTTGCGGGTACTTGCAGAGGGAACGACCACCTCGCCGTGGCGCTGCAAGTTGTCACCCGTGTGAAGATTTCTGACATACCAGCCCGTATGAAACGGCTGCTCGTCGCACAGTTGATTCAAATCGTTCTCAAGTATGCCGAGCATCAGGCTGATCCTCTCAAGTTCTTCACAGTGGACTCCGCACGACGAACTTCTGGCCGGGGCCACAGTTACGGTGCTGCCAGCGGCCAAGCCAGCTCAGATCTTGAGTCTGTGACTCCATTTCCGAGTCCGGTTCAGTCGTCTGATATGATCAGGGTTCAGACACATACAGTGTATTGATTCTCGATCCAACGAGAAAGCCCGGTTTTCTTCCGTATACAAATGACTTCTTCCAGAGACTTGTTACCTGCAAATGAGCACCACTGAACACCTTCTAAACCCCCACTATCGCCACCTGACGCTGAATCAGGTCGACCACTACCACAGCCAGGGCTATGTCAAGAACGTGCCCGTTTTCGATGCCTCGCAGACCATGACCATACAAAGCAAGTTCCGGGAACTCGCGAACCGTCTGCCGAAAGGTGTCGATATCAATCAGGTCAACATGTGGCATAAGTGCAGCCGGTGGTTCTACGAGCTTTGTCGCGAACCGGTAATACTTGACTGTGTCGAAGACCTGATTGGCCCCGATTTCTACCAATGGGCTGGCCAGTTTTTCGTCAAATACCCCGGTGATGGATCAGAGGTGCCCTGGCATCAGGATGCCCAGTACTGGCCTCTGTCGCCGCAGAAAACCGTCACGGTCTGGCTGGCCGTTTACGACACTGACGACGCCAATGCCGCCATGCAGGTCTACTCTGGGAGTCATCTCAACGGTGAATACGCCCACCACGTCAATGACAATCCTCACTACGTTCTGGAACAGGAGGCTGATATTTCCGGTTGCCGACCGGAAGACATCGTCACCATCGATCTCAAGGCAGGTGAGATATCGCTCCACGATTCCGGGCTTCTGCATGGCTCCGGTCCGAACCGCTCCCAGCGTGACCGCTGCGGGATCACCATGCGATTTTGCCCCACCGAGGTCCAGTGCGATCTTTCAGTATGGCCCACCTTCGAGGTATACATGGCGCGCGGAGTGGATCAGCATCAATTGAATCCTCATGGGGCCCTGCCCCGGGCGGAGGGACACCCGGTCCGAAAGTTTCAGCACTCATCGGAGTTCTGCTGAGCCCCAGCAGTTCCCGCTGTCAACGCGGGCTGTCAGACCGCTCCGGAAGGATCACCCAACCGCCCTGATGCCTGATCCATGAGAGGTCATGGAACCTGCGACCCGCCAGCCTGCGACGTCAATCGGTATCGATATCGTAGTAGCGGAGATTGCCTTTTTCTGTGTGGCTGAAATGAAGGCGATTAAGTGCGTCCACGCGCTGGCGCAGTTCCGGTGGCCCGAGGTTGCTCTTGGCCTGATCTCGGACGCCGTGCAGGTAGTCTTTTGGCTCGATGTGGTCGACAAAACCCAGGCTGCTTGAGCCCAGCGCATAGCCCATCAGTTCCTGAACCTGATCGGGCAATTGCCGTGCGATTTCCTGGGGCACGGCAAGATACTGGTTCTCTTCCTGCCGCAGCCAGCCAAGGTTGTAGTGCAACGCGACACCGGTACGCGGTTGATCCGCACAGTTGGCACCGCCGCCATGAATCACATTACCCGTATAAATCAAGACCGAACCGGGAGTCATCTCCGTTGCCACAACCTCCGCCGGCTCCGGGACTCGCTCATTGCTCCACAGATGGCTGCCAGGAACCAGCCGGGTACCCCCATTCTGCCGGGTAAAGTCGCTGACCGCCCACATCGTCGCCACAGTCATCGGTGGGCATGGATTTGCGATGGGGTAGATGCTGGTATCCCGGTGCAGGACCTGCCTGGTCTCACCCGGTTCCAGGTGCATCACACCGGTGTAGTGAAGATGATAACGAACACAGTACGGCAACAGTGCGTGATCCGCCACGGCGAGGACCGTAGGATGCACCAGCAACGACTGAACGGCAGTCGATTTAACCAGCAACGCACCGAAACGCTTGGTGAGTCTGCCGAAGAATTCCTCATGGCCCTTGTGGGCATCTTCGAGAAATGGTGCGAGGTCTGTGCTGACCGCAGCAACGGTTTCCGGATCTACAGCATCCCGCACAACTGCGTAACCATCGCGGGCAACCGCATCGACCACCACCTCAGGAGATGTGTCGCCAGCAAAACTGTTGTTCATGAGAAATTCCTGGACCTGAAGTCAGTTGGCCTGCTACGCGGGATACTAACCGCATTTGACCGTCCGCGGGAGCTTTCGCCCTGTCGCCATGATATCGAGAATCCAACGCGTCGCGGGGGCGTAAACATCAACAAACACGACAGTCTCGTCACCAATGATCTCACCGCCGTGCGGCACATCGGCGCCCGCGTACCAGCCTTCACCAGGGCCGATCTCCCGCGTGTCGTCACCCACTGTCAC
>CAZVVN010000132.1:0-5515 GCA_964630665.1 uncultured Acidiferrobacteraceae bacterium | reverse complement strand
AGGCGGATCGGGTCACTACAGGCCAGTTCATCCAGCAGATCCAGTGCTTCGACCTGTTCGGCCCGCAACCGGGCAACCGTGTCATGACGCTGGGCCGCGTCGATAAAGTCCCTGGCATAAATACAGGTGATCTTTCCCGCATGACGGTGAAACACCGCGAGCTCGTAAGTCTCAGCCTTACCTTCCGGAATCTCTCCTTTGCGGTCAACAGTGAACGGCTCGTGCAGCACCTTCAGTAGATCGGGCCGTAGCCTCGCGATTTCATGGTAGACCGTGGTCGATGAGCAGATCGTGCTCTTGCCGCCGGATCTCGCCTTCTGCAGGCACATGAGCCCAACGACATCGGTCGAATCAGTGTGGTAAGGCTGCCGGTGGCGAGTCTGGTAGACCCGGTTGACCGGATCAAGGGGATCGAGCCCGAGGTCCCTGACATGGCCCAGCAGGTGGCCGCTCGCATTCTGGGAGACAGGAACTCCCAGATGACAGCCCATCCCGTAAAAAGCTCGTGCCGAGACCTCTCGACACCAACTCCCGACCGGCAGTCCCCTGAGTACAGCAAACCCCCGTCCCTCGAGCAAGGTGGAGCGTATGTCCCCAAGACAGCGACCCAACTGTGACAGTTTGAAGCTGGTTTTTTCGATCTGGGGAATCGGTGTTCGCCACGTGGCCGCTATGGCCTCTTCCAGCTCCAGGATGTGGCCTTTCTCGAACCTGAATACCCACTGGTCAGACCTGGCATATTCAGCACTGTACCAGAAGGCCGGATCAGAGCGCGTGGTGACCATAGGATTGATCTTTTCGGATGATCTCAGTCTCCACTATCGCGAAAACCACGGCTGAAAAAGGATGGCCAGGCTCTCAACCCCGCATCCGTTCGGCGGTGGGGTCGAAAAGCGGCGCCGCCTGCAGCTGGGCGGTGCAGCGTTCACCGAGTATCTCGATCGACCAGCCCTGCTGTTCGTCGGCGATGTCTTTGTAAACATATCCCATGGCGACGGACACACCGGAGGCATGGGCGTAGCCGCCGGAGGTGACCCAGCCCTTGACCTGACCGTTGAACCAGATCGGTTCATCCCCGATCGCATCGGCATCTTTCACATCCACCACGAAAACCCGTAATCGAAGCTTGCCGCCTTGTTCCTTTTCTGCCGCTGCGGCTGATTTACCAATAAAGTCCGCTTCTTTTTTCAAAGCGACAAATCTCCCCATACCCGCCTCGTAGGGGCCATAGACCGGCCGGTATTCCCGCGCCCACGAGCCAAAATTTTTCTCTACCCTGAGTGCGTTCAACGCCCTGGAGCCGAAAAGGCGTACAGCATAGGGCTCACCGTGCGCCATCAACAGGTCAAACACGTGACGCTGGTATTCAGGTTCCATCCATATCTCATAACCAAGATCACCTGTGAAGCTGACCCGCCCGACCAGGCACGGTGCCATGCCGACATTCATCCTGCGAATATCGAGGAATCGAAACGCTTCGTTGGCAACATCCTCATCGACCAGTTCCTGCAGCAGCTCCCGGGACTTGGGCCCGGCGATAGAAACACCGACCAGCCCAAGGCCGCGGGCATCGACCGCCACACTACCATCTGCTGGAAGGTGGGCGCGAAACCAGCGCATGTGGTAGTTCTCGGCAAGCCCCGATCCTGCGATGAAGAACGTATCATCACCCAGATTCGCCAGGCTGAAATCACCGATCAGCTTGCCGCCTTCGTTCAACATTGGTGCCAGCGTCATACGGCCGGTAGCCGGCATCCGGCAGGCCAGCAGCTGATCCAGCCAGTCGGCCGCACCAGCGCCGCTGATCATATACTTGGCGAAACTGGCGATCTCCATCAGGCCGACTGCGTTGCGGACCGCCTTGGCTTCAGCTGCGACGTGTTCAAAGTCGGTGGAACGCCGCCATGAGAACTCGTCTTTGACGCCTTTGGGTGCAAACCACAGGGGCTGCTCCAGACCATAGGCCTCCCCCATCTGTGCTCCTGCCGCGATCATTCGATCGTATATCGGCGTGGTGCGCAGGGGACGCCCCGCGGGCAGTTCCTCATTCGGGAAACGGATCGAGAACCGTCGTGCATAGTTTTCCTGCACCTTGGCATTAGTGTAAGCCAGCGTCGCCCATTCGCCGAACCGGCTGACATCCATGGCCCAGACATCGAATCCGGGATCGCCATCGACCATCCAGTTCGCCAACGCCACACCCACACCGCCGCCCTGGCTGAAGCCGGCCATCACACCACAGGCACACCAGAAGCCGCGCAGGTCCCTGATCGGCCCGATCAGGGGATTGCCATCCGGTGCAAACGTAAACGGCCCGTTAATAATTTGTTTGATACCGGCATTAGCGAATGCCGGAAAATGCTCGAAACCGACCTCCAGCGAGGGGGCAATTCTGTCGATATCCTCGGGCAGCAACTCATGACCGAAATCCCAGGGTGTCTCTTTGGGCGACCACGGCTTGCAGGCCTTTTCGTAGGTCCCCATCAACATGCCTTTGCGTTCCTGTCGGAGATACAGTTCGCCGTCGAAATCCACCGCGTGGGGGACTTCCAGGCCGGATGACTCATTGAATTGGATGACTTCCGGCATGTCTTCGGTCAGTAGATACATGTGCTCCATCGCCAGAACCGGCAGCTCCAGCCCGACCATTCGGCCGACCTCCCGGGCCCACAGCCCTCCGGCATTAACGACGTGTTCGGTATGAATCTCCCCCTGTTCCGTGATCACCCGCCAGCTGCCGTCTTTTTCCTGGCGCAGGTCGCTCACCATTGTCTGGCTGTAGATTTTCGCGCCGTTCTTCCTGGCGGCCTTAGCATAAGCCCAGGTGGTGCCGGACGGATCAAGATGGCCTTCCAGAGGGTCACTCATCGCACCGACGAACTTGGACGGATCCAGCAGTGGAAAAATCTCCGCGGCCTCCGTTGGGCTGATAATTTCCGTATCCATCCCCAGGTAGCGCCCTTTGGCATGCATGCTCTTTAGCCAATCAAACCGCTCGGGGGTGGCTGCAAGGAACACACCGCCTGTCATATGCAATCCCACAGACTGTCCAGAGAGTTCTTCTATCTCTTTGTACAGTTCAATCGTGTACTGCTGCAGCTTTGCGACGTTGGGATCGCCATTGATAGTGTGCATGCCACCAGCTGCGTGCCAGGTGGAACCCGAGGTCAGTTCCGAACGTTCCAGAAGGACCACATCACTCCAGCCCGCCTTGGTCAGGTGATAGAGCACCGAACAACCGATGACCCCACCTCCGATGACGACTGCTTGTGCCTGTGTCTGCATAATTTGTCGATCCTCCTGCGATTGATAATGTACAGTGGAGTCCTGCTAGGGCTCTCCGGGGCCGATCTCTGACCTTCTCTTGGCGACGTATTCGTTTATTGACTCCAATCGAGCCGGATCCAGAGTCGGTGCCTCAAAACCCTCAAGGGCGCTCTGCCAGATCTCGGTGGCCCTCTGGGCCGTATCCTTGCCGCCCGCATCCAGCCAATTTTCGTTGTTTTGCCAGTCACTCAACAAAGGTGTATAGAATGCACTCGCGTAACGACCCATGGTGTGCGCTGTCCCAAAAAAATGACCACCCGGAGCAACCTCACCAATCGCATCGAGGCCTAGTTCCTCTGGCCCCACTTCGATCGGCGACATCATCGCAACAAGATTCTGCAGCATCTCTACATCGATGATCAATTTCTCGAAAGAAGCCACCAGCCCCCCCTCCAGCCAGCCAGCGGCATGATAGACGAGGTTGCCATAACCCAGGACTCCGCACCAGAGGGACATCTGCGTCTCGTAGACCGCCTGTGCATCGGCGAGGTTCGATGCGTTGCAACCGCTGGTCCGGTAGGGCAGCCGATAACGGCGTGCAAGCTGCCCCCCAGCAAGGTTGGCCTGGGCATTCTCGGGAGTACCGAAAGCCGGGGCACCGGAACGCATATCGACATTTGATGTGAATCCGCCATAAACCACCGGGGCACCGGGATAAAACAGCTGGATCATGGCAATCCCAAATAACGCTTCGGCATTCTGCTGAACCAGCCCGGCAGCCAGGGTCACCGGCGCCATGGCGCCCAACAAGGTAAATGGCGTGAGGATGACCGCCTGCCCATGTTCAGCAAGCGCAAGCGCAGCATCAGACATTGCATCGTCCAGTTTCCGGGGTGAATTGATATTGATGTTTCCAAAAAGTGACGGCTCTTCACTGATTTGAGCGACAGTCATCCCCCGCGCCCGGGCTGTCATCTCGACCGCATCCTGAACTCTACCCCGGCCGATTGGCACTGCCGAAAACACCTTGTCACTTAGAAGCAGATTCGCGCGATAAGTATCGAGATGCCGGGAGCCCGCTGGCAGGTCGACTGGCGCAATGGCCTGGTTGCCGAAAAAACTGATCACGTTGAAGACCTGCCCCAGCTTGATCAGCTTCTGGTAATCCTCGAAATTGCCGGGCCGCCGGCCATTGACCCGGTCATGGACATTGGGTGGGCCGGACACCAGGCCGAAATTGACACGGTTACCGCCGACCTTGATACGATTCGATCGGTTTCTGGGTGTGAGCGAAAAACATTCCGGTGCCTGTGATACCAGTGCGGTCACCAGTTGCCGTTCGACTCGAACCACAGCGGATGCATCGTCAACAATGGCACCGCTTGCGCGGAATCGCTCCCGCACCTGCTGACTGGCTACCTCAATACCGAGATCCTCCAGGACCGTCATGGACGCGTCGTGAATCAACTCGAGTTGCTCTTCGGTCAGTGGCGCCAGAGGCGGATGGGGGTTATCCAGTGACCGGCTGGAGCCTTGAAAGGGGGCTGCACCTGCCGCCTGTACCGCTTTGCGGGCTTCACGTGCCCGACTTCGAACACCACGTCTCATCTCACCTGCTCCATAGACAATCGGGCAAATCAAGCGGATCCGGAAAGCCAATATTCAAAGCAGACAAGTGACCAGTCGATATGAGACTGCAGGCAATTCTAGACATGATTCAGACATAGTCTTCAATTAGGATCAGAACTGTCCGAACCGCACTAGAACGTTGGCCAACTCACCACCAGCGACAGGCTTCAGATTCAGCCTGACAGGGCCCCGCGGGATCGGGTTCAGTTCACATCTCGGCCTGTGCTATAGACACCGCTGCGCCGAAATACGATGCCAGCTTCGTAGACTGCAAGAGCTGGCCCTAACCGAGTACCGCCCTGACCGAAGCGCCCAGGATATCGGCGATGTCATCAATGGTGTTCTCACCGGTGACGATCGGCGGTGCAACACAGTACACGTCACCGCGAACGCGACTGAACATTCCCCGTTTGACTGTCTCCACGTGGACCTTGGCGCCGATCCCGTCCTTGGCATCGAACATCTGTTTGCTCGCCTTATCCTTGACAAGCTCCACACCACACATCATGCCAAGCCCTCTCACCTCACCTACGTGCGGGTGATCACCAAGCGCTTCCTTGAGCTTGACCAGCATCCGCTTGCCCTTGGTTTGTGCCTGGGCGACAAAGTCCTCCTTCTC
>CAZVVN010000131.1:0-5569 GCA_964630665.1 uncultured Acidiferrobacteraceae bacterium | reverse complement strand
CCCCTTTGCGGGCAAAACGCAGCATGTCAGCCTCGACCAGTGAGATCTCGGTCGTGAGTTCCGAGCCCCAGGCCTTGTAGGCCTTCTCCATGCGCAAGGCATTGAGCGCATAGGTACCAAAGTTCTTTATGCCGTGCCCTTCACCGGCCTTCATCAGCGCATCGTAAAGCGGCTTCATCTGACTCATCGAGACGTGCAGCTCCCAGCCTAGCTCACCAACGTAGGACACCCGCAGCGCCCGGACCTGGACACCGGCTACGGTGATCTCCCTAGCGCTCATCCAGGTGAAGCCATCCTCGTTGGTCAGCCCTGCGCCAGTCAGTTCGGAGAGCACTTTTCGCGAGTTCGGGCCTGACAACACCAGCACACCGTAATCGTCGGTGACATTGGTCAGGGTGACGTCTTCATTCTTCTCGACGTGCTGGACCAGCCAGTCCAGATCATGCAGTTCGGCGACGGCACCCGAAAGCAGGTAATAATGGTTCTCTCCCAGACGCGTCACGGTGGCTTCGCACTCGATCCCGCCCAGGGTGGTGAGCATCTGGGTCAGCACCACACCGCCGTCGCGGCCGGACACGCGATTGGCGCAGACCCGCTCGAGCAGTGCAAGTGCACCGTTGCCTGTGACCTCGTACTTGGCAAAGCTGGATAGATCCAGCACCCCGACCTGCTCGCGTACTGCGCGGCATTCCGCCGCAACTGTGGGGAACCAGTTGCTGCGCCGGAAGCCATATTCCTCGGACACCCCTGCAGGGGCGAACCACTTGGCCCGCTCCCAGCCGAAGGTGTCACCGAAAATCGCACCCTGTGCCTTCAGGGTGTCGTAGAGCGGGGTCACCCGGGTTGGTCGCCCGGCATCCCGGAACTCTCCCGGCAGGGCGGGCTGGTACATCTCCTGGTATTCATCGACACACTTGGCCACCGCATAGTCTCCGGATGCCCATTTGCCGTAACGCCTGGGATCCATATCCCGCACGTTGATCTCCGTCTGGCCATGCACGATCCACTGGGCGAGGTATTTACCGCAGCCCGGCCCCTGGGTAATGCCGATCGAAGCACCGCAACACAGCCAGTAATTGCGCAGCCCCTCGGCCGGCCCAAGTAGAAACCCACCGTCCGGGGTGTGGGTGATCGGCCCATGCACCACACGTTTGATTCCTGCCTCGGCCCAGCAGGGTATGCGCTCAGCCGCCAGTTCAAGACTCGTCTCCAGACGGTCGATCTCAGGAGTCAGCAGTTCCATGTCGAATCCCCAGTCAACGCCATCCAGCCCCCAAGCCTCAGCTCCCTGCTTCTCATAGGGGCCGATCAAGATACCGTCCTGTTCCTGGCGGTAGTAACACGAAGCCTTCGGGTCACGAATGACAGGCGGTTCTTTCTCCAGCGCTGCTACTTCCGGAAGGTTCTCGGTCACCAGGTAGTGATGCTTCATGTTGACGATCGGCAGATCCAGCCCGACCCATTCACCGACCTGCCGGGCAAAGCTGCCGGCGGCATTGACGACGTGCTCGCAGGTGATCGAGCCCTTGTCGGTCACGACCTCCCACTCGCCACCCTCTTTGAGGCGCGTATCCAGCACCTGAGTGTGGCGGTAGATCTCGGCACCCCCCATGCGGGCACCGGCAGCCATCGCATTGGTCGCACTGGCAGGATCGGTGTGACCGTCATTCGGCGTGTAGAAGCCCATCTTGACATCATCGACCACCAGCAGCGGATGGATCGCCTGGATCTCGGTGGAGTCGATCAGGTGACAGTCGATATCGAGATAATCGAGAATGCCCTTGACGTAACGGAACCAGTCGACTTCATCATCGGTCAAAGCCAATCTGATCGCCCCGCAACCGTGCCAGCCGGTGGCCTGACCGGTTTCGGCTTCCAGTCGCTTGTAGAGCTCGGATCCTTCGTGGTGGAGCTTGGCCATGCTCAACCCACCGATGAAATGGGGAATCAGGCCCGCCGCATGCCAGGTAGAACCCGAAGTCAGCTCGCCTTTCTCGACCAGCACGACATCGCTCCAGCCTTCCTTAGTCAGGTAGTACAGCAACCCGGCACCCAGGACACCGCCACCGATCACGACGACCCTTGCGTGTTCTTTCATTTATGCACTCGCCAGCTAAACATCCGCATGACTGTCAGCGATCCCTCGCTGGGTTTTTACATTCGTGTGGAGTATGCCAAATTGTGCCATTGACCGAAGGCTCGTTTCGGCTTCGGCACGCCAGTGCCGGCCAGGCGACAGATCGGAACATCACCCTGCTGCCAGGATCTCATCCAGCGCAGCCACCAGCCGGTTGACTTCCGCCTCGGTGTTGTAGTGCACCATGCTCACCCGGACCACACCGTCTTCAGGATCCATGCCCAGAACCTCGACACAGCGCCTGGCATAAAAATCGCCGCTGCCGACACCGATCCCATATGCTGCCAGTCGCTCGGCGATTACCGCAGAGGGCATGGCCCGGGCATGAAAGGCAATTGTCGAGGCCCGCTTCCCAGGCTCGGCATGGTCCTGGCCCAGTAACCGGATATCCGGCGTGTCCTTCAGGAAATCCAGCAGAATGTTCGCCAATGCGGCCTCGTGCTGGGCCACCAGCTGGAACACTGCTTTAGCTCTGTCGTGCAGGGTTCCGGTGCGAGTGCCGAAGTGGTGCTGGTGAAGGGCATCGAAGTATTCGGTGATCCCGGCAAGCGCTGCCACCTGCGCGTGCTGGGGCCCTGTGGGGTTGAGTCTCGCCCTCGCGTTCTCCTCGTTGAACCAATGGCTCTGGCCCTCGACTTTTTTCAACGCCTCGGCAGAACCCCACAGCACACCCTGGTGGGGGCCGAACGTCTTGTAGGTACTGTAGGCATAAAAATCGATGCCCATCGCCGGCAGGTCAGGTATGGTGTGCGGCGCGTAAGACACGCCGTCGGCAATCACCAGGGCACCGACTTGTTTCGCGATCTCGGAGACAGCGGCAACGTCGTTGTGCGTGCCAACCAGGTTGGAACACAGCGTGAAACAGATCATCCGGGTCCTGTCGCTCACCAGTTCTTCAAGCTCTGCGATGTCGAGTTCTCCGTCCGCCTTGCCGACCCGCCACTCCTTCATCATGACGCCGTGCTCGGACAGCCGGCGCCAGCAGCCCACGTTAGCTTCATGATCCTGGTTGGTGACCACGATCTCGTCGCCCGGGTGCAACAGAGCACGCAGGCCCTGGGCCAGGACATAGAAATTCATCGTGGTCGAAGGCCCGATCGTGATCTGATCGGCATCAGCGTTCAGCAATTCGGCGATGGCCCTGTACGATTCGTCCATCTCCTCTCCGGCCGTCCTCGACAGTGCATAAGACGCATAGGGTTGTACCTTGTGCTCGATGAAAAATCGTTTGAGCCTGTCGATCACCTGTAACGGTACATACGAGCCGCCTGCGTTCTCGAAGAAAATCCAGTCCCTGGTGCCCTCTTCCTGAAACGCTGGAAACTGGGATCGAACGAATGCTGTGTCCAGTTGTATGGGTTTATCCATTAGCTTGTCTTGATCTTCGCCAAAACCGTATCTCCCGTATAGGACATGATCTGGTGACCGCAGGGCCTGTCGGCCCGTCCTTCAAAGCTAATATTGCCATGAATCAACGATCACAGTTTGCGCTGCTTTCTCATTTTCTCGACCTTCAATGCTGACAGGACGGACAATAATATGATGCCCTCTGGCCGATCACTTTTCTCCGAACCAGGCTAGCGCAATTGATGCAGGGTCGCCCCTGCCGTTCGTACACCTGGAGTGCCTGTTCAAAGAAACCCGGCTCCCCGGTCACCCGGGAATAGTCGCGCAGAGTCGTGCCGCCCGCAGTAATCGCCTCACCCAGCACCGCCCGAATAGCCGCGACCAGGTTATGGTAGCGACCCAGCGCAATACGCCCGGCGGGACGGGACGGGTGTATCGCACTGCGAAAAAGCGCTTCACTGGCGTAGATATTACCGACCCCGACCAGGATTCTGCCATCCATGATGAAACTCTTCACGGCCAGGCGCCGGCCCCGGGACCGCCGCCAGAGATACTCGCCGTCGAATACCCCGTCGAAAGGCTCTGGGCCCAGAAGCTTGAGATAACGCGAATTAAGAGGATCGCCTTTCACCCAGGTGACGCTGCCAAAGCGCCGGGGGTCGCGCAGGCGTACACAACAACCGTCATCCAGCACCAGGTCGAAATGATCGTGCTTGTCGACTGCGGTACCCGTGGGTAGAGCACGAAGGCGCCCCGACATGCCCAGATGAATCATCAGGGTGCCGTGATCGAAACTGAGCAAGATGTACTTGGCCCGTCGCGTCACGCTGCGAACGACCTGCCCCTTAAGCTTGCGGTCAAGACCCGGACTGATCGGCCAACGTAAACGACGTTGTCGCACGACGACCCCTGAAACGACCCGGCCCTCGGCAAACGGTCGGATGCCGCGCACGGTGGTCTCGACTTCGGGCAGTTCCGGCATGGGAAATCCGTACGATTCAAATGGAAAACCCGTATTGTGACCCCGAAAGCTTCACCTTTGCGAGATGAAAATGCCACAATCGGACCCAGAGCTTTTTTCCAGCCCAGTCACTGATTGTTGATCACAATGGCATTCACCATCACCAACCAGAACTCTGGAGAGACTTTCGAGGCCGAATCCTCCGAGTCGATCCTCGATGCTGCGCTCAGACAGGGGCGGGTTTTCCCTTACAGCTGCCGGAGCGGTTCGTGTGGTACCTGCAAGGCCAAACTGGTCTCAGGTGAAGTCGATCCCGGCCAGTTCACAGAAGGGGCCCTTACCGATCAGGAACAAAGCCAGGGGCATACCCTGCTGTGTCAGTCCAGACCACTCAGCGACCTCACCATCGAGGCACGCGAACTTGCCGGCGGTGTGGCACTTCAGATCCGCACTCTGCCCTGCAGAGTCATTGAACTCGCAACGCTTGCCCACGACGTGATGGGCCTGCAGCTCAAGCTGCCCGAGGGCAAGGCTCTCGAGTACCTGGCAGGCCAATACATCGACATTCTCCTGCGCGACGGCAGGCGCCGCAGTTTCTCAATCGCCAATCGGCCCCAGGTGGGCAATAACCTCGAACTGCATGTCCGACTGGTACCGAACGGGCGTTTTACCGGGCACGTCTTCAACGGCCTCAAAGAGCGCGAACTGCTGCGCTTCCAGGGTCCCTTCGGTACATTCTTCCTGAGACCGGAAAGCACAGGGCCGGCCATTCTGATGGCGGGCGGCACCGGGCTTGCCCCCATCAAGGCGATCCTTGAAGAGGCTTTTCATCAGGGAATAGATCGGACGTTTCATCTGTTCTGGGGCGTCCGCGCAAAGCGCGACCTTTATCTGCACGATCAACTCCTGAACCTTGCCCGTGACCATGCCAACCTGCACTATGTGCCGGTGTTGTCTGAGCCCGCGGCAGGCGACGACTGGCAAGGCGAGTCCGGTTGGGTACACGAGGTCGTGTTAAAACAGTTCCCCGACCTTGGTGGCCTTGAAGTCTACGCCAGTGGCCCACCACCGATGATCGAGGCCACTCGCACGGCTTTTGCTCTGAACGGCTTGAGCGAGGCCAG
>CAZVVN010000130.1:0-5658 GCA_964630665.1 uncultured Acidiferrobacteraceae bacterium | reverse complement strand
CTTTTCCAACCGCCGGCCTGCTGGCCGGTGCGGTCGGTGTGGCTATCGGCCTGCCGGCGCTCAGGTTGACCGGGCTATATCTTGCGATCGCCACACTGGCCTTTGCGTTCATCGTCGAGGAAGTGCTCGCCCGCTGGGAGTCCGTTACCCACGGGCACGAGGGCATGGCAGTGGGCGACATCTCGCTGCTGGGCATGGACATCGACACGGAATGGAAGCTTTATTACATTGCTATCGCGGTGCTCATTCTAGTCATGCTGGCAGCGCTCAACATTCTTCGCTCACCGACCGGCCGTGCGTTCGTGGCTATTCGCGATTCCGAGCATGCAGCACAGTCCTTGGGGGTTAACCTGGCCACGTACAAAACTCTGGCCTTTGCGATCTCGGCAGCCTTCACCGGGCTGGCCGGTGCGCTGTACGCTCACAAGCTGCTTTACATCAGCCCCGATGCGTTTACTATTTTTATATCAATTGAGCTGCTGCTGATGGTGGTGATCGGCGGTCTGGGCTCGCTGCACGGAGTCGTATTCGGGGCGGCTTTTGTCATTCTTCTGCCCCAGGCGATCGCGATTTTCCGCGACGAACTGCCGTCGATGGTGGCCGAACAACCGGGGCTGGAATCAGCGATCTTCGGGTTGATCCTGGTCTTGGTGATTTTGTTCGAGCCACTCGGAATCTACGGGCGCTGGCTGAAGATCAAGCATTATTTCTCGGTTTTTCCGCTTTACCGAAAGGCGACTTTCAAGCGTCAGAAAACCTATAGCCGAATGACACAGCACTGAGATGGCACTGGTCGAAGTCAACAACCTGGCGATTCAGTTCGGTGGTATCCGCGCTGTGGATGGCGTCAGTTTCGAGATCAGCGCCGGCGAGATCTATACCATCATCGGGCCCAACGGTGCCGGCAAGACGACCATCTTCAACCTGATCAGCCGGATCTATGACCCCACAGACGGCACGATAGTATTCAATGGCCAGGACATCACCCAAGAAGAGCCCCACCGTATCGCCCAACTCGGAATTGCCCGGACCTTTCAGAATATTGAGTTGTTTGAAAATGCCACGGTCCTTGATAACCTGCTGCTCGGTCGCCACAGGCACCGCCGGACACAGTTCTGGCAGGAGATCGTGTTTCTTCCCGCCGTACGGCACCAGGAGCTGGAAGATCGCGAAAAGGTCGAAGAGATCATCGATTTTCTTGATCTGCAGCACTACCGCGACCAGTTTGTCCGCAGTCTGCCCTATGGTGTCAGAAAGGTGGTGGAGCTGGCTCGGGCGCTGGCGACCCAGCCTGAGCTGCTGATGCTGGATGAACCGAGTTCGGGGCTTAACGTGGAAGAGACCCGGGACATGTCGTTCTGGATCAGGGATATCCGCCAGCAACTCGGGATCACATTACTCATGGTCGAACACGATATGAAACTCGTCGCCGATGTCTCCGACCGGGTGCTGGCGCTGAATGACGGCAGGGTGCTCACCGAAGGGTCGCCGTCTTCGGTCCAGGGTAATGCCGACGTGGTTGCCGCCTACCTGGGAGAGTAGCGAAAGATGGCCGCACCTTTACTCAAAGTCAGCAATATCGAGACCTACTATGGCCCGATCACAGCGATTCGTGGCGTCAGCCTGGAAGTGGATGAAAAACAGATCGTAGCGGTCCTCGGTGCCAACGGTGCCGGTAAGACGACGATACTGCGCACCATCTCCGGGATCATGGATCCCCAGAAAGGGAGCGTGACCTTCGACGGCCAGGCGATCCAGAAGCGCGAGCCAGCCGATATCGTGGCGCGAGGTATCTCGCACGTACCCGAAGGCCGCGAGATCTTTCCACTGTTGACGGTAAAAGAGAATCTCATGATGGGCTGTTATCTCCGTCGTGACCGTACAACTGTTGCCAGGGATCTTGAGCTGGTGTACGAATATTTTCCCGTAATAGCACAGCGGGCATCCCAGCAGGCTGGCCAGCTGTCTGGCGGTGAACAGCAGATGTTAGCGATCAGTCGTGCGCTGATGCAAAAGCCACGCTTGTTGCTGCTTGATGAACCGTCGCTGGGACTTTCGCCCAGGCTGGTCAAGGACATCTTCGACATTGTTCGCCGGCTTAACGAAGAGCACCGGATGACGATCCTGATCGTTGAACAGAACGCCAACATGGCACTGCAGGTCGCACACTATGGTTACGTTCTGGAGGTGGGCCGAATCGTGATGGAAGACGTGTCTGCCAGCTTGCGTGGCAATAAGGACATCAAGGAGTTTTATCTCGGTATCCAGGAAGAAGGCGTCCGGGGCACTCGGCGCTGGAAGCGGAAAAAGGTGTGGCGTTGATGTTTTTCTAGAGATGGATTTTATCGCATGAATCGAACACCACCGGCAGAAACAGATGGACATGATCCGGATCCCGGTCTCGTGATTCGGACAGATCCCGATATCGGTGGCACGCTCTGCAGTCTGTTTTGGGCCCGTGTCCAGCAGTGGTCCGATGAGATCATCATCCGCGACAAGCACCTGGGGGTTTGGAGATCGCTGACCTGGCACGATCTGGGCCAACGAGCAATGGAAGTGGCTCTGGCACTAAATGCCTGCGGCTTTAAAGCAGGTGACATCGCATGCATTTTGTCGAATACAAATAAGGAATGGCTCTTTGCGGACCTCGGTATCCTGTGTAGCGGTGGTGTTTCCACCGGTATTTATCCGACGGATGCCCCGGCCCAGGTAGAGTACCTGATCAACAACTGCCAGGCGAGCGTGATTTTTGTCGAGGACGAGGAGCAACTCGACAAGGTGCTGCTGGCCAGGTCGAACTGCCCTTCCATTCGGAAGATCGTGATCTTCGATACGGAAGGACTGCAGGCCTTCAGCGATCCTATGGCCGTGAGTCTTGCAGACTTCAGTGATCAGGGTCGGCAACTTGCTCAGAGCAGCAGTTCGCGCTGGAGCGAGATGCTGCAAAGCCCCACACCTGACGATCTTGCTATCCTGATTTATACATCAGGCACGACCGGTCCACCAAAAGGCGCCATGATCAGTCATCACAATGTGGTCTTTCAGTGTGTCAACGGCTGTAGCCTGCTGGATCAGAAACAAGGTGATGAACGACTCGCCTTCTTGCCGCTGTGTCATGTGGCAGAACGGATCATCGGCGCGTACTACTCCCTTTACACGGGTACGGTGATCAACTTCTGTGAGGGACCCGATACGGTGGTAGAGAACGTGCGTGAAGTACAGCCGACCGTGTTCGGTGGAGTACCGCGAGTGTGGGAGAAGTTCTATTCCGGGATCCAGATCGCGATTGCTGAAGGGACCGCGTTCCAGAAATGGGCCTGTGCCATGGCGCTTAATGTCGCTTTTCGGGTCGTTGACCTGAATCTTGCTCACGAGCCTGTACCCTGGATTTTGCGGGCACAGTACCAGTTGGCCTCGATGCTGGTACTGAAGAATATCCGCAAGTCGATGGGACTGGACCGTTGTCGCTGGATGCTGACCGGCGCAGCGCCGGTTTCACCCCAGCTTGTTCGCTGGTACCTGGCACTTGGACTTCAGTTGCTGGAGATTTATGGTCAGACCGAAAACGTCGGTATGGCAACGGTGACGTATCCTGGGGATGTAAAACTTGGCACCGTGGGCAGGCCTGTGCCCTATGGTGAACTCAAGATCTCTCACGATGGCGAGATTCTGCTGCGTGGTGATCATGTGTTCATGGGTTACTACAATATGCCGGAGAAAACAGCCGAGGTGATAAACGGTGGCTGGCTGCACACCGGCGATGTCGGACGCATTGACGAACAGGGCTATGTCTCGATCACCGATCGCATGAAAGACATCATCATCACTGCAGGCGGTAAGAATGTCACGCCGTCGGAGATCGAGAACGAACTCAAATTTTCGCCCTACGTGTCTGATGCCGTGATCATTGGTGATGGACGCAAGTACCTGACCAGCCTGGTCATGGTCGATCATGACAACGTGGCGAAGTTTGCTCAGGACCAGGACGTGCCGTTTACTAACTTTGCCAGTCTGTGTCGTGCCCCGGAGGTAGTCGACCTGATTCGGGGTGAGATCGACCGGGTGAATGAAACGTTTGCACGGGTCGAGCAGATCAAGGATTTTCGGCTCATCGACGTGTTGCTGACGCCGGAAGATGACGAGCTGACACCGACCATGAAGCTCAAGCGGTCATTTGTCAGCAAGAAGTACAAGGATGTCGTGGAAGAGATGTATAACTGAGGGAAGCTTAACTAATCGGTGCTCGGCGTTGACTCTGCAGTCGGTCTGGTCGAGACTCTTGAAACGCCAGACGATGGCGATAATGGATGAAGGAGAGTGTTATGAAAATGTCTCAATTTGTTGTAAAGGCCCTTGGCGCGCTTGCAGTCAGCCTCGGGATGAGTGTTGCAGCACAGGCGGGCCCCCAGGGAGTCAGTGACACCGAGATCGTGCTCGGTAGCCATCAGCCACTGAGTGGACCTCTTGCCGGTTGGGGTGTGCCGGTGGCCAATGGATTGCGCATGCGGGCGGAAGAGATCAACGCCGCAGGTGGGATTCACGGGCGCAGCATCAAACTCGTCGTGGAAGATACAGCTTATTCCCCGACCAAGGCCGCACAGGCGGGATCCAAGCTGATCAACAAGGACAAGATCTTCGCCATGATCGGTGCCCTGGGCACACCCACGAACATGGTGACGATCCCCATGCTGCAGAAAAAAGGACTGCACAACCTGTTTCCGCTGTCCGCCGCGCGGCAGATGTACCAGCCGCTTGACCCACTTAAGTTTTCGATTTTTGCGCCGTATTACGCAGGCGCAAGGCAAGCGGTCAAATATTTTGTGCAGCAAAAGGGCAAAAAGACGATCGGCATCCTCTACCAGGATGACGATTACGGCAAGGAGGTCCTCGCTGGGGTCGCAGATCAGCTCGGCGAGATGGGTATGGCTCTTTCAGCTGAAACGACCTACAAGCGCGGTGCCAAGGATTTTTCCTCGCAGATCGCCAAGCTCCAGGCCGCCGGCTGTGACTTTGTTGTGCTCGGTACAGTGATCCGTGAGACGATCGGTGCCGTGGTAACTGCTCGGAAGATGGGCTGGAAAGTCGACATGCTGGTCAGCGGTGCCGGCTACACCCCTCACGTGGCGTTCCTCGCCAAGGGTGCAACCCACGGACTCTATGCCTCTTTCCAGGTGCCGATCCCTTATGCGGACACGGCGAGCTCCGAACTCAAAGCGTGGATGGGCAAATACAAAGCGAAATACGATGCCGATGCCAATATCCAGGCGGCTTATGGCTACCGCGCCATGAGTTTGTTTGCAGTGGCTGCTGAACAGGCGGGGCACCATATTGATTCGCCCAAGCTGACTGCCGCGCTCGAATCGATCTCTGGTTACACGGACATGTTTGGTGGCCCGGCACTCGGTTTCTCGAGCACCAGTCACGTCGGTACGACTCAGGGTGGACTGGCCCAAATCGATGGGACGCGCTGGGTGACATTGATCGACATTCTGGAGTAGCTGTAAGCGTTGTTTGCTGAGGGTCGGGTGGTTCCACCCGGCCCTCAGCCGGTACGGCTGCGCGACCAGAACGAGCACTATTAGGCACCGGCTGCGCCTGTTTTTCAACGGTTGTACACTGGCGTGTCATTGATACTCGCGGTGGAGGTAGGTTGTGGGG
>CAZVVN010000129.1:0-5768 GCA_964630665.1 uncultured Acidiferrobacteraceae bacterium | reverse complement strand
GCGACATCTTCGTAACTGCCCTGTGTCAGGTCAAGCAACTGGCCCGGACTCAACCGGAATACCGCATTGGGGGTACCGCCAGCAGCCCATATGACCTCAAGCTGTTGCAGATCTTGATCCAATAAGATTCGGGGGGGGTGCCGGTGGCCGACCGGGGGTACTCCGCCAATCGAAAATCCCGAGGAGGCTTTTACGAAGTCAGCATCGGCCCGAAACACGTCCTCACCCAGTATGTTATGTACTTTCTGTTCGTCTACCCGGTTGTCACCGGACACTATGATCAGTAGCGGCTCGTTTTTGCCACTGCGAAACACCAGTGATTTTGCGATCTGTTTGACTTCGCAGCCGATCGCTGTTGCCGCGTCTACCGCACTGCGGGTTGAACGCTCGAACTCAAGTACCTGGAATCGATCACCCAACAATGCCTGCACGCGACGTGCGGTTTTGTTCTGCGCCGTTTTCAATAGATGCTCTCGGCTCGAGGTGTCTCGATCTCATGCCAATGTCGGGCAGCATAGCGTATGGAATTAAAGAATTGAACCGTTTTCTCTTTTGAGCGAAACCTGAGACAAGCTGGGGTAATGATCTACGGTCTCTGGTTCCCTTTGGGCGGGCCAAAGTTGAGATGGACACAAGGAACACGATTCGGTGGATTGCGCCGTCTACAACCGGTAAAATAGACTCTATGTCCTAGAGTCTTATGCAGCCAGGCTGTGTGAGACAAACCAACACACAGTACAGGTAGCGCAGCTCTTGGAAACTGATTTGATCATCTCGGATAATGCGATCAACAGGCTCGAGGGCCTGATCGCATCAAAGGAAAACCCTGACCTTAAGTTCCGAGTCTATATCCAAGGCGGGGGCTGTTCTGGATTCCAGTACGGTTTCCAGTTTGAAGAAGAGGTGGCAATAGACGATCTGGAATTCAAACACAGCAGTGTCCAGGTCGTCGTCGATCCCATGAGTATCCAGTATCTGAAGGGAGCTGAAATCGACTTTATCGACGACCTCCAGGGTTCCCGCTTTGTGGTCAACAACCCGAATGCCGCGACGACCTGCGGTTGCGGGGCTTCCTTTGGAATCTGATTGTTTCCTTTTATCTCAAGGGAGATAGACCGCGCCCAAGGATAACGACCGGCTTGAACCGGTCACCTCGGGTAAGCTGGTTGTAAGCCCTTTAAGTCGTTGTCTGGCCAGCCACGCGAAGGCAACCGCTTCGACCCAGTCCGCTGGAACACCCAAAGCGTCTGTCTGTTGAACAGACACACTGGACAGACTGGTCTGTATCTGGGCGATGAGATGCCGGTTTCTGACCCCCCCGCCACACAGATACATCCGGTGAGTCTGGGGCGCGTGTATGCGCAGCGTACGGGCAATGGCTTCACTGGTCAGTTGGACCAGGGTAGCCTGAACATCCTGCGCTTTTTCAGTTCCGTCGAGGTGCCTGCGGAGCCAGTTCAGGTTGAAATACTCGAGCCCCGTGGATTTAGGTAATGGCTGGCTGAAATAGGGGTCTTGGAGCAAGGTGTCCAGTAACTTTGGCAGGCAGCATCCTTGACGACTCCAGTTGCCATTATGGTCGAACTGACCATCGCGATGGCACCGGTACCAGTGATCTAGTAGCGTGTTGCCCGGGCCTGTGTCAAATCCAAGGATCGGACCTTCCGAGGGTAGTATGGTAGCGTTGGCGATCCCACCGATATTGAGAATCACCCTGTGTTCATCTGGTGCTGCAAATAGGCTCTGGTGAAATGCCGGCACCAGTGGAGCACCCTGGCCACCCAGTGCAATGTCACCAGATCGAAAGTCGGTTACCGTCGTGATGCCGGTGCGTGTGGCGATGACGGCGCCACTCCCGAGTTGCACAGAGTAGGGACGGGTATGGTTTGGCCGATGACGGATCGTTTGGCCGTGTGATCCTATTGCAGTGATCTTGTTGTTCTTGCATAAACCCATCAATTCCAGTGCCGCCTCGGCGAAGGCCTCACCCAGCGCAACGTCAAGGGTATACAGATCATCCAGACGGTCTTCTGATTCGTCCACGGCAGCACTAATGCTTGTCACGAGAGATGAGCTGATAGGAACAGCCAGGCTTTGCAGGAGTGTGACCGAGGTATCTGTTATTCTGACCAGTGCTGCATCGATAGCATCGGAGCTTGTACCGCTCATGAGCCCGATGTAAAGGTTGCCCGCAGCGCTCATCTAACTATCGCGCTCGAGGGGAGTGTGAGGCCTCGGCTGGACGGGGTCTTCAGAGAAGATCCCAGAAGGAATTCAAGCACCGGTGAGTAGATCAAGCCGTTCTGACAGGGTTTGGGCTCTGGACTTAAACGCTGTACGTTCGACGTTGGCTACTGGGGCTGCACGGGGCAGCTTAGCCTTCAGGGGATTTATGGGTTTGTTGTGGATGCGCAGTTCATAGTGCAGATGTGGTCCGGTAGAAAGACCGGTGCTACCGATTCGGCCAATGACCTGGCCTTGTTTTACCCATTGACCAGCACGGATTTTCCGACCGTAACTTGACAGATGTGCGTACAAGGTGCGGTATTTGCCTCCGTGTTTGAGTATCACGGTCTTGCCGTAGGCACCTTTATTCCCGGAAAAGATTACCTTGCCGTCCGCAGTGGCCAGAACCGGGTCGCCCGTTCGGCCTTTATAGTCCAGCGCACGATGCGGTCGCCAGCTTTTCAAGATAGGATGGTAACGGCGTAGAGAATAGCCGGAGGTAATGTGACCAGTACGTGTAGGCGAGCGGAGGAAGACACCCGTAAGGCTGGTCCCATCGGGTGCGTAGTAGCGTGCTTTGCCAGATCCGTCGAGGTGTCGAATCGCCTGGTAGGATTTTCCGGACAAGGTCAGCCTGGCAGCAAGAATCGGGCCGGTCGAGATCTTCTGGCTATTCAGAAAACGCTCCTCGTAGATGACACTGTACTGGTCTCCTGGCTGTACATCACTGGCAAAGTCGATCTGCCAGCTGAAGATTGAGGCGAGTTTATGAAGCATCTGATCACTCAGCCCGTTTCTCAGTCCGCTTTCGTAGAGCGAAGATGTGATTGTCCCGGTGACTTCCCGTTGTTTGATATCGAAAGCCCGGCGGGTCGTCTCAAACTGGTAGGTGCCATTGTCCTGCCAGACGCGAAGAATCTGCTGAAGGCTCGGTTGATAAAGTAGCTCAGCAAGATCCCCGTCGTTACTGATAAGAATTTTTAGACGAGGGCCGGTCTGAAGTTGCGAAAGCACATTGCCTTCGGGCTGGTTCGCAATCTGAATCGCCTCTGCCGGATCGAGCCCGAGTCGCTTGAATATGCGGGCAAGTGAGTCGCCACTTCTGATCTCAAGTTCAGCCCAGTCCTTTCCCGGGGCAGACGGGGCGTCAACTGCGGGCGACGGCTCGGGTGGCACTGACTGCAGAGGCACCACGACGACGGCCTTCATTCCCGGTTCTGTTGGGCTGCCGGGCATCGGGTGACTAGCACGAAGATCAAACGTAAGCTCAGGCCGAGCCGAAGCCTGGATCGGAGGGGGGCTTTGTGTTGATTGCTCTACCGGGTGATCCGGTTCACGAACCGGAAGTTCTGTAAATTCGATCGTGGTACCCGGTTTGCGCTGGTCATGCAGCGAATCCACTGGGGCCGGATTGGCGCCTGATTCGAGGGTCTGTTTGCGGGTCTCAAGAACCTGAATGATTTGGGATTTCAAGGATTCCTTGTGGCCTTCGTCCTTGATTGTCGGTTCAATTGAAGCATCAGGTCTACTGCCAAGCCAGATACCAATCCCGATCAGGACCGCGAGACCTGCGATCCAGTGAGTGTGCCCCAGAACACCGCGGGCAGAGCGCTGCGGGCTGGCGCTGAGTAGGTAGCGGAGATCAGAATTGTAGAGGGAACGCGGCTTCGGCATCGCGAAAAGGGCGTCTCGAAAACCCGACTAGGTTCCGGGTGGGTGTAATGTAACGTCGATTATTCCTTTCGTCAAAGCACCTTGAGTTGTTTTATTAAAGTGTTGTTTGAATAGACAATTGTATATCTGCCGACGGCTACCTGGGGATTGGTTGTTCAGAACAGGGGGCGTACACCGGAGGATTTGATAGGGTGCGGGAACGTTGCGGCCGAATTGTCCAGAAGGCCGTTCCCGTAGTGGATGGGCGAACCCGAGCTAGAGTCGTTCGGTTAGAATGCCTGTCCTCTTAGGATTCCCGACTCGATCGAAATGCCCGGCAACGATATCAACCAAGCTCTGGCTCAGTTGCGCCGTGGTGCAGAAGAGATTCTGGTGGAGTCGGAACTGGTGGAACGTCTGGAAGCCGGCAAACCCATGAAAGTCAAGGTCGGGTTCGACCCGACTGCGCCGGATTTGCACCTGGGGCACACGGTTTTGATCAACAAAATGCGCCAGTTTCAGGAACTGGGGCACGAGATCGTTTTTCTGATTGGTGATTTTACCGGGATGATCGGCGATCCCAGTGGCAAGAATTCGACTCGCCCTCCGCTGAGCCGGGAGGAGATAGAAGAAAACGCGACTACCTACAAAGAGCAGGTCTTCAAGATACTGGACCCGGATACCACCATAGTGGATTTCAATTCTCGCTGGGGTACTGAGTTGGGCGCCGAAGGCCTGATCCGCCTTGCTTCGCGATACACCGTGGCAAGGATGCTCGAGCGAGATGACTTCTCCAAACGTTACCGTGATGGTCAGCCAATCTCAATCCATGAGTTCCTGTACCCGCTGATGCAGGGCTATGATTCGGTTGCGCTGGAGGCGGACGTTGAACTGGGGGGGACCGATCAGAAATTCAATCTTCTCGTGGGCCGGGAACTGCAAAAGCAATATGGGCTGAAACCTCAGACTGTCCTAACAATGCCCTTGCTCGAAGGCCTGGACGGTACCCAGAAAATGTCCAAGTCGCTGAATAACACTGTTGGTATCACCGACCCGCCGGGTGAGATGTTCGGTAAACTGATGTCTATCTCGGACGAACTGATGTGGCGTTATTTCGAGTTGTTGAGCTTTCGTCCACTGGAAGAGATCCGAACCCTTGGTAAGCAGGTCGGGGACGGGATGAACCCCCGTGATGCCAAGTTCCTGCTCGCTGGGGAGATCGTTCAACGTTTTCATACGGCCGATGCTGCAAAAGTTGCACAAACTGAATTCGTCAATCGCTTTCAGAAAGGTGAGATTCCCGAAGACATGCCGGATCTGGAAATCGATAATGCCGGGAAGGCGATGCCTGTGGGTAATCTGATCAAGGCGGCAGGGTTCACCGACAGTACATCAGAGGCGCTCAGGTTGCTGGTTCAGGGGGCTGTGCGAATCGACGGGCAACGAGTCGAAGACAGAAATACCAAGGTCGAAGTCGGACCCCGGCGGGTTTTGCAGGTCGGCAAGCGGCGGTTTGCCCGTATCACCGTTAAATGAGAATCCCGGCTCCGAGCCTGGCCAACCCTGAATTTTGATCTCCGGGATCAAGAATGAGCACAAAACTTGACAAAATAGACAAGAAAATCTTCTATTTTCGTTGACCGGGGTAGTTTCGCAGGTATAATGCGCCGGTTCTGCGGACTGCGGTTCCTGCAGCCCGGATGCTCTTTTACAATTTGGTCAGGTAGATTGTGTGGGCGCTTTTAGCGTCTGATTCCAATTACCAGTTGTACTGTCCTGTTGGTGCGCAAGCACGGACGGGGCAGCGGTCAGGGGCCGGTTTGGCCCGGGCCGAAATCAATCTTGAACTGGAGAGTTTGATCCTGGCTCAGATTGAACGCTGGCGGTAG
>CAZVVN010000128.1:0-5808 GCA_964630665.1 uncultured Acidiferrobacteraceae bacterium | reverse complement strand
AAAACCATGTTGGTCGGTCGAAGATTTGCAGGTACCGCACCCATAGGTTGCCCATCGATAAGAATCTCTCCCTGGCTTGGGAACTCAAACCCGGCCAGAAGGCGTAACAGAGTTGTTTTACCGCAGCCGGAGGGGCCAAGCAGGGCGAAGAATTCGCCTTCCTGGATCTCCAGGCTGACGTTGTCGACGGCTTTGACCCGGCCAAAATGTTTCGACAGGTTGCGGGTGGATATGAAGTCGGTTTTGGGGGTCATACAAGTGCCTCGTCTTTTTTCTCTGACTTTAGGCCGAAGTGCCGGATCCACGATGCGACGATGATCATCAGTGCCGACGCCAGCAGGATACAGGTGCCCAATGCGAGCACGTTGGGTAATTTCTTGGGGAAGCGTAGTTGGCTCCAGATATACAGTGGCAGGGTCGGTTCCTTACCTCCCAGGAAAAAGGCCAGGATGAATTCGTCAAAAGACCAGGTGAAGCACAGCAGCAGGCTGGCGACGATGCCAGGGAGGACGAGGGGGAACGTGACGCGCCAGAACGTGACCCAGCCACTCTCGCCGAGGTCCCAGGATGTTTCCTCCAGGTGCTTGTCGAACCCTTCCATGCGGGAGATCATGACCATCATCGCGAACGGTACTGTGATCAGAACATGGCTGATTCCTATCGTAAACAGAGATAGCGGTAATCCGACGCTGTTAATCAGCACCAGTAGAGAAATTCCAAGAATGATGAGAGGAATGACCAAGGGAATCATGATGAATCCGACAATAGTTCCCTGGCCGGCAACTCGATAACGGGTGACCCCCTTTGCGGCCAGTGTGCCGAGAATGGTACTGATCACAGAGACGATCGCGGCAACCTTCAGGCTGTTCAGCAATGATTCCACCAGTGCGGTTTGTTCTGCCATCGCCCGGTACCATTCCAGCGTAAAGCCCTTCAGGGGAAAGGCGACATAGAGCGAGTCGTTAAAGGAAAACAGCGGCAGAAACAGAACCGGACCATAGAGAAAGGTCAGGTACGCCATCGCGTAGACGAACAGCGAATCTAAACGGCGCCCTTTTAAGGTCAGTCCCTCCCTCATATTCGTTTCCTCAGCGTTTTGATGCACCACAGATAGAGCAGAATGAGGATCGTGATTGCAACCATAGAAATAATCGCCAGAGCAGCACCCATCGGCCAGTTGTTCGCTTTGCCGAACTGGGATTGGATAATATTTCCGATCATGATGCCATTGGTACCACCGACCAGTGTTGGCGTGACGTAGTCACCGACTGTGGGGATGAAAACAAAAATGGTGGCAGCGATCACGCCGGGCGTCGAAAGTGGCAGTGTGATCCGGAAGAATCGCGAGACCAGAGAATCCCCGAGATCGGTAGCCGCCTCGAGTAGGGAGCGATCGATTTTTTCCAGGGACACATAGATCGGCAGTATCGCGAAAGCGCCCCAGGCATGGGCCAGGGTGATAATTACGGCCCCAGGGTTGTAAAGGAGGAAAAGCAGAGGTTCTTCGATCAGCCCTAAGGAGAGAAATCCAGAGTTAATAACACCGTTGTATCCGAGAATGATCTTCCAGGCGAATACCCGTAACAGGTAACTGGTCCAGAACGGAACCGTGACGAGTACCAGCCAAAACAGTTTATTGCCTTGGGTCCGGAAGGCGAGAAAATAAGCCATCGGATAAGCGATCAGAACAGTGGCGACCGTGACACACAGCGATATGGCGATCGATTTTCCCAGCAGTAAAGAGTAGATCGGCCTGGAAAAGAACTTCTGGTAATTTACAAGTGAAAATGTCTTGTTGAAATCGACGTAGGTCTGGGTCCAGAAGCTCAGTACCAATAGGATCACAATCGGCAGCGCCAGAAACAGCACCATGAAACCGAGTGTTGGCGAGAGCAGCGTATAACCACGAAACTGCTGATTCTGCAGGTGTGCTCGCCGAAGACGGGCCCACAGGGTTTCCTGCATCTAGTTCGACTCCGTGACTATAAAAATGCAGAACCCTGCCAGGGTGGTGCGATTCGCTGGCGAGAGTTTGACACTAGCGTTTTTGTGCCGAGGTGAAACAAGCTCTGCTGGCTTGGTGGATACAAAGCCTGATCGGGTCATTCAAGAGAGGCAGGGCGCCTGGCACCCTGCCTCCTTATTATCCCGAACACCGAAAACGGCAGGTCAGAGGCCGGCCTTGACCTCTTCGTACATGCCTTGCAGCTCCGCCTCGTTCTGGATGGTCGCCTGGAAGATTCCTGCAGCAATGTAGCCTTCAACGTCGTCTGGCGGCAGGCCTCGTGACTTCAGTTCGTCGGCCGAGAACTTGTCGTAGGATTTGAGGTTGGAGTGGCCCATACCAAACTCTCCAATCCAGAACTCACCAGTTGATGGCGCCAGAAATGCGTTCATCAGATCGTAGGCGCGATCTTCCATTTCCGGTTTGATCCAGGAGTTCAGCACCAGGCCGCAGGTCCACGTCATCGGTCCTTCCTTGGGATTCATGAACATGATCGGCAGTCCATCCTTGGATAGTCGGGTCGCTGTATCGTTCCACGAAGCGGCTGCAATCACTTCACCTGATGCCAGCGCCTGTTCCCAACTGGTCACGTCATTGGTGTAGTAACGCAACAGCGGCCGTTGCTCACGCATCAGTTGCCTTACCTTCTCGACCTCGTCCGGGGTCATGTTGAAGGGGTCCTTGGCGCCAGAGTAGATCGCGGCAACCATGACGCCGTCGATCAGGCTGTCGATCATAGACAGCCGCCCTTTGTATTTTGGATCCCACAAGATTCCCCAGCTGTGCTTGTCTTCAGGAATATACTCCGGTGCGATATCGGTCCGGAACGTGACTGAAGTCAGGCCCCACCAGGCGGTCACCATCATACGGTCGCCACCGATAAAGGTATCCGGTACGGTTTTTAGGACCGGAATCAAGTCGTCCCAGTGGCTCAACCGATCAGTGTCGACCGGTTTGATGAAATTAAGGTCGGTCCACTTCTTGACTTTGTAGGAGCAGGGCATAGACATATCAGGGTGAAAGCCCGCTCGCATCTTTGCCTCTGCTTCCTCTTCGTCGCCCCACAGCGACATGTTCGGCGATGCACCGTATTTTTCGATGTATTCGCCGTGCATTTCCGGGACCTCATAACCACCCCAGGTATAAAGCGTGGGATGCTCGTCGCTCGCTGCGTTTGCCATTCGTGGCATGATTGGCATCATCACGGACATCAGGCCAACAGATGCGAGTCCCCTGTTGAACTGTCGGCGGGTCAGCTTGCCACCGCGATAGTCATCAACAAACTTTTCAATGTCTGTTCGTGTTTTCATCTCCTGTCTCCTATTGGGTATTGATCGTCGAAAAATCGGAGTCTCTTGTTCATCAGTTGCAGGTTGCTGGACGCCAGATTCCTTTTTATTAAGTCCCGAGGAATTAAGCATGGCGTTCGTGCTTTAGTCAAGCGCGTTTTCTCATACCGGTGGTCGCAGTCCGGCCCAGCTTTGGGCCACCTCCAGGGCTCCAGCGACCCTGAGGACAGTAGCCTCGTCGTAGCGGCGCCCCACGATCTGCAATCCGGTCGGAAGACCACCGGCAGTAAAACCGGACGGCACGCTGACCGCCGGACACTGGCTGACGAAATTCAGGGTGCAGGTCATGTCGAGCCCTTGATATCGGCCCGCATCGTCATTGCTGTCGTAATCAGAGTCTTTCCCACCGACCAGCGGCGCGGGTAATGCCATCGTGGCGGTCAGCAGGGCATCAAATTTACTGAGGATCGGGCGCAGGGTCTCCCACTGTTTGGTGCGGGCAGCTTCGAGCCGCTTGAAGTCGGTTGCTTTAACCGCTTGGCCAGAATGGATAATCTGGACCACCTCGGGGGTCATCTGATCCTGCCACTCGTCCAGGTGTTGCTCAAAATAGGCAGCGAAAAAGACCGCCCAGTGCTGGAACCAGTCATCAACGATCTGCCGGGTCCAACCCAATTGTATCTCTTCCACAACAGCTCCTGCCTCACGCAGTGCCTCGGCGCTGGCATGGGTGTTGGCCTCAACGTCGGGATCCAGTGCAAAAAAGCCCTGATCAGGGCACAGGGCAAGACGAAGGTCGGCAACCTGGCTGGCTACGGGTACAGGTATAGGTGCTGTTGCAGGCAGGGACATGATGTCACGGTCATCGGGACCCTGGGTGAGGTTCAGAAAGAGCGCCGAATCAGAGACCGTACGGCTCAGCGGGCCGAAATGAAAAATAGAATCGAACGCAGTCGGCAGAATCCCCATCGGAATGCGCCCAAAGCTGGGCTTGAGGCCGACGACACCGCTGAGCGCAGCCGGAATCCGGATCGAACCCCCGGCGTCCGACCCTTCAGCGATCGGAACGCAGCCGGTCGCGACGGCAACGGCCGAACCGCCGGAGGAGCCTCCGGCTGTACAGTCGAGGTTCCAGGGGTTGCGCGTCGCACCCCAGAGGGGGCTGTCCGTGAAGCTGGAGTGGGCAAATTCCGGGGTGGTGGTCTTACCGATCATGATGCCGCCGGCATTGAGCAGCCGTTCAACCAGGGGCGGGTCCTGATCGGGTACCCAGTGCTCGAAAATTTTGGATCCGAGAGTGGTTCTTTTGCCTGCCGTCGGTGTGAAATCTTTGATCGCGAATGGAACCCCGTGCAGCGGGCCGACATCTTTTCCAGCTTGAATGTCAGCTTCGGCATGGCGGGCTTTATCCATGGCCTCGTCAGCGTAGACAAAACAGAATCCGTTGACCTTGGGATTGACCTGGTCGATTCTCGCCAGAGCGTTTTCGATCACTTCGACCGGTGAAACTGTCTTGGTGCGGATATCACTGGCGAGCTCCAAAGCTGAGCGAAAACAAAGATCGAGATCAGTCATGCCGGGCCTTTATGAGTAACTGTATGCTGGCGCCCCGTCAACAAACGAACCTGATCAACGGTGCCTTGGCCAATACCATCCATCGTTATAAGATAACTCAAATTCCTGAGAAACCGGTACCACAAATGTTAGTCTTAATCGAGTCGCTCCAATAATTCCCTGATCGGACCAAAGAGGCTGTTCAGTACCAGTAGTTCGGATTCTAGAACGTCAGCTGACCAACCTACATATCGACTATCGCTGAACCCGTGACTGCCTACCCCTACATTCCAAATGCGCTTCCCGAGATTCAGCAGCGGATGCTGAGAGAAATCGGGCTCGACTCGATCGATCAACTCTACGACACCATCCCCCAGCACATCAGGTTCCGGGATTCGCTGGATCTGCCGCCTGCGATCCGTTCCGAGGCTGATCTTCGGGCTCACATCGAGGGGCTGCTTTCCGATAACAGGCACGCGGGGCAGAACCTGTCATTCCTCGGCGGGGGTTGTGCCCGGCACTATGTTCCTGCCGTTTGTGACGAGATTGCTCAAAGGGGGGAATACCTCACGGCCTATGTCGGCGATCCGCACATCAGCCCTGGAAAGTACCAGGCCCTTTTTGAATACCAGAGCATGCTGGGCGCGCTGACGGGTATGCTGGTGGTGACGCCACCGACCTATGATGGGTCCGGTGCCGCGGCCAGCAGTCTGGCCATGGCAGCGCGGATTACCGGTCGTCGGCGCGTTCTTCTGCTTGGAGCCATCGGTGCTGACCGGCGTTCCCAGTTCGAGACCTTTCTGTCACCGACGGTCAATATCGATCAGGTGGGCTGGGACCTGGAAACCGGGCTGATTTCACCAACGGAGCTTCAGGCTAAATTGGGTGACGATGTGGCTGCTGTCTATTTCGAGTGCCCGAGTTACCTCGGCTTCATCGATTCCCAGGCGAGGCAGTTGA
>CAZVVN010000127.1:0-5823 GCA_964630665.1 uncultured Acidiferrobacteraceae bacterium | reverse complement strand
TTCTCGATCACGGCGTCAGTTAAATCAGCGGTGCTTGAAGTGCCTCCCATGTCATAGGTTCGCACCTGGCCATCGAAAAAAACTTCTTCGACGGCCTGGTCGATCAGCTTGGCAGCATCAAGGCACTGCGAAACGCCGTGCCGGTGGCCGAGCCAGTCCAGCATCATGGCTGCAGAAAGGATGGCTGCGGTCGGGTTTGCCCTGCCCGAGCCCGCAATGTCCGGCGCACTACCATGCGCCGGCTGGAAAACGGCTTGTTCGTCACCGATGTCGGCCGATGGTGCAAACCCCATGCCGCCGACAAGTCCCGCAGCGAGGTCTGACAGGATGTCACCAAACATGTTCTCGGTGACGACCACGTCGAAGTCCCATGGCCTGCGGATGAAATCCAGTGCACAGGCGTCGATATAGACTCGCTCGGCATCGATGTCAGGATTGGTGCTGGCGACCTCGTCAAACACCTTGCGGAAGAACGCCATGGAGACGAACACATTGGATTTGTCGACCAGGGTGACCTTGTTACTGTGACTGCTCGCTTTTCGGCGACGCGCCTGGTCAAAAGCGAAAGCAAACAATCGCTCGGACGTCTCGCGCGTGATGACCATCGTGTCGCGTGCTTGCCGATCGCCCAGGACCTCACCCTTACCGCGTGAGGCAAAAAGCCCCTCGGTACTCTCCCGCACCAGCACCAAGTCAATGTTCTCTGCCCGCGGGTCGCTCAGCATCCTCGCGCCGCCCCGTTTGGCGCTGACGGGGCGGACCCCGGCGTAAAGATTGAACTTAAAACGCAGATCGAGCTGCGGTGCGATCTCGGTGCCGTCGTCGAATCGTATGTCCGGAAGCCCCATCGCGCCCAGAAAGATCGCATCGGCGTCTTCTGCAGCCCGCCATGCCTCATCGCTCATGGCTATCCCGGTCTCACGGTAGGCTCCGGCACCAGCCACGTGGTATTCCAGGGCCAGGTCAAACCCGCCACTGTATGTCTGGGCTGCCCCCAGCACTGCGGCAGCGGCAGCAGTGACCTCCGCGCCGATACCGTCTCCCGGTAGTACACAGATTTGGAAGGTCTTTTCGGTAGACATGTTCGAGTCCTCCGGGGTTCAGCTCGTACCGAGATCCGGTCAATGATCAGCCGGCAGTTATCCGTGATCGGGTAATAATCCTCATCGTAACCAGATGCTTACACTTCGATTTTCTCGCCCTTGTGGTTCGACTCATAAATTGCCTCTTCGATGACGAGGTTGCGCAGGTATTCGCACCCCGAGATTGGTGAGGGCCGCTTCTCCAGGATGCACTGGACAAGATGACGCTGGCAGGCCAAGACACTGTCGCCGGCAAAGCCCTGGTTGCTCCAGTCGTACGGATGGGTCGATTCAACTCCCCCTTTGGGTCTGATGAAGAGCTTGCCCGCGCCGTCCAGCCGCAGGGCAGCTTCTGAGCCTTCGATCAGCATCTCACCCATCGTCAATCGGGTGTCCTTGGCCGTGTGATCGGCCAGTCGGTTGGCATCCCAAAGCCCACGGATACCGCTTTTAAAGTCGAACAGGATCATCCCGGCATCTTCGCCTGCAATGGCTGGGTTAAGCCGGCGAAGATCCGCGTAGACCCGCTGGATCTCACCGAAAAGGTAGCGGTAGGTGTCGATGAAATGAATCCCGGTCTCATGAATCAGGAAACGTTCCATCTGCTGAAAATAAGGCTGCCGTTCCAGATACGCATCGGATCCCTGGCCATCCCCGGGGCGAAGCCTGAAGCTGACCGAATAAAGGTCACCCAGAATCTCACGGCTAAGCAGCGTACGGATTTCCTGGTACCAGGGTTGGAAGCGAAAATTCTCATGGACTGCAAAGAACGCGTTGTGCTGCTCTGCTGCCTCGATCATCCGCCGTGCAGTCGCCACGTCGGGCGCGAGCGGTTTTTGGCAGATGACAGCTGCACCGGCGGCCAGGGCACTTCCAGCCAGTGACTCATGCGTGTCTGGTGGTGTGATGATGTCAACGACTTCGGGCCTTGTTTGATCAAGCATTGTCTCAAAATCGTCGAAAACCATCGGAATGGCGTAGCGCCCGGCCGTCGACCGGGCGCGATTGGTATCGTGGTCGCACACCGCCACCAGTTCGACGTTATCGATGCGCTGCCAGGCCTCAAAATGATACTGGGCAAAATACCCGGCACCGACGCCGGCAACCGTCAGCGTCATGACGGGCTGGAAGGCACCGATGCGAGTCGGTCGAGCCAGGTGGGAACGACATCGAAGTGGGCCGGTATCAGACCTGCGCTCGGACTTCGAAAGGTAGCCAGAGACGTTCCCCGCAGGCATCCCAGCCAGGCGGTTCGCAGATCCGGACCGCCAAACGCTAGGCTGGAGATGTTCCGAAGCACCTTCGGCTGCACCCGGTCAAAATCAGCGCCCTGCAGGCACCCCGCCTGGTATCGTTCCTCGACGATCACCATGTTCTCATGATCACAGTCTTCGAGGATAACCTGCTGGCTCCCATCTGGTGCGACGCGGATCAGCCGGTTGCTGATGATGCACGTGACCCAGAGATCACCGGCCGAGTCGAATGTCAGGCCGTCGGGAAAGTCAGCCGGGCCGAACTCTGTGACGGTTTCCCGCCCACTTAACGTTCCGTTTTTGTCAAGCCTGAACCGCGATACCCGTCGGGCGAAGGTTTCATTGACGTAAAGGTATTTCCTGGCGGGATCGACAGCGCATTCGTTGGTGTAGCCGAGGCCTTCGGCTGCGATCCGGGCGCCACGCTCATCTACCCGTACGATAAAGCCGTCCGCAATACCGGCTCTGGCGGCCTGGTGGCGCGGATGGTGCCGAGTGCTGACGGTGATCCAGATACCTCCCGCGTGGTCACGACCGACGAAATTAGTGGGTGGCAGCGCAACGCCGTCGACCTCCTCGAGGAATGGTGTCAGTTCGCCATGGCCGTCCAGTTGGAATACGCCGCCGGAAACATCCCCCAGGTGGGTGAGTAGAAAAGTCCCTTCCGGCATCAGTGCGATGCCGTTGGGTAGCAGCCATGGAGACTCGGTGCGGTGGGCAAGCAATCGGGACCTTCCATCGGGATAAGTGACTGCCACGCCGCCCCGCGCGTCTGCCGTGTAGAGATGCCCTGAGCGGGTAGCGAGAACACATTCCGGTCGATTGAGTTCCGAGCCGGTGAATTCCAGTTGGTCAATTGCCAGCATGTTCGGAACCCGTGGGGTCTATGGTCAAGTACTATCTCCGGTGACCCGATTTCCGGCTGTCGGGAAAAGGATAGTCTATTCACTTTCTACGGGGGACACATCAGAAAGGGCGAACGACCCAAGCGTTCGCAGACGGTGCAGGACACCATGTGATATTCAGCCGGCCGGATTGGTAGACTTTGGCTTGAATCTGAATTCAATAACCACAGGCAAGGAAAGTGATTATGGCGATGGGGAAAAAAGCTACGCTAGAGGTAGAGCTGCACCCGGATACAATCGAAATGTTGGAATACGCCCGTGAAACCTACGAGTTCCGCAGTACCTCCAAGGCCCTGCGGGTGATCCTGGACTATATGGCTACCGATGCGGACTGGCAGGAGGTGTTCCTGAACCAGCGATGCCTGCGTTGTGGAGCGGGCAAAGGCTGGGAGAGACCGGCCTAGCGCCTGGCGACCATCTTCGAAAAAAGGGGAACGGTCCCCAGAGATGATCAGGTTCGATTTGGCCGGTCGAGCGTCACCCCGAGGCCCATTTGATTACCGTGAGGGTCAGGGCGATTACTGCAACAGCTGCGATGGAGGCTGAGATCATCCAAATAATTCTGTGCCCGCCTGAAATACTATCCATTCGTCTCTCCTGACGTTTGTGTATGAGCGCTTGAAAGCTAACGTTCTAACTTGCCCGAAATATCGACGTGGTAACTTGATATAGATCAAGAATGAGGTTGTTTTTTAGCGAACACAGAAGATCCGACAAATTCTTCACCTTGTCGAAAATTCACGGGTTTCTCGGACGTTCAGCGGACCGTCGACAAAAAATACCGTGTATACTTCTTGGCTAATTACAAGAAAAGTAGGCATGCCGATGGTTGACGTTGCTGAATTTCCAGGCAATGGGCCGATCAGACTGACCTGCAGAGACTGTTCTCTCGCGGAACTGTGTTTGCCCCGTGGTGTCAGTCCGGATGACATGGGTCGTTTTGAGACCATGGTGGATCAGCGCCCCCCTTTGAGCCGCGATGAGCCGCTCTATCGAATCGGTGATCAATTTACTGCACTCTATGCGGTCAAATCAGGGTCGTTGAAGACTTTGGTATCGACGCAGGATGGTGAGAACCAGATCACTGGTTTCTATCTGCCGGGTGAATTGTTCGGCTTCGATGGGTTCGATGACAATCACTCCTGTTCAGCGGTTGCACTTGAACGCAGTAATGTCTGTGAGTTGCCGCTCGACTCGATAGAGGAATTGAGCAGTAATATTCCAAGCCTCAGGCGTGAACTCGATCGACTGATGGCTCGGCAGATCAACTCAGATCAATCCATGCTGCTTCTGCTTTCCCGTCGTAGTGCCGACGAACGGCTGGCAACTTTTCTGGTCAGCCTGTCCATGCGCTTCCAGCAGCGGGGGTTTTCGGCGAATGAATTTCGACTCAGTATGTCGCGCCACGATATTGCGAATTATCTGGGCCTGGCAGCGGAAACCGTCAGCCGCCTGTTCAAACGATTAAAGGAGAGCAAGATCGCCTCGGTTAATGGGCGAACCATCATCGTTCACGATTTCGACGCCTTGCGCGATGGAATTGATGGCTGTACCGGAAGTCTGCCCGAGCGAAACCTCGCCTGAACTGGAACCAGGCCTGGCAGATGATTGCGGGTCAGGGTGGCATCAGATCACCCGGGAATACTTCGAATCACTGTCAGCGACGGCAGCGTAGCGGTCAAACACCCTGCAGATGTTGCGGATCAGAAAGCGCCCAGCCGGCGTCACCTGAATGTTGGATTCTTCATCTACCGACAGGAGCCCGTCAGTGGCCATGATGTTGAGCGCAGCGAGTTCGCTGACAAAATAGGTCTTTGGCGCAAGCTGACCAGGTGCCAGGATCGCTTTAAGATCTGCCCGGCCGAAACATATCAGATGGTCTATAACACGCCGGCGAATCTGATCGTCACCAGAAAGCCGATAACCTCTATCCACAGCCAAACCCCCTTTCTCTACTGCTCGGTGGTAGGGGGCAAGTTCTTTCAGATTCTGACTGTAGCAATTTTCCACCTGGCTGATGGCGCTGATACCGACTCCGACCAGATCGCAGTCTGCGTGGGTGGAATAGCCTTGAAAATTTCGACCCAGGGTACCGTCCAACTGGGCTTTGGTAAGGGAATCTTGGGGTCGGGCGAAGTGGTCCATGCCGATGTAGCTGTACCCGGCTTCGGTCAACCAGTGAATACAGGTTTCCAGGATACGCAGTTTTTCTTGACTGCTCGGCAGGTCTTTTTCATGGATTCGGCGTTGCGCCGGAAACCGCCAGGGTAGGTGGGCGTAATTGAATACCGACAACCGGTCTGGTGGTGCCGTCATTAACAGGTCGAGCGTCCGGTTGAATGTCTCGACAGACTGGAATGGAAGCCCATAGATGAGGTCCACATTGGTTGAATGAAAACCGATTTCCTGAGCGTGCTGGAGTAGTCGCAGGGTTTCTTCTGGTGACTGTATGCGGTGGATGGCCTCCTGTACTTTGGGATTGAAATCCTGTACGCCCAGGCTGATGCGGTTGAATCCCAGTTGTTGTAGCTCCTCCAGTGACTGGGGTGTAACAGTGCGCGGGTCTATCTCGATGGCAAATTC
>CAZVVN010000126.1:4360-6080 GCA_964630665.1 uncultured Acidiferrobacteraceae bacterium | reverse complement strand
GCAAGACCCAGTACACGGGTGTCGATCGACCAAACCACACCACTGGTCTTCGAAGAGACCTCGATCACTGTTGGCGCACGGGGTAAATAGTGAGAGTTCCGTTCCAGAAAACCAGGAGGCCCACCCAGCAAGGCGACCATTTTGTCGAAAGACTCGGCTGCAGAGCCATCAGTCAGAGTGTTCTCCAGTTTTTCCCGTGCCTGTTTATTTTCTGACGCAAGACCTGCGGAAACCAGTAGTTCCGACCCCAGCGCCATGACCACCTGGTGGAGCCGAGGATCCTGGCGCTGCCCTGTCAGGTACGCGCTAACCTCGCCGACTTCCAGCGCATTGCCAATCACCGGTGCCAGTGGCTGGTTCATGTCCGTGATCACCGCAGTGGTCTTCAACCCGGCCCGCCCGGCTGTGTTCACGAGGCTCTCGGCCAGAGCCCCGGCAGCGTCCAGGCTCGGGGTCACGGCACCATTGCCGGTCTTGATGTCCATCACCAGCGCATCGAGGCCAGAGGCTAGCTTCTTGGACAGGATCGAGGCTGTAATCAGCGGTACAGATTCAACCGTCGCAGTCACGTCACGTATTGCATACAGGCGCCCATCGGCTGGGGCGAGATCCGGCGTCGGGCCAATGATCGCACAACCAGCGGTTTCAACAGTCTGAAAAAAAACCGCCAGTGGTGGTTGGATCTGGTAGCCCGGGATGCTCGAGAGTTTATCCAGCGTGCCGCCGGTGTGCCCAAGACCTCTTCCGGAGATCATCGGTACGTGTGCACCGCAAGCCGCCAGCATGGGTGCCAGCATCAGGCTCACGCAGTCGCCGACCCCACCAGTGGAATGCTTATCGATCACAGGCCCCCGTAAACGCTGCCTGTCCCAGTGCAGCACTTCGCCTGAATCCCGCATAGCGATCGTCAGAGCAGCACACTCGTTGACGGTCATCCCCTGCAGGCACACCGCCATGGCAAAGGCACCGACCTGGGCATCGCTGAGATCGCCGCTGGTCAGTGCCCCAATAAACTGGTGGATCTCATCGGTATCCAGTGCTTTGCCTTCCCGTTTGCGGCGGATGACCTCCTGAGGTAAAAAAGGTTCAGTCACAGGGCTCTTCGGATGGGACGGATGGCAACGTCCACACCCTCTGTATCTCGTCAGATCCTACCGTTAGAAGGCAGCCGGACCATACGCCCATCTGTGGTGTATGCGGACTCATCAACAACCTGCTTTTGATGTCGTTTTGTCTAGCAGCCCCAGGAATGACTCGATCAGGCGGCCGAGGCGTGGCGTCGCCTGTTCTCCTGCAGCGAGGGTCTCCGCGTGGAAGAGCTCAGGCTGCATTCCGGCCGCGAGGTTGGTGATCACTGAGACAGCAGCGACCCGCATGCCGCAATGCCGTGCCGCCAGGCACTCGGGAACCGTCGACATGCCGACGACGTCCGCACCCAGACTTCTGAAGGCCCTGATCTCGGCCGGGGTCTCGAAGTTGGGTCCCAGACACCAGATGTAAACACCTTCGTGCAGCGTGATCCCCGCGTCGCGCGCAGCATCCTGCAGCAACGTGCGCAGCTGAGGATCGTAGGCATTGTTCAGATCCAGGAAGCGCGGCCCGATGTCATCATCGTTCGGCCCCGCCAGGGGACTGATACCCGACCAGTTGATGTGATCTGTCAGCGTCATCAGGCTGCCCGGTGGCATGTTCTCGCTCAGGCTACCGGCAGCACAGGTCA
>CAZVVN010000126.1:0-4260 GCA_964630665.1 uncultured Acidiferrobacteraceae bacterium | reverse complement strand
CGTGGCATCTCCAAGGGTTTTCCTGGCGTCTGGGAACACCTGATCCTGGATCACATCGACTTCGAGGTCCGCGCCGGAGAAGTGCATACCCTGCTCGGCGAGAACGGTGCCGGAAAAACCGTCATCGCCAATATCCTTTCCGGTTATTACGGTAAAACAGCCGGTGAGATCAGGATCAAAGGCCAGCCCGTGGATCTGACCTCACCTCGCGACGGGCTGGCCCACGGCATCGCCATGGTCCACCAGGAACTGATGCTGGTCCCGGCCTTTACCGTCGCACAGAACGTGATGGTCGGCCTGAAATCAGCGAATTTCTCTTTCCCTATACGGTCGGTAGAAAAGAAACTCACTGAGCTTTCTGAAAGATACGAACTCAAGGTGGACCCAAGAGCACGTGTCGAAACGCTCTCAGCCGGGGAACAGCAGCGGGTGGAAATACTCAAAGTGCTCTATCACGAGCCTCAAGTCCTGCTGCTGGATGAGCCAACGTCGCTGTTGACCCCGGGGGAGGCGGATCATCTGTTCGACGTTCTCAGAACAATGACCGACGAAGGCAAGGGTATTGTCTTCATCACCCATAAGATGCGCGAGGTGTTCGCGGTCTCCGACCGGGTCACCGTACTCAAGCTGGGTAAGACCCACGGCACTCAGCCAATCAGCGAGACCAATGAAGAAGAACTCACCCGTAGGACATTCGGCGAGGTCGTGCCGGACTACATGGCGAGACCTCCAGTCAACTCAAAAGAAAGGGCTATCCAGGTCAACGGGTTGATCCCCCAGACCAGCGAAGGTCAGGCGCAGTTACCCTCGATCAGTTTAGAGGTTCGCAAGGGCGAGATTTTCGGCATTGCCGGCGTCGCCGGCAACGGCCAGAGTGAACTCATCGAGTGCCTCACCGGGCTGCGGCCCGTGAAACAGGGCGAGATCCGGATCCTGGGCCAGGACATGACCCATCAGCCACCAAGAGCCTTTATCGAATGCGGTGTTGCCCACATCCCGGAGCAGCGCCGTGAGATCGGCATCGTTGAGCCGATGTTCGTGGCAGAGAACGTGATACTCAAAGATTACCGGGCCGCACCGTTTGCCAAACGAGGCGTGCTCAACCGCCGTGAGATCAACCGACATACCGAAGACATCGTCTCGCGGTTCAATGCCCTGGTGCCGGATCTGTGGCGGACCGAGTCCCGGATTCTCTCCGGCGGCAATATTCAGCGCTTGATCCTGGGACGTGAGACCTGGCGCAAACCGCCCGTCATCATCGCGTCTCATCCAACTGAAGGGCTCGACGCCAGGGCCATCCGGCACACCTGGGAGTTGTTTCTGGAACTACGCGAGAACGGTTCGGCTATTCTCGTAGTGTCCGAAGATCTGGACGAGATCATGTCGTTGTCAGACCGGATCGGTGTCATTTTCCAGGGTGCAATGGCCGGTATGGTCGAGGCACAGGGTGCCGACCGGGAACAGCTCGGCCGCTGGATGGCGGGCGGTGCAACTCACACTACGGCCGCCTGAACACCTCCAGGCTTAAAGTCACTCCCGCAGGTAGGGTATCCCTAGGGCCTTGGGGAAACGGGCCCTTCCGATGGCACCGGCCACCACCAACAGAGTCACGACATACGGTGCCATCGCGACAAACTGCCAGGGAATCAGTTTCTTGATGCCGGGATAAGTGGCGACCCAGGTCGCCAACCCATCGAAAAAACCGAAAATGAACCCACCCAGCAAAGCCAGCAACGGGTTCAGCCCGCTGAATACCACTGTGGCCAGAGCGATAAACCCGCGACCCGCGGTGATTTCCTTGGTCACGGCACCGAACCAGTCAACGCTGAGATAGGCCCCGGCAAGGCCTGCCAGCAGCCCCGCCGCAACCGCGGTTCCAAGGCGAAGCGCATTGACCCGTATGCCGGCGACGTCCGCTGCAGCCGGGTTCTCACCCACTGCCCGGATTCGGATACCCAGCTGGGTGCGATACAACAACCAGTAGACCGCAATGGCCAGCGCAACCGTCACAAGCACCAGTGGGCTGAGGCTCCCCACACCAAGCCGAATCAGCTTGACCTGTACGTCACGCGGTACACTGTGAAAACCCGGCGCACCCAGAGTAATCAGCATAAACGCGACAAAACCGAAAGCAAAGAGGTTGATCCCAACCCCGGTAATCAGCTGGCTTCCCTTCCAGTACGTGTTGACCACACCAAACAACAGCCCGATCAGGGCGCCGGTCCCCATCCCGGTCATCAGCCCAACCACCGCACTGCCGGACGCTTCGGCACCTACCGCACCGGCTAATGCACTCAACAGCAGGATGCCTTCCAGGCCGATGTTAAACAAGCCGGCTGACTCCTCGATGGTCTCACCGATTGCAGCCAGCGTAATCGGCACCATCGCGTGCAACGAGATAAAGAGAATGCCCCAGAGATGCTCAAGCGCCATCGCGCTGCCTCCTGCGTTTCAATCGCAAACCGATACGGGTCAGAACACGCTTCAGTTCAGGTACGGCCAAAGCCAGGATGATCACCCCCTCGACTACTCGGACCATTTCCAGGGGTACCCCGGGCGAGAACTGCATGATCCGGCCACCGACCAGCAGCCCACCAAAAAAGATCGCCGCAAAAACGATCCCGATGGGATGGTTCCGCCCGATCATAGCCACGCCGATGCCGTCGAATCCAAGGTTCACGAACTGCGGCAGGCCGCTCATCAGGGCGTAGGTCGGCGGCCGGCCCATCACCTGTACCGCCCCGGCAAGACCGGCCGTGGCACCGCCAATTAGAAAAGCCGTCAGAATCTGCCGGCGGCGGCTGATCCCCGCATAGCGGGCAGCCTCGGGGTTGAAACCGCTTACCCGCAATTCAAACCCTCCCGTGGTTCGCCAGAGCAGAAACAGCACCACGACCGCCGCTACCACCGCCACCAGCAGACCGTAATTGAGGCTGGTATCGGGCAGAATCCTTGCCAGGCGTGAGGTCTCGACAATACTAATTGTTTTCTCTCCGCGCTTTGGATCGGTGAGTACGTTTGCGATCAGATAAAAAGCAAAGAAGTGTGCGATCCAGTTGAACATGATGGTCGAGATCACCTCGTGTACGCCACGGCCCAGTTTGAGAAACGCAACCGGAAGACTCCAGATCATTCCGGCCAGCATGGCCGCCAGCAGTGCAACAACCACGTGCAAAGGATAAGGCAGATGGATCAGACTGACGGCCACGGCGGCCAGCGCACCGATGTACAACTGACCTTCCGCACCGATGTTGAACAGCCCGCCGCGCATGGCGACGGCAAAGGTCAATGCCGTGAGAATCAGCGGCGTGGCATTAGCCAGTGACTCGGCCCAGCTGTAGATGCTACCGAAACTTCCCCGGAACAATGAACTATAGGCCGCGATGGGATCATAGCCGTATACCAGCATGATCACTGCACCGATGGCAATGCCGATCAGTCCAGCTATCACCGACTCTGCGACAGGGTTCAACTGACGGATTAAGGCACGCAATCTTTAACCGTTCGACACAAAGACTTTTATTAAAGAGCACAGGTTTCGTGTCCGTACAAACAAATGGGGGAGAGAAACAATCGTCCTCCCCCCCATTGCAACCACCTGCTCAGAGAGTGATATCAGTCCGGATACTTGGCACGGATATCACCGATGGTATCGGGGCACCAGCCACATGGTACTTCGGCAGTGCCGTCACTGATCTGCGCCTGAAGTTCTGCAACCGCATCCCAGATCCAGCCCGGGATGTCGCCACGCATCGCTACCCAGTTGCTGGTAATTTGGTCGCTGTCTGACGCACCGATCGCACCACCCTTGATTCCGAACTGGATGAAGTCCGCCAGATCCTGTTTGCCTGACATGGCAATACCACCATTATGCGGGCCTAGAATCTGAACACCGCCCTTGAACGTACCGTTGACGGCCGCTTCGATGGCGCTGTAAACACCGAAGTCGACCCGCTTCATCATGCTGGCGAGCACCCGATGACCGTCACCGAGATAATCCTGGTTAGCGTCGACACCAATCATAAATGGCGGACCTGCGGATTTGCTCTTGGCTTCAAGATGCTCGGTAATGGCCTCAAGGTCACCAATGCCAAGGGGTCCAGCCACATTGTAGATCAGGCCCGCGCCCTGCGCGAGCATCGCTTCGGTTGCGGCCTTACCTTTAGCGATGTCGCTAAACGTTCCCGTATAAGTCCACAGAAGGCCCACGTTGGCCTGCTTGCCCGTTTTCTCGGCGTACTTGGCATTTCCCCAGTGCAT
>CAZVVN010000125.1:0-6094 GCA_964630665.1 uncultured Acidiferrobacteraceae bacterium | reverse complement strand
GGCCCTGCTCTCTCAATTCAGTCATACGCCCAAACGCAGCAGCTCGATCGCCCGGGTCATAACCATGTTCGTCGTCAATATCGTAAACATTGGTCCGCCATTCGCGGTAGGTGTCGTTGTAGGTCACACACGGCGACAGGACCTCAAGATAGGACATTCCCTGGCCTTGTGCACTGTGCTTCAGCGCTGCACGGGTCAGTTGCAGTAATTGGGTCGGGTGGCCGCTGTAGCCACGAGCAAGAAACGTCGAACCAGGAATGCTCAGACCCAACATGATTGGATCAAGATCTTCTTCAATATTGTCCTGGAATCCGGCCGCACTGGTCGGTGATGCCTGCCCTTTAGTCAGGCCATAGGTACCGTTATTCATGACGATATACGTCACACCGGGGTTGCGTTTGAACGCGTGCACAAGATGACCCCCGCCGATCGCGTAACCGTCACCGTCGCCGCCTACACCGACAACAGTGAGTTCGGGATTGGCAAGCTTGGCACCAGTCGCTGTCGGCAGAACCCGGCCATGAAGGGCGTGGTAACCATAACAGGACAGGTAGTTCTGAAGTGAGCCCGAACAGCCGATACCCGCGATGATCATGCGCTCATGCGCTGGTACTTGTAACTCATCCAGAGCGCTGATCAACGCCTCCAACACACCAAAGTCGCCACACCCCGCACACCAGATTGGCCGGCCCGGCGTAAATGTCTCAGTCATGCGACCTTGTCCCCCCTTGATTCAACACGCGTAATGACCTTCTGAACCAGATCTTCGGCGCGTAACGGCACACCATCATAGACGAGGACAGATTCGATATGGGCATCCTTGCCACCGTGTGCAACAATGAGTCTCGCCAGTTGCCCCGTTGCGTTGTATTCGACGACAAAGACACATGGGCAATCCCGGGTAAATGCCGGCGTTTCCTCCAACATCGGCCAGAGCGTCTGCAACTGGTGGTATTGGGCAGATAAGCCTCGCTCAGCCAGTATCTCCATCGCTTCCAGTATCACACCATGGGTCATTCCGATGCCGATAAACCCGATAACCGCTGTCTTGTCACCGTGAGTAATGGCCCGTGGCAGATCAGGCTGCATGGTCTGTAGCTTACTGTGACGCTTGTGCACCATACGGGTACGATTATCAGGATCGGTGGAGACCTGGCCGAACTCGTCGTGTTCATTGCCGGTAACAAGCGACATCCCGCCAGGTGTACCCGGCACTGCGAAAGCCGAAACGCCGTCGTCGCTGAAAGCGTAACGCTTGTAGACCGGCAACTCAGCGAGTGATTCACCATCGAGCCGCTTGCCGCGCTCGACGACAACCTGGCTCTGATCAATCGGTTCTATGGTCGCAAGGTTCTGGGATAGTCCCTGGTCCAGGGCGATGAAAACCGGTAATTGGTATTGTTCGGCGAGATTGCACGCCTTGACAGTGAGGTGAAAACATTCGTCGGGCGTTCCGGGTGCAAGAACAACGCGCGGGAAGTCACCATTGCCCCCGTAAACCAGAAGATTGAGGTCACCTTGTTCTGGCTTGGTTGGCATACCTGTACTCGGCCCGCCACGCTGGGAATCCACCACAACCAATGGAATCTCCGCCATCCCCGACTGCCCGATGCCTTCCTGCATCAGCGCCAGGCCGGGACCGGAGGTCGCAACCATCGTCCGCGTGCCGGTAAGGGCCGCCCCGATAGCCATATTGATCACCGACAGTTCATCCTCGGCCTGTCGAACGACACCACCGAACTTCGGCAACCACTTCTCCAGCCACTCCATGATATCGGTTGATGGCGTGATCGGGTAACTGGCAAAAAAGCGCCCACCCGCCACAATAAACCCAAAGGCGACCGCCTCGTTTCCGGTGATCAGCATATGGGGTTTGGAACTGGTGCTGACGATATCATAGAGCCCTTCTTCAGCCGTCAGCCCGACGCCATCGGCAAGCTCATGACCCAACGCCAGCGCGTCGAGATTGTATTTCAGCGCCTGGGCGCCGCGTCTGCTAAAGCGTTTCTCGAATGCGCTTCGCATGTCACTGTCGCTAAGACCGATCAGGCGTCCTACGACCGCTGAAGAGATGCTGTTCTTGTAGATGTCACGACTGAACATCCGCACCGCGTGCCGACTGAAAGGAATACCGATTACCCGCGCGCCTTCGGGAACGCCACTGTCGTCCGCTAGCGCACCACCAGAGTTGTCGTATATCACGACACTGCGGGCATTGAGGCGGTGGGCCTCTTTGTCGATCGCGGCCACGTCAAAAGCAACGATCAGATCAATCTGACTTCCTATGCCGAGACGTTCTTCATGACAGGCGCGTAACGTGGCAGCGACAATGCCGCCCTTGATGCGGGACAGTACATCGCGCTCGGTATAAGCACGCAAACCGACTGAGCGCAGAACATCAGCCAGAATATTGATGACAGTTAGAGAACCGTCACCGCCCTGGCCGGAAACAATGATACTGAGGTCCTCAAGCCGTGGCCTTGCGCGGTTCATGAAGCGTTTCCCTCACTCTTCGACTTAACCTTTTTCTTTTTCGGAGGAGGTGGCGGTAGAGGTCGCCAGTCCTTCGCAGACGAATCATCTTCCCAACCTCTATAGTAGTTCTTCGGATCAAGATTCCCAATGGCCTCGCGTTCCTGATGCGTCGGCATCAATGCGGGCAGAGGCCGGTTGCGCTTGTAACGCGAAAGCCGGGTCAGGAGTTCTTTGGATTTTGGCAACTCCTCCAGTTCCTTGACTTCCACCCAGCCTGCTTCGACCAGTGCCTGCCAGGCCCGGTGTCCGGCCTCGGTCCGAATGACGGTAAACGTCCACCCATCGAGTCCAATCCCCCCCAGACCGATGTCCGCGTTGTCTGCTGCATAGTCCATACAGTAAAGACAGGCAGGCCGCGCATACTTGCCGAAAGCCTTCAGCGAGCGTGTTTCTTCACGCCCGTCACGCAACTTGATTTCAAGCCTGCCCTTGATGTTGATGTTGGCGATATCCCGTTTGGGAACACCAAGATCGTTGGCCAGCCAGTCGATGCCTTCCTCGGTAAAAGCCTCCGAACAGAACAGGCCAATGACCAAGGAAATGTTCTCGCGGTACCACTCCGCGACATCCAGGCGAATGCTGGAGTACTGCTGCTGGCGCACCCCGTCGACCTGACACGGCACGCCGACCACCGCCAGCGGTGCGATGCCCTTCTCCATCGCTTCAACCAATGCCAGCGTGTTCGGCTGATATGAGTAACGGGAACGGGCACTGGTGAGAACCTCTTCGGGCGTGGTGGCCAGTTGCGCGTAACCCATCTGCGGGTTGTCCGGATACTCGTTACCGACGACAAGACCTTTGAGGGTTCCGGTCTGCAGGCCATGTATCGCAAGAGCCGAACAGATTCCCCCGTCCTGCCCTTCGTTCAATATGTGCTCCTGCGTTGTCCGTGCGAGCACCCCGTAGGCGTAGGGCCCGAACCCGTCGTCCATGCTCGGTTCGCGCAACTCGATCTGTTGGGCCAGATCCTTGTCGGTCGGCCGAAGCACGGGACAGGCGTCTACACACAGTTCACAGAAAACGCAGGCAGTATCCCGTGTGTCTACCGGCTTCTCGTTTTCGTAATCAAATACGTCGACCGGACAGATCGTCAGGCACGCGGCACAGCCGATGCATTTACCAGGATTGACGACCTCTTGCATGAGAAAGTCAACGGCCTTGAAACCCCCGCGGTTGTACTCGGAACGCCAGGCGTACGCCCATTCGTTAGGGTCGGCACCCTCTTCAAGCAACCTGTGGTAACGGTCCTGAACTTCTTTGGTCAGATCCTGGGTCATGCTCACGCCCGAGGTTGGGTGCAGTTCCGATCGCCGATCGGCAAAAGAATCAGTAAACGCACCATGGTTATGTGTTTACGTCGAACAATCCAGCCCGAATAAGAGGTAAGTCCTAAAACGACCAAGCGCGAACGATACCAGATTTACCGATTGATGAAAGCCCGCAGCAACCAGGGTCGGGGCCGGCAGCGCAGCTTCGGCACCACTTGCCTAGAACCTTGCTGGTAGTGAATCGGTCCAGTATCACGAAGCATTCGTAGCTGACGATACAGGCGAGTCGATAGCGAGTCGGTCAAGACCCAGAACCAATCCAGCCGGCCTATGGTGAGGCGACAGGTTCATAGTGCCGGGCGGATGACATCGGCAAAGTGCTGCATACTGTCGAGAGACTGCTCCAGCGTATCTCGCTGGAAATTGAGCATCAGACCCTGTACGCCGATCTCGGCGAGTGCCGCTACGTCCTCGGCTATCTGTTCGACCGACCCACTCAACAGATGGCGACTGCCGTCGTCCAGGGTCAGGGTCTTGTGCTCATCGAACCATAATGCGCAGTACACCAAAGAGATGTCCGCGGGATCGCGGCCCTCTTCAGCGGCAATTTCACCAAGTCGCCCGACGCGCTCGGCAAACCGATCAATCGAACCCAGCGGGAAACGGGGGTTGTTCCCGATGGGATACCAGGTGTCACCGTAACGCGCGGTACGCCGCAGCGCCGGGCCACTCTCGCCTCCGACCCAGATCGGTGGATGGGGGTTCTGTACCGGTTTGGGAAGGAAACTGATATTGCGAAAGCGAACAAACTCTCCAGCGAAGACCGGGTCGTCCTCGGTCCACAGTATCTTGAACGCCTCGAGGTATTCGTCGGTCACCTGGCCGCGATGGTCGAACGACAGCGCACCGAGTGCTTCGAATTCCTCCCGCATCCACCCCGCCCCGACACCGAGTGTCATGCGTCCATGTGAGAGCACATCAATGCTCGCCACCAGCTTGGCTGACTCCAGAGCACCCCGGTGCGGAATCACGGTCACCGAAGAGACCAGCCGAGGTTCCGTAGTCAGCGCAGCGAGAAAAGTAAGCACACTGAACTGGTCGAGACAGGCGCCTGACTTGGAGCCTGGAAAGTCGCCCGAAGCTGAATAGGGATAGCGCGAGTCGATCTTTCGCGGGACTACGATATGGTCAGGGACAGCAAGGTAGGTAAATCCGAGTTGCTCCGCGCGCCTGGCCAGTTGTTCGATCTTTTGCGGTTCCGCCAGCGGCCCGCGGGTGGGAATAGTCATTCCAAAATCCATGATCACTTCCTCGTTCTTTGCTGTCGACGACCATTCGGCCGAGTTGACCAATGAGAAGCCCTGATGTCTGGACAGTCACCCAGTCACCAGCCCCATGACGGCCGGATCTGCCCGGTGATGAAGGCGGCGGGTTTTCAAGCCCCACCTATACGACACAACTCGTTCGGCCGATTATCGATTATGCGAAGGAATATTGTCTAGGCTTGAAGGGAGGATTCTATGAGCGAAAAACCTGCTCACAGTATCAGGACATCAAGAGTTGTCTAACTTCGCATGGCCATGTAGATTCCCACCATCTGAATTCGAGATGCGGGTTAGCGCCACCTTCGAATCTCATAATAAGGATGGCACTCGAAACGACCAGTCCATTGCATCAACAACATAACTGACCACAGGTTAACAGAATGCCGAACATTTCAGATTTAAGCATCATGCTCTTCCCTTGGGGTGCGCAGAAGACCTCCGTGGGCGAAATTGTTGAGATCGCCAAATTGGCGGAAGACCTTGGATTTTACTCGGCAACCATGCCCACCCACATGACGATGGCGCCCAGCTGGCTATTTGAAACCTTTCCCAACCATGATGTACTTGACGCACTGGCGATAGCACCCGTCATTGCCGCAGCCACTTCGACGCTGAAGATCGGATTCAATTCCATCCTTCCGCCCCTGCTGCCGCCTTACCAATGGGCAAAGTACCTCTCAACGCTGGATGTGATTTCTGACGGGCGATTGATCGCGGGAGCCGCGATGGGGTGGTGGGAGGAGGATTTCACTTCCGTGGGTGTAGATCGAAAGGCACGGGGAAAATTGTTCGATGAGCAACTCGAAGTGATCACCCAGCTGTGGACCCAGGATCAGGTCACCTTTGATGGCGAGCACTACCAGTTGAGTGACATCCCGCTTGAACCTAAACCGGTACAGAAACCTCACCCCCCGATCTGGATCGGCGGCGGAGTCAAATCAATCTGGCGTGCAGCACGCTACGGGG
>CAZVVN010000124.1:3294-6126 GCA_964630665.1 uncultured Acidiferrobacteraceae bacterium | reverse complement strand
TCAATTGTGGTTGGAATACCGAGCGCCTCAAAACGTTTGTTACAGGTGGGCGAACTCTCGTCCATTGCCAGTATCCCTTTGCCCGGAGCCACCATGGCCCGTGCTGTCGCTTGAAGTGTGTCGATGTTCATCGAATTTCCTCGTCGTTTACGTTAATGAGCAATTTGTTCAGTCGTGGCCATACAATCATATAGCCCGTTCAGCGGTGGGACACCAATCCTGAGGCTTTACTCGATCTCGCCGGAAACCTGTCCAACTTCAACGATTTTCATGGCATTGGTCCCTCCACCTACTCCAGAGAAGTCGCCTTTGGTGATGATGATTCTGTCACCGTCTTTGACCAACCCGCTCGACCTCAATTTCTCAACCGCCGTCCTGTTAACGTCTCCCCGGGGAACACTTGATGCATCGAAGGATACGGGGTACACACCGCGGTAGAGCGCCATCCGCCGCTCGGTTTCCGGCCACCGCGTACCGGCATAGATCGGGATGTCCGACCTGATTCTCGACATCCATTTCGGTGTACTGCCCGACTCGGTCAACGTCAAGATACCAGCAATGTCAAAGCGGTTGGCAGTGTACATCGTCGCCATGGCAATTGTCTCATCCACCCGATTGAAACGTGCTTCCAGCCGATGGCCTGTTACCTGAGTACCGTGATGACGTTCTGCAGCGACGCAGATTCGGCTCATCGCCGAAACGACCCTCACCGGATGGCGCCCGACGGCAGTCTCTGCCGACAGCATCACGGCATCGGTTCCATCGAGGACCGCGTTGGCAACGTCCGACACCTCGGCCCGGGTGGGCTGAGGATTCTGCACCATGGATTGCATCATCTGGGTTGCCGTGATGGCAACACTGTTGGCTTTTCGTGCGTCGGCGATCAACCGCTTCTGTACACCCGGTAGCTCGGAGTCACCGATTTCAACACCTAGATCACCGCGGGCAACCATGATCGCATCGGCTGTCGCAATGATCTCGTCAATGTGGTCAATAGCTTCACGGCGCTCGATCTTGGCGACAATGTGGGCCTCACTGCCGGCCGCCCGCAACAGCATTCTGGCAGTCTCGACATCCGCCCCATTGCGTACAAATGAAACGCCCAGAAAGTCGGTCCCGATCTCGGCCGCAAAACGGATATGGTCATGATCCTTAGGCGTCAGTGCCGAGGCGGACAACCCACCACCCTGTAGATTGATTCCCTTGAATCCTAAAAGTTCTCCGCCGGAGATCACCCGATTGATGATCTGATTGCCGCTGACTTCTTCGACCCGCAGGGTAATATTGCCATCGTCCAGTAGTAGGTTGTCTCCGACCTTGACGTCCTGTGGAAGACCTGAATAGGTCGAGCCGACACTCTCTTCGGTACCTTCTTCAGGGCCGAGTGCGGGATCTATGTTGAACCTTCGGCCGTTACGCAGCTGAACCTTACCGTTGCGAAAGCCCTGGATCCGGATCTTGGGTCCCTGCAGATCCAGCAACAGAGCGACGGGTCGATCGAGATCCCGGGCGCACTCACGCAGCATGGTCGCCCGCCGCCGATGATCTTCCAAGGACCCGTGCGACATGTTAATGCGGGCAACGTCGACTCCTTCGCGGATCAGTGCGGACAAGGCTTTGGCCTTGTCCGTCGACGGTCCGAGGGAAGCAATAATCTTAGTGCGTCGTCTGGGGTCCATCCGGTCCATCCGGCCGATCAGTTAACAGGTTCAAACGCAAGGCCTGGTGATAGCACCGTATCGGGTGGGTCAGACTGGAGCACGCGACTCAAGTACCGACACGGCTGGAAGCTTCTTGCCCTCGAGAAACTCCAGGAAGGCGCCACCGCCAGTCGAGATATAGGAAATACCAGAGCCGATATTGTACTTGTCAACAGCCGCCAGCGTGTCACCACCACCCGCAATAGAAAATGCAGAAGATCGGGCGATGGCCTCGGCCAAAGCCCGGGTCCCTTCACCAAACTGGTCGAATTCGAACACCCCCATCGGCCCATTCCAAAGACAGGTACCTGCCTCGGTCATCATCTGAGCAAACCGCGCCGAGCTCTCCGGCCCGATATCAAGGATCATGTCAGTATCATCAATCTCTTCGATGCGCTTGACCGTAGCGTTGGTCGAATCCGAGAACTCCCGGCCAACCACAACATCGCTCGGCAACGGGATACTGTTGCCTTGATCCTGCGCGCCTTCCAGCAGGCGCCTCGCTTCAGGAATAAGGCCCTGCTCGACCAGCGATCCACCGACCTTGTGGCCGGCAGCAGCGAGAAATGTGTTGGCGATCCCACCACCCGGGATCAGTTGATCGACGATCCGGCCCAGCGACTCCAGGACGGTCAGCTTGGTCGAGACCTTCGAACCACCGACGATGGCCACCATCGGCCGGGCTGGGTTGTCCAGTGCTCTTCCCAGCGCATCCAGTTCAGCGGCCAGTAGCGGTCCGGCGCAGGCCAGTGGTGCAAACCGCGCTACACCCTCGGTGGACGCCTGTGCACGATGGGCTGTACCGAACGCATCCATGACATAAACGTCGCATAGGGCAGCCATTTTTCGGGCAAGGGCCTCATCGTTGCGTTTCTCACCCTCATTGAACCGTACGTTTTCACATAGACAGGCATTCCCCGGCTCGATATTGATACCATCGAGCCAAGATCGCACCAGGGGCACGTCGGCACCGAACAGGTTCGACAGGTACACAGCAACCGGGGCGAGTGAATACTGTTCCTCGTATTGCCCTTCCACCGGGCGACCCAGGTGCGACATAAGCATGACCCGGCCACCGGCCGCAGTCGCTGACTTGATGGTGGGTAAAGCCGCTCGGATTCTGGCATCGCTG
>CAZVVN010000124.1:0-3194 GCA_964630665.1 uncultured Acidiferrobacteraceae bacterium | reverse complement strand
AGTGCAATGCAGGTATCCAGCATCCGGTTGGAAAAACCCCATTCGTTGTCATACCAGGAACAGACTTTGACTGTCTTGCCGCTTACGACCCGGGTCATGGCACAGTCGTAGGTCGACGAGGCCGGACTGTGGTTAAAGTCAATGGACACCAGGGGTTTGTCGTTGTAGGCCAGGATGCCTTTAAGTTCACCATCAGCCGCCTCGCGCATCACCTGGTTCACCTCATCCACCGTGGTCTGGCGTGCCGCTTCGAAGGTCAAGTCCACCAACGACACGTTGATCGTCGGCACTCGTACCGAAAAACCATCAAGCCGGCCATCGAGTTCTGGCAAGACCAGCCCCACGGCGGCTGCCGCACCGGTGGTGGTCGGAATCATGGACTGGGTCGCGGAACGGGCGCGCCGAAGGTCCTGGTGATAGACATCAGTCAAAACCTGGTCATTGGTATAAGCATGGATCGTGGTCATCACCCCCGCCACCACGCCGATCTTCTCGTGCAGGGGTTTGACCAGTGGAGCGAGGCAGTTGGTTGTACAGGAGGCGTTGGAGATGACCGTATCGCTCGCCTTCAACACACTGTGATTAACACCGTAGACAATAGTCGCATCCACATCCTTACCGCCGGGTGCGGAGATGATGACCTTTTTCGCACCCCCCGTGAGATGGGCGCTGGCTTTTTCTTTGCTCGTAAAAAACCCAGTGCACTCCATCACTACATCAACACCCAGCTCGGCCCAGGGCAGCTGTGCCGGATCCCGCTCGGCCAGAACTCTGACCCGTTTTTCACCCACTAGAAAGGCATCGCCATCGACGCTGACGTTCTCAGGGAAGCGCCCATGGGCCGTGTCATATTGCAGCAGGTGCGCATTAGCGCCAGCATCCCCCAAATCGTTGACCGCCACAACATCGAACTGGTCCTGCTGACCGGACTCGAACATCGCCCGGAAAACGTTACGGCCAATGCGACCGAATCCATTGATTGCTACTTTGATCGCCATTGGCTGATCTCCTTGAAGTTAGGTTGTGAACCACTTGCCAGGTACTACTGTCAGCACTGCCCGATTGTCCCAGGATCAGAACTTGTCGACCCGATCAATCCGGGGGCATCGCAAGAACCTGCTCGACGTTGGCAACCACGTTGTCGACAGTAAATCCAAAATGCTCGAAAACGACCTCAGCCGGCGCTGATTCACCGAAGGAATCGATGCCAACAACCCGCCCTCGCACACCCACATAGTGTAGCCAGGTTGCCGAGACCCCGGCCTCGACCGCCACCCTGGCCATTACAGCACGGGGAAGGACGGATTCCCGATAGGTATCGTCCTGGGCATCGAACACATCCGTTGACGGCATTGATACCACCCGCACTTGCCGGCCCTTGGCGCCAAGACGTTCGGCCGCGTCGACGGCCAGCGACACTTCAGAGCCAGTGGCGATGATAATCGCCTCTGTGGTTCCTTCACAATCCCGTAGGACATAGCCCCCGCGACTGATGTTTTCGACCGTGTCACTGGATCTCGTCTGAAAGGGCAGTGTTTGACGGGAGAACAACAGGCAGGTCGGGCCCTCACGGCGCTCGAGCGCCAGGCGCCATGCTACTGCTGTTTCGACAGTGTCGCAGGGACGCCACAACGACATGTTAGGAATCAGCCGCAACGTTGCGGTCTGCTCGACAGCCTGATGGGTCGGCCCGTCTTCCCCTAGGCCGATGGAATCATGGGTATAGACAAACAGGGAGCGAATTTTCATCAGAGCCGCCATGCGCAGCGCGTTGCGGGCGTATTCGGAGAACACCAAAAAGGTCGCACTGTAAGGGATCAGACCACCGTGCAGCGCGATACCGTTGCAAAGAGCTGACATGCCGAACTCGCGCACCCCGAAATAGATATAGTTACCCGTTGCATCCTCGGCAGTCACCGGCACGGAGCCGGACCACTGGGTTAGATTGGAACCGGCCAGATCTGCCGAACCACCGATCAACTCAGGCAGCATGGGTCCTAGGCCCTCCAGGACCTGCTGGGAGGCCTTGCGCGTTGCCACACTGTCACCGGCAGCCACCACCGACGCAACGAACTGGTCGGCTTTTCCTGCCCAGTCAGTCGGCAGTTCTCCGTCCATTCGCCTTAGAAAGGACCGAGCAAGATCCGGGTGGGATTCGCTGTAGCTATCGAACATCGAACACCACTCGGCCTCGACAGCTCTTCCTGATTCGACAGCGTTCCAGGCCGCGTAGATGTCTTCAGGAATCTCAAATGGAGCGTGCGGCCAATCAATGTTTTCACGGACCAGCGATACTTCTTCTTCACCGAGCGGCGCCCCATGGGACGATGCCTGACCGCTCTTATTCGGTGATCCCCAGCCAATCACGGTGCGACAGCAGATCAGGCTGGGCCGAGTCGACTCTGCCCGTGCAGCGTCTATGGCCTTTGCAACAGCATGTGGATCGTGACCATCGACTTCCTCAATCACCTGCCAACCGTAAGCCTTGAACCGTGCCGGTGTGTCATCGGTAAACCAGCCCTTGACCTCGCCATCGATCGAGATCCCGTTGTCGTCCCAGAAGGCGATCAGCTTGCCCAGCCCCAGGGTCCCCGCCAGTGACGAGGCTTCGTGGGAGATGCCTTCCATCAGGCAACCGTCTCCCAGGAACACATAGGTGAAATGGTTCACCACCTCGTACCCTGGCCGATTGAACTGGGCGGCCAGTACCTTCTCACTGAGCGCCATACCAACTCCATTGGCAATACCCTGACCCAGCGGACCGGTGGTGGTTTCTATTCCCGGTGCATAACCGTATTCTGGGTGACCCGGCGTACGCGAATGCAACTGGCGAAAATTCTTGAGCTCTTCAATGGGCAGGTCATATCCGGAAAGATGGAGGAGTGCGTAATGCAGCATGGATCCATGCCCGTTGGACAGAATGAATCTGTCCCGGTCAGACCAACTGGGGTTAGTGGGGTTATGCCGCAGATAATCCGACCACAACACCTCGGCGATGTCCGCCATGCCCATCGGCATACCGGGATGCCCGCTTCTGGCCTGCTGAATCGCGTCCATGCTGAGCGCGCGCACTGCATTCGCCCGACTCCGCCGGTCAGGTGTTGATTGTGGATTTACATTCAATTTATTCATGCAATTCCCCTGTGCCCGCCTAACTTAGTACACATTAATGTCTTCCCAAACAATTCAAGCAC
>CAZVVN010000123.1:0-6151 GCA_964630665.1 uncultured Acidiferrobacteraceae bacterium | reverse complement strand
TAGTGCACCCCTGACTGAACGGCCCGGAGCAATACTGCCGCCAACAGACCTTGATACTGCTCGCGAAGAGGTTGAACGCCGGGTAGAGCGACGTGTCTCCGACCAGGAGCTGGCTTCATACTTGATGTACCCGGATGTGTTCGTCAAATACGCGAAGGCACGGCAACAGTTCGGTGACCTGACGATGGTGCCGACGGCGGTCTTTTTCTATGGTATGGAATCCGGTCAGGAGATCAGCGTCAAGTTGGATTCCGGGCATACCCAGATTATTCGCTATCTTGGAGTCAGCGATCACCATGACGACGGTATGCGTACGGTGTTCTTTGAGGTGAACGGCCAGCCACGACAGATCAAAGTAAGCGACCGGACCCACCAGGTCACGCGGGTGGTACAGCCCAAAGCCGATTCGGGTAACCCCTGCCACGTGGGTGCACCAATGCCGGGGCTCATCGCGCAGATCAATGTGCGGGCAGCCGATGAAGTCAAGCGGGGCGATGGGCTGGTGACTATCGAGGCGATGAAAATGCAGACCAGTGTTCGTGCAGAGCGAGACGGTAGAGTCAAAGAAGTCAAGGTGCAACCGGGCCAGCAGGTCGATGTGAAAGACTTGTTGCTGGTATTTGAATGAGTCGCTACCAGGTGTCTCTACGGCACAGATCTCAGGATATTTTATGACTGATTCTGGATTTAACCTGGCGGGTTATCGCGTCATTGTGACCGGCGCATCATCCGGCATCGGGGCTGCTGTCGCCTCGCGCCTGGCCGGGGCCGGTGCCGGTGTGGTCGGCGTCTCCCGTTCTGGGGACGTTCCCCAATCAACGGGGAGCATAGCTCCACTGGTCGCGGACCTGAGCGAATCCCAGCAGACCGATTCGGTGATCGACAGGGCGTTAGCTATCCTGGGTGGCCTGGATGTACTCGTCAACAACGCCGGGCGCGGTGACTGGCTCCCTTTTGTGGATCTCGACCGGGACTACTTTGACGGTTACGTTGCGCTCAATCTGTGGGCACCGCTTCGACTGTGTCAGCGTGCGCATCCACACCTGGCTGCAAGTGACAATCCTTCGGTTGTCATGATGGGTTCAGTCGATGCAGAAAGGCCGTCACCGGGCAGCGTGGTTTACGGCGCCACCAAAGCGGCACTATCTGCCGCGACCGTTGCCTTGTCAAAGGAGTGGATGGCGGAGGGAATTCGCGTTAACCAGGTGAACCCTGGGTTGGTCGACACACCGCTGACCTCGGCGATCGTAGAGTCGCTTGATGAGTCGGGGGAGTCCATCAATATCGCCGGTCGGGCAGGATTGCCTGACGAGGTCGCAGGTCTAGTGCACTATCTGGTCGCGCCGGTCGGTCGGTTTGCCAATGGGGCGTCGTTTCGCGTCGATGGCGGGGCGCTTGCTCTTGGTCCGTTCGATCGCTGGCATCGGTAGTCTGTGCCGTGATAGTCGTTTCAGACCACCTGCTCCAAGGTTCTCTGTATAGGACTGGCCCTTTCTGCGCACGCGTGCCCCGGACGGTTTCCAGTGTCTGCTGATTCTCCCATCGCAACTGCGGATGTCGTTGTCATGGGTGCTGGCATCGATTTCCAGCTCAGTCGGCGATCTGCAGAACGGGTGATCGTCACCGATGTGTACGCCTGACCAGGGCAAAGGCTCGTCCTTTGTTCTGTGGTCCCCTCTAAAACCCGGTTGGATAAAAGCGCCTCGGACGACTCCGGCTCTCAAACGGACCCTGAAAAGACTGCTGGCTTTTGCCGGGCTTTTATTGCCGTTGGTTTCGTCGGCTACGATTATCACCAGTGCGATGGATCAGCGGCAGTTCCAGGACATGGCCCTGCCCAATGGCCTGCGTGTCGTCCTGATCTCCGACAGCGCGACAGACAAAGCAGCCGTCTCTCTGGATGTACAGGCCGGCAGTGGCAGCGATCCGGAAGACCGGGCCGGGTTGGCTCATTTCCTCGAGCATATGCTGTTTCTGGGCACCGAGGCATATCCCGAGGCGGGTGAATACCAGAGTTATATCACCCGGCATGGCGGTTCCGAGAATGCATACACTTCTTACGCACACACCAACTACTATTTCGATATCGATGCCGATCATCTGGAAGGCGCGCTGGATCGTTTTGCGGGATTCTTCACCAGCCCCTTGCTCAATCCCGAATTCGTTGAGCGCGAACGGGCAGTCGTCCACTCGGAGTACACCTCCGGACTGAAGAAAGACGGGCGACGGATTCGGGCGGTCAGGCAGCTGGCCTTCGATCGCAGGCACCCACGATCTGGGTTTGCGGTTGGCAGTCGCCAGACTCTCGCCGACCGGCCAGGTGATCTGGTTCGACAGGATCTGCTTGAGTTCTACCACCGTTACTACACAGCACCCAACATGACGCTGGTTGTGCTGGGGCATGAGGATCTGGAGGTTCTTGAGAACTGGGTGGTGAACCGATTCGCTGATCTGCCAGCAGGCGGAGAGTCAGCCGGTGACGAAGTCCCTGGTCTCTACGGCGAGAACAAACTGCCCCTGCAGCAGAAAGTCGTGCCGATCGCGGAGATGCGTTACGGCCTGTTTACCTTTCCCCTGCCCGCGCGGATTGCTCACTACCGGGAGAAGCCTTTGGCCTACCTTGGACATCTACTGGGACACGAAGGGCCGGGATCACTGCTGTCGGTCCTCAAAGAACAAGGCTGGGCAGAAGCGCTGTCAGCCGGTACGGGTATGAGCAATGACAACGAGAGCACCTTCGAGATCTCCATCAGCCTGACCGAAGCCGGTCTCGGCGCTTACGACGAGGTTGGCCGATTGCTGTTTCAGGCGATTCAGCAGATCCGAAAAGAAGGACTTAAGCCATGGGTCTATCAGGAACAGAAGACCCTCGCTGAGATAGATTTCCGATTCCAGGAACGCTCTGAACCCATGGACCTGGTCCGTACTCTGTCCCGGCGGATGCACGATTATCCGGTCGCCGACCTTCTTTACGGCCCATACCGTTATGACCGATTTGATCCACGGCTCATACGGGACTATCTGGCCAGGCTGGTACCACAGAACCTTCATCTGCTGCTGGTCGGCCCTGAGCTGGAAACCGATGCGACAGAAGAACATTACCAGGTGGATTATTCTCTCGGGCCGCTACCAGTATCGCTCCTAAGGGCATGGACTGACCCACCGCAGAGCCCCTTATTGCGTCTGCCGTTACCCAATCCATTCATCTCAACCGACCTCGAGCTGCGTACGGCAAGCCGTGTCAGTAAAGTGCCGGAACGGATCGAGGTCGGCCCAGGATTTAGTCTTTGGTTCCAGAACGACACCTCGTTCGGGTTCCCGAAGGGTGATTTCTTTGTCAGTATCCACTCGCCGTTCGCCAACGATAGCCCACGCAACCAAGGGCTCACGCGATTGTATGTGGCCACGGTGCTTGACCAGCTCAACGACGTGACCTATCCGGCTTTGCTGGCAGGCCTGGGTTTCGAGGTGTACGACCATGCCCGTGGCATCTCGCTCAAACTAAGGGGTTACAGTGCCCGCCAGGGCGAACTGCTGTCTATCGTTCTCGCGGCGCTTAAAGCGCCGGAGGTCAGTCCTGAGCGATTCGCCCGGGTGCGTACGCAGTTGCTGAGGGCGCTGAAAAACGATGCGCACAAGGACCCGGCCGGACGAATCATGTCGGATCTCAACAGGCTTTTGGTGGCCCCGTCCTGGTGGCCGGATGAGTTGGCCGCAGCTGTGAAGGACTTGGAACCAGAGGATCTGGAGGCGTTCGTTGCTCGTTTTCTGGGGCAGGGGGTTGCCGTGGCCCTGGCGCATGGCAATTATCTGCAGGATGAAGCCACCGATCTCGCCAAGACTGTGTGGCGTGAGTTGCTCGAACACAGGCAGGTTGAGATCGTTGACAGCAGCCGGGTAGTAAAGCTCGATAAAGGAACTGTCGCTCGTCTGACCAGCGATGCCGACCATCTGGATTCTGCGTTTGTGGGCTATTTTCAGGGGCAGAGCCGACAACTCGAGGAGCGGGCAGCGTACCTTCTCATCGGCCAGCTCCTGGAATCACCGTTCTACAAGGCTCTGCGTACACGGCAGAAGATGGGCTATGTGGTGGTCGCGGGCTTCATGCCGTTCCGGCGCGTCCCGGGGCTGGTCTTTCTGGTTCAGTCCCCCGACAGAACGCCGGATGAGATTCGTTCGGCGATCGAGATTTTTCTGAGAGGCTTCTCAGAAACGCTCGAGCATATGCCCTCGGACGTCTTCGAGCAGCACCGTCAGAGCATACTGATGCGGATCAACACACCAGACCAGCGTCTGGGCGAGCGTTCGGCACGATACTGGCATGAGATAGACCGCAAGGCCTATGCCTTTGACAGTCGGGAGAGGCTGTCAGCGGCGATACTGGCGCAGACGTTGAAAACGCTACGCCAGTTTTTCACCGACAACGTGTTATCCGATGCTCGGCGGATGATGGTCGTCCGGACCTTCGGGGCAGAGAAGAATCGGCAAGGCAGTGGCGAGCAGGGCACAGGGCCAAGAATCAAGGAGATCACCTCAGCGGTGTCGTTCAGGGACAACCGGCAGTGGTTTGACTGAGCGGCTCAGAAAGACAGCGCGTCGATCCAGGCGGTGATACTTGATATCAGAGCGTCAGCCGAACTCTTGAAATAATGGTCCGCCCCGGGGATCTCGATTTGGCTCGATCGTAAGTGGCCCCCTTGCCGAATCAGCACCAGGCGCTCAGGGGCCATCCGGAGAACGGCTGGATAGTCGTCGCCGCCATAAACATCTAGGATCGGCACAGTCATTGCAGCGAACGGGAACGGTCGCTGCATCGGCTGTTTGTAGTCGGTGGCACCCATTCCGATCCCGACGAAGGCATCAATCCGGTGATCCCCGGTCTCTTCGAGCCAGGCCATGGCCATGTGCGCGCCGCAGCTGTGCGCCACAAGCACAACGGGCTGGATGTTGTTCTCTGCCAGATGATGGATGGTGGCCTCGATTCTGGGAAATGCCTCCGGCAGCACGGGCAGGTAATCGAAATACTTGGCATCTTTCTCAAGGACCGGCATCTGCAGCGACAGGGTGTGCCAGCCCTGTTCAGAAAGCGCTGTCCGCAGGGGGTTGATGGTGTCCGGCCAGTCGGCGTGAAAGCCGCGGCCGTGCAGCAGGATGACGGCGCCCCGCGGGTTCTCTGTCTCAGGCCGGAGTTCGACCGCGGCAAATTGAAGTCCGCCAGATTCGAGCCGGATCAATTCGCCGTCGAAGAGACTGGCGTCGATCTCTTTCACAAGACGCCGCTCCCGTTCAGCATCGGCGGCATACCCGCTCGACCAGGCAGTTAAAAGGAGCAACAGGATGATACTGGCAGAGCGGATGTGGGCAGATGCCATGGGTACCGTTGTCCTCAGGGGTCGGCTATCCGGGTCTTCAAGATATCATAATCACAGAAAGCCGCCTCGGTGTTTTAGGTCCGGGCGAGGGCTGTTTGCCAGGCTCACGCAGTGAGCCTTCACAGCAGGCACAATAGACCCTGCGATATCGAAGCTTAGGGAGAAACTGATGAGTATCGGACTATGCCGGGAAGCACAGGGCCACCAGAGAAGTACCGGCCCTTTTCCAGACGACCAAAAGATAGAACAATGACCAGCCAGGATGACCTGACCGGGGTCGCCCAGAACGTCGGATCGATTCTGCGCGGCCACCGCTTGAAACTGGTGACCGTCGAGTCGTGCACCGGCGGCTGGATCGCTCAAAGCATCACATCAGTTTCAGGGAGTTCGGAATGGTTCGAGTGCGGTCTTGTCACTTACAGTAATGAAGCCAAGCATGAGCAGGTGGGTGTACCCGAGGCTCTGATCGCCGAGCGCGGCGCGGTCAGCGCACCGGTCGCTCGCGCTATGGCTCGTGGCGGGCTCGATCGCAGTCTGGCCGATGTGGCGCTGTCGGTCACTGGAATTGCCGGCCCAGGCGGTGGCAGCGAGGAAAAACCCGTTGGTACGGTGTTTATCTGCTGGGCAGCGAGGCCGGATCGTGTGCGTACCGAACAGTTTCTGTTCGATGGCGATCGTGAAGCGGTGCGTCGTCAGAGTGTCCTCGAGGCGCTCGGCGGCCTGGCACGTTTCCTCAGGGAAGAGACGGGCTGAACGTCGTGTCTTGTCCCGAAATGCCC
>CAZVVN010000122.1:0-6160 GCA_964630665.1 uncultured Acidiferrobacteraceae bacterium | reverse complement strand
AGTTATCCGACCAGAAGGTGTTGCCCGAGTGGATCGACTTCAACGGTCACATGAACGTAGCGTACTACGTCGTGGCGTTCGACCACGGCGTAGACGGGCTTACCAACCACCTAGATATCGGCCCGGAAGGCATCGACAGGCGCGGCACCTCGACCTTTACTCTCGAGATGCACATCAATTATCTCAAGGAACTGAACCTCGGCGATCCACTCCGTCTGACCTGTCAGCTACTGGATTTCGATGCCAAATGCATCCATTACTTCTTTCACATGTACCATGCGCATCAGGGCTACCTGGCTGCGACCTGTGAGCAGATGCTGCTGCACGTGGACCTCGCCGAGCGCCGGTCGTGCCCTTTTCCGAACAAGGTCCAGCAAGCTCTGGCCGAGATGATGATACTCCACCGGGCGCTGCCCCGACCCGAACAGGCCGGGCGTGCGATCGGCATCCGCCGTACCTGAGCGGCCTTCAACAGCTCAGACAGTGTTAACAGAAAGGTTTGGGCGACCCTTCATTTGCCCTTTTATCAGCAACAAATAGAAAACCCCGCCAGAGCGGAGTCTTTTTAGGTTAAAGGCGTTCTGATCAGCAGTGAATGCTGTCGTGAGCGCTGTTGTGGTCGGGAATCTGATGTGGGTTCATAAAGTCGGTTCGCGGCTTTGTTTCCACTTTGTTAGTCGGCGTGAAGTGAGCGTGTGGCCATTCCGTATAGTACGGCCCGCCTGAATTCGTTGCGGTTTGTTCGTCTTTCAAAGAAAAAAATGTTTTGTCCTGGTTTTTCATCTCTATCTCCTGTTCTGTGTTCATCGGGTCAGTTCCAATGAGACTCATTCTGGGGATGAACGGCCGAGGTGTATGTGACGGGGAACACTTCAGACACAGTCACGGAGAAACCAGTGTGACGGGGATCACACTCAAAGCTGTATAAAGCACCATTGCATGAGCTGAGTCACTCAGAATAAGCTTGAAACAGTACTTTTATGCTTTTATGGCAACCCTTCAGCCACAAACGTAATATTGGGGAGTCCTTGAAGAAGGAGACACACCATGAGCAAGGAGAATCTCGAGCAGTTTCTGGAGAAGGTGGATCAGAATGAAGAACTTCACGCACGAATCAACGACCAGCTAGATAACGATGGGAACATATCGGTTGAGGCATTGATTGCCCTGGGGGTAGAGAATGGTTGTGAATTCACTGCTGAAGATCTGGAAAGTACAGCCCGGTTGAGTGACCAAGAACTGGATGAAGTCGCCGGTGGCTCCGGAGACTGGAAAATCAGTAGTAAGAAAACGAATCTGAGTCGAACACTTCGTTTCAGTCAAATAATGGGTGAAAAGAAAACGGGGAAAATCCGAAACGCGTAGGCGATCAACGGGCTAGATTACGATGAGAGAACTGTTAAGACACAGGCTTGTCGCTACTCGTACCACTGAATAGCCTACGAGAATCTCAACTATCGCCTAAGACATACCCTCGACATTTTACCGCCGTCATTTGAAATGATACTGGGACAAGAATTTATGCCCCTAAGCTGCTAGAGATCCTCCCAATCTGGCAGTTGTGATCGTCATTGGCCGGATGCTGCGCGTGACGAGCGCAAGCGCTCGAGTATCCCTTCGAGTTCATCCAGGCTGTTGTACTCAATGACCACGCGGCCGCGTCGGCCGCTCTGCTCAAGGCTGACCCGGGCGGCCAAGTGTTCCGACAGTTCTTCTTCAAGCTGGCGAAGGTCAGCGTCCTGACTCGCCCTGTTGCGTTTTTTCTTGCGTGTGCCGCTCAGATAACGCCGAACCAGTTGCTCGGTCTGACGCACCGACAGTCGCTGTTGCATGACGGTTTCTGCCGCTGCCAATTGCTGTTCCCGCGGCAGGGCCAGAATGGCCCGGGCATGACCGGCTTCGATATGACCGGCCTCCAGGTGAGCCCGTACGGGCGGGTCCAGGTTGAGCAATCGCAGAAGGTTACTAACTGCCGCACGCGAACGCCCAATGCTCTCTGCCACCTGCTGGTGGGTGAGGCCGAATTCGTCCAAGAGCCGCCGCAAGCCGCTGGCTTCTTCCAGTGGGTTCAGGTCTTCCCGCTGGATGTTCTCGATCAGACCCACCGCCAGTGCGATCTCATCGGGAACCCGGCGCACCACCGCCGGCAACTCGCCCAGTCCTGCCATCTTGGCCGCTCGCCAGCGCCGTTCCCCGGCAATCAACTCGTAGTCTCCGGCAACGGTTTCCCGAACCACGATCGGTTGCACAACCCCCTGGGCTTTTATAGATGCGGCCAGATCGCTGAGTGATGCTTCGTCCATCCGCGTCCTGGGCTGGTAGCGCCCGGGTCTGATGCTCTCCACCGGCAAGTGCCGGAGCTCACCGTCACTTTCCGCGGCAGTTTTCTCAACACTGCCCAGCAGAGCATCGAGGCCCTTGCCGAGTCGCGCTTTTCTGCTCATGCTATATCCTGCAAATGGTCAGATATCTATTGATTGTGCCGCGGCTTCCGGACCTGGAGAATCGGCAGGGGCCTTTCCAGTGCCCAGCAACGCGCCAGTACTGCCTACCATCTCGCCGGCCAGTGCCAGATGAGCCAGGGTGCCGAGACATTTTTCGTCGTAGTCGATCACTGGTTTACCATAACTCGGGGCTTCCGCCAGCCGAATATTGCGCGGGATGACCGTGCGGAACAACTTGTCACCAAAATGCTGGGAGAGTTGGTCTGAAACCTCGCGGGTCAGACTGTTTCGTCCATCGTACATGGTGCGCAGCAGACCCTCGATGACCAATCCCGGATTGGCACTCTGACGTACCCGGCTGATGGTCTCCAGTAGCCCGGTCAGACCCTCAAGCGCATAGTACTCGCACTGCAGTGGGATCAGTACCGAATTGGCTGCGACCAGTGCATTGATCGTCAGCACATTGAGTGCCGGTGGGCAGTCGATGAGGATGTAATCGTAACCGGTTTCTGTCGCAAGGGCTCTTCGTAGGCGGTGGTTATCGTTTTCCTGTTCACTGCCTCCACCAAGTTCGGCCTGGGCACCGGCCAGGTCGTGCTCGGCCGGCAGCAGGTCCAAACCCGAACTGACGGTCACGACGGTCTCGCGTACCGTGACCTGGCCGAGTAGTACCTGGTAGACAGTACCTGCCAGAGCCTCCCGGTCGACCCCGCAGCCGACAGTCGCGTTCGCCTGAGGATCCAGATCGATCAGCAAGACCCGGCGCCGCATTCTCGCCAGAGAGGCGCCCAGATTGACGGTGGTTGTGGTCTTTCCCACACCGCCTTTCTGGTTGGTCACCGCAATGATCCTGGTCATGCAGCCTCGTTTTGAGAGTGTATCGAAATTTCAGTTGTCCAGAATCACAGCGTGACGCTCGGCGTCCAGCCCCGGCACATTCAGCCGCACCACCTCCATTCTTGCGCGCAATCCCGCAGACACTTCCTTGAGCTCAGCCTCCGGGAAGGTTCCCTTCATGACAATCAAGCGCACTCCGTCATCCCGAAGGTGTTCCGTCATCCCCACCAGTTTCGGCAGTGCCGCCACTGCTCTTGTCACAAGCGTATCAAAATTCCGATTGGGCCGGTAATTTTCGACCCGGCAATGTTCGATCCTGACCCGGGGCAGTTTCAGCCCGGCGCAGGCCTGGCGCAGAAACCCGATCCGCTTGACCCGACTGTCCAGCAGTGTCCAGTCAACGGTTGGCCGGACGATAGCCAGAGGTAACCCCGGAAAACCGGCACCTGAACCGATATCGAGTGCGCGTTCACCTCGTAAAAGTGGCGCAATAACCAGGCTGTCCAGCAAATGCCGGGACACTGCTTCAGCGATTGTTATGGGACCTGTCAGGTTGTGCACCCGATTCCACTTAAATAGTAGCTCGAGAAAATCCAGACACGCGTCGACGGCTCCATCGTCCAGGCTCAAACCGGCCTGAGCGGCTCCCTCAGCCAGCCGGGTCGCGAGGCTCTGCCGCTCAGGAAACACCAGAACCCCTTCAAGCTGCCGATTGCAACACGCGTTTTTTCAGGTGTACCAGCAGCAGCGATACGGCTGCCGGCGTCACGCCGGAGATCCGGCTGGCCTGGCCGAGGGTTGCTGGTCGATGTTCCTCCAACATCTGGCACACTTCGTTGGACAGTCCGCGGACCTCCCGGTAGTCCAGCGCTTCCGGTATGGGTGTTTCTTCGTGGCGGCGTTGTCGCGCGATCTCGTCCTGCTGTCGTTCGATATACCCAGCGTAGCGGGCCTCGACTTCGAGCTGGTCGATCACGCCGGGATCATCGATGCCGGGGCCCGTACCTGGCAGGGCTATCAGGTTGCTGTAGCTGACCTCTGGCCGACGGAGTAAATCGAGCAACCGCGCATCGCGGGTCAGTGGCTGCCCGAGTATGCGCTCCGCCTGTACCGCCGCGGGAGTTCGTGGCCGGATCCAGCTGTCGTGTAGGCGCCGACGTTCGCCCGTTAATACCGCTTGCTTGTCGCTGAAACGCTGCCAGCGGGCTTCGCCTACCAGACCCAGTTGTCGGCCGGTCTCGGTCAAACGCAGGTCGGCGTTGTCTTCGCGCAACTGTAAACGGTATTCAGCGCGCGAGGTGAACATGCGGTAGGGTTCGGTGATTCCGCGGGTCACCAAATCATCGATCATGACCCCAATATAGGCTTCGTCACGACGCGGTGACCAGGGCATTTGGTCGCGGGCCCGGCGCGCTGCATTCAGGCCCGCGATCAGGCCCTGGCCAGCTGCTTCTTCGTACCCGGTAGTGCCGTTGATCTGCCCTGCAAAATAGAGCCCCTCGATCAACCGCGACTCCAGCGATGCCCTGAGGTCGCGGGGATCGAAGTAGTCGTATTCGATGGCGTAGCCGGCCTGGGTGATCTCTGCTGCTTCGAAGCCCTCGATGCTTCTCACCAACGCCTTTTGAACGTCGAAGGGCAGGCTGGTCGAGATTCCATTCGGGTAGACCTCATGAGTATTCAGGCCCTCGGGTTCGACGAAGATTTGATGAGCGTCCCGATCGGAAAAGCGCACCACTTTGTCCTCGACCGACGGGCAGTATCGCGGCCCGGTACCCTCGATCACACCGTTGTAGAGTGGCGAACGTCCAAGGCCCTGGCGGATAATCTCGTGGCTGCGGGCGTTGGTCGCGGTAATGTGGCAGCAGACTTGCTGCGGATGTTCATCGGGACTGCCAAGAAAAGAAAACACCGGCACTGGCACATCGCCCGGTTGGGGCTGCAGCAGATCGTAGTCGATGGTGCGTCCGTCAAGTCGTGGCGGGGTACCGGTCTTCAACCGGCCCACCCGGAAAGGCTGTTTCCGCAGGCTCCGGGCCAATACCGTGGAAGGCGGGTCACCTGCTCGGCCGCCCTCGTGGGTATCAAGCCCGATGTGTATGCGCCCAGCCAGGAAGGTACCCGCCGTCAGCACAACCGAGGTGCCAGTCAGCCGCATCCCGTCCTGGGTCAGGACTCCAGTGACGCAGCCGGATTCGATCATCAAGTCATCAACCGCCTGCTGCAATAAAGTCAGGTTCGGCTGGTTCTCGACCCGGCGTCTGATGGCCAGCCGATACAGTGTCCGATCGGCCTGGGCACGTGTTGCGCGCACGGCCGGGCCTTTTCTGGCATTGAGGATACGAAACTGTATGCCGGCAGCATCAATGGCTCGAGCCATCGCACCATCGAGCGCATCAATTTCCCGGACAATATGACCTTTGCCGATACCGCCGATGGCTGGGTTACACGACATCTGCCCGATGGTCTCAAGATTGTGAGTCACCAGCAGCGTCCGCGCGCCGACCCGGGCGGAGGCCAGTGCAGCTTCTGTACCAGCGTGACCGCCACCGACCACGATCACGTCGAATCGCTCTGGATGCTGCATCGGATCGTGCTCTTAATTCTTGCTGTAGTAGTAGTCGTATTTGCTGTGAATGCGGCTGCTGAACGTCACCGCTTCAGCATGACTCAGATTGGCATCATCTGGAAACGATACCGCAGTGTAGAGCTTGACACCGAATTTGGCTTTCAGTTCGTCCAGGCGCTGGTGCAGTTGAGCACGGCTCACTTCGGTGTGCTGCTTCTCGCCGGGTTCACGTAGCGTGTAGTGGTATCCGTTGTCGTCCTTCGAAAAACGAATCCGTACTACATGTCGGCCTACCTTGCTGCGGGCAGGT
>CAZVVN010000121.1:0-6171 GCA_964630665.1 uncultured Acidiferrobacteraceae bacterium | reverse complement strand
AGGGGGAAATAACCCGAGGTAATCGCCTTTGCAAACTGAATCAGATCCGGCTGTACATCCCAGTGCTCGAGTCCGAACATCCTGCCAGTCCTACCGAACCCGGTGATCACTTCATCTGATACCAGCAGCACCTCATAAGCATCACAGATCTCCCGGATCCGCTTGAAGTAATCATCCTGGGGAACGATTACACCGCCCGCCCCCTGGACCGGCTCGGCGATGAACATGGCGACCGTGTCAGCACCCTCCTCCAGGATCTTTTTTTCCAGCTCGTTGGCCGCGGCTATGCCCTGACTGGGAGCATCATCAGGCGTTTCATAGAGGTAAGGATACGGTCCCGGGATGTGAAAGAACCCAGGGATTCGCGGTTCAAACATGGGCCAGTATGACGATATGCCCGTAGCACACATTGCTGCCAGCGTGACGCCGTGATAACCCCAGATGCGGGAAATGACCTTGGTCTTATCTGGCTTCCCCTTAAGTTTCCAGTAGTAACGCGCCAGTTTGATATTACTGTCCGTCGACTCACCGCCGCCGGAGGTCAGATAGAAATGATTGATGTTCGGGTAGGTGATCTCAGCCAGACGCTCGGACAATTCGATGGCACGCGGGTTTGAACTCCCTGCATAGCCCGAGGCAAATCCCATCTGACGCATCTGCTGTGAAGCCGCATCGGCAAGCTCGGTCCGGCCGTTACCCGCCGTGTTGTTCCACAGACCCGACAGACAGTCAATAAAACGGTTACCGTCGGCATCCTCGATAAACGCACCGTCGCCAGTTACCCAAACCTTGGCCGACGCGTGTGCCGAAGGACTGTGCAGTGGATGAATAAGGTGCGCAACATCCCGGTTGATGAATTTTGATTCTGTTGCATTGGTCACGATAATTTCCCCCATGGTGGCTCTTGGGCTAAACGACTTATGTCCCGCATCATAGCTGACATCAGAACACAATGAAATCTGTCCAAACGGTGATCCTGGTTGCCTCGGACAGCCAGGTGCCGGTGCCGATACCAGACAGACAGGCAGTGCGAAGGAATCACCGAATTGTCGATCACTGATTAGGATTGCGTAGCGCGCCCGCGGTTGTCGGTCGATACGGGTGGCGCGATAGCCACCACCGGCAACAACTGGGGCGCATCATACGAGCAATTGATTCGATCGGGTTTCGGCCTGCCGTACAACGTCGTCCGCTGGATGGGCATACGGCCACACTGCCGGATCAGTTCATCCATATCCTCGGGCGGCAACTCCTGGCCATTGCGAGTGCCTGCTGCCCGGGAAATCGATTCGTTCATCAAGGTGCCTCCCAGGTCATTCACGCCCGCGGCAAGCAGTTGCGATACACCGCTTCTGCCCATCTTTGTCCAGGATGCCTGGATGTTGGAGATCTGCCCGTGAAAAACGATCCTCGCGACCGCGTGCATAAGCATGCACTCGCGAAAAGTCGTCCCTGAACGCGCGCTGTGGCGGCGAAAAAGCGGTGCATCCTGGTGAACAAACGGCAGTGGGACGAACTCGGTAAAACCTCCGGATCTGGTTTGCAAGTTCCGGATTCGGAGCAGATGCCGCGCCCAGTGACGGGGGTGTTCGACGTGGCCGAACATAATGGTCGCAGTGGTCGGCAGGCCCAGAGCATGCGCGGTTTCGATCACCTCCAACCATTGCGCCGTGTTGATTTTGTCAGGGCAGATGATTTGGCGAATCTCGTCGTCCAGAATCTCTGCCGCCGTACCGGGAAGGGTCGACAGGCCGGCCTTTTTGAGCGCCTCAAGAAGCTCTCGTATCCCGATACCGAGGGTTTCGGCTCCCTGTTGTATCTCGAGCGGTGAGAAGGCATGAATGTGCATATCCGGCAATGCTTCCCGGATCGCATTGCAGATCGACAAATACGTCTGGCCGGTGAAGTCCGGATGAATCCCACCCTGCAGACAGACTTCCGTAGCACCACGATCCCAGGCCTCCGCGGCGCGCCGCGTGATCTCTACCGTATCCAGCAGATACGGCTGGTCGCGCAGACCCTTGCGTGTGCTGCTCTTGGAAAATGCGCAGAACCCACAGCGATAATGGCAGATATTGGTGTAGTTGATGTTCCGGTTGACCACATACGTTACGGTGCTGCCATTGACTTCATCTCTTAAGTTGTCGGCAAAATCACAGACGTAATCGAATTCCTCCCCACGAGCCAGAAACAACCGTGTGATCTCGGCTTCAGTAAGATCCAGACCTTTCTCGACACGAATCCGGATCTGCCCGATTGGGCCTGGCACAGTAACGGCCGAAAACGAGCCGCATCGATCGGGGACCTCGGACAAGGCCCCTGGAAACCAGCGGTCAGTCCGGACCAGGCCAGTCGAATCCGACCCAAGCCGGACCCGATCTGAGACCCGGGATGAGAACCACGCCTTGGGCTCTTCTATAAAACGGGGATAAACAGGCAGGCGGGGCACCAGTGTCTTGCCAGCCTGAGCGGTCTTCTCTCTTAACACTTCGACGTGCGGCCAGGGTGCTTCCGGATTGACATGGTCGAGGGTCACAGGAGAAACCCCGCCCCAGTCATTGATACCAGCTGCGATGAGGCGGGTTTCTGCTCCCGGCGACAGATTGGGCGGGGCCTGGATACTCATGTGCTGCCCGAAAAGAATACGTGCCACAGCGATTGTCCAGTCCAGCTCATCGTCCTCGGCCGGTGGATGGGCGGCCATCAGCGTGTCCGACTTGGCCCTGAAGGGCTGAATGATCAGCTCCTGTATGTGGCCATAACGGTCGTCGAGTTCCCGTATCGCCAGTAATGATTCGATCCTTTCAAGACGGGTCTCGCCAATCCCTATGAGAATCCCGGTGGTGAAGGGGATCTTCAGACGGCCCGCCTGCTCAATGTTTGCCAGCCGCACCTCCGGCCGCTTGTCGGGTGAGCCGTAGTGCGGCCCGCTCCGCTCTGTCAGCCGCTCGGAGGCCGATTCAAGCATGATACCCTGCGATGCCGAGACCTCGCGTAGTGCCGACATCTCATCGGAATCCAGGATGCCCGCATTGATGTGCGGCAGCAGGCCTGTCTGATCGAACACAAGACCAGCGGTGTGTGCCAGATACTCGGCAGTACTGGCAAACCCAAGTTGGTCAAGCGCCTCTCGTGCGGCACGGTAACGAAGTTCAGGCTTATCGCCCAGAGTAAAAAGGGCCTCATGACAACCCTGCTGCTCACCTGCCCTTGCGATCTCAAGCACCTGCGATTCCGCGAGGTAAGGCTGGCTGAGCTCACGCGGCTGCCTGGCAAAGGTGCAGTAGTGGCAGACATCCCGGCAAAGCATGGTCAACGGAACAAATACCTTGGGTGAATAGGTCACAAGATCGCCATGACCCCGGTCGCGCAAGGCAGCGGCGAGTTGCAGCAGTGGCCCGTTTGGGATACTTACATCAAGCGCCCTGGCTTCCTCCCGATCGGGTCGTCTGTCGAAAAAGCGATCCAGTTGAAAAGTCTTTGCTGTCATCCGATTGCCGCAAAGTCAGATCCTAGATCCTGGCCCAGGCGGGTGCAGTGCTCAGCAAAGCCGATACTGTCGAGGAACGACACCGTCTGACGGGCACGAGGATGCTGACGGACCTGTCGCAGGTCCTCAGGGGTATCCACATCAAAGCCGAAACCAGGCAGCGCCACCAGGCGAACCTCTATGTTCTGCCCGGCAGCCGCTCTGGTATGAGCATCCACACTACCAGGGCCAAACAAGGGTGGCAGCAACTTAGGCGGTGACATCGCCAGGCAATTCGTCCCCTGACCATCCGCCGCCGGCACCAGGGTCAGCCCGGCGAAGCCCTTGATCGACTGAGCAACCCGATCGATCTCGAGTGGGGACACCGCCGGAATGTCACCGGGGACAGTTAAAAAACCCGGTACACCCTGCGCCTCAAGCGCGGATGCGGCCCTGGAGACCGCCGCATTCAGGCCCGTACGATCCGGATCGTCCAGCAAGTGCGCACCGGCGCGTCGAAGATGGCGACGGGCAAGCGGACAACGGGTAACAGCCAGGATACCGCCGATTCGGCCGACCTCCTGCAGTGCCGAGAGTACGTCTAGCAGCATGACCTCGAAAAGCTGCTCACGTTCTGCCGGTTTCAGAACAGAAGACAGCCGGCTATTGGCCTGTCGCGCAGGTTTCAGCGGCATGACGACCCATGGCAGTCGGTCAGACATTCAGATCACCCATTTGGCTCCTGGAACGCTCCCGGCCTATTGTCTCAGAAAATGCTACCACATCGGCAGCCAGCCTTTGCTTCTGCTCCAGAGAGTCCATCAGCGTAGCGGCTGTCTTGACCTGGATACCGAATTGTTCAATCTCGTCAGAGATCTCGGCATCCGCGGTGTCGATCACATAACCATCAAGAAGGTCGGCATAGTAACGGGCGACTGACAGCGTGGACGGTGCATGGCCCAGTTCCTGCATGATCTTTGCTGTGGGCCCTTTGAAGGCCTTTGATCCGACCATGGGCGATACTGCAACTACTGGCGCCCCACAGTCCTGCAAACGACAGCGAAGATCCGCCGTTGCCAGGATCGGGTCTAGGCTCAGAAAAGGATTGGACGGGCACAGAATCACTGCCGTGAGGTCCGGGTCTGCTAGTGCGGTGGAAATACTGGGAAACAACACTGCTGCTGAAGCCCCTTCGAATCGCAGACCTGTAACCACGGGCTCACAGTGCTGGTGAACGAAATAAGTCTGAAAATCCAGTGGGCCATCCGACGTATCCACGACCGTCCGCAGACGATCATCAGTGACCGGCAGAATCGGCACACACACGCCCATTGCACGGCACAGGTCGTTTGTCACCGTCGATAGAGGAGCTCCCGATTTGAGCCGCGCCGTACGTTCGATATGAACAGCAAGGTCCTGATCGCCCAGGCGAAACCAACTCTCACCACCGAGCGCAGAAACCCCCTCCAGAACACGCCAGGTCTCTCCAGTCCGACCCCAGCCGGTTTCCGGGTTGGCAACACCCGCCAGGGTGTACATCAGAGTATCCAGGTCCGGGGAAACGTGCATTCCCCAATGCTCGAAATCGTCACCGACGTTGCCCACGACCATCAACTCCCCCGGCGACCGGCATAGGGAAAGCCCTTGAACAAGTTTTGCTCCGCCAACACCACCCGACAGAACGACAAAACGACAACCACTGGTGTCAAGAGCCGTGGCATTCATCGGAAAAGATCCTGTTCCAAAGGGCGGACCAGGGTCGCAGCAGACTGTTCATCTGAAAAGTGTTTGAACCCGCGAATCAGCACAACCGGCAGGCTCTCACCTGCCTGTCCTTGGATCAGAGACGCAGCACTGGCCAGCTCGTCGGCGACAGCCTCCTCGCTGACTTTCAGTGGCACACCGAACAGGTCGGCCTTGCCCCTGTGATCTTCCAGCGCTTTAACACCGGCAACACCAATCGCGAGACTGACTGTGCCGGTACGCCAGGCACGGCCCACGCTGTCATTGATGATCACGCCAACGTCAGCACCGGTCTCGCCCAGAAACGATGCTCGATATTCACGAGCGGTTCCATCGGGATCTTTCGGCAGCAGCAGTACCTGCTCGACAGGCTCCTGAGGGCCGACGTTCGAGGCATCGATTCCGGCATTGGCAAGAACGATGCCCAGCCGGTGGGCAACAATGATCAGTTCATCGACAGCGCGCAAAACTTCTTTGGACTCGGACAGCACCAACTCGATGAGCCTGGCATCTTTGGTGGTTGAGCGGGCAAACTCAACAGCACGCTCGCCAGGCTCGACATCCTTCAGATCAACCATCCGGCCTTCGGATTTGGATACGATTTTCTGGGCTATCACCAGGACATCCCCGGAACACAGGGCCTGCCCCTTGGCAGACAGCGCCGAAAGAATCAATCCCACAATGCTGTCCCCTGCACTGACCAGCGGAATTCCTGGTATGGCAGTCAGAGTTAGGTCAGCTGACCGATCCATCTATCTGATGAACGATTGCATCGCTTCACGATAACTGTCAATTAGATTCGGGTCCTGCAGGTCCTGTCGTGCTGGCGCCGCAAATTCCGGATTCAGCGCCAGAGACTCAAGGGCAGGACGTTTGCCCTGGTAAATAAGGCCCAGTGGCAGGCGGCCCTGCTCTCTCAATTCAGTCATACGCCCAAACGCAGCAGCTCGATCGCCCGG
>CAZVVN010000120.1:0-6371 GCA_964630665.1 uncultured Acidiferrobacteraceae bacterium | reverse complement strand
GCGCCTGAAAAGATGATGTCCAGCCCTGGCGAAGCCTGTAAAGGTAGTCTATTTTCAGAATACAGTGTAGTCATCCTGGTAAATGTGATCCAGATCACAACCTCATGTGGTTTAATTCTGGTAAAGCCTCGGTTCATCGTAGCTTGGCGTCTGTGTGTCACGATGTCAGGTTGTGATGTCTCCGATACGCTGGGTGACGCGCTTGAGTTTACCGGTGTGGATCAGGTCGATATCAAACAGAAACCAAAACTGCTCAGTGGCAATGGTTACTCGTATGTGACCGCTGAATTAAAGGCGTATGATGATCTTAAGCCTCTCTTGGATCAGGCAACTCCTTGCCCAAAAGATTCTGAGAACGTAGATTCAATCAATAGTGACCGGATCCCAAGGTCGGTAGAGGTAGGCAGAGTAGAAAATGAAGATTCAGAGAAGACATGGCGGATGCCAGTGTGGTCGAATCCAATATGAATTGTCCGGCCTGCCCGTCGCGCTTTATCGTTGCCACTGCACTGAATGTCAAATCGCATCGGCTTCGGCATTTGGCATGAGCATGTGGGTCAGAGCCGGAGACTTCAAGCTCACTTCAGGCGTCCTAAAGAGATTCGTCAGAGTGGCCGACAGCGGTGGTGAGGTCGAGAGTTCTTTCTGCGAGGCCTGTGGAGTGAGGATTTATACCAAAGCGTTACGGCTTGATGCTCGCTATATCGTTCTAAAACCTGGGACTTTGAGAAATTTCGATGACCTGAGACCTTCTGCAGACATCTGGCTGAGAAGCAAACAGGGTTGGTTCGAGCCGCCGGAAGACACACGGCATTTCGAAGGACAGCCCTTGCTGGAGGAGTTATTCGAGAGCTATCAGCACTCAGGTTCAATTGTCGATGGTTGAAGGGAGGAAACCGCACAAGTTGTATCAGGCACTAACTCAAGCTGCTGGCCGCGAGAAGAACGCACTCTGATGGTTCTTCTCGGGTCTCTTGTATAGTCTGACCAGTCAGAGTTGATTTGACCTGTACTTGGGTGGAAGGCGATGGCAGGCCAAGGAGAGTCGATGATAGTTATTGAACCCGCGGTAGAGGCTTTTCTCGACCAGACACTCGTTGCTGTAATCAGTACGATTGACCGGGCGGGTCGTCCGCGCACGGCGCCGATCTGGTTTCACTGGGAGGACGGTGCAGCCTATATGTTCACAGCCCGCAGTTCTCTGAAGTGGCGGAACATTCAGCGCTATCCCTTCGCCTCTCTCTGCGTGGACTGGCGGGAGCCACCTTACCGGTCAATAATCGTGGACGGTCGGATAGAGGAAGTAGAAAGATCGCTTTACGAACTTGTACTTGGGATGGCGCTCAGATATTTCGGAAAGGAAAAAGGAGCTGAATTCGCCGAAGACTACAAAGACCAGTCAGAGAATGTCGCTGCGTTTCGGCTGGTTCCTGAGCGCATCGCGAACTACCTGAAAGAATGATAGCCGCCGGGTTCCTTGGTAGGCTCTGCTCAGTTCGTTTCCATCGTTGATGCCCTGCCTGAGTACAGTGGGAATAATTGATGCGGCAGTAACTCTGGTTCCTGGGATAACAGCCGGGTATTCTTGAGATCGATCATGGAGATTGGCGTTGATACGGGCGGGACCTTTACGGATCTGATCTGCCGTGCTGAGGGTCGGCCGGATGTTGTATTGAAGGTGCCGAGCACACCCCACGACCCCTGTGCTGCAGTCGTTGAAGGGCTCGGAATGGTCCTGGAATCAGTCGCGGCCGATGCGGGGCAGGTCAATCGTTTTGTGCACGGCACTACGGTCGCGACCAACATCGTGCTGGAACGCAAGGGGGCTCATACGGGGTTGATAACCACCCGGGGGTTTGCTGATGTTCTCGAAATCGGGCGGCAGATGCGCACCAATATCTATGAGCTGGAGCTCGACCCCGAGACTCCCGTCTTTCTCGCCCCGGGGGCACGCCGAGTGGAGATCGATGAGCGGGTTTCTGCTGATGGGGTAATTATCGAGCCTCTGCAGGAGGATTCAGTGCGAACCGCTGTGCGAGCTCTTGTCGATGAAGGGGTGACTTCGATAGCGGTGTGCCTGCTGTTCTCTTTCCTGAATCCGGCCCACGAGCGACGGGTACGGGAGATCATCGAGCAAGAGCAGCCCGGTATCACAGTCTCCCTGTCATGCGAAGTTGATCCGGCTTTTCGAGAGTATGAACGAACGGTTGTGACTGCTTTTGACGCCTATATCAAACCGGTACTCGGGGAATATCTGGCTCGATTGACCAAAGAATTATCGCGTGCCGGTGTGAGTGCGCCGCTTCAGGTGATGCAGTCGCGTGGGGGTGTCAGTGCCGCGGGGACCGCTATTGAACGCCCGGTAAGGCTGTTTCTCTCTGGGCCGGCCGCCGGCGTGATCGGTGGTAGCGAGTCTGGGAGTGCGGTTGATCTGAGCGATCTGATTACCGTCGATATTGGCGGGACCAGTTGCGATATTGCACTGGTATCCGGCGGCCGACCAGTGTTGCGACCTGATGGTCGCATCGATGGTTACCCGGTGCGGGTGCCGATGGTCGATGTCAATGCGATCGGAGCAGGTGGCGGCAGTATCGCTTGGCTTGATTCGGCCAGTGGTATAAGGGTAGGCCCTCATTCGGCCGGCGCCGATCCAGGTCCTGCGTGTTATGGGCGGGGTGGAAAGAAGGCGACGGTAACCGATGCAGCTCTCGTGCTGGGATTTCTCAACCCGGCCTTTTTTGCGGGCGGTTCTGTGCCGCTGGACTACACTCTGGCCGAAGAGGTCATCCGCGAAACAATCGCCTTGCCACTGGCAATGTCCGTGGAACAGGCTGCACTGGGTATTCACCAGGTAGTGAACACCCAGATGGCGGAAGGGATGCGACTGGTGTCCGTCAGGCAGGGCCATGATCCCCGGGACTTCGCGCTTGTTGCCCTCGGTGGTGCTGGACCCGTACATGCCATTCCTCTTGCCGAGGAACTCAGCATTAACAAAGTAGTGGTTCCCCGGCATCCTGGAGTCCTTTCTGCTGAGGGTCTTTTGGCTGCACCGATCGAGCATGAAGTGTCTGTAGGTTTTCCCAGAGACCTCAAGGAGCTGACTGTTAATCAGGTCACCGAAGTCCTTGAACAACTCGACCGGCAGTGTTCAGAGCTGATGGCGGCCGAAGTGGCCCCGGTCGATGACATAACAATCTCTCATGTGGCCGATGTCTGTTACGTGGGGCAGTCCCATTACCTGGATATTCTTCTTGACCTGGATGGGCCTGAGTTCATTGAATCTATCTACCGGAGCTTTATCCGGGCGCACGAGCAGGTTTTCGGCTACAGCACTGAATCTCCTGCGCGGATTGTCAACCTGCGCAGTGTCCATCGGGCACTGAATGGCAGTGTTGTTGGTGCCAGTGCGTTTCATCCGGGCGTCGGTGACGGGGTCAAGATGAAGCGTTCTGTTATTTTCGATGAAGGGAAAAAAGAAAAAGTAACCGTCTATGACCGGCAGATGCTGCCCATTGATCATACAGTCGAAGGACCGGCGATCATTGAACAGCCTGACACGACCACAATGCTTTATCCAGCCTGGTGTGCAACGGTGTGCCACAGTGGCGAACTTGTTTTGCAGAAGTCCGAGGCGACAGAATGAGCCGAGTGACGAGTGCACCAACAGCAGATCCGATCACCCTGGAAGTGGTTCGTAACAAAGTCGATGGCATCGCCAACGAGATGCAGTCGACTCTATTACGCAGCTCATTCTCCACCGTGGTCAAGGAAGGGCTCGATGCATCTGCCAGTTTGTTCACGATCGAAGGTGAGACGCTCGCACAGGCGATCGCGATTCCAATCCACCTGGCGACCCTGATTCCAATTGTAGAGACGATAATCGAGAAGTTCCCTCTCGCTGATATGCGGCCTGAGGATCTCTACATCATGAATGACCCTTATCTGGGCGGTACCCATCTGCCGGACATTGCCGTTGTGATGCCGGTCTTTCATGAAGAGCGGCCGATAGGGATCAGTGCAGCGATGACCCATCATCAGGATGTGGGCGGGATGTCACCGGGCTCTGTTCCGCCCAATGCAACAGAGATCTACCAGGAAGGCATTCGTATACCACCGCTCAGGCTGAGACGTGCCAGCGTATTCAACGAGACACTCGTGCAGATGCTGAAACTCAATGTGCGTGTTCCCGAGGTCTTTATGGGAGACCTCGGTGCTCAGATCTCCGCCTGCACCGTGGGCGCACGACGTATCGTAGAGCTGGCAGATCGCTACGGGCATACCCGGATCCAAAAGATATTCCGAGAGCTTCTGGATCGGTCCGAAAGTCTCACCCGCGAAGCACTGTTTGAGATCCCGGACGGTGAGTACCGTTATGTTGACTATCTGGACAATGACGGCGTGGATCTGGACAAGCCCGTCCGCATTGAAGTTGCGGTAACCATAAAGGGTGGTGAATTGCACTGTGATTTCAAGGGCACCGACCCGCAGACCCGCGGTCCTTTCAATGCCGTGAAGTCCGGCTCCCAGGCCGCTGCTTATTACGCGGTGCGAGCTGTTACCGACAGTTCGATTCCAACCAATGGCGGGTGTTTTAGGCCAGTTACCCTGGATTTGCCTGAAGGGAGCCTGGTGAATCCGATTGAACCGGCACCGGTTAATTCAAGAACGTCCACTCTCAAGCGTATTGCCGGTTGTATCGTGGGAGCGCTGAAAAGCGCTGCCCCCGGCCGGATACCCGCAGACAGTTCCGGCAAACTGCTGGTGCTCATGTTTGGTGGGAAATGGGCCGATGGCAGGTCGTTTGTTGTTGGAGAATTCACGGCCGGCGGTAGTGGCGGTGGACCGCACAAAGACGGCGTGGACGTCATTGAAACGGATGCCAGCAACTGTATGAACCTGCCTGCGGAGGCTCTGGAACTGGAAGCCCCGGCCCGGGTGATGCGAATGAGTCTGCGGCCTGATTCAGGCGGGGCGGGTGAGTTTCGAGGTGGCTTGGGCTGTGTCCGGGAGATTCAGTTTCTGGAAGACAATATAAGACTGACTCATCGCGGTGAGCGTCATCAGCATCCGGCCCGCGGATCGCTCGGTGGCAATGAAGGTGCGACCGCCTTTTCCAGGATCGCCCGGCGAGATGGTTCGGAAGAGGTCATCAACTCGAAACTCCTGACGACAGTGCACGCTGGTGAGCGACTCATCGTGGAAACAGCCGGTGGTGGTGGTTATGGTAAACCAGAAAATCGGGATCCCAACGCTGTTCAAGAGGACGTGCGCAACGGCAAGGTCAGCAAAGGCGCGGCACTGCGGGATTATGGCATCACGGCTGATTCGTGACCCCGGAACAAAGAAATCACAAGTGTGATCTCGCCGGCTTGTTATCTTGATTCTCTAATCAGAGGATGTTAGGCGCCTGTCTGCAAATGGAATCAAATCAACTCAGAGGGGTTTCGATAGGGCCGATGATCCGGGCAAAATCTCGAAATCCGAACCGTGCTATATATCGATGACTAACGAAACGACTCCCGCATACGTTCACGGGTATTCCGAGCGAGAGACCGAACGGCTTTATGACCAGGCAGGTTCGGTGAGAAATCTGGTTCATCAGGGCACCAGTTACCCGCCGGGCTCGAAGGTCTTGGAAGCGGGTTGCGGGGTTGGCGCACAGACCGTAACCCTCGCACAGAACAGTCCTGAGGCCAGGTTTTATTCTGTCGACTGGGCGGAGAAGTCACTGAGTCTTGCCCGGAATGTTGTCCAAAGTAGCGGCATCAGCAACGTGGAGTTCCTGCAGGCTGATATTTTCGATCTGCCATACGAGGAGGAATTCTTCGATCATCTTTTTGTGTGTCACCTGCTGGAGCACCTGCTGGAACCGGCGGCGGGACTGTCAGCACTTCGAGCACACGCAAAAATGGGCGGATCGCTTACTGTCTTTGAGGGTGATCACGGCTCCTGTTATTTTCACCCACAAAGCAAAGAAGCGTCGATGGCGTGGAACTGTCTTGTCGAGGTGCAGAGAAGGCTGGGTGCTAATTCTCTGATCGGCCGGGAACTGTATCCATTGATAAACGACAGTGGTTTCCGGGATGTGCGAATTACGCCAAAGATGGTCTATATCGATCAGTCCCTACCAAAGCTCATGGACAGCTTTGTCAGTAAAACCATTATCCCGATGGTGGAGGGGGTCAAGGTGCCAGCTCTGGGTCTCGGGCTCATTGATGAGAAATCGTGGCACAAGGGAATCGATGACCTGCACCAGATCACACGCTTGGAGAAGGGAACATTCTGTTATACCTTTTTCAAAGGGCAGGCAATCAGGTGAGTTTGGCCAAGGGCTTGTGCCTAAGGCATTAAAACGTGGCTATGGCATGAAA
>CAZVVN010000119.1:0-6436 GCA_964630665.1 uncultured Acidiferrobacteraceae bacterium | reverse complement strand
AACCCCTGTTTCCGGCGTGAGAGGCCAGCGTCCTGACCGCTAGACGAAGGGAGCGCGGCGATCGGTTTGATCTGCGAGGATGCTACCATAGGGATTGTGTCTTCGCACCGGGCCGTCCGGCTTTACGGCCTGGTGCTACTCCAGTTGATTTTCAGAACAATGGGCGGGTCAAAAACTGATTAATCGCGGCATCGATGTATTCTGGGATCCCGCAGGGTCTGCTGCTCCCTCCCAAATGATCGCCGCGCCCGAGCACGGGTTATCGCCACATAGCATCAGTCCGGCCGCCCTGACAATTGTCAGGACTTTACGAAAGGCCGGCTATGCAGCAGATGTGGTCGGTGGCTGTATCCGTGATCTGCTGGTCGGGCAGGTACCCAAGGATTTTGACGTCGTCACGGATGCCACACCGGACCAGATACGGAACCTCTTTCGAAGGGCGCGGCTGGTGGGTCGGCGTTTTCGGCTGGCCCACGTGCGGATCGGGCGGGAGGTCATCGAAGTCGCTACCTATCGCGGTAGCGCGCTCGAAGGTGATCACGATTCGGGAAAACACTGGCAGGATGGCCGTTTTGTTTCCAATAACGTGTTCGGCGCGCGGGATCAGGATGCGCTGCGCAGGGACTTCACGGTCAATTCGCTGTATTACGATCCACTCGATGACACTTTGGTCGACTATGTCGGGGGAGTCCAAGACATCCGCAGCCGAACCCTGCGTCTTATCGGTGACCCGCAGACCCGCTTTGCCGAAGACCCTGTGCGAATGCTGCGTGCCGTTCGTTTCAAGGCCAAGCTGGGGTTCGATCTCGAGCCACAGCTTGCTGCACTGCTGCCGCAGATGGCGTCCCATCTGTCCGATGTGTCACCCGCCCGGCTGTTCGAGGAGGTCCTCAAGGTCTTTCATAATGGTTGTGGCGAATCGGCGTTCAGAGACCTTTATCAGACGGGCCTTTTCCAGGGACTGTTTCCCGATACCGCGTGTTATTACAGTGACCTGGACCTGAATCCCAAGAAAGGGTTGATCCCTTGTGCACTGCGTAACACGGATCAGCGAATCGGTCAGGGCAAACCGGTCATTTCACCTTTTCTCTTTGCAGTGCTGTTCTGGCGGCCGGTGGCGGTCGAGGTCGCCCGGCGAGAGGCCCGGCGCGTGTCCGGTCCCGAGTTGATTCGCCAGTCGGCTGTCCGGGTTCTGGAGCACACCCGGCGGCCCGTGGCCATTCCCCGACGTGTTTCCACGGTGATGATTGAGATCTGGGAGATGCAGGCTCGGCTGCTGGCTCGTCGGCCCCGGACCATTCGCCGGTTGATGGACAATCGCAGATTCCGAGCGGGCTACGACTTTCTGCTGCTTCTTGCCCGGGCAGGTGAAGCGGATCGTGTTATCGCCCAGTGGTGGACGAAAATTCAGGCAGTCGGGCCCAGTGAGTGCCAGGAGATGATCAGGGCGCTGGGGCCGAAAAAAACGGACCGCCGCCGAAAGCCCCGGGCGCGCCGAAAGTCTTCGTGAGCCCCGCCCGGGCCACTGCCCACGTCTGGATCGGGCTGGGCTCCAATCTGGGTGAGACGGTCCGTCAGATTGAGTCCGCCATGGCGGCGTTAGACAGCGAGTCGGGTATCCGGGTCACGGCGCGTTCATCGTTGTATCGGACCGCACCTACCGACCATCTCGACCAGCCGGAGTTTATCAATGCCGTGGTTCGAGCCCGGTGCACGCTGGATCCAGGTGCTCTTCTGGAACGGCTTCACACGATCGAGGATCGATTCGGCAGGGACCGGTCTGGACCGCTGTTTGGCCCGCGCACGCTTGATCTGGATATGTTGATCTACGACGAACTCGTTCTGGAGACCGCAGCTCTGACCCTGCCGCACCCGAGAATGCACCAGCGGTTGTTCGTGCTTGAACCGTTGTTCGAGATCGAAGGGGAAATGAACATTCCGGCTCTGGGAAGGCTCACTGAATTGCGGGCGGGGTGCGCCAGCCAGCGGGTCGTGCGATTGGCAGAATCAGCACCGCAATCGCCTGGCTGATGGTTCTGACCTCGCGATTGGCCTGTTGCAACGGTTACAATGCGCCCCGCAGATCGCGATCCTTTTCCTGGGTATTCATGTTGACTTCAAACGAGGTCTGAAGGCACCGTTGACGAGGATCTATGTTGGTCGAAACCATCCTTACAGCGGAACTGATTGCTCCATGGCTGAACACAACGCACCGCCGGTAGCAGCGCAGGACAACGTGTACAAGCCCCGGGCGCTGGTCGCCGGGGAGGTGCTCCAGAGCTGGCCTGAAGATCTCTACATTCCCCCGGATGCGCTTGAGGTCATCCTCGAGGCCTTTCAGGGTCCACTGGACCTGCTGCTTTACCTGATCCGCAAACAGAACATCGATATCCTGGAGATTCCGGTCGCAGACATCACCCGCCAGTATATGGAGTATGTTGAGTTGATGCAGCGACTACGGCTCGATCTGGCTGCGGAATACCTGGTGATGGCCGCCATGCTGGCTGAGATCAAATCAAGGATGCTGTTGCCTCGCCCCGAGACCTTTGATGATGGCGATGAAGAGGATCCTCGTGCGGCTCTGGTTCGGCGGCTGCAGGAGTATGAGCGCTTCCGCAACGCCGCGGATGAGCTTGATGCGAGGCCGAGGCTCGAACGTGATCTGTATCTAGCCTATGCCCGGGTGGACGACCCGGCCCCACCGAAGGTGGCAACGTCGGTTGGCCTGACCGACTTGGTTGACGCGATGCGATCTGCGATGTTGTCTGCACATCGCCGCCAGCACCTGCAGATGGTGCCGGAGACACTGTCAGTCAGAGAGCGTATGGGCCGGATTCTTGAGCGAGTGGGCAGTGGAGAATACGCCAGACTCGAAGATTTCTTTGATCCGGAGGAAGGCAGAATGGGCCTGGTCGTGAGTTTCATAGCGGTGCTCGAGCTGGTTCGGGATGGCCTGCTGGTGGTGATTCAGAACGAGTTGCTGGCGCCGATCCATATCAAGACCAAAGACTGATGAAAGATAAAGCACAGATTCGAAACACTATTGAGGCGGCCCTGTTCTCAGCCGAGGAACCCCTGTCGGTTCGGGATCTGCAGTCGATGTTTTCCGGGGCTTGTGCTCCGCAGCCGGAAGACATTCAGTCGATACTGGATGACTTGACAACCGATTATGCTGGTCGTGGCATAGAACTGGTTCGGGTCGCAAACGGGTTCCGCTTTCAGACCCGTCAGAGTTATGCCCAGGCACTTCGAAAACTGCGGGAGTCGCGGCCACCGCGGTATTCGAAGGCGCTGCTTGAGACACTGGCAATCATTGCTTATCGTCAACCGGTCACACGAGGTGATATAGAAGAGGTCAGGGGCGTTGGTGTATCTACCGATATCATGCGGGTCCTGCTGGAGCGCGACTGGGTCAGGCAGGTCGGTAGCCGTGAAGTACCCGGTCGACCGGCGCTTTACAGCACCACCGCTGAATTCCTGGAGTATTTCAACCTGGACTCTGTTAAAGAGTTGCCTGATCTGGCCGAGCAGCGTGATATCGGTGAGATCGCCCGGGAACTGAATATCATCCTGCCTGAACCCGTCACGCCGGCAGGCGACGACGATGATGTCGAAGATCCGATCCTGCCCGATAGGTACCAGGATGCAGAGGGTCAGAATCTTGAACCGTCATCGGAAATAAATGATACGGCTGAGTCTGAGGACAGCATGCGTACAGCCGCCGACGGTGGTGGCTGAACGGGTTCAGAAATATCTTGCCCGCCTCGGCGTTGCTTCCCGGCGGGAAATCGAAGAATGGGTCCGTCAGGGGCGGGTGACCATCAACGGCAAGTCAGCGGCACTCGGGTCGACGGTTGATGATTCGGACTTGATCAGGGTCGATCAACAGGTAATCAAGGCACGCCGTGCCCAGCGGTCGGTTCAGCGGGTGATCCTCTACCACAAGCCGGTCGGGGAGATCTGCTCCCGGGATGACCCTGGAGATCGGCCAACGGTCTTCGAACACCTGCCCCGGCTGCGCGCGGCCCGCTGGGTGTCGGTGGGCCGGCTTGATGTCAACAGTCAGGGCCTGCTCCTCTTTACCACTGATGGAGATCTCGCCAATCGGCTGATGCACCCGTCCAGCGGCATCGAACGCGAGTACCGATGTCGGGTTCAAGGGGAGCCTGGACGAGAAGGTATTCGCCGGCTGCGCGAGGGGATCCGGCTGGACGACCAAGTCAGCCGCTTTGAGCGCATCCGGCACCATGGCGGGCGGGGGACCAATCGCTGGTACGAGGTCGTGGTCCGTGAAGGGCGTTACCGTGAGATCCGGCGCATGTGGTCTGCTGTCGGCTGCCGGGTGAACCGGCTCATCCGCACCCGTTATGGTGACCTGGTTCTGCCTCGCAGTCTGAAGGCCGGTCAGTCACGGGAGCTGGATCGTGCCGAAGTCCGGGCGCTTCTGCGCTCGACCGGTACGGCGCAGAACCGAGGTAGGGGCTCTGCTTCTTCAGTGTGACGCCCCCTGGGAGTGTGACTGACGGGGCAACTGAATCAGCTGCGCGGCTTGACTTGATCAGGACCCAGGTGTTCGGCGTCCTCGAAGAGGATGCCCCTAAAACGAAACGCCTTGCCGAATCCGGTGACCCACCTGCCGTGCTCCGGTATCAGGCGAAATAGAAAAAAGTCCTGCAGGTTGACCAGAGTGTCGACAACCGGGCCAAACTGATCGCGGAATAGCGGAATCAGTCGCTTCCAGGTTTTCCCGCCTCTGTCGCAAGCTTGAACATGGCAGCTGAAGCTCAAGCGCCGGCGGGCATAGATCTGGGCGGCGTCGCGTTCGTCTTCGATAAAGAGCAGGGCCGCGCTGCCCTGACGTCGCATGTTGCCGGTATGCGCTGACAGTTCGCTGACCAGCAGGTAAAACGCCTCACCCATGTTGACGAACGGAGCATAGCTGATGTCGGGCCTGCCATCCGTGTTAACTGTGCCCAACAGAGTCGACTGGAAGGATGCCAGGAACCGGCGGCACTCGTCGGTAATCTCCGGCAGTTCGATGCCGTCATTCCGGTTCTGGTTCGTGTCCAACGATCAGGCTCCTGTCCTCTGGCTGTGTGCCAGCCGATGCTCTGTCCCCGAACCGGCACCGGACAATCGTTCAGGCAACTTTTTCAATGGCGAGATAACAGTGAACATAGTCCATGGCGTGCCCGGTGGGGTCTTCTGCGACCTGGTCCTGGTAGCGCTGGTAGAAGAGATCGATCAATTGATCTCTTTCTGTTGCTGGACGATCCGGGTCGAGTGCATTGGCAAAGACGGTCTCGCTCCAGGAACGCAGGGTCGGGATATAGCTTACCGCGAATTCGCGGGCATTCATCGCCCCCTCGGCCTGGTCAAAAGCTGCCCGGTAAGGACAAGGCACCACACCGGTGTGAGCGGACACCAGGCGCAGTCCGGACCGGTAGACCGACGAGCTGTCATCAAGAAGAGGTGCACAGAACGCCTCCCGGGTACGGTAGTACTGGGCAAACGTTGCGTCGATGACTTCTTTGTCGCTGAGCAGGCCTTCTTTCCCCATTGCGGTCCAGAGGGTATTGAATGTGTCGAACATGTTCACACCACCGGTGTTGCCAAGGTAACGGCCCTGTTCGTCGATGCCGAAGTTCATAAAAACCAGCCGTCCGCCGGGTTTCAGTTCGGCCGAGCGCGCAAGCAGAATGTGGTTCCAGTCCTCGGCTGCCCGCTCGGAAAAAGCCTTAAAGGCCGGGCCCGAAGCCCCGACCATGTGGACATGGTTCTCGATCTGACAGGGTTTTTCCGAGATGTAGTGCATTGCAGTGGCCGAGAACCCGAGATCCAGGCTTGCATCCGGCAGCAGTTGGCGGTGAAAACCCATGGCGCATGCGTTTACAAACACATTGTCAAAATCGTCGAGGTAGTTGTGTTCCGTGAAACCGCTCAGGCCCGTGATGTTACGGAACAGCGTGGAGTAATCATTGCCGGGCAGATCGGTATAGGTGACCGTGATCGGGGGCGACGGAAACCGGGCCCGGAGGGCTGCGACGGTCTGATAGATGGTCTGCTTGGATGTGCCGCCATCTGCTGCTCCAAAATCTGCGATTCCGAGCCGCTCCCCCGGTCCGGGTTCTGGCAGTGCGGCAACCGCGTCGGTGAGCATGCCCGCCGCGTTGTCGATGACGTGCTTCGCCCCGCGGGTACGCTCACTGTAGTAGCCGCCGCTTTTCATGGCGACGGTCGCCTGGGTTCCCCTGGTGGAATTGTCAGCCGCTCTCATCATCGCCCTTATAAGACAACCACCCTGGTTGTGCAATCAGGATCAGTCTCTGAATCGCTCCAGTATTGGCACAGATCCCGTATCGATGTGCTGTCAGCCAATGGGTTGAGCAGATCAGCCAGGCCACTGCTGAAGGGGTAACCGCTGCCATCAGGGTTT
>CAZVVN010000118.1:0-6440 GCA_964630665.1 uncultured Acidiferrobacteraceae bacterium | reverse complement strand
GCACTTTTGGGCTTCTCTTTACCGGAATCCTTGAAATCGGTTTCGTACCAGCCGGAGCCTTTAAGACGAAACGCAGCAGCAGATACCTTTTTCTTCAGGCTTTCTTCACCACATTCCGGACAATACACCAGAGGGTCTTCGGACATTTTCTGCAGGGCCTCAAGATGATGGCCACACGATTGGCACAGATACTCGTAGATCGGCATGTTGGGTCTCTGTTCAGCAGGCAGCGGGCCCCACCCGCGGTACCCTTAACATTTCATACAACCTTTAATTATAACTCTTGTAAGCTAGATCCAGATCGGCAAAGGCTTGAAACTGTTCTCACCTCCGACAATCGGGGTGTCACCCGGATTCCATCTCTTTGCCGAACAGGCGGACCTCGGCCCCGGCAAGCATATCCGCGAGCTTGTGTCGGATGACCCACAGGCAGATCAGGGCCGGAATAACCATCAATGCAGTAATTACAAAAAATACCCCCCAGTCCCCGTTGAGCCGATCGACCAGCATGCCCGAAGAAGATGCGAACATTGTTCTACCCGCCGTCCCTATCGATGCCAACAGCGCATACTGCGTCGCAGTATATGTGCGGTCAACGAGCATCGATATGAATGCCACAAAAGTGACGGTAGCAAAAGCGCCTGCTAGGTCGTCGAGTAGCACGGCGGTCGCAAACAGGCTTTCCGATGGGCCAGACCAGGCCAGTAGCGAGAACATGAGGTTGGTCAACGCCATAAGAATACCAGACACAAACATTGCCCGGACCAGGCCAATCCGGATTGCAAACAGTCCACCCAGCAGAGTAAAGACGACCGTAGTGATCCAGCCGATACCCTTCGAATACAGTGCAATATCCGATTTTGAGAACCCGATTTCATTGTAGAACACGATCGACATACGGCCGAGGAAGGCCTCACCGATCTTGAAGAGAAATATGAAGCCGAGTATAGCCAGCGCGATGGCAAATCCGTTTCGCCGGAAGAAACTCATCAGCGGCCCAGCTACGGTACCGGCGAGCCATGCCATGACCTGGCCCGCAAACCCTGGCAGGCCGAGTTGCGATGCGATTCTGGCATCGGTTGCCGACTGTGCCGCCCTCCGCTCAATGGGTGGTTTTTCGGGAATAAACATCAGGGCAATGTTGCAGGCGATGATGACCAGACCCAGCACCAGGAAGGTGGCCTGCCAGTAATCCTGGATGCCCGCGCCCTGAAACGTTTCGGCGGTGTTCAGCGCCACCACACCGCCAAGCTTGTAGCCGGTCCACCAGCCAACGACCGCGATCGCCGCACCTGCAGCCATCGATTGCCCTTCGTTCTGACCGATCTGTTCGATCCGAAGCGCATCGATGGTGATATCCTGGGTCGCCGAAGCGATCGCGATAACCAGACCGATTGCAATCACGCCCCACAAATTTGCTGTGGGATCGACCAGACTCCAGGTTCCAAGGCAGACCAATATCAGGCACTGGAGGGTGACGATCCAGGCTCGTCGATGACCGAGCTTTGCCGTCAGGTAAGGCACCCGAAGTCGATCAATCAGCGGTGCCCAAAGAAAGTTGATCGCATACACACCGAAAATCAGGCCGGCCCAGCCGATCGTGCTGCGGCTCAGACCGTCTTCCTTGAGCCACAGCGACAGGCTGCTGCCGATCAGGACCCAGGGAAACCCGCTGATTATCCCCAGCAGCAGGATGCGAGCCATGCGCCGCTCGAGATAGATCGAGAATGTGTCTGACAGTTTTGCCACCGTCACGCTTTCCTTCACGAGCGATTACGGAATGGGTGAACTTGTATCAGCGCTGGGCTCAATCCGGGTACTGGATGTGATCCCATTAACTTCGCAGCCATCGCTTCGTGGCCCTGTAGTCTACGATCAGCGGGGCATGATCAGAGAACCGCTGATCCCGGTAGATCGACGTCCGTTCAGCCCGAGCGGCAATACCCGGGGTGCCGATCTGATAATCGATGCGCCAGCCCACGTTCTTGGCCCAGGCCTGACCGCGATTTGACCACCAGGTGTATTGTTCTTCCCGGTCATCCAGGCGGCGGAATACATCGACCATCCCCAGGTCATCGAACAGCCAGTCCAACCAGGCACGTTCATCGGGCAGAAAGCCGGAGTTTTTCCGGTTGCCGCGCCAGTTTTTAAGGTCGATCTCCCGATGCGCGATGTTGATGTCACCGCACAGCAGGTATTCGCGTCCGTCATTCATGAATCTTTTCAGCAGCGGCTTCATTCGTTTCATCATGCGGTATTTAAAAGCCTGGCGCTCATCGCCGCTGGTGCCCGAGGGCATATACAGAGAAACCACGCTCAGACGACCGATATCGACCTGGACCCAACGCCCCTCGCGGTCAAAATCCTTCCAGCCCAGGCCCACACCCACCCGGTCTGGCTCGCTTCGGGAATAGATCGCGACCCCGCTGTAGCCCTTGCGCTCGGCATCCACATAACAGGTCTTGAAACCAGATGGACTGAATTCTGGTGCTTGTCGCTGTTCAGGCTGAGCGCGGGTTTCCTGCAGGCATACGACATCTGCCTCCTGGTTTGGCAACCAGTCGAAAAATTTCTTTCGGGCGGCCGCTCGTATACCGTTAACATTCAGCGTTATTATTCTCACTGGAGCGCCTTTTGATCAGGGTTTGACCGAATTACTTTGACCATGCCCGACACGGAGCACGATTTTCTTACGTTCGCCATTGACAGTGGCGTCCTCGGATTTGGCGAGTTTACCCTTAAATCGGGCCGGATCAGTCCTTATTTCCTGAACGCCGGACTCTTCAACACGGGCCACATGCTATCCACACTCGGACGCTTTTATGCCGCGGTACTCGCAGAGACTGAAACTGAAGATTTCATGCTCTTCGGCCCAGCCTACAAAGGCATTGCCCTGGCAGCTGCCACCGCTGCGGCACTCTATCAGGACCACGACAAGAACGTTGGGTTTGCCTACAACCGCAAGGAATCTAAAGATCACGGCGAGGGCGGCGCGGTGGTCGGTGCCAAACTTTCAGGACGTGTCGTGATCATCGACGACGTGATCACGGCCGGTACTGCGATCCGCGAGTCCGTTGGGATCATTCGCGCAGCAGGTGCTGAACCGGCGGCGGTGCTCGTTGCACTGGACCGGGAAGAAAAGGTCAGCGAAGACGGTCGTTCCGCAGTGGCTCAGGTGCGCGAAGAACTGGGTCTACCAGTCCACGTGATTGCCCGGTTCAATACCCTGATTGAGCACCTGCGCCATACACCTGATCTTGCCCAACACCTGGAGACTATGGAGGCCTACCGTGCCCGTTACGGTGAATCACAGCCTTGATGCGGACCCTGTCAAGCCATCTCAGCAACAGTCTCTCATTGGTGAATCCACACCGATAATGGACCATGTCACCGTATATTGGAGTACCAATCGCCAAGAAATAGCATACTATTTAACTTCCCATCGAGTGCAACGGACCCCGGGGACGGACACGACCAGGGCCACTAAAAGCTAGATAAAAGATCACTGTTGGGTTAGGTTTTGCCTATGACCACACCCAATTTTCAAACAGACCTGCCTGCACTTCCGATTCGTCGAGATCGCGAACGACCCAAGTGGTCAGCACCATGGCCGAGTTGCCGCCACTTTTGGAGCAACCTGGGAAGGCTCTACCAGGAGTTAACGCGGGGTGTCGAATCCTGCCGACGGGCCCCACATGCATACCGACAACCAACGGTTCTACTGGCGGTAATCCTGTTATTTGGACTTTTTGCAGGTCAAGTGGCTGGCGCCGACTCACACATTCCGGACGACCCGGATGAACTCCGAGAAGCCTACGATACCGCGTTTCAGGCCATGTATCAGGACCCTGCTGACCTCGACAAAGCAACCTCGTATATCGAACTCGCAATCGCGATAGGTGACCTGGAGGGAGCGGTCGCAGCACTGGAGAGGATGCTGATTTTTGAGCCGGACCTTCCGCAGGTTCGTATGGATCTGGGTTTTCTCTATATTCAGCTGGGCTCTCCCGGCATGGCCCAGGCCTATCTCAGCGATGTTCTATTGGAAACCGACTTGCCGGATGATGCCCGCAGTCTTGTGGAATCAACGTTAAAGGACATCAGTAAGCAGTCCGCAGCCCATAAGTTCTCTGGCACGGTCGTTGCTACGGCACGCTACCAGACCAACGCCAACGCCGGACCTGACAATACCGCCATCGTACTGTTCGGCAAACCGGCATTGCTGGAGAAAGAATTCACCGAACAAGCAGACTCGGACGGGTCGCTAGCCCTGCAACTCGGTTATGAGTATGACTTCCAGGTTCTCCCGAAGCGCACCTTTAATATTGATTTGAACTCTCTTGTTGGCCAGCAGGATGAACAGAGTCAGTTGGACGCACAGTTTGTTGAACTGCAGGCAGGCCCTAGGCTGCATTTTGGTCAGGAAGAGGCCCGGGATCTTGAGATGCGCCCCTACCTCTCGGGTAACCAGTACGTCACAAATGACGAGACCGTAACAGGGGTCGGTGGTGGTCTGGACCTTACCTACCGGGCCGGCGAGATGAACTGGGTTCTCCAATCATCGTATCTGGCGCAGAGTTACCAGTCACAGATCGCCCTCGATGGCTATACAGCCTGGGTCACGCTGGGTCCCCAAATTCGCCTGGGCGCACAAGCGCTGGCATCCCTGACCGGTGTTGTTCGACAGGTCGGGGCAAAGGTGGCGTATGAAGATAACTTGGAATATGGCGCGGGTGTCACGCTGCAATACGCGTTCAACGCCCCGTTTTGGTTATCGGTTTTGCCCTGGAGTGTATCGGCTACACTGTCACCCACCTGGAAGTCCTATGATGCCCCAAATCCGACCATCGATCCTGACCATATTCGCCGCGATCAGTCGACTCAGGGGATGCTCTTACTGAACGTGCCGATGAGTGCCAATATCGGCTTGACCCTGTCTGCTGGGGCGAGCCACACCGGCTCAAATATTCCAAACTATGAAAACGACAATTACTACACAAGTGTTGGAATCCAGGCGAATTTCTGACAAGCGTCAGGGATACAGACGGCCGGGGTAAAGATCTCGGCGTGACGTTACTAGTAGCATGATCTAACAACCATCTCATAAGTATAGGACTTATAGGTTTCCCTACACCGATGTGACGGGCGCATAAATGCTTATAGAGATCGTGGAGATAACGTGCAAAATGTGAAGGAATAGGCATATACTACCAAAAAGGTTGTGGAAGTAATCACACGACGAAAATCGTGAACCGCTACAACAATAAGAGAGCATCGTGAAACGGATCGTCCAACAGATTTTTCTATCAATTTTTCCTTTGTCCTTTGCCCTTGCCCTACGGGCCCGGGTCATCCTACCCAAAGGGGGCGATCAGGTGTCCGCAGGGTCCTCTGTCCGAACGGAGTGGAACAGTTACGGCTACGGCAAGATCGTCGATACCACACTTGCGGTTCTCTTCCTGCTTGCTGTGGTGCTTGGGCCTGTAGAAAACGCCAGGGCAGCCCAGGCAGAGCAGGAAGTGGGTGTGGCTGCGGCGACCACGACACAGGCCGTTGGCATTCCACCGGTCTCTGCGGAACGCGTGCTGAATCCAGGCGTGAAGATTCTCTTGGATGAGCAGGTCAAGACCGACGCCTCCGGACGTCTCCAGATCCTGTTCCTGGACGGCACAGCGTTAACGCTCGGTGCTGACTCAGACCTCGTCATCGATCAATATTTCTTTGACCCTGACAGCGGTCAGGGCGGCATGAGCGTTAGTCTCACGACCGGTCTTTTCCGGGTCATCGGTGGGAAGATCTCCAAGAACCAGGAGATCAAATTCAACACACCGACATCAAAGATCACGATCCGCGGCGGAATGATGGATCTTGAGGTGGGGCCCAATCGAGATAAAGCGCATTTTAAGTACGGCCAGGCCATGTCAGTGACCGCCAATGGCGTCCAGCAGAAAATAAGTCAGCCAGGTTTCACTATTGCCGTAGATAAAGGCAAGGCGCCTAGCACGCCGCAACGAAGCAAAGCCACGGATCTTGCAAAAGCGACCGATCAACTGGAAGCAACCATTGAATCTAAAGATGAGGATGCAGCGCCTTCTGATTCCCCAACTGAGACAAATAATGCCGACGCACCTACGGAGGCCGATACACCCGACGGCGATACAACTGCAACTAACGATTCGCCCCCAGACACAGAATCCAGCGGTGAGAATGCGTCTGGCGATTCAACGACGGGATCTTCCACAGAAAGTGCCAGCCCAGCCCAACGGGACGAAAAGCAGAGAGCTGACGAACAGAAACAAGGAGCCAAAAAGGATAAAGCCAAGAAGAATCTAAAGGCCAAGAAGGAAAAGCAAAAAGCAAAGAAAGCCGAAAAGAAGAAAAAAGCCACAAAGAAAAAAGCTGCAAAGAAGAAGAAAGCCGCAAAGAAGAAGAAGGCTGCC
>CAZVVN010000117.1:0-6685 GCA_964630665.1 uncultured Acidiferrobacteraceae bacterium | reverse complement strand
CCGCATGCTTGAGTGCCATGCGTACGTTATTGTCATCAAATGGCGCTGTATCTGTCCGCATAGGAAACGTGTAATGTAGATAGCCCGTTGTTTCTTCGATGACTATTCCAGGTTTCTCGCCCAAGCGAGAAGCTGTCTTAAGATCTGGTCGATCCATGACATCGACTTCCCCCGTCGTTAGCGCATTTGTTCTCGCAGTGGGGTCGATGATCGACAACATTTCCAGTTCATCGAAGTGTCCTCGACCCTCTTTCCAGTAATTCGGATTATTCTTGAAGAATGCCCGAACACCTGGGTCGAAATCTTCGAGCACAAAAGCGCCGGTACCGATTCCATCTGCAGCATCGATCTTCCCGTCTTTTGATGGCTTGATAGCGATGTGGTAATCGGCCGCAATATATGAAAAGTCAGCATTACCACCTGATAGTTCAAAAATCACCTGGTGAGGGCCGTCCTTGCGCATCGACTCAACTTGCGCCAGCAACGCCTTGGCCGGAGACTTTGTCTCTCCCATGTGGTGCTGAAACGAAGCCACAACATCGTCAGCATCCATAGTCTTACCGTTACTGAACTCGACTCCTTTTCTTAAATCAAAAATCCACGTCTTAGCCCCATTGGTCGCCTCCCAACTTTCCGCTAACTCAGGAGCGATAATTCCAGCATCATCGACTTCACCCATGTGATTGTGAATTGCATAATTCACATCAGCGGTGAAGCCATTTTCATAGGTTGCGGGATCAAGACCATCGGTCGTAGAACCATGACCTAATCCAACTCTTAAACGGCCACCCTTCTTCGGCCCGGCAAGCGCGTCGCTGCTGTACATTGCTGGCAGAACAGCAGTTGCGCCGATAGCTGACATTCGCGACAGGAACTCACGTCGAGTAATTTGGCCACGATCCAGCTTTTTCTTCATTCGTTCAATTTCAGACATGCAATTCTCCTTATTCCAGTATACAAATCAATTGACTGATCAAGACAACCCAGCCTTGTTTAGGAACAACTGGGCCTCTACCTGATTATAGACGCAACAAAATTCTCTATAACAATATCCTGATTAGTTTAGACAAAATCGTCACACCGGACATGGTAAGGCCTTGTATTTCAGCCTAAAACATCAACAAATTGCGAGGTGCAGTTACTCGTCGCCTTAACTCACTCATAGCGATGTTCGGGGTCTTGCGTAGGCGGGCCGGCCCAATAGTTTCAGCCTTCAGTTCGATCTATTTCGTATTTCACCTTTACGCCGCGGTGATCCGAGGGGAACGGGGAAACAACAATATCCGCGTGGTCGTGGTGTTCACCAATGACGGCGGCCTCAATCGGGACTAGACCCGCTCCCGACCCGTAAACAAAGTCGATACGGTCATGCACTTCATGTTCCGCAGTCTCGCAGCCTCCGGCACCCTTTCCAGGTACAGGGGTCCAGGTATGGCCGGGGTGTTTGTGGGGATCCGGGAACAACTGCCTGTAGGCATCTTGCATACCGAGGTTAGCGACCTCGCGGGAACACGGCCAGGCCATCTCCAGGCCAAAGTGCAGGTCTGCGCAAGCGCAAGTCCAATCCAGATGGGATGGCTCGTTGAAGTCACCGCAGAGAAGCACCTTCTCACCACCCTTGATCAGGGGATGAATTTCCGCAAGCACGTCAAGTAATTGCCGCTCTCGTGTTTGCCGTGCTTCGATCACAAGCTCCTCTTTCTGCTCGTAACGCCCATCCCTTGCACGATAAGGCTGGTATGGTGACGAGGTCAGATGCACGCCAAAGACACAGAGTGACTGTCCATCACCGAGATTCAACCTGGCACCGTTGGCAAACGACTCCATTACCGGGTAGCGACTGAGCAGCGCCACACTCTGCCAGTAAGGCGGAGCAGCAACCACGTGGCAGTTCAAGTCCAGAACGTCCGCCAGGCCTTGGGCGTTCCCGCACTGTTCGCAGATCACCACAATGTCTACCTGAGCCGAACGAATGGCAGCAGCGGTCTGTTCGAGAGGCAGGCCCAGATAAGTGCCACCATAAAGAATATTGAAGGTCAGCACACTGACCTGCCGAAGTTCGGAATCTGCCATACCTATACCTCTCTGGAAACCAACCTTGCGGACGAGTCTTGGGGGACGGAACAACTATCATCATAGTGCGAGGCGGTCTGTTTGACATCTTTTTATGCGTATCAGGGGTTTAACCTGTAGCAAGCGGGTTAATCAAATGATCCAATAAAACTTCTCGCAGACACTGTTCGGAGCCTGCTTTGACATTATCTTGAACTAAATACATATTTCCCCTCTTCGGGGGGTCCTGTGCACGACTGACTGGCTCCCTACCAGGCCCAGACTAGGTAGATACCCTAGAGGTTAAGACAATGGCCCCGGACGATGTCCTTCAAACAACCCCGCAGACACTTTCCCGGATACAGCAGGAGTTCTATTTCGAAAATGGTTACCTGCTGATCGAAAATGCGATCGATCAACAGACTCTCAAGCGCCTCCGGGAGGCGACCGCCCACGCTGTCGAAGAAAGCTGTGCGATTACGGTTTCCGATGCGCTCTGGGATCTGGAACCCGGACACAGTGCCGAGGATCCTCGACTGCGCCGGTTGACCAGCCCCAACGACTATGACGACGCCTATTGGGCCTACGCGTCGTCCACCAAGGTGACTGACATTCTCTCAGACCTGATCGGACCCAACATCAAGTTTCACCACTCCAAGCTCAATTTTAAGTGGGCCGGAGGCGGTGAAGAGGTCAAATGGCATCAGGATATCAGTTTCTGGCCCCATACCAACTACACGCCCTGCACTGTCGGGTTGTATCTGGAGGATTGTGACGACGAACAGGGACCGCTGGGTGTGATCGGAGGCAGCCACAAGGGCAGGCTTTTTGACCAGTACGATGCACAAGGTCAATGGGTCGGCTGCTTGTCTGAGGAAGATGTCGCCATGCTGGACATGTCCCGGGCGGCTTATCTGCCTGGACCCGCAGGTTCCATCACTATTCATAACTGCAGGACTGTCCACGGCTCTAAGGTGAATCATAGTGCTCGACCTCGCCCCTTGCTTCTCAATGCCTATGCCGCCGCAGATGCGATGACCTACACTTTCAATCCGGCCGTGTCCCGTTATGACCAGAAAATCGTTCGAGGTAAAGCGGCGCGTTGGGCTCGCCATGACCCGGGCCCTTGCCTTCTCCCTCCGGACTGGTCCGGCGGCTATACTTCGATCTTTTCCCTTCAACAAGGTTCGGATACGACCCCCGCACGCACATAGACCCATTGGCAGGGCATGCCTACACGCGTAGATTCTCGACAAATCCGCAAGATCAGTCTGACCGGTGTGGCACGGCAACTGAAATCGATCGAAAGGCCAAATGCAATGAGCGAGCTAGCGCTCTTCCTTTCATGAAACAAATCAAAGGAGCAGAGCTGTCATGAGCAAAGAAAGTCTCAACCAATTTGTGGAGGAGGTAGGGAGACGTGAAGAATTAAGAGCAAAGATAAGCAACCAGATCAATAGTGATACCCTGATTACCCTTGGAGCGGAACAAGGATTTGAGTTCAATGCCGAAGATATAGAACAGGCCCTATCCAAGTTGGGCAGCCAACGAACAATTGATTTGTTCAGATGAGGGTCATAAGAAACAGCACATAAAACAATTTGATGCGTTGCAATTTCCCGCTCCCGAAACTTATTGAAACAGCAGGCAACAAGCGGACCTCTAGGTCTCTCCGGCCTATCGCCCCAGAAACACCGGGACCTTCTTTTCCACAAAAGACCTGGCGGCCCCTTTGTGATCTGACGTATCAAAAGTGCGGATCATGTGTATCGCCTCACTGTCTAGTACATCTGCCAACGAACCCCGTAGAGCTGCATTCAGGTTCTTCTTCATGTATCCCACGGCAATCGTCGGCAAGGCACCGAGTTCCCTGGCATAGGCCGCCCCATCGTCAGGTAAAGCTTCGGGAGAGGCTACCCGATTCACCATACCCAACTCATGAGCCTCTGAGCCTGTCACCACCCTACCGGTGAAATAGAGTTCCCGAGCCATCGCAGCACCTACCAGGTAGGTCAGAAAATAACTGCCACCAAAATCTCCGGAGAGCCCCACCCGAGAGAATGCTGTGGTGAGTTTTGCATCTTGGGAGGCGATCCGCAGGTCACACGCAAGCGCCAGTGACAGACCTGCACCCGCCGCAGGGCCGGGTATAACCGCCAGAGTCGGCTTTGGCATTTCGTGCAGCACCCGGGTGATGTCCATGCGGATACGAAGGTCGTGTACTTTGTGGTCGAAGCTTTCATTCCCGGCGTCACCGGCTACTCGATCTGCAAAGCCTTTGACGTCACCTCCAGAGCAAAACGCCCCCCCTGCGCCGGTCAATACGACCACCCGCACCGTGGGATCTGCCGCCAGTCTTGGGAGCGCTTCGCACAGTCCCGCCATCATCTGTGGCGTCAGCGCATTGCGTGCTGCGGGACGGTTCATGGTTAGTGTCGCAATCCCGTTTCCTATCGACTCCATCAGATCCGTGGTCATCTTATTCTCCAGGTGAAAAGTTTCTAGGAGGCGCCAGTTTGGTATCTGGGGGCCTGTTTGGAGATAGGATAGCACTCAACAGCCCCAAGTTCTCCCGAAGAGACCTCAAGTTTTGGCTTCGGTCACATGCATGGTAGAGAACTCTCTGAATAGCTATCGGCCAGCGAGATTAATCACGCTTTTTACAAGAAACAGCTTCAACTACCCGACCCATGGCATACTAACGCGCGATTGGAAAAACTTTGAAACTGTTCTTATGAAGGGATTCCACATCGGGCTTGCCGCCCCGGGGTCTGGGGCGTCAATCGTCATCTCTGGGCAATATGCCATTTCGGCACGTGACCTGCTTGTCGTGAGTAACGCACCGTGATTCAAGATCAAGACATCCTCGATCAGCTTCTCCAAACGATTCGCAGATTCGTAAACCAAGAATTGATCCCCAACGAAGCCAGGGTCGCCCAGGAGAACACGGTACCCGACGAACTGGTTGGGAAAATGGGTGAACTCGGCCTGTTCGGGATCTCGATTCCAGCTTCCTATGGGGGACTGGGACTGACGATGGAGGAGGAGTGCCGCATCGCCCTCGAACTTGGCAGAGCATCACCCGCGTTCAGAACGATTGTCGGGACCAATGTAGGAATCGGAAGTCAGGGCCTGGTAATGGATGGGCGCCAGGAGCAAAAAGACTACTGGCTGCCAAAACTCGCAAGTGGTGAAGTGGTGGCGAGTTTCGCGTTGACCGAACCTGAAGCAGGATCCGATGCAGCCTCAGTGCGCACCACCGCCGTGAGAAGCGATGATTGTTATATTCTAAACGGCACCAAACGTTACATCACCAATGCGGATCGTGCAGGACTGTTCACTCTGATGGCCCGTACTGACGCCGACTCGACGGGGGCCCATGGCATATCGGCCTTCCTTGTACCGGCCGACACGCCCGGTCTGAAGGTCGGCCAGCCGGAACAGAAAATGGGCCAACACGGTGCCCAGGTCTGTGACGTGGTGCTGGACAACGCCCGTATACCGGCATCCTGCCTGCTGGGTAACGAAGAGGGTAAAGGCTTCATCACGGCTATGAAAGTGCTCGAACGGGGGCGCCTGCACATCTCGGCGGTATGTGTCGGGATCGCCGACCGTCTAATCGAGGAATCCGTACGTTATGCGGCTCAGAGGCACCAGTTCGGCCAACCGATCGGCCAGTTCCAGCTGATTCAGGGCATGCTCGCAGATATGAAGACTGAATGGTATGCTGGACGATCGATGGTCATCGACGCTGCGGTGCGGAAAGATCAGGGGCAGGACATTCAAACAGCAAGCTCATGTTGCAAGTACTTTTGCACAGAGATGGTAGGCCGCGTCGCGGACCGGGCCGTTCAGATATTCGGCGGAGCGGGTTACATCGCGGATTATGGTATCGAGCGTTTTTACCGGGACGTACGCATCTTCCGGCTCTACGAGGGCACCAGCCAAATTCAGCAGCTGATTATCGCGCGTAATATGTTGCGAGAGTTAGAGGACTGATCTCTACCTCGAAGCTATCTTAATCCCCAATCTAGGGAATAACCTGCCCTAAACAGCGAGTTCCGCTACTAAGGCCTCCGCAAGGCGGGTGTAATCGGCCAGACTGTTATAGAGCTGGGCCGAGATTCTCAGAAACCGTCCCGGTGGCGAGAGCCAGGGGGACAGCGACACCTCTATCCGGTACTGAGTACGCATCAGGGACTTCAACGGATCAACTTTGTCCACAACGATCTGACGATTGTCATCCGACACGGGCAACCTCAACGCTGCCATTGAACCCAGCATCTGTACCGGGGCCGGTGTCTCTATCTTCAGCGCCTGACAAATAATCTCGCGCCCTCCGATGGCAAGGGCCCTGTTGCGCTCCATAACCTCCTCCCAGCCGCCTTTGTACAGACCTCCCAGTTGATCGATTACGGTGGGAATCGTGATCAGTCCGGATGGGTCCCAGGTTCCGGTCCAGTCAAACTCCAGGCGGAACCGGCTGGTGCCAGCAAGCGGTCTGTTCATGCCGTGACTGATCACCAGGGGGTGGATTGACCTCTGATGTTCGGGTTGCACGTAAAGGAATCCGGTCCCCTTCGGGCAGCACATCCATTTGTGACAGTTTCCAGTGTAATAATCCGCGCCGAGG
>CAZVVN010000116.1:0-6778 GCA_964630665.1 uncultured Acidiferrobacteraceae bacterium | reverse complement strand
TCTCGATCGTGTAGACCGTGCGGGTCAGCTCCGCCAGCACCGCAGCCTGGTACCCCGAACCGGTACCGACTTCAAGCACCTGGTCGGCGGTATTTAATTCCAGCAGGTCCGTCATCAGAGCCACGATGTAGGGCTGCGAGATGGTCTGCCCATGACCGATCGCCAGGGGCTGATTGGCGTAGGCCCGGGCGCGTTCAGACTCGGGCACGAATTCGTGCCGTGGTACCCGGCCCATCACTGACATCACCGCCGGGTCTAGCTGCTCCTTGCCGATATAGCGACTGGTATCGATAACGTCCTGTCGAATCAGCTGGACCATCCCGGCGCGCTGGGTTGCGTAGCGGTCAGCGTGGGTACTCTGCGCGAGGCCGAGCAGCAGCGCCGTGATCAGTATGACGGCGCCGGCAGACCGGGTTCCCCATGAGCGTGGTGGGAGCATTGCCTGCCGGACGTTACGCTGGGGCTGGGCTGGGGAACCCGCCGCTCGGCTCATGCGCCGGCCCAGATTACGGTGATGCGGTCGATGCCGGTGAAGACCAGCAGGGAGTAGATGACGGCCAGGGCGAGAACTGTCGCCGGGGTTTGCCAGCCCCTGCCGGCCCAGGTGCTGCGCATGATGTTGAACAACTGCCAGAACAGGTAGCACTCGAGCGCAAACGGCATGAACCCGAGAAAACCGAACACTGGCATCTCGAACACGCGCCAGAAGTTCAACAGCGGGATCGAGTACACCCACTTGGCAGCGGACCAGAAGTTCCAGAATTCCCAGAGCACGCCACACATCAGCCCGGCCAGCATCATGCGGGCCAGCCGCTGGTAGTCGCCACGCCTGGCCTGACCGAGGAACGAGATCGCTGGATCGTAGTGATGGAGAACCGGATCCAGGATGAACACGATCCCTACCCATAACAGTGGAAAGCAGTAGTCGGGCAGCAGCACGACCAGAAACATCATGATAAACCCCGCAGTTACGCAGGCATAAAGAAACCGGGGGGTGACATTGAGTGCTGGGCCTCTCAAGTGTCTGACCACCCCGAGGTTTCCGAGCAGCAGGTCGGTCTCGAGCACCGCCGGGATGACTGTGGCAAACGATACGGTGTAGCCGATCCAGCGCAGCCAGGTGATCTCAACAATTCCGTGGTACAGCCAGTTCTGCAGATGGAAATTCCAACTCTCGAAAAAAAGCCACACCACCACCGAACAACTGGCCATCCAGAAAAGCCGGGAGCCGTTGCCCAGAACCAGCGAATCACCGGTTTTCAGGCGGTTGATGGCCCCGATCACAGGGATGAAGGTCCACCAGGCGAACAGGTAGAAAAACGTGTGAAAAGGCTCAACCTCGGCGAGCATCAACGCGAAAGAAATCACGTGAATGGCGACGCCCAGGCTAAGGATGGTGCTGTCCCGGTTCATGCGTGTGCGGCCCGTATTTCCACTCAGACAGTCAAGGTCTTCAAACCGGATATTCTACCGTGGGCAGGGTGATTCTCCATGAGCCATCAAAATGATGACCGCTGCAAACCTAATTCAGCGAGCTAATTTATACTTCCCGAGTGTGATCCCCGTCACATCGGAAAATCTACTGGTATGATGACAATCTCATACCGGTGTGCTGTGTGATCATTTGTTAAGTCACCGTCCTTGAGGGAAATGTGAAAATGACTCGACCTCAAAGAGTCCTGAAAATCCTGGCCGCAGGGGTTGTTCTTTGTCTCGGTTACACGGCGCTGCTTGTGGGGGCCGCTGACCCGCCAAAAAGAGACCCGGAGCGCAACCCGGTGATTGTCTACACCAAGGGCCCTATGATGGGCGAGTTCTACAGCTCTGCCGCTCTGTTCGAGCAGCTCAAAGTGTACGATAGGCTGCGGGTGATCGTTGGGCTCGATTTCGAGATGGTGGCCCCGCACCTGCTCAGCGAGGCCAGAGCACGCGCCCAGGCCGATAGACTGGCGGCTCTCCAGGACAAAGTCTTGTCGGCACTGCCGGATTCGAGCGAAGAGGCTCCCCCCACTAAATTCGAATCGATTCCCTTCATCGCGCTGTCGGTCGATGAGGCTCAACTTCGCGCCCTCTTGAAAGACCCCGGGGTCATGAGTATTCAAGAGGATGGTCTAGCGACGAGTCATCTAAATCAAAGCACTGAGGTGATTACTGTTGACAAACTCTGGGACCCGTCGATCGGCCTGACTGGAAAAGGCTGGACCGTCGTGATCCTCGACACGGGCACCTACCACCCGCCTATGCTCCCAGAACCCGGGACTCCCGGAAGCCGCTATGTGGATGGTGCCTGCTATTCAACCACATATACGTGGTGGAACATTTACTCGCTGTGCCGGGGTGGTGTTACTACGGGTTTAACTGGCGTGGAGGAAGGTAAGGAGTGCCCGATCGTTGCGCCCGGATTGTGTAGCCATGGTACCCACGTGGCCACTACCGTGGCCGGTGACAACGGTGTTCTCAAAGGCGTGGCCCCGGAGGCCAATGTCATCCGCATGCAGATATTCTCCGAATTTCGCAACTGGTGGGATTGTCCGAGCACGGGATATGTTCCGCCGTGTGTCCTGACCTTCAATTCTGATCAGCTAACCGCTCTGCAACGGGTCTACGCCCTGCGCCATACGTACAAGATCGCCGCCGTCAATATGAGCCTGGGCGGGGGCAAATACAGCGCGCATTGCGACGCCAGTCATCCGGCCACGGCTGGAATCATCAACCAGCTGACTGCTGCCGGCATCGCGGTTGTGATCTCTTCCGGGAACGATGCTTATGATGGTTTTGTCGGCTCACCGGGTTGTATCGAGAACGCGGTGACGGTTGGCAGTACCGTGAAGGATGACAGCATCTCGTGGTTTTCAAATCATGCAGATATGGTCGATATCATGGCACCGGGTTCCGCCATAACGGCCGGAATACCGCATACGGGGTATGACTCTTACAACGGCACCTCGATGGCTGCGCCCCACGTGGCCGGCGCCTTCGCGGTATTGAGGGAGGCATACCCAAACGCCACGGTGGAATTGCTGGAGACCGCGCTCAAGTGCACCGGCGAACCGGTGGCCCGTGCAAATATCAGCAGAAGTCGCATGGACCTGCGCAGGGCCTGGAAATTTCTGGCCGACGGCCGGACCAATTGCGACATGCCGACCCCCAATCGACCGTCGCCTTCTGAGTGGCTGCCCCGTCACAAGTGGCTCTAGAGGAGAATTGACACCCATGCAAACCAAGAGACCTGGGGGACCTGTACCGAGGACTGGCCGCTTCGATTACCGAACCGGCAGCCGGCCCGGCGGCGCCACGCGGGTCAGGAGGGCAGCGTGATCAGACGCCTGACTGTCGGGTTGTGCACTGCGGTGATGATTCTGGCTGCGGCCAATGGCTGGTCGCAGGAGAAAGAAGAGTCTGCTGCCGCACTCTACGGCTCGATGCAGGGGCTGAAAGAGATGCGTGATCAGATGCTCAAATCGCTTGCGGAGCTGAAGGCGGCGTCCAAGGCGGTGAGTCAGGAAGAGCTTCAGGCCATGCGCGCCGCCGAAGAGGATATAACCGGTGCGCTGAATTGGACTGTTACCGAGTTGGACAATCTTGAGCGGCGCTATCGTGAGGCATTGGATAGCGCACCGGCGACGCCCGCTGCCAAGGACTGATGCTAATGCCTGCCCGAACGGTGTGGTTGACTACCTGGCTGACTGGTTTCATAACGCTGCTGCTATGGCCGCTGGCCGGTCTGGCTGCGCCGGGTCCGTTGTCGCAGGTGCCGATTCTCAACGCAGCGACTACCAAGTCCAATATATTGATTATTCTGGACGATTCCGGATCGATGGGCTGGGGTTCTGGGCCTCCCATGGAGGACGCCAAGACTGCGTCCATCGCGCTGCTCGACACGCTGAGTAATGTACGGGTGGGGGTCGGCTCGTTCCACAGTACTAACTTTTGGGCGGGCAACACTGGTCTTGAGTTAGATCATATGATCGTTGACCTTGATGCGAACCGCAGCTCGATCTACAAAGCCATCAACGATCTGAGGGCTTCGGGTGGTACGCCCCTGATTAACTCCCTGCAAGAGGCGGGGCGTTATTTCGTCGGTACCGGTGGACCGGCAAACCCCGGCAACAGTTCCTCGTCGAGTTGCACCGCCAACGGGAAGTACGAAGGCAAGTTGACCCTCAAGCCGGGTAGAACAGGGGAAAAGAAATGGAAGGTGAACGAGGTGTTTCCCAGAAAAGCATTAAACGGAGACAGCGTCGGGTCCCCACTCTGCCACTGGTGCCAGCAGAACTTCGTCATCCTGTTGACTGATGGTTATGAGTGGGGTAGCACATTATCAGAACCGCTGGAGGGCCGTTACTGCCCCTACGTTGACAGTAATAATCAGGGTTGTTGGCACGGGCTGATCAGTGCGGCTAAGGCACTCAACGAGGTGGACCTGCGTCCGGATATAGACAACTTCAAGGGTGAGGAAGTCACCAACAACGTGGTGACCTACACCGTCGGATTTCACACCAGCCAGTCACTACTCGGTGACGTTGCCGAGAAGGGCGGCGGCCTATACGTTGAAGCCGATGACGAGGCCTCGCTCAAGGCCGCCTTTGCCAAAATCGGCGAGGACATACTGGCCTACACCAGAGGTTCCTCATCGACCCCGGGGTTCAACCAGTCCCGGCATAAGAAAGGCAGCACCTTGGTCTATCTGACCCGATTCGACAGCGAGAACTGGACCGGCGACGTGATGGCCGCCCCTTTTTCAGAAGCCGGTGTGGTGGGCCCCCAGAAGTGGTCAGCCGCAGACCTGCTCGACAACAACAAATCACCGAACTCGCGGCAGATGATCACCTACAACGCCACGGCCAAGGCTAACATCCTGACGTGTCCGTCAAAATCGGGCAAGACGGCCAAGCCTCGGAAAGCCACCCGCGGCGGCGTGCCGTTTCGCTGGGACAAGATCACTGACGCTCAGCTCCAGGACCTGATGATCTCGGGCATGAGTGCTGCTCCAGGTAGTTATGCGTATGCGAAAAAGTGGGGTAGTCAGGGCACCGCTAACGGGGAGTTCAAGACGCCCTTCGATCTTACCGCCGACATCCGCGGCAACATTTTCGTGGCCGACTACAACAATCATCGGGTGCAAAAGTTCGACAAAGATCAAGTTTTTCAGGGGGCGTTCGGTGGTGCCGGTACTGATGACAGCAGTCTTGTTTACCCGTCGGGCATAACGACCGATGCCGGGGGCAACGTCTATGTCGCCAGCAGCGGCCAGCACTTTATCAAGAAGTTCGACAATAGCGGTGGTTTTCAATCGAAGTTCGGTGGTTACGGCCCTGGACAAGACAACCTCTACTACCCGTTCGACGTTGCCGTGGATTCGTCAGGCAATATTTATGTGGTCGAACTGCAGAACCACCGGATCAAAGTGTTAGACAAGACAGGCAAGTACCTGGACACCATCGGCAGTTACGGGGCAGGAAACAGCCAGTTCAAATATCCCAACCGGATCGCTATCGACCGAGAGGACAACCTATACGTGTCCGACTACCTCAACCACCGGATTCAGAAGTTCGATTCCAAACGAAAGTTCGTCAAGACGTGGGGTGGGTTTGGTACTTCAGATGGCGAGTTCCAATATCCCTACGGTGTCGATACCGACGATGACGGCAATGTCTATGTGGTTGAGTACAAAAACCGCGTACAGCAGTTCGATTCCGATGGCAATTACATGGCAAGTTATGCGACCCAATACGGCACGGGAGACGATGAGGTCCGTTATCCCCGGGGCATTGCCGTTGTGCCCGGTAGTCAATGTCTTGGCGCAAGCTTTTTCGTGGCTGATGCCTATAACCACCGGGTGCTCAAATATTTGAGCAGCATTACGCTGACGCCCGACACGGTTATTGGCAAGGCAAGGCTCGAGTACCTGCGGGGCGACCGCAGCAATGAGGACGATAAAGGCTATAAGTTCCGCAAGCGGGAGAGCCTGCTGGGCGACATCGTCGACTCCCAGGTGATACAGGTGGGCCAGTTGGATCTCAAGTGGCCGGCGGGGTCCGGATTTCCCAGCGGAGGGGATGCGTATTCAAGCTTTGTCAATGACAACAAGCTGCGCCGCGAGGTGCTGTACGTGGGGTCCAACGATGGCATGCTGCACGCTTTCGACGCCAATACCGGCGAGGAATTGCTGGCCTATCTGCCGGGCAACCTGTTCACCAACAAGTCCAGCGAGGGTTACCACTATCTGACCGATCCGGACTATGGCCACCGCTTCTATGTGAATGCTACTCCGACGGTGTCAGATGCGTTTATTAAGAGCCATGCTGTTGCTGCTAAGAGCTGGCGGACGGTACTGGTGAGTGGTGAGGGTGCGGGCGGACGCGGTGTATTTGCCCTGGACGTGACGGATCCTGGAGATTTCAAGGAAAGCAAGGCTCAAAAGTTGGTGCTGTGGGAGTTCACCGACCAAGACGACCCGCAGATGGGTCGTACCCTGGCGCGGCCGACTGTCGCCCTGCTGCCGAACGGGCGCTGGGCGGCGATCTTCGGCAACGGCTACGAGAACCGGGATACGACTGGCCTGGCTGTGCTGTTCATTGTCTTCCTTGACGGTGGTCTGGACGGTAAGTGGGACGAATGGGAAGATTACGTCAAGATTCAGATACACGGCATTGGCGACGTCAAGAACCGCAATGGTCTTTCCACCCCAGCGGTGGTGGACACCGATGGGGACCGGATTGCCGACCGGGTGTACGCTGGTGATATTCACGCCAACCTGTGGCTGTTTGACCTGAGC
>CAZVVN010000115.1:4921-6964 GCA_964630665.1 uncultured Acidiferrobacteraceae bacterium | reverse complement strand
CCTGAGGCCACCCTCCCAAACACGGCATAGCCCCAGCCTTCAGCCGATTTCTCCGTATGGTCCAGAAAACCGTTGTCCTTAAGGTTGATAAAGAACTGCGATGTCGCCGAGTGAGGATCATTGGTCCGCGCCATACATATCGACCCGGTCAGGTTTTTCAGACCATTATCCGCTTCGTTCTGAATCGGCTCGCCGGTTTTTTTCTGCTGCATGCCAGAGACCATTCCCCCACCCTGGATGACAAATCCCGGGATCACCCGGTGAAATATTGTCCCGTCATAGTGCCCACTGTCGACATAAGCCAAGAAGTTTTCCGCCGTCAGCGGCGCCTTGACAGCGTCCAGCTCAATCGTAACCGTGCCCATCGATGTTGTTATTTTGATCATAATCATATTGTCCAATTGTTGATTTTCCGTTGCTGATAGACCACAAAAAGAACTGCCGAGAATCAGTGTGAAAGCAAAAAGTAGATTGAAAGGCCGTGACTGCGATAACCGGTGGTACCTCATTACGCACCCGCCATCTTCAGAATATGCCTCCATTCTTTGCTCGTTACCGGCAGGATAGACAAGCGGTTGCCACGCTGTACCAGACGCATTTGAGCCAGCGCCCTTTCCTGTTTCAGGGCTTTGAGTGTCACCGGTGTCTTGAATTTCTTCTTGAATCTGACATCGACCATGAACCAGCGCGGGTTTTCCGGATCGCTCTTGGGGTCAAAATACTGCTCGCCGGATAGAAACGCCGTGTGGTCGGGATAGGCTTCGCTGACGATCTCCATCACACCCACGACTGCGGGTTCCTCGCAGTTAGAGTGATAAAAAAATGCGAGATCGCCTTTGTTCATGTCGTCACGAATAAAATTACGCGCCTGGTAATTCCGTATTCCATCCCAGTGATCTGTCTTGCGTTTTTCTGCCCGCAGATGATCTATGCCGTAGACATCCGGTTCGCTTTTCATCAGCCAGTATTTCACTTGAGCCCTCACTCGTTCTCGTCAACCCGTACCCGTTCAATGGAACGGCTGTAGCCAGACGTTTCGTCGATGTCAATGATGACGCCGCACACCGATCCCGGGCCTGACGCCGGTTCCATGCGCTCGGGGACACGCTCGACAAATCGCTTGAGAATGCCGCGAGTCTCAACACCGATCACAGAATTGTAGCAACCCGTCATGCCAACATCGGATATATGCGCAGTCCCCTTGGGCAGCACCCGTTCATCGGCCGTCGGCACGTGAGTATGGGTACCGACTACTCCAGACACACGCCCATCCAGATACCAGCCCATCGCCACCTTCTCACTCGTCGCCTCGGCATGAAAGTCCACCAGTATCACATTCAGTGCTTCGGGTTTTCGCGCCAGCACGTCATCCACACAACGAAAGGGGCAATCCAGGGTTGGATGCATGAACACGGTACCCATGATGTTGAGCACACCAACTTCAACACCGTTGCTCGCCGTAACGATGGACCAGCCAGAGCCCGGCGTATCCGCTGGATAGTTGTGAGGCCGCAGAAGCCGAGGCTCATCCTGAATCAACTCCAGTGCTTCGCGTTTATCCCAGATATGGTTGCCGGAGGTCAACAGGTCGATCTCGCCATCATCCAGTAACTCGTCGAGCACAGGGGCGGTCACGCCAAAGCCGCCAGCAGCATTTTCGGCATTGACAACGGTCAGTTCCGGATCAAATTGATCCTTGATTTCGGTAAGATGGCGTCGCAGTGCACGTCGGCCCGGCTTGCCGAAAACATCACCGATAAACAGAATCTTCATGGCTTGACCTGATTGCTGACCGACAAAACTTCACTCTCGACATGAATAATAACCGGATTCTGTGACTATACCGTGCAAAGGAACATCCCAGTTGTCGATATCTAGTCGATCTACACACTGAAACTCGTGTGCCAAGCCCACGAGTCTCGGTCGCATCCAGTAACGACGGTGCCGGAGGACCTCCAGCGTGGCATCATAGAACCCGCCACCCATACCCAGCCGGTTACCTGAACGGTCAAATGCCACCAGTGGCAGGAAAAGCCAATCCAG
>CAZVVN010000115.1:0-4821 GCA_964630665.1 uncultured Acidiferrobacteraceae bacterium | reverse complement strand
AATGACACCGCCCGCCTGTGCCGCACAAGCCTGGGGTACCTTGAACCAGAGGGTCCAAGTAGGGACTGCTGCGGCGCCTCAAGGCTTTCCAGCGGCGCAATCGCCGAGGACATGCACAACGACGCCTGCAAGACAATCCTTAAGAAAAAATCTAGGTTCTAAGGGATTGGCAAACCCGTGCGAACACCGCAGGCGGTGTCAGATCAGATTCTAGCGGATTCGCCGGCGAAGAACCTGTAAAACAGCTCAATACTAAATCAGGCACCAGAGGTCTGACTGTTCATTACCGCCTGCTCAACACGCTCGGTCAGGGTCTGCAGGCGAGCTGATAGATCACTCGAAGGGTTGCTGTTCCGCCGCAACTGAAGCAGCTCGTTGCTGAGGTTTAGCGCTGTAATCACAGCACAATGCTCAACACCAACGACCTTGCTCTGGGCCTGAACAACCCGCAGCTGTTTATCCAGGTGAGCCGCTGCTTCAAGTAGATCCTCTTTTTCGCTCTTCTTGCAGGCCACAGTAAACTCGCGATCCATGATGACTACTTTAACGCCTTCCTTGCTCATCGCTCTCTTCTACCTATAGCCAGGGTAGTCTGATTCGGCATTTCAACCCGCCTCAAGTCCACGCAGACGCTCGACGACTTTATCGATCTTGCGTTTCGCTTCCCGGTTACGATTGAGCAATTCTTCCCTGCTCTTCGCCAGCTCAGTTTTTTCCAGGCTCAACTGCTGGTTCTCGTTCTGCAAGCGACCACAGGTCTGGATCAGATCATCGACCTTTGCCGTCAGCACATTCACCTGGTCGTCAAGACCTTTCTTGTTTCTCCCGTCCATCCTCCTCTCCTCGATCCTGTTTCTACAACCACCACATTGATACCAGCGGCCCGTTGCTAAACAAGATCATAGGCCGAGTTGGATAAGCGGTCAACGCCAGAAGTGCATCTGGCTCTTGCCTTGATATAATTTGCTGTTGTCATTCCAAAGACCCACTTATGGAAGACCCCATTCATCTGGATCTTGGCGGAGAGTTCTACCCACGGCTGCAGGAACTCCTGGAAACGCAGGGAATTCTTCTCGGCGCGGCTGAATTCCACGGTTGTCTGACAGGTCTTGCCTGCACCGGTCAGGATGAGCACTCCATAGTCCGGTGGCGGCGGGTGATCGTCTCAGAACTGGGCCAGGACCAACCCAGTGAAACCTTGCAGGATGCGATGGCGGGTGTAATGGCGTTGATCCAGAGAGACCTGCGGTCCAGCAGCTTTAAGTTCCAGATACTGCTGCCCGCTGAAACGTCTGATCTTGTCGATCGCACCCAGGCGTTGGCTGAATGGTGTACCGGTTTCTGTACCGGGCTTGCTTTCGACGCTCTGATCGAACCCGATGCCCTCGAACCCGATGCCGGGGAAGCGCTGGCAGACATCGGTCGGATTGCCGGTGTTGAACCGGGTCACGGAGATCCTGAAGACCAGGAAAAGGACTTGTTCGAACTCGAAGAATATCTCCGCATCAGTACGCAGCTTATATATGAAGCAATTAAGACCAGCGGCTTGAATTCAACCCATCAGAGAGTGGAGTCATCAGTACCATGAACAAACCTGAGACCTATGCAAAGCGTCGTCGTCACGTCATGGAATTGATGGGTGACGGGGTTGCCGTGTTGCCAACCGCACCGGTCGCCCACCGCAACGGCGATGTTGAGTATCCTTTTCGCCCGGACAGTGATTTTCAATATCTGACTGGGTTTGGAGAACCAGAAGCCGTGATGGTACTTGCGCCGGGACGGGCCCAGGGGGAGTACATTGTCTTCTGCCGTGAGCGCGATGCAGAAAAAGAAACCTGGCACGGCCGCCGGGCAGGGCTTGAAGGTGCTGTTGCTTCCTTTCAGGCCGATGATGCGTTTCCCATCGAAGATATCGATGACATCCTGCCCGGACTGCTTGAGAACCGGCCCAAGGTCTACTGCGGTATGGGACGTTATCCCGAATTCGACAGCCAGCTCATTCAGTGGTTTAACGAAGTCAAAGCCAAGAAGCGCTCTGGCATCAGCGCCCCGGGAGAGTTGGTCGACATCAGTCACATTCTTCACGAACTGCGGCTGATCAAGAGTGCCGATGAAGTTCGCACGATGAAAAGGGCTGCCCGCGTCTCGGCGGCTGCTCATTGCCGCGCCATGCGGGCGTGTCAGCCAGGAATGACTGAATACCAGATCGAGGCTGAGCTGGAATATGAATTTCGCCGAGGTGGTGCTCATTCACCGGCTTACCCCTCGATCGTTGCAGGTGGCGCCAACGCCTGTATTCTGCATTACACCGAAAACCAGGACGACCTGCGCGACGGCGATCTGCTCTTGATCGATGCCGGTGCAGAGATCGACTGTTACGCTGCCGACATCACCCGCACTTTTCCAGTCAATGGCCGCTACAGCGGTGAACAGCGCGCCGTCTACGAGATCGTTCTCGAGGCCCAAGCGGCAGCAATCGCCGAAGTCAGACCCGGCCATCACTGGAACCAACCCCATGAAGCCGCTGTGAGACGGCTCACTGAAGGTCTGACCGATATTGGGTTGCTCAATGGGGCTGTTGACGAATCGATCGAAAACAATAGCTACCAGCGGTACTACATGCACCGCACAGGCCACTGGCTGGGCATAGACGTGCACGACGTAGGCGACTACCGCCTGGGTGACCAATGGCGTTTACTGGAAACCGGAATGGTGTTAACGGTAGAACCCGGTCTCTATATTCCGGCTACAGAAGATGTAGAAACACGCTGGCACAACATCGGTATCCGGATAGAAGATGACGTTCTGGTCACCCGGAAAGGCCGTGAGATTCTCACAGGCGATGTACCCAAGGAGCCTGCAGAAGTGGAGGCGCTGATGGCCGAGGGGATGCCAGGTTAATTCAGATGTCGCGCCGGAGCGATGTAGTCATCATCGGCGGTGGGCTGGTCGGGGCAAGCCTGGCACTGGCACTGGCGCCGTTGAAGCTTTCAATTGAACTTATCGAAGCGATTCCGTCTGATGACCCCGAGCAACCCAGTTTTGACGAGCGCACCATTGCCCTGACCTGGAGTTCGCGTCGGGTTCTAGAAGCCCTCGGGGTCTGGCACGCCATCGCCGAGCGTGCGAGTCCGATTCACAGTATCCACGTCTCAAACCAGGGCCACGGTGGTATCACGCGACTGGACAGAAAGTTGATCCAAACGCAAGCGCTGGGTTACGTCGTGCCATCCCGTTGTCTGGGACAAGCACTGATGAAGAGTACGGAATTGTGCCCATCGATTACCTGTCACATACCCGCCATGGTGACGGATCTCGAATCATCAGCCGGCGCCGTCCGCATTCAGACAGACAATGATGTGAACCGAATCGAGGCCACTTTGGCGGTTCTCGCCGATGGGGGACGATCAACCCTAGGTCAATCTCTCGGGTTGACCCGCCAGGAGACCCGCTACGACCAGGCTGCGCTGGTGACGACCGTGGGTTCTGACCGGGCACATGAAAACCGGGCCTATGAGCGCTTTACCCCGTACGGACCATTAGCTCTACTGCCCTCCGGCGAGAATCAGTTTGCGCTGGCGTGGACGCTCCCCGTCGATAAAGCAAAGAGCTATATCGGCCTGCCAGACAATGACTTCCTGGCACGGTTACAAGGCGTGTTTGGCGAGCGGGCCGGGTTTTTTTGGCGGGTCGGCGTTCGCAAAACTTATGCGCTGTCCCTGACCGAGATCCTGCAACCCGTCTGCGGGCGGACCGTGGCCATCGGCAATGCCGCCCACCTGGTTCATCCAGTCGCCGGCCAGGGATTTAACCTCGGCCTGCGGGACGTGGCAGAACTGGCGGAATTCATCTCCGAGGCACTGATTCTGGGGGATGATATCGGATCACCGGATGTGCTGTCTCGTTACGCCGTGTCTAGGCGCAAACAGACCCGCCGCGTGTTGCGATTTACCGATGGGCTGGTACGGTTGTTCTCAAACGAGTTACCAGGCATCACACTGCTGCGCAACGCTGGCCTGAATGCTGTGGAGCTGCTGCCACCCGTTAAACGGATGTTGCTACGGCGCACCGCCGGTCTTGCCGGGCGCCTCCCCCGCCTGGCCCGGGGTCTGCCACTGGAGCCCGGCAGATCTTGAGCGGCTGCGATCGACGATTTGACGTGATTATCGCCGGTGCCGGAATGGCCGGCAGCTGTTGTGCAGCTGCACTCGCGAGGCTGGGCTTAACGATCGCCCTGATCGATCCAGGACCCGTGCCGAATTGGCATCCCGATGACTACCAGCTCCGGGTGAGTGCCCTGAACCTCGCTTCGGAGAACATCCTCAAATCAGTCGATGCATGGCCCCTGATCAGCACCTTACGCGTCTCCCCGTTTCGTCAGATCGAGGTCTGGGATGCTGAAAGTACTGGTCGGCTAACCTTCAACGCGGCCGATACAGGTCTCAGCCATCTTGGCCACATTGTCGAGAATATTGCAGTGACCAGTTCCCTGATCAAACGTCTTTCAGCGACGAAGAACGTCCGCCTTTGGCTCAATGACCGTATCGAGCACATTGATTCTGGAACCGAAGATCTAAGCGTACGACTGGCAAGCGGTGAAACCATCGTCGCAACCCTGCTGGTCGGCGCCGATGGTGCCGTTTCCACAGTGAGGCAGGCTGCAGGTATCGAACTCGATGAGCGGCGATATGAACATCAGGCGATCATTGCCCATGTGGTCACAGAAAAGCCGCACCGGGAAACAGCCCGCCAGCGCTTTCTGCCTACCGGACCGCTCGCAACACTACCGCTGAGTGACGGGCGGTCGTCGATCGTGTGGTC
>CAZVVN010000114.1:0-7287 GCA_964630665.1 uncultured Acidiferrobacteraceae bacterium | reverse complement strand
CATGTATTCAGGCAGGTCAAATCCCAGGCCCAGACCGAGTGTCAAGCCGGCCTGATCCTCGCACCAGCGGCGCATCCGGGCCATGTCATGTCCATCGGCCCGTATGGTGGTAACTGCGTGGGAACGACACGCGGTGTCATCGATGTTGCACCGTATCGGCCCGTCTGCACCCCAGGCCGTCACCGCAGCCCAGACGGCACGGGCGAGTGCAGCATGTCGTGACCAGACCACCTCGCGACCTTCTTCGACGATCATGTCCAGCGCTGCTCGCTGTGCAAACAACAGGTGGGTCGGTGCGGTACCATAGAAACGCTGGTAGAACACCTCTGGGTCGATCCGTGACCGCCAGTCCCAGTAAGGTGACGGGAAAGGAATCTGGTTAGCAGCTTCCTGTGCTCTGTCATTTAATAACAGATAGCCTAACCCCGGGGGCGTCATCAGACCTTTCTGGCAGGCTGTCACCGTCACATCTACACCCCAGGCATCCATCTCATACCGGTCACAGGCAAAAGACGCTATCGCATCAACCACCAGCAACGCCGGATGGCCCGCCTCATTGAGGGCCCTGCGAAGATCGGCGATGTCATTACGTACTGAACTCCCCGTATCTGTGTGAACCGTCATGACTGCCTTGATACGATGTCCCTTGTCAGCCCGAAGCCGGGCCTCGACGTGCTGACAGTCAATCGGACCACACCGACCAAAATCGATTTCTTCGACATCGATACCCATTGTCCGGCCAATGCCCGCCCAGCTTGTACCAAAGGCACCACTGTTCAAGAACAATGCTGAGTCACCGGGCTCAAGCAGGTTGCTGATCGCCGCTTCCCAGACACCATGACCGTTACAGATATAAAGCGCTACTTTTCCTTTGGTTCCCGCAAGCTCTGCCAAATCTGCCAGGATGCTGTCAGTCATCCCGATCATCTCGCCTTCGTAAATATTCGGCGCCGGCTGATGCATCGCGTTCAGCACGCGATCAGGCATGATCGATGGTCCAGGGGTCATGAAAAGATCACGCCCGGAAGACAAAGAAACTAATGACATTGCTAAAACTCCTGGAGAAGACCTGTCGTTCTCGGCTTCCGCGTATGGCACCTCAACACCGCTCGAACCTTCGATTGAAAATCGATCCGTGATAATAACACCCAGCTGTCAGGGACAGATCACCCCAGACCGGTTTTGGGACAACAATGGCACAGTGGCTTAGCTGATCTCGCCGAAACGCTCCCTACCCATTTGCTGCATTGATCGTCGTCAGCGACGACCGGCGCCACCGTAAACTACCGGACCCGTTTTAACGCCTCTGGGTCCGGCCGGGTCGGGCGGAGTTGGCCTGTAATTCGGGGGCATGGCCTGCCCTTGTTCCTTTCGCGTAAGCGCATCGGAAGCCGTTTCAAGGTGGGGTGCAGCAGCGAGTGCGGCTTTCCTGTCAGCCGGCTGGGCATTCAGATCGTTCGGAACCGGCATCATGTTCGCCAGATAATAGGCGATCTTCTGTCTGGCGGGATCCACATGGTGACCCGGTTCGAGTTCGCGTTTGTTTGCTCCCTTGACAGGATCAACACAGACACCGTCAATCACTTCGAGATCAAACCACCATTTTTTCACTGGGTTGCGAGTGCCATTTCCCAGCCAGTCGTCAATCCGGACCGCCAACGGCACCAACACAGATTTGAGTATCCCTGCGTTGATCCCACACCAACTAGCGACCCGCTCGAGAACTGAACCATCGGCCGTCACCACCTTGTTCAGCGGGCAGGTTTTCATACAGCGTCCACAGGCCGAGCCCCTGGCGTTGGTGAGACGGTAACGTGCACAACGCTCTACGTCGGGCTTCCAGATCTCATAGCCATTGAACATTACTTTGTCACCCCAGGAAATCGCGTCACAGGGGCATTCACGGGCGCATTTCCAGCAGTGGCTGCAAAAGTACTGCAGTCCGAAGTCAACCGGTTTGTCGGGCGTCAGTGGCATATCGGTGGTCATGACAACTGTTTTCAGTCGTGGCCCGACGAAAGGATTCAGAACCAGTTCCCCGATTCGTGAAAGCTCTCCAAGTCCCGCAAGCAACATGAGCGGGATGTGTAGTACATCGCTGTCAACGTTGGTCTGTGAACGGGCGGCAAACCCCAGCCGGCGCAGTGTCTCGGCCATGACGCCTGCGATCTCTGCTCCGCGCAGGTAGGCTCGCATCGACTGGGTACCGGAGATCCAGTCATCACCAGATGCCCCTTCCATGGTGTCATATTCCTGATCGATCAGCATAACGACGGCATATCTGTGTTTCATCTCGATCGGTTCCCCGTCCGCACCGTGCGAATACCAGGCGTAAGCGGGGATTTCACAGATCCCCGTCACATCGGCACCCAGAAGGTAGGACAGCGATTTAACAGCCCGGGCATTTGCCCCAGGATCAGACAGTGTTTCCCGACAGTCGGTAGATCCCGGATCCCCGCCCTGGACCGGTACCATAGACCGCATGGATGCCATCATACCGGCTGTATGTGGTTGCTTGAAAGCAAACCGGTGGCGTTCTTTCTGCGCCTTGGAGCCCAGATCACCGCGCAGTGCCCGGTCAAAAAATGCGGCTCTTTTCGAGACTCTGGGTACTTCGTCCTCCAGGATCAACGTCGTAGGATGATCTACCCGTTTAACAGTTTCCATCGGATACGCGCCCAGATGCGTCGCCCGCCGATTACGGCGGTTACGCTCCCGTCCCGATGTCGCACCGTTGCGTCCCAGCCAGTAACCGGGCCCTTTCGCCCGTAACGCCTTATCAGCCAGTGGCTGATCGACTTCCAAAGCATAATCGGTCGTCACGACCGCCAGTGAGAACCCCCGCGCAATGAATGGGTTGTGCAACTCGTCTTCAATCCGGACATTCAAGCCGGCCAGCACCGACAACCGACCCGCATCTACCGAACCGGCACCCCTGACATGGGCCATGGCCGACCAGCCAAGCTGCGCGATATGTCCCGCTAGGCAGACGGCAATGCCACCTATTCTGCAATCAGCAGCTTCCTCGACAGCCGGTTCGATCCATGCCCTGGCCGGATTTTCGGGTTCAGGGATACGTCCGTGCTCGAGTAACAAAGCAATTGCAAATTCATGAGCCAGTGGTTCGGTACCTCTGCACCACGCGTTGGGTTCCATGCGGCAGATACCCACCTGCGAGGCATTCATGAAGTAGCTGTATCCCTTGATATCAACCATCCGTCGGTATGGATCGTCCGGAACAGGTCCTCTTGCCGGGGCCGGTTCTGTCACCGCATTCTGAACAAAGATATCAAGATAGTCCCGCAAGGCACCTGCCAGTGGCCCTCGAGGTGCGTTAGAAAAACCAGGAGGATCTACTGGAGGGCGCTGCTGTTCACGGGTACCGGCAGCCGAATCAGTGGACAGAGCCTCCATGGGATAGGACCCCAGATGATAGGGTCGATTCCGTGAGGACAGTCTCAGAAACATTCAGCAGGTCACTGAGCTGTCGATTTCGGGGTGGGCAACAACCTGATCACCTTAATCGCCGCCCTGTCCAGGAGAGTATCGACCCGGGGGCTCACATCGTTGATCCAATAATCGCTCTCATAGACCGCTTCGTAAAGCTGTGCCCGCTGTGTTTCATCTTCAAAACGACGAGTCCAGACATAAATACTGTCGTCCTCCTCACCTCTGTACATACCGGTGATGACCATGCCCTTGGAGACCTGGAATGGGACGATCTCCTTCTCCATAAAATCGACCCACTCGTCCATCTTCCCCGGCCGGACCTTGTACTGTCGTAATTCGTAGAAAGCCATGGCTGTTCTCCAATGTGTAACCAACAAACCGCCCGTGACCGGGAGGTTCTCTTACTTCAACAGGTAAATCAAGAGAGCAGCCCGCAGGGAACCCGTGGGCTGGGCAGATCAAGGATAGAACAGGTACTGCGAAGAAACCGGCTCAGCGCTTGGAGTATTGTGGCCGCTTCCTGGCTTTATGTAGACCGACTTTCTTGCGCTCGACTTCGCGGGAATCACGGGTTACGAAACCTGCTTTACGCAGCGCGGGCCGAAGGCTTTCATCGTATTGAAGAAGAGCTCGGGTGATCCCGTGGCGAATCGCGCCGGCCTGTCCCGTGTTACCACCACCTCTGACGTTGGCTCTGATGTCGACCTTGTCGACCATTTCGGCGACAGTCAGCGGTTGACGGATCACCATACGTGCGGTCTCCCGACCGAAATAGCGATCCAGCGGACGCCGATTGATGATGATCTCTCCGGTACCGCGGGTCAGAAATACTCTCGCGGTGGATGACTTTCTCCGCCCTGTACCGTAGAACACCTGTTCGCTTGCTGCCATTATTGTTTTGCCTCGATCTGCCGGGTCCGGTCTCAGATGTCCAATGTTCTTGGTTGTTGGGCCTGGTGTACGTGCTCCGATCCAGCATAGACACGCAGTTTCAGAAACATTGACCGCCCCAGTGAATTTTTTGGGAGCATGCCTTTAACAGCTCTTTCGATGACTCGCTCGGGACGATTTTCCAGCTCATCTGACAAACTGGTTTCACGAATCCCACCTGGATACCCAGTATGTCGATAGTATTTCTTTTTCTCGACCTTATTGCCTGTTACACGGATCTTTGCCGCGTTGACCACAATGATGTGGTCGCCCGTATCGACATGCGGGGTGTACTCGGGTTTGTGTTTGCCGCGCAGGCGCGTGGCAACTTCGCTGGCCAATCTACCAAGCACCTTGTCCGTCGCATCGATCAGATACCAGTCGCGACGTACGGTTTCGGGTTTTGCCGAGTAAGTACCCATTGGGTGAAAGCAAGCCAGAGGAAAATCGAGGCGCGGATGTTACAAGATGGAACAACGACTTACAACCGCCCAGCTTAGCCAGAGGCCCTTACCTAGAACCAGGGACCCCCCGCCTGGCGAAAAAAAAGCACAGCGCTTCAACTTGCTGTGCTTAAACCACCAAAGGAGGATGGAGGAGTCTTTCGTTTGCGATCTGCTTCTGAGTTCCTTGCCCTACCGGTTATTGTGCTTAATGTATCGCTTTAACGTTAAGTTACTAACTTGTTTTATTATTATTCACTAATACACTAAATTATGCAACCCCAATTTCAACCGATCTCAAATAAGGATTAAACGTCTAATTATCAATGTGTTAGGAAAGAGGTATGGCACATTTGGGGGAACTCTTTGCCGCTAGCGGCGTGTTTTTCGACCCATACTAGGATTATCTAGCAGCTCAATCCAGTGCAATACCGGCACTTCAGAGCGACTCTCAAGATGGGCCTGACAACCGATATTGGCCGTCACGATGACATCCGGTTTCTCCTCCTGCAGAGACGTCAATCGATTTCCCAACAATTTCCCGGAAATTTCGGGCTGCAACATCGAATACGTGCCTGCCGCCCCACAGCAAAGGTGGCTGTCTGCAACCTCGACAAGCCGGAAGCCTGCCCGCACCAGGGTACTCTCGACCTTCCCGCGTATCTGCTGGCCATGTTGCAGCGTACAGGGTGAATGGAACGCGGCCTGAATTGCTTCGGCGCCCTCGACCACCCCGGGATGTGATTGATCAACAATTTCTGAAAGATCCCGCGTTGCTGCGGAGATCTTCTGTGCTTTTTCTGCGTATTCTGGATCATCGGCCAATAATTGACCGTACTCACGGACAGTGACACCACAGCCGCTGGCCGTCATGACGATTCCTTCAGCACCCGATTCCAAAAGCGGCCACCATGCGTCGATGTTTCGTCGTATCGATTGCCTCGCCTCACCGACAGCTGTCATGTGTAAACTGAGTGCACCACAGCACCCTGCGTTCGGGCTGGAGACGAGAGATATCCCGGCCCGGTCCAGTACCCGTGCAGCTGCAACATTGATGTTTGGGCCTATGGCAGGCTGAACACAACCCTCAAGCACCAGCATGCGGCGAGAGTGTCTGGCTACCGGTCTTTCGCCGGCTGAGCGTCTTCGCGGGACCTGGCTGGCCAGCCGAGCCGGTAGTGCCGGGCGAACCAGGCGACCCAAGGCGAGGAATGGAGCAAACAGCGGACCGCCGAGAAACTTTCTGATGACCCAGCGGATGATTTTTTCACCCGTCTTGCGTGGCGCTGCTTGTTCGACAAGTTCTCTGCCGATCTCGAGCAACCGGCCATATCGCACACCCGATGGACACGTGGATTCACAGGAACGACATGTCAAACATCTGTCCAGGTGAAACCGAGTTCGTTCGGAGCACTCGCTCTTTTCCAGGACCCACTTGATCAGGTAAATCCGCCCCCGGGGGCCATCCAGTTCATCGCCTAGCAGCTGGTAGGTGGGGCAAGTCGCTGTACAGAACCCGCAATGGACACACTTACTAAGGATCTCGCTGGCTTCTTTGCCGGTCCGCGTGTCCCGTAGAGACTCGTCCAGTTCAATCTGCATTGGCTACAACTCCGGATACAGGCGCCCGGGATTCAGAATCCGGTGTGGATCAAAAGCCTGTTTAAGCCGCAAATGCAGACGGTGGAGTACGGGATCGTGTGGTTGAAAGGTCTGGCCGCTACGATCACCACCACGAAATAGCGTGGCATGTCCGCCAGCTGCACGCACTGCTTCTCTGATATGTTCAGCAGGCAACTCAGAACATATCCAGCGCTGGCACCCTCCCCATTCAATCAGCGAATCACCCGGCAAGTCGAGTGGCCCGGCAGCTGCCGGGACCGACAGTCGCCACAGGGGCAGCGACGAACCAAAGTACGGGTGCTGGTGTTCGGCAAGCTCTTCCCAGAACCGATCATTCAACGAATCGTCTACGCCTCCAAGATTCGCGGTTGCCGCTGAGACGCCCACCGCCGAACCAGACAAACGGAGTTTCAGAATGCCGTCGCAATAGCACGATCCGGTCATCGGCAACGGTAAAGCAGCAACTTCATTCATGCGTCGCAAAGCTTCCCGCTCACTGGTCTCAAATGACAGCGTGCACTCGGCCTCGGGAATCGGCAACACCTTAAAAGATACGTCCAGAATCACACCCAGGGTTCCCATGGCGCCAGCCATCAGTCGGGACGCATCGTACCCGGCGACGTTCTTAATCACCCGGCCACCGAACTGTAGGTGCTCCCCTCGTCCGTTGACCACCGAGACGCCGAGGACATGGTCACGCAGCGACCCCCGATACGGTCGAGCAGGTCCGGAGAACCCACAGGCAATCGTACCCCCCACGGTTGCCTGGTCACCAAACCCCGGCGGCTCGAAGGGCAGCATCTGTCGCTCATCGGCCAGCGCCGTGCGAAGCTCAGACAAT
>CAZVVN010000113.1:0-7295 GCA_964630665.1 uncultured Acidiferrobacteraceae bacterium | reverse complement strand
TGATGCATGTTGGGATGAACATTGCAGATAAGGTGGCACTGGTTGGACAGCTTCAGCGGGTGCTCAAGCCTGGTGGGCGTCTTGGAATCTACGACGTGATGCGAGTCGGTGACGGTGATCTGACTTTCCCGTTACCCTGGTCATCACTGCCCGAAACCAGTGCTCTTAGTCGACCTGAACACTATAAGGATGCCCTCAAGGAAGCAGGGTTTCAGCTGGTCGCCGAACGGAATCGACGTATTTACGCGATGGCATTTTTTGCCCAACTACGGGCCATCATGGCGAGCGCGGGCGGGCCGCCTCCTTTGGGGCTTCACATTCTAATGGGAGATTCGACACCTCAGAAGATCAAGAATGTGGTGGCCCACATAACAGAGAACCGTATCGCGCCGGTCGAACTCATCGCCGAAAAGCCCTGCTGAGGTGGATCGAGTCGGGTGTTACCAGGCAGAAACCTCGTCCTGCTTAAGGCCGGTGGTTGTCGTGCTCGAGCAAGAACAACCAACCGGGTCTGGTGTTCTAGAGCGGTAAGTCTTATTCGAACCCTTCGACGATCCTGAAGTCACGCACCACCCCGCCTGCGAGTTTCTCCAGTGCGGCCTGGTAGTCGGCGCTCTCATAAGTTGCCAGTGCGGTCTCATAGCTGTCGAACTCAACGACGACGGTACGTTCTGAAACGCCGGCTTCCTTGATTGTGATCTGACCGCCGCGGACAAGAAAACGACCACCATTCGCCATCACGGCCGGTGCCGCCAACTCTGCGTAAGCTGCGAGTTTTGTCGGATCCGTGATTTCGCGGTAAGCACTGATCCAGTATCCCTTTGCCATAACGCCTCCTTATCTGGTGGTACTGACCTACGGTCAGCAGGTTGATTCTATGCAGAATGCTGCTTGAATCTCAGATTCTATCCTCTCCAGTTCTGGTTCAACACACGCTTTTTCAACAGTTGAATGATCTAAATGCAATAGTTACATCAGCCTTTTGGCAATTGGCCCCAGTTTGTAGGTACTCCATCGCTGAGATCGATGCATTGTGCGCCTCTATACTGGATCCTGTTACACAGTCTTCAATTACCCTGCAAAAGTAGTCGTGTTGATGAGCATCGACAAACGTATAGTGAACACAAACATCGGTTAGACCACCAACGAGGAACAAGGTGTCTACTTTGAGTCCTTTGAGAAGTATTTCAAAGTCTGTTCCAAAAAAACAGGAATATCGTCTTTTGCGAATAATGTAATCATCCGTTTGCAGTCCTACTTCTTGATCTGCGATCTCAGTGTTCACATTGCCTTCCAGACAATGAATACCTTCGCTTCCATCTAGTTCCCGGCCAAAGTCGATCATGTCTTTTCTATGAGCTTCTTGAAAGAATACAATTGGAATCTGTGCTGTACGGGCCGCATCGATCACCTCTCTAGCTCTCTTCAAACGTTTAACATTGTCCTCCATGTGTGGAATACCGGAGTTTGCACCAGGAAGAAAACTACCCTTTTGAATGTCTATTACAACCAAAGCCGGATTTCCCTCAATCAATTTTCGAGGTTTAGTTGTTCGATGACGCATCATTTTCTCTTCGCCAAAAAGCTATTTACAAGCATTTCTATTCTGAGAACCGGCACAGTATAGGTTAGTTCTTTTCGGTGTAGGTCCTTGAGTCCGTGGCTATGGACCCGAAGCGAGCAGATTTAAGTACCTCAATTTTTCAGGTCAAGGCGATAAGCCTTAACAGCGGTGTCGTGAAAGAGTTGCAGCTTCTCCTCCCGAGAGAACTCTTTAACCATCGACTTGTAGGCGGTGTATAGCGCATCAAAACCGATCCGCAGGCCGGCAACCGGAAAATTGCTGGCAAACATGCACCGTCCTGGCCCAAAAAGCTCAATAGTCTCGAGCACGATTGCCCGGTTTTCGGAGTAGTCCCAGGGCTTATTTCTGAGGCCGAATTCTGACAGCTTGACCAGCGTGTTGGGCTCTCTGGCCATAGCGGTCATGGCGCTGCGCCACTGGGCCATGCCAGCATCGCTCCGGTCCCAAGGAAAGCCCGTGTGGTTGATGATCACTGGTGTTGTTGGGATCAACCGGACGACTTCAACGGCTTCGACGAGATGCCACGGTGGAACCCGAAGGTCATAGTTGAGAGAGTATTTCTCGAGTAGTTTCAGACCCCGGCGCCATTTCGGGTCACCCATGCTACCGAGTGCATCGTTAGCCAACGCCCCAGGCGAGTCGCCAGTCTTCGGTTTGGAGCGGATGCTGCGGACCAGCGGGTGATCGGCCTGACGGGCGATCACATCTTCTGCGTCCGGAGTGTCGAGCCAGGCGTGTCCGACAATTGCATCAGGCATGCCATGAGATTTGGCTATTTCCTCTAGCCAAAGAGTCTCGCCCAGTTGGTCGGTACGGTCCCACTCGGCTTCACAGTGCACGGTCGCGACGATGTTGTGATCAGCCGCATCGCGACGGTAATCGACGGGTAGATAATTGTTTCTTAATCCGCTGTAGTCACCCAGAAAGAATTTCGGATCAGGCTCGCCGGCAAGAAATGGGTAGTGATTTCGCTGGAGATCCCAGAGATGGTGGTGTGCATCAACGATAGGGATGTCGTCCTCCATGACTCAACTGCTCCGACTATCGCACAACGGGTCCTTCTCCAGCGATGGTGGTTCGTAACAAGACTCGCCGGTAGCGTGCCGAGTCATAAAGTGCAACCGCGTGCATGGTACAGCGGTTGTCCCACATCAGGACGTCGTTCTCATTCCAGGTATGCTGGTAGACAAACTCGTCCTGGCTGGCGAATTCGTAGATCTCGTCCAGGAATGCTCTGCTGTCGGCCTCGGACAGACCGACGACCTGCGAGATCGTGTGAGGGCTGATATAGAGCGAACGACGCGCTGTGACAGGGTGTGATCTTGTCAGGGGATGTTGCTGAACCAGATCGTCATGATGATTGAAGCTCCTGGCCTTATCGCCGAAAACGAGCGTCTGTATATAGTCGTAACTGTGCACTGCTACATGGTGATCTGCGATTTTCTTCAGCTTCTCGGGTAGTTTTTCATAAACAGAATGTAAATTGCAGAACGATGTTTGGCCTCCTCGGGGAGGTATCTCGACTGCGCGAAGAAGAGAGCCCATGCTGGGTATGGCCCGAAAAGAGCTGTCGGTGTGCCAGACCCGCGTGCCCGTCAGATATCTCGCCTTGTAGCTGTCGACCGGAAAGATCGTGCCGTCTTCACCTACATTAGCCACACGGTAGATCTCAGGCTGTGCGCTTGAGCGGTGTGCCTTGGAAGGATGGATCTCGAGTTCCCCGAAGTTGCTGCTGAACCCGACCTGTTCTGCTTCGCTGATATCCTGTTCTGGGAAGACCAGAACATGGTGGTCGATCAGAGCCTCGGCGATGAGGTCGAAGTCGTGGGCTGAGACCTCGGAGTTCAGGTGTACTCCCTTGATTCGTGCGCCCAGGGCCGCATCCAGCGGGTTGATCTCAAGGGTCATCATTCAGTCTTGAAGGTCTGTACCTTGGGCTTTGGTCCTAACATGCTCATTGAGGGGGATGGCCTGCAGGTCATACAGAATAACTGTCGAGGTTTCGCTGTCTCGTGATAGGTTCTTTCAAAAAATGTGCCGTTTGAGTGTATTCGAGCTTCAGATCGGGATTCAAGGCAGAGCCGCCTGGGCTCTACAATCGGGAGAAATCGGCAGACACCGAGTCTGTTGGACCCAGCCCGTCGTGAACAGGCACAATCGGGCCCGCTGAGGGCGGAGACAGCACAGGGTAACACCTCATCCAACAAAGAAACACTGAGCTAGGTGATGACATGACAGCGAAGACACCGGACGTCAACAGCTTCGCCTCGGACAATGTGTCCGGCGCCTGCCCAGAAGTGATCGATGCGGTAGTTGCGGCGAACGTTGGCACGGCCAATTCTTATGGCGATGATGAGTATACCCATAGCCTCGAATCACAGCTGAGTGAGATCTTCGAAACGGATGCTCTGGTATTTCCGGTCAGCAGTGGTACGGCGGCCAATGCTCTGGCGCTTTCGGCAATCACGCCCTCGTATGGAAAAATTTATTGCCACGAGCTTGCCCACATCAACACTGACGAATGTGCCGCGCCGGAGCTTTTCACCGGTGGAGCCAAGTTGATCGACCTTCCAGGTGAAAATGCCAGGATTACTGCAGAAACACTCGACAGAGCGGTTTACGGCAGTGGCAACGTGCATCACGCACAGCCAGCGTCTGTGAGCATCACCCAGGCCTGCGAATCCGGCACGCTGTATCCGCTTGAGGAGATTGCAGCGATCTCCTCTATCGGACATTCTCATGGGCTCAAGGTCCACATGGATGGGGCCCGTTTTGCCAACGCGCTGGTTGCACTGGATTCCACACCGGCTCAAATGACCTGGAGATCGGGTATCGATGTCCTGTCGCTGGGCGGTACCAAGAATGGTTGTCTAGCGGCCGAAGCAGTAGTTTTCTTCAAACCTGAATTGGCTGAAGGCTTTCGATTTCAGCACAAGCGTTCGGGCCAGCTGTTGTCCAAGATGCGGTTTATATCGGCCCAGCTCAAGGCTTATCTGGCCGATGATCTCTGGCTGCGAAACGCCCGTCAAGCCAATGCCATGGCCAGACGAATGAGCGAGGGCCTCGCCCATCTGCCAGGAATCGGGCTGGCTTATCCAACCCAGTCGAATGAGGTCTTTGTGCGGATAACAAGTGAGGTTGTTGAAGGTCTTCGGAGCGAGGGAGTAGAACTGAATCACGAAGAGCTTGACGGTAGCGCTGTGCGATTTGTGGCAGCCTGGAACACGACGTCCGACCAAGTAGACGCGCTGCTGAGCGTCATCACAGGAGTCAGTCGACGGATTGCGGATCAGGAAGGGTGAGCGGTCTGATCAGAAACAATTTTCCGGAATCGTCAGGTCGAGTTGCACTGGTTTCAATGTTTGATCGACTTATTTGCTGTCGTGAGCGGGTAGAACGATTGGTGTTAACAGTGTTCCGGTCCGCCTATGGTATGACAGCCACTGCGAGTCAACCCGTTCAATGAGATCTCACAGAACACGGATCCTGGTGTCCTGTGCTGGTGTGCACGGTGTCCAGGATGGATTGACATCCACGATCTACGTGCTGCTGCCGATTCTTGCCCAGAGTTTTGGTCTCGGCTATGCGCAGATCGGCACCATTCGCGCGGTCCACAGTGGCCTGATGTGGTTGCTGGAAATACCGGCTGGTATCCTGTCCGAGCGACTGGGACAACACAAATTGTTAGTTGTCGGACTCATGGGTGCCGGGATCGGCTACGTCAGTCTGTCTCTTGCCGGGGGTTATCATGGTGTGTTGCTGGCTCTGTTCGTCGCCGGTTGTGGGGGGGCGTTTCAGCACTCACTGTGCTCTTCTCTGATCAGCGGTGCGTTTGAGGGCTCCGGGCGGCGCATTGCGCTGGGGACCTACAACGCAAGTGGTGATACCGGCAAGCTCGTGTTTACCGGTATCGCGAGTCTGTTGCTCGGTTTTGGAATCGGCTGGCAGGCTCTAGTCGCTGGGTATGGTGTGTTGGCGCTCATCGCCGCGGGCGTTTTATGGCTGGGGCTACGGGTGGTCGGGGTGAAAGCGGTTGCCGACAGAGAGTCGCAAGCCGAGCGACGCGATGTCGGTTGGGGCATACGGGATCGCGTGGGTTTTGGTGGCCTTGCTGCCATCGTGTTTTTTGATATTGCTGTCCAGGACGGGTTTCTGGTTTTTGTCGCGTTCCTGATGCTGGAGAAGCAGGTCGCACCGTCTCTTGCTGCATTCGCCGTTGTGGCAACGCTGGCCGGGGGTGTTTGTGGGAAGTTTGCCTGTGGGCACTTGGCGGCCCGCATCGGTGTCATTCGATCATTGTTTCTGGTCGAGACGCTCACGGCCGTGGGCATAGTGACGGTATTCCTGGTACCAACAATCGCTGCTTTCTTGCTGCTGCCACTGCTCGGCGTGGTTCTGCAGGGTTCATCTTCCATTACCTATGGGGCGGTGGGCAACTTTGTCGCTGAAACGAGGCAGTCGCGTGGCTTTGCGATGATCTATACGACTGCCAATGGCGCGTCGGTGGCAGCACCTATTCTGTTCGGGGTTCTCGCGGATCTATTCAGCGTCGGCACTGCGATTGGTGCGATGGCTGTAGTGACACTGGTGCCCTTGCCCTTGTGCGCCTTGCTGAGAGCAGGTCTACAGCGGGAGTGACCATCAGTGGATTCAGTGCTGGGCCTTGAAAGTGGGACTGCTGATCATAGGGCACGCCGGGTAGGCTTGCCAAAAAGGCAAAGAGAACTTATGTTGGTCCTGCAAGGCCGACTTGGCCACAGGCCAACGAAATGCTCGGTGTAGATCATTGGGATGCGTTGGTGGCACTTGGGAATCCAGAGGAAAGGGCTGATCTTTCCGTTGAACTGGTTAGGAGTCCGGGCAGTTCACAGAGCTGATCTGATAACCGCATGTGAGCAAGTCATCCGATGAGTAAGAAGCAAAGGAGAACAGATAATGGAAATGAGACCCAATCGTGTCAAGCGGAAGCTGGCTGCCGGTGAGAATGCCATAGTCGTCAGTGGATTAGTGCACCCAGATGCGATTGATGCTTTTGGTCCGATCGGCGCCGATGGAATCTGGCTCGAGGGTGAGCATGGCGGTGTGGACGCCGCTGAGCTCGGTAATCTGACTCGAGCTTGCGATATCTGGGGTATGACATCTGTGGCCCGTGTCAATGCCAATGATCAGGGCCTGATCTATCGGACACTGGACCGGGGCGCACAGGGTATTGTTATGCCACACGTCAATAGCCGTTCCCAGGCGCAGAACGTTGTCGCCGGTGGCAAGTTCCCGCCGATTGGAAAGCGAGGCTATTTCCCAAGCCGGCAGAGTTATGACGTCAGTGATTTTTACGAGCGAGCCAACAATGAGACTCTGCTGGTGGTGCTGATCGAGGACATTGAGGCGTGGGAGAACCTTGACGAAATTATCGCGGTCGATCACATCGATGTCTTTTTTGTTGCCCCGGGTGACTTTGCTGCGTCAATGGGTCATGTGCGGGACATGCATCATCCGGATGTGCAGGCCAAGATCGATGATGCGCTGTCACGGATCATCAGTGCCGGTCGTATCGCGGGTACCCTGGCCACCAGCGAGACGATAGAGCGTTATTCTGCGATGGGGGTGCGCTTTTTCTATGTTGAGATCCAGCCCTGGCTTGAAGCTGGCGCTCGTGATCTCATGGCACGCGGTGAGGCAGGACGCCAACGGGGCCAGTGAACATCCCCTG
>CAZVVN010000112.1:0-7306 GCA_964630665.1 uncultured Acidiferrobacteraceae bacterium | reverse complement strand
AATCAACTAGCAAGATACACTAAAGTATCTGATTTATGGCGTCCCTAAGGGGATTCGCACCCCTATTGCCACCGTAAAAGGGTGGTGTCCTAGGCCAACTAGACGATGGGGACGGGACCTGGGTGTAAAGGAAAAATAAACGCCTTATTTGCCTCAGGCCCAGTGGTAGCTGGCCGCCAACCGCCCACGGCTTCACCGCCCGATCGCCCTGAGTGCACTGTGAAGGCAACGCTACCTCACAATCTGGTCGTTTGTCTCCAGTAACGACCCCATCCTGAAACTCCGGCAAGCAGTATCCCTACAGCGCCACGGCGCGGCTTTTGTGTCAAGTGGTGGGTTTTCGCTAGCGCTCGAACAGGCCAACTGGCGGCACCCGGCTTTTGACTGGCAGGGTGGGCGCTGTGGTTTCAGCTTGGTGGAACCACCCAACAGGCTTCGGCTTTACGAGTTGATGCCTAACATCTCTTTCGTTTTTGTCACAGCAGTAACTGCATCGTCTGCATAAGCGTCGGCCCCGTAGTAGGTACAGGTTGCAGAGGACACCGCTGCGCCACCGACGAGAATCTGTACTCTGTTTCTTAGTCCAGCGGCCTGAACCGCCTCAATTGTTGTTCCGATCATCGGTGCAGCGGTGGTAAGGAGTGCGCTTATACCGACGATTTGCGGCGCGTATTCTTCAATCGCTGCGATGAAAGCTTCCGGTTCCGTGTTAACACCAAGATCGATGACGTCAAAACCCGCGCCTTCGAGCATGGTACAGCAGAGATTCTTACCAATGTTGTGGACATCACCACGCACCGTACCGATCACTATCCTGCCTCGATCGAGACCACCAGATTCGGCAATCAGCGGTCTCAATACCTCCATCCCCGCATTCATCGCTCGGGCCGAGAGCAACATCTCCGGCACAAAATAACTGCCCTCCTCGAACAAATGACCCACCTCGGTCAGTGCTGGAACAAGCGAGTCAAACAAAATGTCCTTGGGCTCCATGCCCAGCGCGAGACCCTCCTCGACGTAGTAGGCGATCTCACCATCCAGACCATCGATCGTCCGGTCATAAAGACCATCGAGAATCTCGTCCCAGTGCTCTTTTGTAGCCCGCGTAGATTGTTGCGCAACGACGCGGGTCTTCATCACTCGCTCGCCAGCCTCAACCGGCGCGAACTCCGAAGACCGTAATTCCGGACTTTTTGCACTGCTGCCCCCTGTGTCAAAGTGCATTGGGTCAAACTGCTCGATCGTCTGCGCCACGTACTCAAGCCGCTCGACCAAGTTCTCCCCTACCACCATGTCGGAGATACCGAGGATTATTCGACCATTACCAACGGTCTCTAATAGATGATCAAGGTAGTCGTACAGCACACTCCCTTCCCTGTTACCTTCAAGTAAAGGGGACGGAATCGGTCCCCACATGATCGGACCAGTAGCACCCCACGACCCCCACAACTCGTCGAAGGTCGTCGTGGTCAAAGGAAACGGCGAGACCGACTCACAAACATCCAACCCCGATTCTTTCAGTGGCCCGAGCAGGCGCTTAATATCACCATCAGTATGACTGCCGACACGTTTTCCCTGGCCATGGAGAATGTCTGTATACCGCTGGTACGCTGGCAGACAGTACTCCTCGAACAATTTGGGATTGGTCATTGTGCCGTCGAGATTGTCGGGAAGCTCGACATAGGGATAGTCAAACTCGGACAGCTTTTCCAGCGTGTCGACAAAATGCTCATCGACTTGGCTCAAGAGCCGCTCCACCTTCGCCGGTATATCGGACAAGGCATAAAATAGTGGGACCTCTCCGAAGTACTCGAGCAGTAGTTGCTGGAAAGGTGCACGTTGAGTAACGGGTGCCAGAAATCCGTTACACCCCAGCTTGGCATCTTCGACATAGAAACGATCAAACCAGGGCACAAACTCGGCTCGATCGAGGATGAATTCAGCGACTCGTAGGTCGTTATCTTCCTTAACGAAGTGTTCCTTGAGGTAAGGGTCAACCGCCGTGGGAATCATGCTCTCAGTCAGGTGCCAGGAAACCGATGCGGCACCTACCGGAGTTCTAAATTCGATGCGGGTGATGCCGGCCTTGTCAGGCGGAAAAAACGGCGGTGGCCATGCTGCCGGAAAACCTGAAAAGATCGGATCTTGCTCGCTGAGCAGGTGTTCGCCGTTGAAAAAGCAGACCATCTCGACACCGCGCAGCCGCAGCGCGTAAGGGTCTTCGAACTTAAGCTCACCCATTCCCACCTTCTCGTGTACCTCACTCAAGCTGAGACCCCGGAAGGAGGGCGGCATGGTACCGGTACGCTGCTTGGCGTTGTACCAGATTTCCATACGGTCGATGAATGGAATGCGGTCCGGCGTTTCACCACGCAGTACGGCGAGCAGCCGTTCACGCTGCGTCATAGGTATTTTGGAATTGACCATGGGGGTCATCAGTTCGGGCCGAGCCGAAAGTCGGAAAATGTCTTATGGGTCAAGGAACAGAAATTGCCCTCAGTGAGCGCTACCAATGAAGCCATCAGCATAGCTACCAAGCCCGCCACTGCGGGCTCAACATAAGCCCCGTCATCCGTACTGGCCATATTGCCTCCGCCTGGCGCATTAAATGACGACTGACGCCGAGATTCCCTCATTTTCGGACCATTTGCAAGCACCATGCGCCGGGTCAGCGTTCCCGATGGCGGCTGAACGACAAACGGGTCGAACGGCTGTGGCGGCGCCAAGAACTCAAAGTCCTCCAGCAACAACCCAGGAGAGGTCGTCTTTGGCTGAATGATGGATCATGTATCCGCTTCCGGCCAACATACCGTGATCATCTCTGGTGCTATAACTTCGTGCATTAAAGGACGGATGATGGCAAGGCTTGCAGGGCCCTTAACATCATTGTCGAGCACACACGTGCTTGCTCGACGATCCGGGTGAAGCTCAATTTCACAGATGTCATCAATTCCCTGACTAACCTGTTCATCTTAAGAGGTATTCGGGCCTGCATCTGATCAGATAACGGGCCACAGTTCGTGGCCCAGCCGGGATCAAGGCCAACCCCGGAAACCATCGTGCCCATGGACCAAAGAACGCCCATGCACTAACATTCAAACTGGACCGGTTAATGGGGGCGGGTCACTCATCGAGCGCAAAACATTCTGATACTACACCTTCATGTCGCGGTGTGTTTCTTCGGCAAATTCAACAGTAAAAGAGCATTTGATTAAAGCCACCTACCAAAACCCCCAACCTTTCGTCTGTTACGACAGCGAGAAACCTGAAACCGGCGTTTCATCGGCCTCTGAGCTGTTAGGAGCAACTTGATGGCGACGACCGTGGAGAAAGCTGAAGCCTTACCCCTGCCACCGCAGCAGAAGCTAATGATTCTACGGCAGCTCGAAAGGAAGGTACTGTGGCTGTCGGCATGGATGATCCACAACGCCAACCACCTGCGCGAGAACGTCGACGGTTTAAAGGTCGGTGGCCATCAGGCGTCCTCGGCGTCACTCGTCTCTATCATGACGGCACTTTACTTTGACGTTCTGCGTCCCGAGGACCGGGTCGCAGTCAAGCCGCATGCCAGTCCGGTCTTTCACGCGATCCAGTACCTGCTGGACAATCAGACGTGCGACAAACTGCAACGGTTCCGTAGCTACCAGGGAGCGCAAGCATACCCCTCGCGCACGAAGGACACTGACGACGTCGATTTCTCCACCGGTTCGATGGGGCTCGGGGTCGCCCAAACCTCGTTTGCCAGCTTGGTGCAGGACTATGTCGGCCTAAAGGGTTGGCGAGATGACGAGATGCCTGAAGGCCGGATGATTGCGCTGGTGGGGGATGCTGAATTAGATGAAGGCAATCTGTACGAGGCGCTTTATGAGTGCTGGAAGCACGGGCTGCGGAATGTCTGGTGGATCGTGGACTATAACCGGCAAAGCCTGGACGCAGTGGTGGCAGATCGGCTCTTTGGGCAGATTGACCACCTGTTTCAGATGATGGGCTGGCGTGTGCTGACGTTAAAGTACGGCAAGAAACTGCAGGAGGCATTTGAGAAACCTGGTGGGGCGGCATTGCGGAAGTGGATCGACGATTGTCCCAACTTACTGTACTCAAATCTGGTTTTCAGAGGTGGAGCGGCGTGGCGAGATCACATCCTCTCCGATGTCAGTGGGGATGGACAGGTTCGGTCATTACTGGACCACTACGACGACGGTGCCTTGCACGGCTTGATGACCAATCTGGCCGGTCATGACATGGAAGTGCTTTGCAGTGCGCTCAACGGGCTGGACGACGATGTTCCAACGTGCGTGATCGCTTACACGATCAAAGGTTACAACCTTCCCTTCGCTGGCCATAAGGACAATCACGCCGGGCTGATGAGCCGCCAACAGATGGATCAGTTCCAGCAGGCGAACGGTATCGTAGAAGGTGCCGAATGGAGAAAGTTTGCGGGACTGCAGGTGCCGGAAGATGAACTGCAGGCCTTTCTGGACCAGGTGAGCTTCAACCAAAAAGGATCACGGCGTCATCAGGGGCCGGCGCTACCGGTGCCCGACACAATCGCCGTACGAACTGGCCCGATCATGTCGACGCAAGAAGGATTTGGCCGAATCCTGTTCGATCTGGCCCGGCAGAGTGGTCCACTGGTCGACCGGATTGTGACCACGTCTCCCGACGTCGCCGCCTCGACCAACCTTGGCGGTTGGATCAACCGGCGGGGTGTTTTCCGCCGCGCGGGTCTTGAGGGTCACCCGCATCAGCAGGATATCGCTTCGACGCAGAAATGGGAGATGTCGCCGAAAGGCCAGCATATCGAGCTGGGAATCGCGGAGAACAACTTATTTCTTATGTTGGCGGCACTGGGCCTGTCGCGAGAACTGTTCGGTGTGCGTCTGATTCCCATCGGTACACTCTACGATCCATTCATCCATCGAGGTCTCGACGCCTTGAACTACGCCTGCTACCAAGACGCCCGGTTCATTCTGGTGGCCAGTCCATCTGGTATCACGTTAGCTGCCGAGGGCGGCTCACACCAATCTCTGGGGACGCCGCTGACGGGAATGGCTCAGGATGGACTGGCCGCGTTCGAGCTGGCGTTTGTCGACGAACTGGCCGTGGTGCTCCAGTGGGCCTTCGACTACATCCAGCGTGACGGGGCCGGAGAATACAACTCGGCCTGGTTGCGCGACGCCCAAGGCGGCTCGGTGTATCTGCGGCTCTCCACGCGGCCCATCCGACAGCCCGTACGTGAATTGCCCGAAACGCAGCGGCAAGCGATCGTCGAAGGCGGATACTGGTTGCGGTCACCCATGCCCGGGGCAGAACTGGCCATCATCTACAGCGGCGCCGTTGCGCCGGAGGCGCAGGAGTCGTTCGAGCAACTGACGGAAGATGTACCGGGAGCGGGCTTGTTGGCAGTCACATCGGCGGACCGCTTGAACGCCGGCTGGCAGGCCGCCGGGCGGGCGGGCAGGCAAGGCCAGTCGCGCATCGAATCGTTGCTGGAGCCGATGGCCGCGGATGCAGCACTGGTAACCGTTACCGACGGTCACCCGGCGACTCTCTCGTGGATCGGCGCGGTGCGCGGCCATCGAGTGCAATCGTTGGGGGTTGAACATTTCGGCCAGTCCGGAAACATCACGGACCTGTATCGGCATTATGGTCTGGATGTTGACACGATTCTCAACGCGTGTGCTAGCGCATTCCTGAAGCGGAAATGAAGCATGTCTATCGAGATACGCCTGCCAGCCCTTTCACCGACGACAACGGATGCCGACTTGGTGAAATGGCACGTGAACGAACGAGACACTGTCTCCGCAGGCGATATCATTGCTGAAATCGAAACCGATAAAGCGGTCGTCGACGTCGAGGCACCGGAAGCAGGAACGATTGCCCGAATCGTCGTCCCGGAAGGCACCGAAGGTGTGGCAATCGATGCGGTAATCGCGGTGCTTGAGCCAGCCACGGAATCCTGCTTGGACATCTCCCGCACGGCCGAGAGCGTCCACCTTGTGTCGAGAACAGAACCCATCGCCGAACAGGTTTCCAAGCCTGAGCCTATTCCAGCAACAGCTGACGCGTCGTACCAAGCAATCACTACGACAATAATGTCGACACTGGCCCCTGATGCAAGACCGGCATCTTCGGAGCTTATCAACGCCAGCCCGCTCGCCTTGCACATGGCAGCACAACTGCGTCTGGATTTGGCGCTAGTTCGGGGTTCCGGTCCAAATAACCGGATTACCAAAGCGGATGTTGAAGCCGCCGTCACACTCAGTCAGACCAGTTCGGCGCGGGTGTCCGACCCTGCCGCCACACCCAGCCGACAGTCTCCCCAATTGCCGCCAGAGGGCGAGCCGACACCACGGGCTCCTTTTGAACCGGCGTTTGAACTGCGACCGCTTAGAAAAATGCGCAAGACCATTGCCCAACGGCTCAGCCACTCAAAACAGCGGGTTCCGCATTTTTACCTCTCGGTTGATTGCAGCCTGGATCAGGTGATGGCGCTTCGCAAACAATTCAGCGGCCGATCCGACAAGGAGTGCAGGCCGTCGCTGAACGACATAGTGATCAAGGCGGCCGCAGCTGCGTTACGCAAGGTGCCCACTGCCAATGCCTGTTGGAGCGATGAGGGGATCAAGGTGTATCGGTCGGTGGATATTGCGGTTGCTGTCGCATTGGACAGTGGACTGATCACACCGGTTATCCGCGATGCCGACCATAAAGAACTGCGAGCGATTTCCGCAGAGATGAAGGAATTAGTCAGTAAAGCGCGAGACGGCAAGTTACGGCAGGAGCAATACCGAGGCGGCACCTTCTCCATTTCGAACCTCGGCATGTACGGTATCAAGCAGTTCGAGGCAGTGATCGATCCCACTCAGGCCTGTATATTGGCCGTGGGGATGGCTGAAAAACGCCCGGTTGTCCGAAACGAAACGGTCGAGGTTGCGACCCTGATGACTTGTACGCTCTCGGCGGATCATCGAGTGCTCGATGGCGCTGTCGCAGCCGAGTTGCTGTCTGTTTTCAAGCAGTATATCGAGGAGCCAGTGGGCATTTTGTTTTAGTTGCGCCACACGGTCGACTGGTTATTGAAACAGCAGACCGGGGCGGACACGCCCACCGGGAAACCGGGCAGGCGATTATTGCGGCTACCAGCACTTCCCGGGTTCGGCTATCGGATACCCGAAACACCAACATATATACTGGACGGCCCGGCCAGGGGTCGCTACCTTCCCCAATAGTGTTTTTGAACAGCCCGAGCCAACACAGTACCCGCCGGAGTCGATTCCGACGACTGTCTTCTCGAGACAGAGAT
>CAZVVN010000111.1:0-7323 GCA_964630665.1 uncultured Acidiferrobacteraceae bacterium | reverse complement strand
GTCTCATCCTCCAACTTCCGCAGCCCGATGACACTGCCGTTCCGGATTGTTTAGTGCAGTGGCAGCGGCGGGTCAGGCTGTTGTGAGTTGTTTGCGCAGGTTCATGTAATCCGGAATTCCAAGCTGTTGGCCTATCGTTTGTTGCCAGCGCCGGGCGAACAGATCCTGGACTGAAGCGGAGAGTTGTTGGCGGCGGGTATTCGCAAGTGACACCTTCAAAGTCTCGCCATCACTCGGCAGGCCCAGCATCGGATCCCGGTAGTGCCGCAGCAGATGATCATCGAACTGGCGATAATGTCTGCGCATAAATTCCAGGCTGGTATTGCGAAGGGTGATGTCTGATAGCTCCGGGTCAAGATCAATCCCGACCAGGTCCGCAACTTGCTGAATCATCTGCAGTGGATCGGCCAGGAAATCCTCGTAGGCGAGCAACAGCACGTTCGCGTCCTCGCGTCGCGGCCACCAGCTGAGCAGATGATCCCAGTAACGGCCGGCCTTGGTGCCCTCGAGGATCATGTGAGTCGCAAACTCGTCTAGAGAGATAGTGCCGGCCTCAAAGGCCCAGCCCGAGAAGAAGCGGTAGAACGAATCCGCCACGGCCAGCGGATCACGGGTCATATGGATGAACCGCCCATTCTCCGGCAGCTCGGCCGCGACCCTATGAGTCTTGAACGCCCGCGGCGGTGCTGGCGGCTCGGCGCCGAGTTCGATGCCCATGTCCCAGGCCGATTCGAACCAGGGTACCACCGCCGTGATCTCTTCATAGTTCATGTCCCCGCGGGTGCGGAGCGTATGTACCATCTGCTGCAGCAGCGTGGTGCCGCATTTCGGGTAGGTCGCGATGTACACATCGCTTGGCCGGGAGGACATAAGGTCCGCCTGCCGGTCACTCTCGACGCTGCGAAAATAACGCAGGCGTTCCCGCAGTTCATGGATACTGTTTGGGCGACTGGCCCGACCCTGCCATCTGATCTGGTTAGGGTCTTCCAAACCAGGTTCGCCGTCAGGTCGCATCGGCTCGCTCATCCAGTAAAGCCCAGCAACAGCAACCGGAGTCCCAGCAGCGTCAGTACTGTCCGGAACAGTCGGGTGAAGAGCCGCTCCGGCAGTCGTTGCAGGATTCGCCGTCCCGTGAGTGTGCCGACAAATCCGCTGGCGATCATCGCTGCCATCACGGGCAGCCAGGGCAGGAACTGGAAACCGAGGAATCCGAAAGCAAGGCCTTTCAGGCCATGTTGGGTCGTCATGCAGGCCGCGTGCGTGGCGACCAGCTTTTCACGACCCAGGCGTTCCGGTGAGAGAAATGCCGAAACCAGTGGTCCGGTGCCGCCGACAAACATGGTTGCGAAACTGGTCAGGGCCCCGACCGGCACGAAACCTGCAAGCGGTATGCTGGAGGGGCGCAACTTGGGCGCCCAGACGGCGTAAAGCACGAACAGACCAAGCAGTGCGCGCAGGACCTCGACCGGCAGGACAACAAAGACCTTTGCCGCCAGGATCACGCCGATGAGCGACCCAAGGACAAAATATCCGGTGATCTGCCAGTCGATGTGCGGGCGCATTACGACCGCGCGGCCGCCGTTGGAGCCGAGTTGGACGATCCCGTGTACCGGAAGGACCACCAGTGGCGGTAGAAACGATGCCATCACGGCAAGCAGCACCAGACCACCACCGATACCCACTGCGGCAGTCAGCGCCGAGGTGAAGAAACTCAGAGCCACGAGGCCCCCCGCAGAGACAATGGTGAGGTCGGAAGGGATGAGTGCATACAGGTCCATAGCGCTTTCAGTTTACTCTATGCACTCTTACTGGTAAGAGTTGGACCACTTTCATCACGCGCCAACGTGACGACAGGGCGTAGAATAGCCACGAATTGTGGCCGTGCAAGCTGCCACGGAACGTTGCAGGGACAGATCATGAAGGACGAGACGAAACTCGTACACCTGGGCAGGGGTCAGAAGACCTTCGAGGGCACGGTCAACATGCCGGTCTACCGGGCATCGACCATCCTGTCACCCGATGTGGACAGCTACATTCATCGATTCGACGGGGAAAAAACCTTTACCGACATTACCTACGGTGCGCGCGGCACGCACAATGCCAGGGCTCTGTCTGAGGCTGTCGCGGCTCTGGAAGGCGCGGCGGGTACGCTGGTGACCGCCTCCGGGTTGTCTGCGATCACGGTGACATTGGGTGCATTGCTGGACAGTGGTGACCACATCCTAGTCACGGACAGTGTTTACGGGCCTACCCGCACGTTCTGTAACAACGTACTGAAAAGATACGGGATCACCGCGCAGTTTTACGATCCTGGGATCGGGGCGGGAATTGCCGACCTGATCCAGCCGAACACCAGGGCAGTATTTCTGGAGGCGCCGGGATCGCTGACCTTCGAGATGCAGGACATCCCAGCGATCACGGCCATTGCGAGAGAACGGGGCGTGCTTAGCCTGATGGACAATACATGGGCCTCGCCACTTTTCTTTCGGCCATTCGACCACGGTGTGGACATCTCGATTCAGGCCGGCACCAAGTACATCGCCGGGCATTCCGACCTGGTGATCGGCATGGTTTCATCCGTATCGGAGTCCATCCACCGCTCGATTGTCAGCCATGCACACGACCTGGGTGACGCGCCGGGTCCCGACGACTGTTATATGGCCCTTCGCGGGTTGCGCACGCTGGCAGTACGGCTCGAACGCCAGCAGGCCTCAACGCTCAAAGTTGCGAACTGGCTCACCGCTCAGCCACAGGTACACCGGGTGTTGTATCCGGCGCTTGCCGATGATCCCGGCCATGGTCTTTGGCAGCGTGACTTTCGGGGCGCGTCCAGCTTGTTTGGCCTGGCGCTACATTCGGTGGATGAGGATGCGGTCAAACACTGCATCAATTCGCTGGCTTATTTCCAGATCGGCTCATCCTGGGGCGGCTTCGAGAGCCTGATTGCTTTCAACCATATGCCAGTGGTTCGGGAAGTCGTGCCGTGGACCGAAAAACCGTTCCTGTTGCGTCTGCACATCGGTCTGGAGGATCCGGACGATCTGATCGGAGATCTCTCCCAGGCGCTGGCCGGGCTATGACTGCTCTGGCTTGATGACTGACGGCTGCTTACATCAACCTGGTTTCTGAGGTAAGGCGAATGACCGAACCCCGAAATGTCCTGTTCATTATGGCCGATCAGTTGCGGTGGGATTATCTTTCCTGTTACGGCCACCCGGCCCTGCACACACCGCACCTGGACGGCCTTGCGGCCCGTGGGCTGAAATTCGACCGAGCCTACTGCCAGTCACCGGTCTGCGGGCCATCGAGAATGAGTTTTTACACGGGTCGCTACATGCGCTCGCACGGATCGACCTGGAACGGGTTCCCAATGCGGGTCGGTGAGAAGACCTTGGGCGACCACCTGGGTCCGCTCGGTGTACGGACGGTGCTGGTTGGTAAGACCCACATGATTGCGGATTACGAAGGCATGCAGTGGTTGGGCATTGACCCGAATTCGGCTATCGGTGTGAGTGTGGCCGAATGTGGATTCGAGCCTTTCGACCGGGACGACGGGATGCACCCGGAGGGCTATTACGACATCGATCCACGCTACGATGAGTACCTACGCGAACACGGCTTTGCTGGTGCCAACCCCTGGGAGCTGTGGGCGAATTCGGCCGAAGGTGACAACGGTGAACTGTTGTCCGGCTGGCTGCTGGAGAACAGCGGTCGGCGGGCCAGGGTGCCTGAGGAACATTCCGAGACCCCGTATCTCACACGCCGCTGCATCGAATTCATCGAGTCAGTGGGCGACGAACCCTGGCTGTGTCATCTGTCTTTTCTCAAGCCGCACTGGCCTTATATCGTGCCCGCACCGTACGACGACATTTACGGCACAGAGGATATCATTCCGGTCGTGCGTTCGGTGCAGGAGAAGGAAAGCCCGCACCCGGTGTATGGCGCTTTCCAGAACCAGCCGGTCTGCCGGACCTATTCAGACGACAAGGTCAGAGAACGAGTCATCCCGGCCTACATGGCCCTAGTCAAGCAGATCGATGATCAGATGGGGGTGCTGTTTGACTACCTGGAACGGAAAAACCTCTTTGAAAACACGATGATCGTGTTCACCTCTGACCACGGGGACTATCTTGGTGACCACTGGATGGGTGAGAAAGACCTGTTCCATGAGCCGTCAGTGCGTATTCCACTGATTGTCTATGATCCACGCGCGTCGGCGGACGTTACCCGCGGTACAGCGACAGACGCGCTGGTGGAAAGTGTGGATCTGGCGCCCACCTTTCTGGATTTCTTCGGCGGTGAGTCATGCCCACATATTATCGAAGGGCACTCCCTCAGTCCTCTGCTGAACGCTCAAACCGACGTGCCGTGGCGTGAGGTTGCTATATCGGAATACGACTATGCGACCCGCCGTGCACGACTCGCGCTGGGTGTCGAGCAGGCTGACGCGCGCCTGGTGATGGCCTGTGACCGGCGGTGGAAGTACATCTATGCGTACGGATTTCGTCCTATGTTGTTCGATCTTGAGAATGATCCTCAGGAACTCCATGACCTTGGCGACGAACCGGCCTATGCCGTCGAGCGGGAGCGCTTGCACTCGGTCATTTTTGACTGGGCCTGCCGCCACCACACCAGGACCACGCTTTCACCGCAGCGGATCGAGAAGATGTCCGGCAGGGAGCCCCCGGGTATCGTGATCGGCTGCTGGGATGAGGCTGCGGCGAGGGAGCGGGGTATCTGGCCGGTCGTCTCGCCAGAGTTGAAATAATCCCCTCTAGCGCGCTGGCCCGCCTAGAAAAGAGATCTGCCTCGCCACCAACCCACGGGGTTGGTGGGTTGCCAGGCCCTGGCGATGGCCGGTCGTGCGGCAAGGCCTGCGCCAAGTCACACTGAATCAGACCCGTCTGCCAATTATCCCGGCACTTCGGGTTGTAGGACGAAATCGGAATCGACTTTCCAGAACGGCCCGTCAAATCCACAGCGCTCAATCTCGTCCGGGTCTTTGATCTGGGTGAAAGTCCGGATCAGGCTCTCGCGAACCGCAAACACAGCGTCGTCTTCCAGATAAGGATCGCCTTCGACAAAGATATGCGTGGTCAGTTTGCGATACCCCGGCGCAGTGAGCATGAAATGAATGTGGGCCGGCCGCCAGGCGTCTCGATTCATCTGGCGCAGCATGTCACCGACCGGACCGTCGGTCGGAACCTCATACGATACCGGCTTGATCGTTTTGAACCAGTACCGCCCGTCGTCCCCGGTGGTGAAGACACCTCGGTTGAGTTCATCGGAACTTGTTCTTTGAACATCGTAAAAGCCGTCGCCAGCCGTCTGCCAGACGTCAATGTGCGCGCCTGACACCGGATTGTCTGAGATATCCATGATCCGGCCTGAGACCAGAGTGGGTTCCCCGGCACCAGGGAGGGTGTCGCCCATCGCCATGTCCGGTGCTGCAGCGTGAAACGGGCCGAGAACCGTCGCCTCCGTCGCATCGCCTTCGGTCCGGTTGTTGATGCTTTCCAGGAGCATTGAAATTCCAAGCGTATCGGACAGCAGAATGAACTCCTGACGTTTGTCGTCTGAATTCTGGCCGCACTGAGTCAGGAACTGAATCGCCCGGGACCACTCCTCCATGGTCGGTTCGACATCTCGGACAATGCCGTGCAGATGTCTAATGACCGAAGAAATGATCTCCAGGAAACGCGGGTCTTTGCTCTGTGCCATGCGTTGGATGACGGCGTCGGTCGCATTGGCTTCGCTAAAGTTACGCATCGGTAGGTCTCCTTGACATCATTTTGATGGCGACGGTTCGATTCTAATTGAATCCCGCCCTGACGATGGTCCACCGTCCCATCGGTGAAGAGAAGGGACAAGCCGAAGATTGAAGGAGCAATTCGGTTCGATGCCCAGCGGTTGTTGACCCAGGGTCGGCAACACGTCGATGGCAGGTTCACCGATCAGATCAGAGGAGAATTCGGCTCCAGGCCCAGCAGAATACGCCCGTATGCTTCGGCATTGACGTCCAGCAGCAATAACCCGTGCATGTTGATTGCGTGCAGGTCACGGGAGGCCCGCTGCAGCGGTTTGTTCAGGGCCAGGCCGGATGCCCCGCCGTTAATGAACAGCGCGTCGACCGCGTCCAGGCAGAAACGTACACCCTGGGCACAATCCATCCGGACCCGCGCTCGCTTCTGGACCGCCATTGGTTTGTTTTGTGTCGCGTGATCATCGATTGAATCGGCTGACCGGTAGAGCAGTAGTTCTGCGGCGTCGATCCTGGCTGCGGCATTGGCAATATTGATCTGGGTAGGCGCCCACTCGGTCTGGATGTGTTCGGTGTAGGCCAGAGTTTTACCCTCAATGGTGTCGAGGTAATCCGCCAACGCTGATTTTGCGCAGCCGATAGCAGAGCCTGTCAGCGCCAGCGCTAACACCGGTGCTGGAGAGGACAGGTAAAGCGGGCCCTCGTGCAGGTCTCGACCGGGCGAGTTCCCGGCAAACACGTCCGGCATTGAAATGAACCGGTGGGCCGGTACGTTGATGTCTTTACCAACCAGCGAGTGACTGCCCGTCGCTGCGAGCCCCGCTGAATTCCAGTCGTCCAGGTTCTCAATATCTTCAGGACGGACCAGAAAGTCGCCCCAGTCCTGGACATCGCCGTTGCTGTCCAGCACCTCGGCTCCCAGCATAAGCCAATCCGCATGGTCACTGCCGGAACCAAACGGCCAGAAGCCATTCAGCTGGTAATTACCGTCACTGAGTTGGGTTGCCTCACCGCGGGGTCCGATGACCGCTGCGACCACAGCATCCGGGTTGACACCATAAACCTCATCCTGTGCCGCCGCCGTCATGTGTCCGATCAACCAGCTGTGGGCATGGGCAACCCCGACCACCCAGCCGGTGCTGACACAGCCCTCTGACAAGGTCGACACGACGTCCAGGTGAGTCCGCAGGTTGAGCTGGTGCCCGCCCACCCGTTTCGGTTGCAGCGTACGAAACAAGCCCGCACTTCTTACCAGTTCAACTCCTTCATCGGTCAGGCGGCGGATTTTCTCCGCCTCGACAGCAAGCACCTTCAACCTGGGCGCGATCTTTGCTGCTGATGCTGTGATGTCCGTGGCTAGGGCCGATTCAGACGGGTTTGATTGGACATATGGCTGTGGCACGTCTTCTCCAGCAGATCCAGGGCTCGAGGCCTACTGATCAGACGCCGCCCCAGATAAGCTCGGCGGTGTTAACAACGAGCTCGAGTTTTCGTTTCTGCTCGTCCGCGCTCAGTGTGTTGCCTTCCTCAGTAGAGGCGAACCCGCACTGGGGAGCGATTCC
>CAZVVN010000110.1:3509-7538 GCA_964630665.1 uncultured Acidiferrobacteraceae bacterium | reverse complement strand
GTGACGAAAGAAAATGTGACGGGTCGTTCATGGTTGCGATTTCGGCGACCTCGAAGAGAGGAACATGACGAGTGATGACTGTCTTTATTGCCCCATCGTCCACATGCCGATCAACTGGGCGCTCAAACTGCACCACCTCGGCATTTGTGGATCGTTGGTGAAATGAGTCTTTGAAAGTTCCCGTGAGTAAATAACCAGGGTCGATGTTGAGGTAGTGCGCCAGCAAGGGGATGCGATGTGTGGAGACGTTGCCGTCTTTACGCCAGTCGCTAATGGTGCGGTCAACGACTCCCATATTCTGCGCCAGCCAACTGATACTGATGTCGTTGTCTTCCATTGCTTGCGTTATGCGATCACCCATCGTGTCGGTTAAAGCCAGGAGCTCATCCTTCTCCGCTTTTTCGATGCTCCACCGAATGTGTTCCTCTTGTTCTGCGGTCATTTTTGCCATGTGGGATGTCCGTATGTGGGGACGAAAATGACGATGATACTGCTCTTCGTGCCTTCTGTGTCGATTCAGAGTCATGTGATGGAGTCTCGGAGGTAATGGTGCGTGTTCAGTTGCGCTGAACGGAGTTTGCGCTTATGATGCCTCGTGTGTCAACCCCACATATACATCTCAGGGAAGCAGTGGATCTTATGGGTGGCGTGATCGCCACGGCTCGATTCTTCAACATCTCGAGAGGGGCGGTATATCAATGGTTTATCCGAGGTATTCCAGCAGAGAGAGTACTTAGTCTAGTGGAGGCAGTGGATCACCAGGTGAGCGCGAAAGACCTTCGACCAGATATTTTTTCCCTTTAGCCGGAGCCATCGCCGGCAAATCCGATGGCACATCTCATCATCCTCCTAGTTAGCCCCCCTCCACGGGGGGCATTTTTTTATGTCTGACGAAGCAGCGTACCAAGCGGCGATTGAGCAAGCTGGGGCGAAGATTGATCTCGTCTATCCGCCGCCTCGAAAGACCCTGTCTCTTGAAGAAGAGATGGCGATACTCGATGTGCCGGGACCGCAGCCTTGGTTCTCGATCCCTGACTGGGGCATCGCGCAGTTCCTGGGGGCCGCGCCACCAGTGGACTGGCTCATCGAAGGCATTCTGCCTCGAGCAACACCGTCCATCCTCTGTTCACTCGGCGGGGTAGGTAAAAGTTTTTTGATGCTGGACCTGTGCGCCAAGATTGCAGCCGGTCCTGGCATGGTGCCGTCGTATGCCCTGGGCGGTGCGATCCCGAAGCGGGGCCGCTGTGTGTTCATTACGGCCGAAGATTCTCAGGATGCGGTCCATCGGCGTCTGAATCAGATCGTCGGCTCGGAGCTCGACAAGGCAAAGCTGCTGGATTGGCTGTACATCGTGCCTCTGCCGGTCGTCGGAAACCGGCCGCTGATGACCTGCAACCACGGTGAGTATCGGATGACCGACGCCTGGCACGAGCTGGTCTTTGAGTTGAAGCGGATCCCTGATCTGGCCTTTGTGGTCCTCGATCCAATGGCGGCGGTGGTCTCGGCCGACATCAACTCAGATCCGGCTGCTGCTGCGGCCTTCTGGGCCGCTGTCAGTGAGCTCTGCCAGGCGACCGGTGCAACGGTGATGCTGACGCACCATATGCGTAAGGACGGCTCTCGTGACGTAGATGGCCCTATGGCAGCACGGCAACTGGTACGGGGCTCTACGGCGATTGTGGACAGCGCCAGGTGGTGTTACGCGCTGTGGTTGCCTAGCGCCAGCGTCCGTGACTCGATTGAGCAGGCAACTGGCGAGACTTATGACGAGTTGTCGATTGTCGAGGGTGCAGTCGTCAAATCCAACGATATTGGGATGTCGCCCACGAGAATTTATCTCCGTGACCCGGCCTCTGGGATCCTGATCGATTCCACCGAGCGGGTTCAGGAGACGCTCGAAGAGCATCGGCAACTGACTGAAGAAGAGATCATGCAGACGTTTGGCGCGGTATCGAACAGATGGGCCGATGGCCAGCCATTCAGTCACCATGCGGCAGCAAAAGACCGCTACCTGGGCAAATGGATGTGTGCGCACTTCGATATAACCAAGCAGGCGGCTAAGGATTACATCCAGAATTGGCTGGGTGAAGGCCGTTTGGTTAAAGAGCCGCACCCGAAAATACAGCGAGCACAGGGTCTGAGGTTTGCGCCTTGAACTTCATAAAAACTTCATACGAACTTCATACAAATATGAGGTGTGAAGTCTATGAAGAAGAAGTTCCATAAGGAATGGAACTTCTTCATCTTCATACTTCCACTTCTGGGGGCAACTTCACTTCAACTTCACTTCAATCTTCTCTCCAGCCAGATGGCCAGTTATGAACGACTCTATGAGACGGCAATGCAGGCCGGGCTGTCTCCATGCGAACGCGACTGCCCACATCGGACGTATTGCAAAGAGGGGCAGGCTTGCCTGCCTTTTTACAACTGGGTGCATTACGGCGCCCGTACCTTTCCGAGCAAGGAGCATCCGCCGGATCGAAAGACCCATCTGAGACTTTTCCCGAAAGACAGGACAGCAGATGACAAATAGCCGAACTAAAGGCCGCGCCGGTGAGCAGGAGCTGGTGCGGATTCTCAAGGATGAACTGCGCCTGGACATTAGGCGGAACTGGATGGCACAGAATGCTGAGAAGCTGCACGCTGACATCATGGATGTCCCAGGATGGGCCATTGAGGTCAAACGGGCCAAGGTGCCAAGGTTCCCTGATTGGTGGGCACAGGCGGCAGCACAGGCGCTTCAGTGCCATAGAAAACCGGTGTTGATTTACCGGCTGGATCGACAGCCCTGGTTGGCGCAGATGTCGCTGTATGACCTGGTGCCTGAGCTTCAGGATCACTCATCGGTGACCCTGAGTCTGACCAGTTGGTGCAAGCTTGTGCGGCGAGAGCTCGATGGCGCTGAGTCTGGAACACCTAAAGCTCCTCAACCCTAAGATCAGCCAGTTGGAGCTCGGCACTGGTGGCGTGCCGGATGTCAGTTGGCATGAGGTGTGCGATCTGTTGGCCAAGGTGTCGCCAGATTGTCGCCACTTTGCACGCTTAAATTATGCAGGCGATCCGGGTTATCGGGCACCTTTGGTTGAAGGACTCACCAGAAAATTGTTCCTCGAGGACCGGAAAAACAAGCGTCCGCTGTGGCGTTCACCTTTCATGTGGCACCGCATCATTGACCTGGGCGTGACGTTGTATCTCAAGCGTGTACAGTTGACACGGAGAGCGAAAGCGGCCGAGATTGATGTGCGGCATTGGAAACGGCATCACGAGAAAACACTGCAAATCGCGGTGAATTCTATTGACGAGCTCGATTACGACTTGAGGGTTGCAATCCGCGATTGGAACATGGACAATGAATCTCGCATCACTGACTAGAGCCGCCGAGAGGCGGCTTTTTTCATGGGTGCTCGGCAGCAGACATCATCGCGCAACACAATCACACGGTGACCCAAAAGGCGTGGAAAAGGTGCAGCCTGTCGGTTGAGGTCGTTTTTGGGGATCGTATGCGATCTATTTCGCTGAAAAGCGTCAAAAACCCCTCGTTTCAGCAAGTTTAGGCCAGACTCGTATGCGAGAATACGAAGAGGTTTGAGAGCTCGTATTGTCGGAACCGACAATACCGACCTGGAATGGGTAAAAAGGTCTAGGTTTAGGGACTTTAAGGTCTGTGTCGGAACCGACAATTCTGTGTCGGAACCGATGTCGGAAGCCTCGGTCGCCAGCGACAATTTAGGCTTACGAATTCGGAAACGACTCCAAATCTTCGGTTCCGAATCAGCACTAAAACTGCGTAAACATAGGTGTTTTTTACACTTTAGACCTCAAATTCTCGGTTCCGAATCTAAGACATGGGGGGCTAAAAGGGAATTGTCGCCAGCGACAATTGCCGGCAATCAGCGACATCGCTGATGGGTTGATCCATATCTTTTGTGTGCACACACACAAAAGATTTTGGTTTCGGTTTGAACTCGAGCTGCCCGGTTCCGAACCCGAGCCTGGACCTCGGTTTGCCCTACATTTTCTGCCCTACAC
>CAZVVN010000110.1:0-3409 GCA_964630665.1 uncultured Acidiferrobacteraceae bacterium | reverse complement strand
CCGGTTCCGAACCCGAGCCTGGACCTCGGTTTGCCCTACATTTTCTGCCCTACACGCAGGAAAACGTAGCGAAAACAGGGACTTACGATGGCTGGCCCTGCCTTGAGCCGTCAGTGCCGGCGGATTTTCAGCGATTTGGCTCAGATATATCAGCCACCCCCCGGCCACCCCCTTTTAATTTTTTTTATAAATATGAATATTGTCTCCAGAATCTCAGGGGGATTTTGGAGGTACATTAGGAAACACTAATACATGCGGACAGAAAAGCAGGAAACTTTCGTTAAAGAGTTTGTCTTGACCGGCAATGCGACCCAATCGGCCATCAAGGCCGGCTACAGCGCCAAATCAGCCTACCAAAAGGGCCACCAGCTCAAAAAGCAATGGATCAGGGAGATCGAGGACGCCACTCGGGAAGCTATCCAAGATGCTATCCCTGGCGCCCTGGCGCAACTCAAAGAACTCTCAGCCGCTGCTGAATCTGAGACCGTGCGCCTTCAGGCATCAAAGGACATCCTGGATCGTGCCGGCCTGAAACCGACCGAACGCATCGAGCAGGTCACTGTCGAGAAGTCCACCGACGAGCTCCGCAAGGAACTCGATCAGCTTATGGCTAGTGAGCAGGAACCTGAGATCGAAGACATCCCGGCAACCCTCAATTAATCTGATTTTCCTTTTATGCCATTCAAATCAAAAAGGCAACGCCGCTGGATGCACGCGAACAAACCAGCTATGGCCAACAGGTGGGAGAAAGAAAGTGGCGGGACGGTTCAAAAACCTCGCAAGACGAAACGTAAAAAGAAATAACCCAGTTGCCAAGTACGCAAACCGGTTCAACGGCGCGAAGACCTTCCGCGACCGTACAAAGTACCACCGACCCAGCGACCGAGCGCAGGAACCTCAAACGAAAGATTGAGATCCTCAAAAAGCTCCGCGATCACGAGCTCTACAACCGCATCGAGTACTACGACCCGTATCCGTACCAGAAGCGGTTTCACGATACCGGCGCCACCTGTCATCAGCGTCTGCTGATGGCCGGCAACCGCATAGGAAAATCTTTCTCAGGAGCTGCCGAGACGGCAATGCACCTGACCGGGAAATACCCCGATTGGTGGGAAGGCAGGCGCTTCAAGCATCCTATCGTTGCGTGGGTTGGCGGCGTCTCAAACGAGACAGTGCGCGACATCATCCAAGCGGAGCTGCTGGGAACGCCGGGAGATCCCCAGGCATTGGGAACCGGCGCCATCCCACGCGACGCCATTATCAAGACCGAGCGCAAGCCTGGCGTTCCGAATGCCGTCTCAGTCGCCCTGGTCAGGCATCTCAGCGGCGGCACCAGTTATCTCTACCATCTGGCTTACCTGATGGGACCGGAACGCTGGTATGGACGCAGCGTCGACTACGTCTGGCTCGATGAAGAACCGCCCAGAGAAATCTACAGCCAGGCGGTTACGCGAACTCTGGACAAGAAAGGCGTCGTTGCCATGACGTTCACGCCAGAGAACGGCATGACGCAGACGGTGGCGAGCTTCCTGAATCGCCTACAACCTGGCCAGAGCCTGACCAACGCCGGTTGGGACGACGCAACCGAAGACGTTAAGACGACCCAGAAGGGAAAGCCAGGCCATCTTAACGAAGCGATGATGGAGCAGATTCTGAGCTCCTACTCTCCGCACGAGCGGGAGATGCGCAGGAACGGCAGGCCGAGCATCGGCTCGGGGTTAGTTTTTCCAGTGCCTGAAGAGAAGCTGATGATCGATCCGTTTCCGATACCCGAAGACTGGCCGCGCATCAGTGGTCTGGATTTCGGCTGGGATCATAAAACGGCCCTGGTGACCATTGTCATCGACCCGGAGACCATCGGCACTGATGAGGAAGAGATTACCGTTATCGATTGCTATGGGGCTTCTAAAACGCCGCCGCACATCCATGCGGAAGCAATCAAGACCCGAAACACCGGACCCATCGCCTGGCCTCACGATGGTCATCGACGGGACTCGATGGGCAATCCGGGTCTCGCCGACCAGTACCGCAACCTCGGACTTAACCTTTTACCGCTGCACTTCACCAACCCGCCGGCATTAGGTGAGAAGAAAGGCGGCAACAGCATCGAGGTCGGGATACAGAAAATGGTGACGATGATGGAGCAGGATCGTTTCAAGGTTTTCAACACCCTCACTGACTGGTGGGAAGAGTGGCGGCAATACCATCGAAAGGACAACAAGATCGTTAGCATGTCAGACGATCACATGTCAGCGACACGCTACGCGGTCCAGAGCACACGATTTGCACAAGCAACGGACGATCCCGCCTGGGATCGGGAACTGAAGTATCCGAATTACGGGATTGTTTGATGGCAACAAAGCGAAAAAAACGCATACGGCGACCAGTAGTGGGCCGGACGCAGCAGATGCCCTATACAGCCAGCGGCATCGGCCTTGGCAGAGGTTTCCAGATGAGCCGGCCACCTGGCACGCATAAGACCCTTCGCGGCCAATGAGTTTGTGGCAGTACCTTCAGGGCTATCCATCCCGAGTAGCTGACGAAGTCAGGGAAGGCTTACTGGCGCAGGGCGTAGATCGCTCGATGCTGTCAGGGCCGGCAGCGATGCAGATTCTCAGCGCACCGGTGATGCCTTTTCTTGAGGACGCTGCACTTCAAGCTGGCAACCTGCTGGCGCCGCACGTTAATCGCCAGACGCGAGGCTTTAACGAGGTGTTGGGGCAGCTCCAGCAAAAGGCCGGCTTCGAGCCGCAAGACAGTTTGCTCTCGGGGGAGGTGACCGGCGAACAACTCGCTGGCCCGTTACTGATGGCCGGCAGTGTGCTCAGGGGTAAGTGGCCCGATGTCTCCAAAATGGGTTTCTTCTCTCCTGCCAGACGAGCTCTGGAGAAAGCGCAGTCAAAGGGCAGCGGTGGTCAGTACCTTGCGGCACTGAAGAAGGAACCAGGCGCAACGGCAGAAGCCAAAGAGCAGGGGCTCATTGCAGCACTGGAGCAAACACCGGAAGTCATTGCCAAAGAGCAGGCAATCGCTCTGTTGCAGCCGCTGGAGCTTACGGAGACCGTTAGGGCAAATGATTCGTATAGGGATAGTTTGCTGGCTGAAGCTGGGGATAAACGTCAAGCGGCTGGCGAACGTCTGCGTAGCAGGGTTAGAGAACTAACAGGGTTCGAGCTTCGATTGGGGGGGAGCGTATCTGAATGGGAAAGAGAGTTAAGAGATTTCAACAGCATCACCGCTTTCAATTTAGGAGGTGATTCTGAAATACAAAGTTTGCTGTCAGATATTCGTAGATACGACGACCAGAGAAAGAATCTGGCAAGCGTACCAAAAACAAAATACGGAACCGACCAAAACCTAAATCTCCCAGGCGGTACTAACGCGAAAGAGATCCTGGTGCAGTTGCCGG
>CAZVVN010000109.1:0-7641 GCA_964630665.1 uncultured Acidiferrobacteraceae bacterium | reverse complement strand
GACCCCCAGTTGCTCGCTCACAGTTGAAAATTCCTGAGTCTTTATCGACAGGTTCGAAGTCGTGCTCTCTAAGGATGCCAGACGTTCAAACATGGCTGACTGGGCGACATCAGTACCGGTCGCTTGTGCAGTGAGTTGTTCTCTGAGAGCCACATCCTCGGTCTGTAAAGCGGCCAGACTCTGCCCCAGTTGTGCAAAGTCTCGCTGCCACAGTTCGAGTTTGCTGGAGGCCGTTTCCACCGTGGCCAGCCTACCGGAGATCGCAGTTTGTTCGGCCTGGATAGCAGCAGTCTGGACGGACAGTTCCGCCCTGAGTTGTTTGTCTTCAGCCTGCAGACCCGCCAGGGCTTGTCCCAGTTGCAAAAAGTCATTTCGCCACAGTTCCAGATCGGCAGACAATGTCTTGAGGGTTTCAAGACTGTTGGCCATAGCTTCCCGCGCAGCAACTGTCTGATCAGCCATTTGATCACGCTCGGCCCGGATGCTCGCCAAGGTTTGCCCCAGTTGGGTAAAGTCGCTTCGCCATTGCTCTATATCGCCGGACAGTTTTTCCAGAGCCGTCAGGCGTTCAGCCATGATTACCTCGGCGGCACTTGCCCGGGCAGCCTGTGCCGCCAGGTCGGTTCTCAGTTGGCCACTCTCGCCCCGTAACTTCTCGTCCTGTGCCAACAGGTCAGACGATTGGGATTCGAGCGACGCCACTCGTTCCGTTATTACCGCCTGGCCAGCGCTGGCCTGGGCCACCTGCCCTTCGAGGTCTTTTCTCAGCTGCTTGTTTTCGGCCCGATGAAGATCAGCATCGTTTTGGAAGTACAAACCACCGACTATACCGGCCACAGCTAATAGAGCGATCGCAACCCACAAACCAGCAGGCCCTGCCAACGTTTTCAGTTGCAGTTTCTCCCACATAAACAACCTCTCAGCAGTCAGCCCCGTCATAGGCCAGTAACTCGGGTTTCATGATAGTTCCTCATCGCCCAACGGGAACGCCCATGAGAGCGTATTATCAGGAAATTGACCCAGACTATCTACCATGGCCGCGCTGGTTTCGGCCGTAAAATCAGCAACTTCGTCAAAAAAGCCATTTTTTGACGAAGTCACCCTATTAATCCAACCAAAAAGGAGATATCGCATCACCTGTACTTCATCCGGCAATAGGCAGTGGGAGCAGCTAGTTATGGCCAACGGCGATGAACAACGGGTGCTGGGTAATCAAACCCAGGAGGCATCACGCCAACAGCGCTTTAAGGCGTGGAAAAATGTCGGAAGGGGCTTTTTCGATGTATGCCTGCGGACCCGGGTCCGGTGTAGGTGGGTTGGGTATGGGTTGAAGCACCACATATTCAAAATCAATCCCTTCATCAGAGGCGGAACGAAGCAGCTCGGCCAGTTGATCCGCTATGGCTGATGCCGAACCCTGCAGGCAGAACGCGCCTGCGTGGTCCTCTGTCAGGAAATCAACATATCGCCCACTCGAGACCAAATCCGGTGCATGGTGGAAATCCGGCCACACCCGCGCATCTGATTTGAACAGGTCTGGATGGGGGCCTGGCCAGCCGAGTTCCAGATTATCGATGAGCATGGGCGAGTATTCGTAAAACCCGGCAGCCATTGATTTACCCATCAGCAAGGCCTGTTCCTCGTCCTCGGTAAACACCGTGTGAAACACTGCGCCCAGACCGACACGATCAGGATCCCTCCCGGCCTTGTGAGCACCCTTGCGTATTCTGCCCACCGAGTCGCGAATGTTTTCAATGTGGGTACCGACCCTTATGAAAACCCCATCCGCACACGACCCCGCCATCTCCAGTGTCCGCGGCCCGCCAGCAGCGAGCCAGACTGGAACATCGATGGCGAAAGGGAGTCTCGCAGGGCGGACAGCACCGACCTCCACCTCGTGACCCTGGAGGAGAGATTTCATCAAATGAATACTGTCCTGGAGCGCCCGGATCCGGGCGGGCTTAAGGCCGGCCAGCCTCACAGCAGTATCTCCAATTCCGCTGCACAGAAGGGTCCTGTTGGGAGCAAGCTCTGCAACGGTCGCAATACTCGATGCCGTCACCGTTGGATGGCGGGTCACTGGATTCGTGATCAGAGGGCCGATCTCTATAGCGTGGGTCGCCTGAGCTGCAGCTGCCAGCAATACGTAAGTATCCCTGCGTCGAAGCTGGGAGTCCGGAAGGAAAGCAGCATCCCAGCCGAATGCTTCGGCGCGCGCCACATCCGCAGCATAGGCACCTACCGAAGACGTGTCATGCCGATTAAGGCCAAACTTTGGTATCGCAACAGCCACCTGATTGTCCTGTTAGGTTAAACAGCTAACTTGAAATCATTCCAGCCCAAAAGAATAGACGCCCTGGCGTCGAGACGCAATTGGATGAATTGCGCAGTTGGCTGACCTTGGCCGCTCACAGATCACTCAATCATTCCAGAGACCCAGAGCCCCATTGCTTGGCCGGCGCACAGAAATACTACAGGATGAGACCTGCTGAACTGGAACCGGCTACCACTAGCGTCAGCGGGTCGTCGGAATATAGCCCGCAGTTAATCACCTATCTCTGGTAACAGCCGAATCCACGGCATTAGGGCACACCTCACAAGGCCTTCCGGTTAGTAGCGCAGGATCATCTGGATGATCGATTCACCGCTGTGTCGAGCGAGCCGTCGCCGGTGCCAGGCACTGGTAAGCATCAGTGCCCCGACCATGATCAGCAACGCAGATACGATCAGAGACAAAAATGGGGGGTGTAGTGCGATCAGCACACCCGCGATGATGATGAATCCGGCCAGCATGGTCTTTCTCTATTATTCAAGATGGGGGCGGAATGTGTCAGATACAAGCACCAAGTGAACTTCCGGCCTATTACTCTTTATTTCACTCCTCCACGATGCACTGCATAGGGCCGTCAGGAACAATTCCCGGGCGATCCCAGCGAAACACCTCAGCAACCAGGGAGATTCCATCGTGCCAGACATTTGGGCGGGTATAGAGACCGCGACTGCCGTCACACCACAGTACAATCACCCGGGGCGGGTCAAGGTCGTCCCCCGACTCAGCTACGGGGACCTGTTATTGTCGTTGGAAAGCTTATTAATAGAGAGAATCTGATGCCGACGCACTTCAGCCTCGAAGAGATGCAGGCCCGCCGTGGAGCCATCGCCAAACGGCTGAATGAGCTCAAACTCGACGGCCTGCTGATGTTCAAGCAGGAATCCATGTACTACCTGACCGGCTACGATTCCTTCGGCTTCAGTATGTTTCAGTGCCTGGTCATCGACAACGATGGCAACACCGCGCTACTGACCCGATTGCCTGATCTGCGCCAGGCTCGGTATACCTCAGACATCAAGGATATACGCATCTGGCACGATGTCGAGGGCGTGAATCCCGCCTTGGAGTTACGCAGTATGCTTGAAGATCTGGGGTTCAAGAACGGTACCCTCGGGATTGAATATGATTCTTACGGGCTCAAGGCACACAACTGGCGGTTGCTCGAGCCCGCCCTGATCGATTTCTGCACGTTGGCCGATGCTTCCACCCTGGTTGATCTGTTCCGCGCCGTCAAGAGTCCCAAGGAGATCGAGTACATTCGCAAAGCCGCAGCGCTGTCAGACGATGGCTGGGATGAAGCTGTCCGGCTCGGCCGACCCGGGGCCTTCGAAGGCGATATCCTGGCCGCAATGCAGGGCGCTGTCTTTCGCGGCGATGGTGATTACGCAGGCAACGAATTTATTATCGGTTCGGGGCCGAGCGCATTGCTGGTTCGATACCACAGCGGCAAGCGACACCTGGACGCTCAGGATCAATTGACTCTGGAGTGGTCTGGGGCCTACCGACGCTACCACGCCGCTATGATCCGAACATTACTTGTAGGCACGGCCCATGCCGATCACCTGACTATGCACCGGGCGTGTGCGGATGCGTTAGTGGCATGTGAAGAAGCCGTCCAGCCCGGAAAGCCGATGGGTGACGTGTACCAGGCTCACGCGATGATCATGGATTCAGTTGGTTTCAAGGAACACCGAATGCGCGCTTGTGGATATGGGATGGGTGCAGTCTTCAACCCGCTATGGGTGGACCCGCCCATGTTCTACCAGGGCAACCCCCGGGTCATGCTGCCGGGCAACGTCTTTTTCCTCCATATGATCCTGGCGAACTCTGACACCGGCCGTGCGATGACGCTCGGGCACAGCGTGCTGGTCACCGACAACGGTTGCGAACGCCTGAGTCGCTCGTCTCTGGAACTCGTCGTCAACTGAGATGTCCCTACGGCGGTATTATTATTGTGCCGACACATAGATTCGGACTTAGGCTAGTCCGGACAGGGGCTCTGTCAGGGTTGGCAAGGCCGGTCAGATCCCATCATCTGCCGGTACGAAACCCGCCGACCTCGAAACTGCTGCCAGTGGCATGGGCGAGATCGCTCGACCAACCCTGGGTGAACCGCGGGGGCGACTGGGGATTGATGTCTTCATAGCGGCGAGGATCCAGATCGGCGTCCCGGACACCTGGATGATCCGCCTCGTACCGATATGCACGAAAGACCATGTTGTTCGTTCCAAACAGACCATGTGGATAGTAAAACGGTGAGTGGTATTCCCAAACGATGGCACCGTCGCGTGTCACCTCAAACAAGCGACCCTTGAGCGCTTCGCAGATCAACGTCGTGCCACCGGCCAGACGCTGGGCACCGGAACAGATAAAACTATTGAAATCAAACGGTGGATCGTCTTTGTATTCCCACTCTATTCTCAAGGACTCGGGGTTCACTTCGATGACCCGGGAGAAATCCATGGTGGTGTAGGCCCTATGAGCCCCGTTGTCGAACATCAGGATATTGCCGTTCTCGAGTTGCGTAGGATCGTGCTGCCCCGCAATCTCACCTGGCCCCCAACGCCAGATGATATCGCCACCCGTCCGATCGATGATCGCGATGGTATTGATACAACGGAAACTCACCAGGAGATTCCCGTCAGCCAGCACGGTTATCGCGTTGAGGTTGGTCCAGCGATCCCGGGGATGCAGCGGACCAATGATGTCGATATCGGGATTTAGATGATCGAAGGTCTGCCACTCCCAGACCACTTCTCTCGAGTGACGGTCGATTTCCTGGATCGCCTCACCCCACATCACACCGTCTCTTTCCGTACCGGGCTGACCGCCTCGTACGACCCTGGCGATGTCTTCCGGCACCGCTCGCCATTGGGCGATGAGTAAGTTACCGTTTTCTGCTTCGGCAAAACAATGGCTGTGCAGAGGATCTCGGTACTCCCAAACAGTATTGCCCGCCCAGTCAACCTCTATCAACTGACCCCCGTTGCCACCAAATTCGGGTAATGGCGACGGCATCAGCTTACCCGCATAAAGCAGATTACCGTTCTTCAGGAGCTTGCCGTAATTACCCGGCACATTTTCCATCTGCCAGCGATGCACCACCTGACCCGCCATGTTGATCAACCAGACATTGCGCCCGAACATGGGTGCAAAAAGCGTGTATCCCGAGTAGGCTTGCTCCGGGTCATGATATGCCACACCATGAATATTTCGGCGGACGATACTCATTCAGCAGTGTTTTGTCCTGTGAGTTGACCTATCTTGTATTATTCGATGTTGGTCACAGCGTGACAAGGCATTCGAGTTATTCAGATGTAGAAGGCCGGGAGAGATTTCTAATTTCACGAGGACATGATAGATGACAGTTGAGCAAGGAAAAAAAGCACCATCGTTTTCTTTGAATGATCAAGATGGCGAGAAAGTCAAACTGAGTGACCTCGCAGGCCAGTGGGTCGTCTTGTACTTCTACCCCCGGGATGACACTCCGGGTTGCACAATCGAGGCCTGTGATTTCACTACTGACTTCAGGACTTTTCAGAAGCTTGGTGCGATCGTCTACGGATGCAGCCCGGATTCCGTCGAAAGCCACCAGAAGTTCATCCGCAAGTACAAACTCAAGATTGGACTTCTCTCTGACCCGAATCACAAGACCATGAAGAAGTACGACGCCTGGGGTGAGAAAAACATGTACGGGAAAATCACCGTGGGCGTTATCAGGTCCACCGTGCTGATCGACCCCAACGGCAAGGTCGCTCGACACTGGAAACGGGTCAAAGCCAAAGGTCATGCCGACTCGGTGCGAAAGACACTGGAAGAATTGGGCACTCTCTGATCCATCCACCTGCAGCTGCCCTGCCGGCTACAACGGTGCGGACGCTGAGACCACTGGGTCGGTTCAGGCTATACGCCTAGCGCAGCATCAGCGAATGAGGTTAAGTCAGTAAATACGGCGTCGATCTCCGGCCATTGCTCGACTGTAGCCGTCGCACCCCAATTGCCTCCTGACGACAGATTTTGGCGGTCTATCCAGACACAGTTCATACCAGCGGCTTTTGCCGGCACGTGGTCATGATAGAGGCTCTGTGCCACGTGCAGCGTCCGGCAGCGGTCGATGCCAAGATCGCTGTCCAGGTGACTGAAGAGATAGTTGAAATTGGCGGGATCCGGCTTGTAGGAGCCAATCTGTTCTGCGGTGTAGACCGCGTCAAAATCCACATCCAGGTGGCGGTTCGATGAAGCAAACCCTGCTTCGTGAACGTTCGACAGAATAACCAGCCGGTAGCGGTTCTTGAGCCGCCGCAGCGCCTCGGCACTGTCAGAAAACGCCGGCCAGCGTGGCACAGATTCTCCAAATTCCTGGTTCAGTGATGTGCTGGTAACAAGACCATTGGCATCGGCGAATTGGCCGTGGACATGGCGTAAGACATCCGAGTACAACATGTCGGGCGTGGCTGCCTGCTGGGCGTTCTCCAACTCCGCGAAACTGCGCAATGTCACCTCCCGAATCAGGTCGGCGTTATCATTTTTTGTTATCAGAGGCTGGAAAGCATCCCAGATACCGCGTTCCCAGTCGATCAGGGTGCCGTAACAGTCAAAACTCATCGCGTCAAAGGCACTGTAATCCAGGCTCATGTTGTGCACCTCAGTACCGGTAGAACAATCACGTTGAGATATCGTCCACGCGTCTTGGGACTGATCATCATGGACTCCTCTATGGGCAGTCAGTCCTGCACGGCCTGGTTAGTCGCCGGTTTTCTTCTCGAACTCAAAGGTCTGTCCACCGACTGAGGCTTCCCGCATCAGCCCACCTTTTGCAAGCGTGAACACCGCGACACCTTCTTCATTGGCCGAGTCGGCCGACGCTCCCGCGGTCACAGCTACCGCAGAGACCTGTGCGCTGAATTCCATTTTAGTCGAGGTGAACCGTTCAAAAGCATCTGCATCGCCCAGAAAAACGACTTCGGAGTACGCCTGTCCACCCAGCTGAAAGCCCGTCGTTATCTGATAAAGTTTGGAATCGCCAAGATACTCTCCCCGGCGATAGACCTGGCCCTTCCCATAAGCGCCACCGACACCGATCTCACCCTTGTAGACAATAGGGAAAACCGCGTAACCGTGCGCCTCGTCAAAGAACGCCTTGAGACTCCTGTCTTCGGCAAGAAACTGGGCGATCGCAGTATCGACCTCCTCGGCATCGGTTGCAGTGTCCCCCTGACCCTTCTTGAAAGGGTCCCAGCCGGCCTGAATCGAGGCGCTCCCAAGGGCCAGACCAGCAGCAACAACAATTCCGAGTAACCTGTGTTTTC
>CAZVVN010000108.1:0-7714 GCA_964630665.1 uncultured Acidiferrobacteraceae bacterium | reverse complement strand
CCTTCGCTGCGTGGTACTCCGCATTTTCCGATAGGTCTCCATGGCCACGCGCCTAGCAATCGCAGCGATAATTCGGGGGCGATCCTCACGCTTGAGTCGCCGCAGTTCCTCCTGCAGGCGTACCGAGCCATCTTTTGTCAGCAATACTCTGGTCATACACGAACTCCTTCGTGCAGAGACTGTAGCCGGTTTACTGTTCTTTGGCCACCGCTGCGGTGCGCTTCACACGCAGCGCGCGCCGAGGCCAGCGTCGTGTAGTAGGCGACCTTGTGCATCAGCGCAAGGCACCTGATGGTCTCAGAATCGCGGCGACTGAAACGACTCGCCGTGGTGTTTATGATCAGGTCAAATTCACCATTCCGAATACTGTCGGCAACGTTTGGGCGAGGTTCACTCACTTTTCTGATAACACGAGAATCCAGACCGGCTTTGCGGAGGATATTCGCAGTGCCTTCAGTGGCGATAAGTGTAAATCCATTGCCGGCAAGATAACAGGCCACGTCGACAACAGACGGTTGATCAGCAGTCCGGACGCTGATCAAGGCCGTACCACCAGAGGGGATAAACATCCCACAGGCCTGCTGCGCCTTGCCGAATGCCTCACCGAGCGTCTCACCAATTCCCATGACCTCACCGGTACTCCTCATCTCTGGCCCGAGCAAGGGATCTACCCCAGGAAACTTCTCGAACGGGAAAACCGCCTCTTTCAGGCAATAGTAAGTGGGCGTGATCTCAGAAGTGATGCCCTGTTCAGCAAGCGTCCGGCCGACCATGCAGGCTGCAGCGATCTTGGCCAGTGACCGCGACGTAGCCTTGGAAACAAACGGCACCGTTCTGGAGGCCCGCGGGTTTACCTCCAGAACGAAGATATCATTGCTCTTGACTGCGAACTGGACGTTCATCAGGCCAACAACGCCAAGCGCAAGCGCCATTTCGCGTGCCTGTCGCCTCAATTCATCCTGAATCCTACCCGACAGGCTGTAAGGTGGCAGCGCGCAGGCAGAATCACCGGAATGGACTCCAGCCTCTTCAATGTGTTCCATAATACCGCCGATGGCGACTTCCTGCCCATCACAGACCACATCGACATCAACCTCGGTGGCATCGCTGAGGAACCGGTCGAGCAGCACCGGGGATTCATTCGAGACACTGTACGCATCCTGGAAATAACGGCGCAGTTCGTGCTGACTGTAAACGATTTCCATCGCCCGACCGCCAAGCACGTAGGAGGGCCGCACCACGATCGGGTATCCGAGTACCTCGGCCTTGGCCACCGCTTCATCCTCGCTCGACGCAGTTCGGTTCGGCGGTTGGCGAAGACCCAACTGCTTCAGCAGCATCTGAAAATGCTCCCGGTCCTCGGCACGATGGATCGACTCCGGCGAAGTGCCGATGATCGGCACACCGGCTTTTTCAAGGTCACGGGCGAGTTTGAGCGGCGTCTGGCCTCCGAACTGTACAATCACACCCGACGGTTTCTCCACAGCCACGATCTCAAGTACGTCTTCGAGTGACAGCGGTTCAAAGTAAAGCCGATCTGATGTGTCATAGTCAGTGGACACGGTTTCGGGGTTACAGTTGACCATGATGGTCTGGTAGCCCAGATCACGCAGTGCCATAGCGGCATGTACGCAACAATAATCAAATTCGATACCTTGTCCGATGCGGTTTGGACCACCGCCAAGAATAACGATCTTTTGCTGATCATAAGGTTCGGATTCACACTCGTCTTCATAGGTGGAATACATATAAGCGGTCGGTGTGGAAAACTCCCCCGCGCATGAATCGACTCGCTTGTAGACCGGTCGGACACCCAGGCTATACCGCAAGTCCCGCACCGATGCCTCGTTTAGACCCAGGAGTTCCGCCAGGCGAACATCAGAGAAGCCCTTTGCCTTCCAGGTCTGGAGCAACTGGGCATCAATCTCCTCCTTGGAAGTGTTGACGATCAAGCTTTCTGTCTCGAGCAGGTCTTCGATCTCAGACAGGAACCAGGGGTCGATACCCGTCAATGAATGAATCTCGGTGCATGTAAACCCAAGACGAAACGCGTCCGCGATAACCCAGAGACGACCGCAATCGGGTGTTTTCAGAGCCGCAGCGACATAGTCGCGTGCCGCATCACCGCTAAGACCTCCGGGTAGCTGGGGATCGAGCCCGGCTCGACCGGTCTCAAGACTGCGGATCGCCTTGTGGAACGATTCCTGAAATGTTCTGCCGATCGCCATGACTTCACCGACGGATTTCATCTGCGTGGTCAACACGCTGTCGGCCTGCGGGAACTTGTCGAAGTCAAAGCGAGGAATCTTTGTCACGACATAGTCGATGGCCGGCTCAAAAGAAGCCGGGGTCGCGCCGCCGGTAATGTCATTGGCCAGCTCGTCCAATGTATAACCCACAGCAAGTTTTGCGGCGACTTTCGCGATGGGAAATCCTGTGGCTTTCGAAGCCAGAGCAGAAGATCGGGACACTCTGGGATTCATCTCCACTACGACCATGCGACCATCCCGGGGATTGACTGCGAACTGCACATTGGAGCCCCCTGTATCCACGCCGATCTCTCTCAGAACCGCGATACTGGCGTTGCGCATCAACTGATATTCCCGGTCGGTCAGAGTCTGGGCAGGTGCTACGGTTATCGAGTCCCCGGTATGGATACCCATGGCATCCAGGTTTTCGATCGAACACACCACGATACAGTTATCTCTCTGGTCACGAACCACTTCCATCTCGAATTCTTTCCAGCCGAGGATGGATTCCTCGATCAGAAGTTCATTGGTGGGTGATGCATCCAGGCCCCGGCGGCAGATATCGACAAACTCGTCCTGGTCGTATGCGATACCTCCGCCGCTTCCGCCAAGCGTAAAACAGGGACGAATGATCAGCGGAAATCCAATCTGACCGCCCACCTGCAGTGCTTCATCCAGAGAATGAACGAGTTCACCCGGGACCGTCGGCAGGTCAATGGCACGCATCGCGTCCCTGAAAGCCTGTCGGTCTTCAGCTTTGTCGATGGCTGTCCGGTTGGCACCAATCATCTCTACCTCGAACGTTTCGAGCACACCGTGGCGGGCAAGGTCCAACGAACAATTTAGTCCGGTCTGGCCGCCCATGGTCGGCAGCAGAGCATCGGGGCGCTCTTTCTCAATAATGGTTGCAATGGCCCGCCAATGGATAGGCTCAATATAGGTGGCGTCGGCAAACTCTGGATCCGTCATGATCGTAGCCGGGTTGGAGTTGACCAGCACCACGCGGTAACCTTCCTGACGCAGTGCCTTGCAGGCCTGGACGCCGGAATAGTCGAACTCGCAACCCTGGCCGATTACGATCGGACCAGCGCCAATGATCAGAATCGTCTGGAGATCAGATCGTCTAGGCACAGCGGGCCTTCGCTACCATGGTCATCATGTGCGCAAAACGCTCAAACAGACTACTGATATCCTGAGGGCCAGGACTGGCCTCCGGATGCCCCTGAAAGGAGAATGCTGCATGATCGGTCAGTTCAATACCTTGAATAGATTGATCAAACAGAGAACGGTGGGTCACTTTCACACCTTCTGGCAGAGTTTCCGGATCAATTGAAAAGCCATGGTTCTGGCTGGTGATAAATACACGTCTACTGGCAAGATCGACAACCGGGTGGTTTGCACCATGATGCCCGAACTTCATTTTCAGTGTTCGGGCTCCGGACGCCAGAGCCAGCAACTGGTGCCCCAGGCAGATCCCGAAAATTGGGGTGCCGAAATGAAGGATCTGACGAATCGCTGAAATCGCGTAGGTGCAGGGCTCAGGATCACCCGGTCCGTTGGAGAGAAAAACCCCGTCGGGTTGACTCGCCAGCACCTCGTCGGCGGTGGTGTCAGCGGGGACCACAGTCACTTCGCATCCCTCGTCGACCAGCAGCCTAAGAATGTTGTGCTTGATCCCAAAATCGTAGGCCGTTACACGAAACCGGCGCTGTCCAGCCATGCTGAAACCCGATCCCGGTTGCCAGCCACCTTCATGCCACTGATAAGGCCGCTTGGTCGTGACCTCCCGGGCAAGATCCATGCCCTTCAAACCGGGAAAACTGCGTGCCTGAGCCAGGGCCCTGTCCGGATCGACCTGACCGGCCTGGATACAGCCATTCTGAGATCCCCTCTGGCGCAGTAAACGGGTCAATTTCCGTGTGTCAATCCCGCTGATGGCAACGATGTCATGCGCACGAAGAAATTCGGGCAGCGACTGGTTTGATCGGTAACTGCTCACCTTCCGGGGCAAATCACGAATCACCAGGCCGGCCGGCGCTCGGCCCCGCGATTCATAATCTTCACAATTGATGCCCGTATTTCCGACATGCGGATAAGTCAGGGTGATGATCTGCCGAGTGTAGGAGGGATCGGAGAGGATCTCCTGATAACCGGTCATCGCGGTGTTGAATACCACCTCACCGCTGGTCTCGCCACAAGCACCGATTGACCAACCTTCAAAGACTGTACCGTCTTCTAGAACGAGAAGTGCCTGATCAGCCGGCATAGTCTCCGGACGCGAGAGACAAAAAAAAGGGGGAGCAATTGCTCCCCCTTTTTGTTGTTTTTGGGTACCAACTCATGTTGGGCGCGGGATTATACGCAGAGAGTCGTCTCCTGGCAACCTGGTCCGGCTCAGGCGTTCAACCCCAGCACATCAGCCATGTCATAAACGCCGCACTCCTGGCCGGCAAGCCATGCTGCTGCGCGCAAAGCTCCATTGGCATAGATGGCGCGGCTAGTCGCTTTGTGAGCAATTTCCACCCGCTCCCCTGTTCCGGCAAACATCACGCTGTGCTCTCCGACGATATCACCCGCCCGGACTGTGGCAAATCCGATGTCATGATCCCGGCGGGCACCGGCCTGCCCGTGACGTACAAAAACACCGTTCTCAGCGAGCGTCCTGTCCAGTGCCTGGGCGATCACCTCTCCCATCCGCAACGCTGTACCGGATGGTGCATCGACCTTATTGCGATGATGTGATTCGATCACTTCAATGTCCACAGTGTCTCCGAGCGCCTGCGCAGCAACCTGCAGCAGTTTTAAACAGAGATTGACGCCGACACTCATGTTAGGTGCCAGCACAACGCCGATTTCACCAGCGGCATCGTTGATCATAGCGCGATCCTGATCAGTCAATCCGGTGGTACCGATCACGATCTGCCGGTGATGGCGGCGGCAGAAGTCCGTGTGGTTCAATGTTGCGGCCGGCACGGTGAAATCAATCAGGGTATCGAAGTTGACACCGTCAATGGAATCAGTAACTGGAACACGCACAGAACCTGAACCCGCCAATTCACCCGCATCCCGGCCCACAGCCTCATGACCGGACTGTTCAAACGCATGGGTAAGTTCAAAGCGCGGATCATCACACATGGCCTGTATTAGTGCCTGGCCCATGCGACCGGCCGCACCCGCGATCGCAACCCGGATCATGTGTGCCCTGGCGGTATCATGAGAATGATTTCTTCACACCCCTTGCCTCACAACAGGTCACGGACACCATCGCGCTCTTCAACGAGTTCACTTTCGCTCAACAACATTCGCTCACGACTGAATTCATTGATCTCCAGACCGTCAACGATCTCATAGTGGCCTCCAGTGCAGGTCACTGGATACGAGTAGATCAGTCCAGATTGTACGCCGTAACTGCCATTGGACGGTACGCCCATGCTGACCCAGTCACCGTCCGGGGTGGCAGAGTTCCAGCTACGCACATGATCGATAGCAGCCGATGCAGCCGATGCAGCACTGGAGGCACCCCGGGCCTTGATGATTGCAGCTCCGCGCTGCTGCACAGAAGGAATAAACTCGTCTTTCAGCCAGGCACTGTCGACCAGTTCCGAGGCTGGCTTTCCATCCACCGTCGCGTGGTAAATGTCGGGATACTGGGTCGCGGAGTGATTGCCCCAGATGGTCATCCGTCTGACAGCACTGGGAGCAGATCTTGTTTTTGCTGCAAGTTGACTGACAGCCCGGTTGTGATCCAGGCGGGTCATTGCAGTGAACTGGGATGGATCGAGGTCTGGAGCATTGGCCGCAGCAATCAGGGCATTGGTGTTTGCTGGATTACCAACCACCAGAACCTTTACATCGCGACTAGCGCTGGCGTTGAGCGCTTTTCCCTGCACCGAGAAGATCTGCGCATTGGCGGCCAGCAGATCTCCTCGTTCCATGCCCGGGCCACGGGGTCTGGCACCAACCAGCATTGCATAGTCTGCATCACCAAACGCCACTTCCGGTTCATCACTTGCGACCACTCCGGACAACAAGGGGAACGCTCCGTCATCAAGTTCCATCACGGTACCACGAAGAGCATCCATGGCCGGGGTGATCTCGAGTAACTTCAGAATCACAGGCTGGTCCTGGCCCAGCATCTCACCTGCTGCGATTCTGAACAGCAGCGCGTAACTGATCTGGCCGGCGGCACCGGTAACGGTAACTTTGACTGGTGATTTCATTTAAGGCTTCCTTGAGACATTCATTGCCGAAAACAGTCCGGCCGGTCAGTACTGCCAAAAAGTTCCGGGGTCAACGCGGCGGAGATTGTACCCGCAACAACGGGCCGCCCCAACCCGCAATCAGGTTGCCCGCAGCACAGTTCTCCGCCTGCGGGCACAGCGCCGCGCTCAACTCACCTCGTCCCTGAAACAGGACGGGGACCTGTCAGTGACTCATGAGCACTGGCTGGGAAGCCTGATTGATCAACTCACTCGTGGCGCCACCGAAGATCAATTGCCGCAACCGACTTTGAGTATAGGCCCCTTTGATGATCAGATCGGCCTGGAATTGTTTGGCTTCTTCAAGGATTACTTCACCAATCCCATGCCTGCCACGTTCGACGACTCGCGCCTCGACATTGATACCGGAGGCCTTCAAGTGCTGCGCCAGCCGATCGCCTTCTGGTCCCGCCACGGTCGCTCCTTTGACTGTCAGGACCAGTACGTCCTGACTTGCCTGGAGCAGGGCAGCACCTGCAGTCAGGGTCCGGCAGGTCTCGGTACTGGCATTCCACGCCACTACAATTCTGCTGCCGATCTGCGCCGGAATCTCGTTGCTCACGATCAACAGTGGCCGCCCACTGTCAAACAGGACGGCTTCAGCGGTGGTCTTCCAGTCCACAGCAGTATCACCAGCCACTCGGCTGATCACAGACAGGTCAAAAAGCCTGGCGTACTCGCCGATCCCCTCTGGCCCCGAGCCGACCATCTCCGTCCAGCCGGCTCGCAACCCACTCCCTGTGACACCCCCTTCTTGGATACTTCGCTCAGCCAGCAGGCTCCTGAATGTCTCCCGGGCGGCTTCTGCCTGCTGACGCCCTTCTTCTTCGAACTCTGCGAGATAGTCTCCTGGCAAGGTGATTCCTTCGCCGGCAATTATCGGCAGTACCTGACGGCAGAATGCACCTTCAATATAGCCGTTATTGCCAGCCAGTAGACAGGCCGCATCCAGCGCTGCGACGGTTGGCTGCGTGTTGTTAAAAGGCAGTAAGATCGTTTTCATCAAGGTCATGTCAGGGCTCCTCGAACGTCTGGTCCACACCTCAACTACGCCATTGTAACCACATCGATAGCTGTTTAAGTTTACTCAATTAATATATTTCTTGTAATTTTAAAAATAGCAATTTTTTTAAAAAAAAAAAATTATAAAAAAAAATATATCTTATCTCACCCCATAAAAAGGCTTAAAAATGCAGTAACAAAAAC
>CAZVVN010000107.1:0-7736 GCA_964630665.1 uncultured Acidiferrobacteraceae bacterium | reverse complement strand
ATATAAGAAAAATTGATCAAATGTTATATATCAGATAGAAACTCTTATATATCTATCTAAGACCCATCTCCCCTCTTTCAGCAGGCTCCGGCGAGAACACGCCACGGCGAAAAACACGCAACCCGAGCAGCAGCAGCGCGATTGACGCATAGGCCACCGGCCAGCCCCAGTCGCTGCGGATCATCAGCAGGTAGTGCACCGCAGCCAGGACCAGGGCTGCGTAAACCAGCGTGTGGAGTCGCCGCCATCGCCGACCCAGGCGACGGACCCAGCCCCGGGTCGAAGTCACCGCCATGGCCAGAAGAATCAGCCACGCGTTGAACCCGACCAGCACGTAAGGCCGCTCGACGATCTCCGAGCCGAGCCTCATGATGTCCCAGCCCAGCAGGAACGTCACAAAGAACAAAAAGTGCGTGCTCGCGTAGGCGAACGCCCACAGTCCGACCACTCTGCGATAGCCGATAAGAGCCGGCCAGTGTGCCCAACGGGCGGCGCTCGGCATGAGCACCACCAGAATCAGCAGGTTAAACGTCCAGATGCCGGTCTCCCAGATCAGCGTTTTCTGTGGATCGACACCCAGCTGGCCGTACTGCCAAGCCAGCGTCAGCAACACGGCCGGCGACGCCAGAGCCGCGTGAATCAGTGCTCGTTTCACCGGTACTGTTGCTTGCTGCCGGGGTAAAGGTGGGCGACCTGCTCGGCGTAACCGTTGTAGGGGCGCGAGGGGATACGCTCGATTTTGCCATCACCCCAGATGCGTCGTTCGGTCGCCTGACTCCAGCGGGGATGGGAGATGGACGGGTAGACGTTGCTGTACCAACCGTATTCGGAGGGCGTTTCCAGATGCCAGGTAGCCGCCGGCCGCTGTTCGGTAAACGTGATCCTGACGATGAATTTGGCCGACTTGAATCCATACTTCCACGGCACCGTGATACGCAAAGGCATGCCGTTCTGGGGCAGGCTGCGATCTCCGTAAACGCCAAAGGTCGCAAAGGTGAGTGGATGAACAGCCTCTTCAATCGTCAGTGCCTCGACGTACGGCCAGTCCAGTGAACTGAATGGCGACGCCTGCCCGGGCATCTCGTCCGGGCGCAGCACGCTGGTGAAGGCAACGTAACGCGCCGAAGTCATGGGCTCGACCGCATCAATGAGATCGCGCAGCGGCCGGCCATTGTACGGAATCACCATCGACCAGGCCTCGACGCAGCGAAAATCATAGATCCGCTCTTCCAGATGGCTGAAGGGCATACCCATCAGGTCATCAACACCGAAAGTTCCAGGCCGCCGGCACAGACCGTCGAACGTCACTGCCCACGGTTCGAGTTTGAACTTGCCGGAACGCCGGTACGGATCGGTCTTGTCCCAGCCGAACTCGTAGGCATTGTTATAGTGTGTGGCGGCATGTTTGAGCGTCAGGCGCCGCGTCGCGGGATCGTCAACTGCCGCACTGTTATCGTCAGCGGCGAGTCCGGCTTGGGGCTGGTCAGAACCTGGTTTGGTCGCCTCGCCCGCTCGGGCAGTAAACCGCCCGCCGTATCGCAATACGCCAAAGCCGCCCAGCAACGACAGACCCAAGGTCCCGGCGAGCAACCGGCGGCGGGCGTAGCTACTGCGATCGGTCACTCTGGCCATACGGTTAGGTCTTGCTCAGTTCGGGTGCGCGGCCATTATGCACCTTTCGCCTCAACCCAATGCGTGGCGCTCAGAGGCAAAGACGCAGACAGTCGGTCCCGTCCAGAGCCATGTGAATGACCAGGCCCAGTGCGACCAGCCGAAGCCACGGCAAACCCAATGCGATCACATACAGGGCAATCGCCGGCCAACTGTGCAAAGGATGAAACCCCAGCCCACACCGATCGGGATCGAACACGGGGTCGGCTAAGAGATGATCCAGGTCTACCAGCATCGTGGCCAGCATGATCAGCCAGGCGCTTCGCCAGCGGGTCCGGAAAAACAGCCAGGCGAACGCAGCGGGCACCAGGAGGTGGGCCAGATTGTGAACGATTACAGGCGTCATTACGTCTCAGGGAGTTTTGGCTACCGGTTGGCGGCCCGCTCTTGTACCATGTCCTGGGGCTTCTGTCGTCGCAGGATAAACACTCCCTGATTCCGAACAACCCGCCATGACTTTTTTTCCCGATGCAGCTTTTGCGCCACTGGAGGAACTGTCCGCGTTCCAGGCACGGCACTGGACCACCCAGCGGAAACGACTGGCAGGTTCGACGTTCTACCAGCAACACCACCCAGCTGCACCGGTCAAACTACCGGCTCGGCTGTCGGATCTGGCTGAAGTACCGCTGACCGACAAGACGCTGCTGCGAGCTGACCAGGCGATTCACCCGCCGTTCGGCAGCTATTTAAACTATCCGCGTGACAGGATCGTGCGGCTGCACCGCACCTCCGGGACCAGCGGTCAGGCCATGAACCTCGCGCTTTCGAGTACCGACACGATGCTACAGGCCCACGTTGCCGGACGCAGCCAGAGCGCGGCCGGTCTCGGCCCCGGAGATGTGGTCGTTCACTGCCTTAACTACCAGCTGTGGATGGGTGGTCTGACAGATCACCTCGGGCTGGAGAGCACCGGCGCACTGGTAGTCCCGTTTGGCAGCGGCGCAAGCCAACTGCTGATCCGCACGATCCTCGATATCGGTGTCAACGCGATCTCCTGCACTCCCTCCTACCCGGCGCGCCTTGAGCAGGTGCTCGCTGAGCATTTCCCGGGGCTGGCGCCAGTCGACCTTGGTCTGCGCAAGGGCTTCATGGGCGGTGAGCCCGGCCTGGATGATCCGGTCTTCCGCCAGCGCCTCGAACAGGTCTGGGGCATGCGGGCGATGAATGCCAACTACGGCGTCAGTGATGTCCTGTGCAACTTCGCTGGACAGTGCACTTTCCAGAACGATCTGCACTTCCTGGCCCTCGACGTCGTTCTGCCGGAACTGGTCGATCCCGATAGCGGCCAGCGACTGCCCTGGGAAGGCGGGCAGGAGGGAGAACTGGTGCTGACGAACCTGTGCAAAGACTGCCAGCCGCTGCTTCGCTTCAGGACCGGCGACCTGGTGCGCCTGACCGCAACGGATGTCTGTGCCTGCGGACGCACGGCACCGCGTTTCAGGGTGATCGGACGAACGGACGAAATGGTCGTCGTGCGCGGAGTCAACGCGTTCCCCTCCAGCGTGGCTGCCGCGATTAATCAGTGTGCTGACCTGAACGGCGAGTACCGGGTGCGGCTCAGGCACCCCTCGCCCTACGACCGGCTGCCGCTGGAAGCCGAGCTCGCACAGGGGACCGTTCCCTCCGAAGCGCTGGCCCGGACTCTGGCCCGGGCCCTGGGGGAGACGCTGCGACTGACGGTTGACCTCACCCTGCTAGCCAGCGGTACCCTGCCACGAACCGAGGGTAAAACCAAACGTCTGATCAAGGAGTATGAACAATGAAAGACAGCGTGCTGTATTCGACCTGGGACAAGGTGGCAACAATTGCACTCAACCGGCCCCACCGCCTGAACGCCATCAACCCTGAACTGCTGCGGGATTTCAGGGCCGCGCTGGATGACGCCAACAGCGACGCGGGTATCCGCACTATCGTACTGCGCGGCGAGGGCCGCGCTTTCTGTGCCGGCGACGATCTCAAAGAATTCGGCCAGCAGAGTACTGATGAAGCGAAGACCAGGGCCTACATCGAGCAGATCCAGGACATCACCCGGGGACTGTGCCTGAACGACAAGATGGTGGTCGGTGCCATCCATGGCTGGGCAGTGGGTGGCGGCCTGGAGTGGACCATCAACTGTGACTTCGTAGTGATGGCCGAATCGTGCCGGTTCTTCTTCCCCGAGGTCTCGCTGGGGGTGTTCGTGACAGGCGGCGTGACCCGCCTGTTGGTTGATCAGATCGGCCTGCAGCGGGCCCGGGAGATGATCCTGTTCGGCGAACGCTACACCGCCAGTGATGCGGGCCAGCTGGGCTTCGACTGGCGGATAGTCTCCGACGACCAGGTTGTGGGCGAAGCCACTGCGCTCGCCAGGCGCATCGCGGAATTACCGCCAGGGCCCGTCGACAACCTGAAACGGGCACTGCGCTCATCACCGGGCGGCGACCTGGAAGCGGCCATGGCGATGGAGACACAAGCCACCCTGGAGGGCTTTCTCGACCCTCAGTCCGCTGAGCGCGCACGCCAGCAGCTAGCCTAGCGCCGCTGTTCGCCCTTGCGAGGGGCGTTAAAGGTACTTGCGGATGGTGTTGTACCTCACGGGGTCGATGCGCTTGGCGATCTCGCTGCTCGACAGCGCCTGGTCGCGCTTGCGCAGCGCTGCCGCCACCCGGCGCCACCAGCGCAGGTCACCCTTCCTGACCTGCTGGCGACGCCGATCACGGATCGCCGGCACCGCCGTACCCACCAGCTCGTTCGCGAACCCCGCAGCAGCAGCCATCTCGATCAGTTCGATGGTGCTTGCGGCCGCCCGTTCGGCATCATTCTCCTTCAGCCAGTGCTCAAGACGATACGTCTGGTAGAGCAACTGGGCGGTGTCGGTAACTTCCTCGCGGGAATAAAAAAGCGGCTGCCCGGTCGCATCCCCCGCCGGGGTCTGGTGGGTGTCCAGCAGATCAAGGCACGCCGGCCAACTGCTCGGCATACCCAGCGAAACCAGTCGCTCTTCAGCCCGGCCGCGCACTGTCAGCAGCAGCCGGCGGGCGGGGCTGGTGACGCGTTTCCGGCTCATCGATCTGTCCTTTCCCGGGCCACCTTCAGAGCATCCGGTCAGGCATCATCGCGCAAAGCACTCAGCGCGATCGCGCAGTGCATCGCCACACCGACCGCCATTGCATCCTCATCGATCAACATACGGTTCGAGTGACACGGCTCTACCTGGCCCTCGGTGTCGGGCGGGGCCACACCCAGGAAGGCAAACGCACCGTTGTAGCGCTGTAACAGGTATGAGAAATCTTCTGCCGCCATCAGGGGCTCAGACATCTCCAGGTAACCGTCCTCGCCAAGCAGTGCCCGGGCAGCTTCAGCAACCAGTTCCACACCAGCTGGGTGGTTGATCGTTGGTGGGTATCCCCGCTTGAGATCGGCCTCGCTGCGCAGGCCATGTGCCGCGGCGATCTGTTCCACCAGTCGGCACACGCCGGCCGACAACTGTTCGCGGGTCTCGCCAGACAGGGACCGAAGCGTGATGTCCAGCTCGGCGCATTCGGGTATCACGTTGCTGGTGGTCCCGGCCTGGATTCGCCCGACGGTCGCCACCACCGGGCCGAATACGCTGAATCGACGCGTGACGAAACTCTGGATAGCCTGGACTATTTCGCAGGCAGCCGGCACCGGGTCGGCCGCGTGGTGCGGCATCGAGCCGTGCCCACCGCGACCGAGGATACGCGCACAGACCGTATCGGCCGAGGCCAGCACAGCACCGGTACGACAACAGATGACACCGGAGGGAAAATTGGGCTCCACGTGCAGCCCGAAAACCGACTGCAGTGCGCCGTGCGCCTCGAGTAGGCCCTCCTCGAGCATGATCTTCGCGCCGCCGTAGCCTTCCTCGCCAGGCTGGAACATGAAGCGCACATCACCGACCAGCGCGTCGGCCCTGGCGCTGAGCAGGTGCGCGGCGCTGGCCAGCATGGCCGTGTGGGCATCGTGACCGCAGGCGTGCATTCGGGCCGGTTCCTCGGAGGCAAACGGCAGACCGGTGTCTTCGGACATCGGCAGTGCGTCCATGTCTCCGCGCAGCAGCACCGTCGGGCCGGGTCGTGCGCCGCGCAGGGTCGCGACCACCCCGCTAGTGGCTTCCGAGCAACTCACCTCGAGATCCAGCCCGGAGAGCGCGTCAAGGACGGTCTCCCGGGTACGGGGCAGTTCGAGCCCCAGTTCTGGATGACGGTGAATCTCCCGGCGCATGGCGACCGTGCGAGTCTGCAGCCCACGGGCATCATTCAATAGTTGCTGATCCATCGCACCCCCTGGAACCTTGCGCCTGGCGCAGGTCATTTTTTCCCCGGTCCCGATGATAGTGCACCGGTCGGCTCGCGCAACAGTCCCCACTGTACAAGCAGAACCCGGCCAGGGCCTGACAGGCTCAGCGAAGGAGGGTGAGAAACCGAATCACGCTGAAATGATCTGCCTAAAACAATGTCAGTAGGTAATCCGCCACCTCACGGGTGAACCGCGGGTCGGTCCAGTACTGAAGGTGCGAAAAGGGCGTCCGGCCACTGAGGGCCCCGCCGACGTTGACGGCGATATCGGCCTGTACCGTCCGGTCGTACGCGGCGTTAACCGGTTTCAGGGGCCAGGCCAGCACATCATGTGGGTCGTAGTAGTTGAGCCAGCGGGCGCTCGGCTTGAGCCGGGCCGGCAGTCGCGGTGGTGGAAAACTGATCGGTACCACCCGGCGACAGGCGAACGTGAACAATGGGATGTTGCAGCCGAAGGTGATGAATCCGGTCAGCCAGTTCATCCGTTCGAAATTCGACAGCCGCCGGGTCGGCCGGCGCTGGCTGTCCCAGATGTAATTGGACAGGATGTGGCCGCCGAAGGAATGTGCCAGCATCACCAGGGGTACGGGACGGCCGTGCAGCTGATCCTGGTAAAGAGCTGCCAGACAGGCCTGAATACGCGCGTGGACCAGTCGATAAACGCGCACCTCTTCCCCGCCTCGCCGGCGCCGTGACGGCAGCTGACGATAACCGGTCGCATCACCCAGTGCGGACACCACCATGCCCCTCAAGCGCCGGCTATTGAGCGGCACCGCCGCCAGGGCCTGCGACAGGTACGCCTGCTGGGCGGGCTCCAGGATGTCGTCCCAGTAAACCGGCTGCCAGGCGATGCGGTCGGGATCCTGGCCACGCTCGGCCAGGTGCGCGCTGATGGCTTTGATCGTGCCATCAGCGAATTCGGGCGTTTGCCGGCCGATGCCGTGAATAATCACCACCGCCAGTCTCTTGTCCATTGCGGTCTTCCGCCAGGGCGCCTTTACAGTTTCAGGTGAGGACAGTATAAAGTGAACATTCGTTTACCTATTGCTGCCATGCCTGCCCACACGCCCAATCGCCGGACCAACAACCGCGCCCAGCTGCTGCTCGACGCCGCGGCCAGCCTGTTTGCCGTAAAGGGCTACGCATCGACCACGGTACGGGACATCGCCGCCGCCGCCAGTATGACACCCGGTGCAGTCTACGTTCACTTTCCATCTAAGTGCGACCTGCTGGTCGAAGTCTACAAAGAAGGCGTCAGGCGGGTGACCGAACGAATCGAGTCGGCGACGCTCGGCATTCACTGCCCCTGGAAGACCCTGGAATCAGCACTCACTGCACACCTGGAAGCCATTCTGGATCGCTCGGCCTACGCCAGCGTGATCATCCGGGTCCTGCCCGGCGACGTCGAGCAACAAGCCGGCCCCGCTCTTGCTGCCCTGCGTGACGGGTACGAATCAAAGTTCCGCCGCTACGTCGAAGCACTGCCGCTGGCTCCCGGAATCGACGCCCGTCTGCTGCGACTGCTGTTGCTGGGTGCCCTTAATCATGCGCCAGTCTGGTACAGCGACCAGGGGGCGGAACCCACCCGGATCGCTGCGGCGGCCGTGCAGCTGATCCGGCGCGGTGCGAGCTCGGTCGAACAGGCCGCATGAACGCTCAGAGCCCGTACCGGGTGCTGGTCACCAAGGTGGGACTGGACGGACACGACCGGGGCAGCCGGATCGTCGCCGCCTACCTGCGTGACGCCGGCATGGAAGTGGTTTACAC
>CAZVVN010000106.1:0-7839 GCA_964630665.1 uncultured Acidiferrobacteraceae bacterium | reverse complement strand
TCGACGGGGTGCGGAAACTCATCACCACCATGTTCACATAAGGCAGCAGCAGGAACGCGACGAGCAGTGCCAGCGTCGGAATCAACAACAGCATAGTCAGTCGGGATCGGGTCATGACGGGCGGCTGTCAGTTTAGGATGGGACAGATTCAGCTCGAGTTCTTCGGCAGGATCCAGCTGCGTTCGATGTCGAACCGGCACCAAATCGGGTCACCGATCTCGAACGTCGACCAGGGCTGACCCTGGACCTGCAGGATCGTATCGTCGGCGTAACGGATCCGGTAGGTGATCACGTTACCCAGGTAATATTTCTCGGTTACGGTACCTTGGAGTTCGTTGTGGGGCCCTTGTGCGGATTCGCCGTGTAGGGTGATGACCTCGGGACGCACCATCATGATGACCTCGGAACCAACGGTGTGGCTCGCGGTCGTGGTCGAGCGCAGCGTGCCGGCCGGGGTTTCGACGACGTACTGGTCATTGCCTTCCTGGCCCGAAACTGTACAGCTAATGAAATTTGACAGACCAATGAAATCAGCGATTTCCTGGGTTGCCGGGAAGTTATAAATCTCGGCTGGTTGACCAATCTGGTGTATACGACCGTTAAACATCACCACAATACGGTCGGACATGACCATCGACTCAGCTTGGTCGTGGGTGACATAAATCGTGGTGATACCGATATCCTTCTGTAGGTTGCGAATGAAAAACCGCATCTCTTCGCGCAGTTTGGCATCGAGGTTGGCCAGTGGTTCATCGAGCAGCAGGATGCGCGGCTGTATGATCAGTGCCCGGGCCAGCGCTACACGCTGCTGCTGACCCCCGCTGAGTTGATTGGGGTAACGACCACCTAAACCGGTCAGTTGCACGATCTCCAGCGTTTCTCCGATGCGTCGGTCGATCTCCTGCTGGTCTATCTTGCGCATCTGGAGGCCATAGGCCAGATTCCCCGAGACTGTCATGTGGGGGAACAGAGCGTAGTTCTGGAATACCATGCCGAGGTCCCGCTTCTCGGGGGCCAGGCCTTTCACACTGGACTGGTCGAACAGGATATCGCCATCGTCGGGTGATTCGAAACCGGCGATGCAGCGCAGGGTCGTCGTTTTACCACATCCACTGGGACCAAGAAGTGAAACCAGTTCATGGTCACCGATGTCGAGATCTATGCCGTCCACAGCGACGACATCACCGAATCGGCACGTGAGTTTCTTGAGATTCAGAGTGGTCATGATCGTCAAACCACCATTGTTCAGTTACACCGCAGTTTCCCCGACACCTTGAGTGTCGGGGAAACTTTATGGGCAAGTCTAGTTTGGATTTCTACTTGTTACAGCCCTAGTTAGCGCATTTCTTTGTTCCAGCGCGCGATGACATGGTCCCGGACAGAGTTGGCCTTGGCCCAGTCCCACATGACGATCTCGTTCATACGCTCACCGTGTATGCCTTTGAAGTCAGCCGGTACCTGTGTCTTCTTGTTCACCGGTGCCTGGGAAAGACCGATGACAAACTTCTTCTGGACTTCAGGTGTAAGAATGTAATTGATCCACTGGTAGCCTTCTTCTTTCTTCTTGCTGCCTTTGAGTACATTGAAAACCTGCTCCCAGCAGAACATCCCTTCCTTGGGTGCGATGACTTCGACTTTCTCGCCGATGCCCTTGGACATCATCCGACCTTTAGCGGCAAAGTCGGCGGGTGCAATAGCGACTTCTCCGCGGATCAGGTACTTCTCCATCGTGCCGCCGAAGTCGGCCTGCAGGAACGGCTTGAGTTCCTTAATTTTGTCGATCGCTTTATCGACTTCGTATTCGGAACCGAACCAGTTGCGGGCCGTCATCAGAATGGTCATGTATCCGGCGGAGTTGGTTACCGTGTAAAGACCCGTCTTGCCGCGGTATTCCGGTACCGACCACAGGTCTGCCCAACTTGTGGGTTCCGGCACCTGGTCGGTACGGTATAAAAGACCGAGCGGCGACAGCATGCCGATGACTGCAATGTTGTCCTTGTAGCGGGCGACGGGATATAAATCGGCCATGTTCGGTACTTTGTCCTCAGGGATGGCCTCAAAGAAACCCTCACCGCGCTCGACACTTGCCCAGGTCTCGTTGGTCATCAATACGTCATAGGGTGGGTTCTCCGGTCCAGCAGCCCGCAATGTAGTCAGCCAGCCTTTACCAAGATTGATATCGAGCTTCGTCTTGATGCCGGTCGAGGCCTCGAACGGTGGGATAATCTCAGAGCGGATGAATTTCTCAAACGCTCCGCCGTAGGAATTGACAACCAGCGGTGCAGCTGCGGGTACTATTGCCGGGAAGCCTAGCGTTGAGAGCGCCGTGGTGCCGGCGACACCCTTGAGAATTTTTCGGCGATTCGTATTCACGGGTTGTTTCTTGGTCTGTGATGTCATTGGTCAGTTCCTCTTTCTCCAGTTTTGGCTAGTAGGGTAATAACGTCAGGTCAAATCCTGTGCTACCACGGCAACTTGGGACAATTGATCAGAATTACTACGCAATGCCTTACCCTGTCCGGGTGCCGTTATCTTGTCCGCGCGCTCCACGATTCCACCTGACTTGATAATAACGTAATATATCTCCCGCAGTAAAACAATTATTGCCTATATAAGGACAGGTTCAAGCCGCATGACATCAATGCAGGTTGTCGCCATCTCAGCGCCCGGAGACAGTTCATCCTTGGTTTTTCGAACTCGGATAAGACCGGTTCCGGATGGATCGAATCTACTCATCAAGGTTCGCGCGATCGGTATGAACCGTGCCGACTCTCTCCAGCGCCAGGGGCTCTATCCGATGCCTCCGGGACTGGGTGACGTGCCGGGTCTCGAACTCGCCGGTGAAGTCGAGGCCGTTGGTCCAGACGTTCAAAGGTATAAAGCGGGAGATCGCGTTTTTGCGCTGGTTGCCGAAGGCGCTTATGGAGAATATTGCTTGGCGGATGAAGGTCTATCGTTGCCGGTTCCGGAAAACTGGGATTTCGCCAAGGCCGCCGCTGTGATGGAGGTAGCCTGTACCACCAATGAAACGGTTTTTGAACTGGGTCAATTGGAGTCCGGACAGACCTTTCTGGTTCATGCCGGGGCAAGTGGGGTGGGGACGACCGCTGTCCAGATGGCAAAAAGCGTTGGCGCAAGGGTCCTGTTTACGGCAGGGACAGACCAAAAGATCGAGCTGGTCAAGCGGATTGGCGGTGATTTTGGTATCAATTACCAGAGTCAGGATTTTGTAGCCGAGTCAATTAACTTGCTTGGCGAGGCCGCTATCGACTTGATTCAGGATCTGGTCGGTGGTGATTACTTGACCCGCAATCTGGAGTTATTGTCGCCGACTGGCCGGCTGGTGTTAGTTGGCGCACTGAGGGGCGAGACTGGTGAGTTGAGCATAGGCCTGATGCTGAAGAAGCGGCTTAAGGTGTATGGATTCACCCTGAGGGCACAGAAACTGGAGGATAAGCGCCGGGTCGTGTCTCGAGTCGAACAGCGCTGGTTACCGAAGTACATGGACGGTACTATCGACCCCGTGATCCATTGCGTCATGCCATTCCGTGAGGTACATCAAGCCCACCAGTTGATGGACAATAACGAGAACTTCGGGAAAATAATTCTCGAGGTCGATTAAACGGTAGAGACATGAGAGCTCGACCGGCGGGATACCGCATAAAACGCTGGCTCAATACACAAATGAGGTGGTGTAAGCTAAAAACGAAGGAGAGATCTTTATCGTGACTGACGGAACTGGAAAATACCGCTTGGGGTTCGATATCGGCGGTACCTTTACTGATTTTGTACTGTCGAATCCCGAGACCGACGAGATCGCAGTGCACAAATGTCTGACCACACCAGACGACCCCTCGGTAGGTGCTTTGACCGGATTGCGAGAGATTCTTTCTGACAAGGGTCTGCAATTCTCCGATGTTGATCACTTGGTGCACGGGACGACCCTGGTGACCAATGCTTTGATCGAGAGACAAGGTGCCAGGACCGGACTGCTAACCACAAGGGGGTTTCGCGACATTCTTGAAATGGGGATCGAGCAGCGCTACGACATTCATGATCTTTTTCTTCAGTTTCCCGAGCCGATCGTGCCGCGTTACCTGCGGCGGGAGGTCAGCGAAAGGGTCAGCCGAGATGGCGAAATCATAGTACCGCTGAATCTGGAAGATGTCCGCCGCGAAACTGATTATCTCGTCGACCAAGGAATCGAGTCGCTTGCGGTATGTTTCCTGCACTCCTATATAAACCCCTGCCACGAGAGAGAAGTCGCCGCATTCATCAGGGCGAATTACCCGAATCTGATTCTGTCAATTTCTTGCGATGTGCAGCCGGAACTGAGGGAGTTCGATCGCACATCGACCACTGCGGTTAACGCCTACGTACAGCCTTTGATGGACAATTACGTCACCCGCTTGACTGACCGTATCTCGGAGCAGGGTTTCGATGGGAATTTCCACTTGATCCATTCTGCCGGCGGGTTGGCCGCACCGGAGGTAGCCGTTGCAAATCCAGTGCGGTTCGTCGAATCCGGTCCGGCGGGTGGCGGTTTGGCGGCATCCTATTTTGGTGCAAAGGTTGGTAAGGACGATCTGATTTCATTCGACATGGGCGGAACCACTGCCAAGGTCTGTCTGGTTGAGGATGGCAAGCCCGATATTGCCCCGATGATGGAGGGTGCCAGGGTGCACCGATTCAAGCGAGGTAGTGGACTACCACTCGTGGCGCCGGTGATTCAGATGATAGAAGTCGGCGCGGGTGGGGGTAGCATCGCGCGGGTCGATTCCTTGGGGCTGCTGAAGGTGGGTCCGGACAGTGCTGGAGCCAAACCGGGTCCCGCCTGTTACGGCCTGGGTGGCACTGACCCTACAGTTACGGATGCCAACCTCCTGTTGGGATATCTTGATTCTGACCATTTCCTTGGTGGGCGAATGGCGCTGGATGTCGAAGCAGCCCGGGTCGCTATGACCGGTGTAGGCCAGACACTTTCGCTAAGCCAGACCGAGACGGCTTGGGGCATCTACGATATCGTCAGTGAGAACATGGCCAGTGCGGCCAGGATTCATATTGTAGAAAAGGGCCGCGATCCCAGGCGCTACGCAATGGTGGCAATGGGTGGCGCCGGCCCTCTGCATGCAGCACGGGTTGCAGCAAAGCTGGGTGTCTCCGAGGTGATCATACCGCCTGGCTCCGGCATTGCTTCGGCATTCGGGTTTCTGGTGACACCACTCAGTTTCGAGTTCCGGCGTTCCACTCCGGGGCTGCTCGACAATTTGGATCTCGTCAGCGCCAATTCCCTTTTTCAAGAACTCGAGGCAAAAGGCCGGGGTCTTCTGCTCGATGCCGGTGTTCCGGATTCAGACATCACGGTGTCCCGCTACGCCGAGATGCGCCTGCTGGGGCAGATGCACGAGATCACGATTCCGTTTCCCGCAGGGCTACTCGATCTGGGCAAGGTGGATCTGATCCGTGCTGAGTTCGTCCGGGAGTACACCCGCCTGTACACCCAATTATATGAAGGTGTCGAGATACAGATCCTCAACTGGAAGGTGCTGTGCAGCGGACCGTCTCCTAATGCGGTCTACACCCAGGGCGCAGTTGATACGTCAGGACAGGATGCGTCGACCGGGTCACGTCAGGCATATTTTCCAGAAGCAGGCGATTACCTGGAGACCCCTACCTTTAACCGTTACCTGTTGCAGTCTGGCTTGCGGATCCAAGGTCCGGCCATCATCGAGGAGACTGAATCAACCACGGTCGTTCCACCCGGTGCCAGCGTTACCGTTGATGATGATCTCAATTTGCGTCTGGTCCTTGGACAGGCCCAAAAGACCTCGAGTGCTACAGAGCGGGGCACTATGACCCGGACAGCCCAAGAGCTGGAAAATGACCCGGTCGGGCTGGAGATCATGTGGAATCGCCTAATTAACATCACCGAACAATGCTGGCACACCGTGATCCGCACGGCGTTTTCACTGATCATTGGTGAAGCGCAGGATTTCGCCTGTGAAATTCTGGATGCCAAGGGCCAGCAGCTCGCTCACTCCCCCCGTGCAATGCCTGTGTTCAACATCACGCTGGCCCTGGCAGTGAATGCAATGATCCGCAAATATCCGATTGAGACGCTGCGCCCGGGTGATGTACTCATGACCAATGACCCGTGGCTGTGTGCGGGCCACCTGTTCGATATCGCCTTTGCCACCCCTGTGTTCAGGGATGGCGAAGTGGTTGCCATCATGGGTTGTGTAGGCCATGTGGCGGACATCGGCGGTACCAAGGACAGCCTGAATGCCCGGGAGATCTACGAGGAGGGCATTCAGATCCCACCCATCAAGCTCTACAAGGAAGGTGAGATCAATGAGGATCTAGTCACCCTGATCAGCGAAAACGTCCGGGGCTCGGAACAGGTTATCGGTGACATCCACGCTTTGGTGTCAGCCAATGCAGCCGGGGCTAAGTTGATACTAGAGTTTATGGACGAGTATCAGATGCACGACCTTGAAGTGCTGGCCGGCGTGATACAGAACCGCGCCGAAAAAGCCATGCGTGATGCGGTCTTAAAGTTGCCTGATGGTGTGTACGAGGGAGAGATTTGGGGTGACGGTGTCGAAGAACCCGAGAAGTACCCGATCCGCCTGGCTATCGAAGGTGATGAGCTGACAGTGGATTTCGAAGGGGCGCCTCCGCAGAAGGACCGGGGCGGTTCTAACTGCACGTTGAGCTACACGCAGGGGCACACGTTGTATCCGCTTAAGTGTATGCTCTCTCCTGAGATACCGAGTAACGCGGGTTGCTATCGACCGCTTCATGTTAAGGCGCCGGCCGGCAGCGTGTTCAACTGCGACAAACCAGTCGCAGTGAACATGCGTACCCGTACGGGTTGGTACCTCGCGCCAAACCTGTACAAAACAATTGCCGATGCTGCACCAGACCGGGTGCAGGCATTCACCGGCCTGCCCGGATCAGCATTATTCTACGGTTACGAATCCGAGGGTCGAATCTACAACGATCACTTGTTCCAGGGTGGCGGACAGGGCGGTTCTGACCATGGAGATGGTAAGTCAGGCCTGCTTTTTCCCACCAGCGCCGGCAACACCTCGGTTGAGTTGTTCGAGACCCGGGCTCCGGTCTTGGTGCTGGAGAAAAGTTACCGCTGTGACAGCGCGGGTCCCGGGCGCCAGCGCGGTGGTCTTGGTCAGATTGTTCGCGCACGGAAACTGTACGAGGATGGCCGCCCCTCCCAGGTCGGCCTTTACCCGATCGGTGTGGGAGTCTCGACTGACGGGTTGTTTGGCGGAGGCGCAGGCCAAGGTGCCAGTGCGAAAGTCACTCACACTGAAACGGGTGAGGTCACCGAGATCGGTACCGGCGCACTGGTTACGCTGACATCCGATCAGGAGATCGTGGAACTCTGTCTGCCCGGTGGTTCGGGGTATGGCGACCCATCCGAAAGAGCGATTGAGGCGCTCGGTCTCGACTTGAGGGATGAGTACGTCAGTGTGCAAGGTGCTGCGGCCCAGTACTGCTGCAGTATCAATGACAACGGGGCGATCGACGTCGACAAAACTTCGGTGCTACGACAGAGCAACGGCAGACGTCGAGATGTTGCTTAGTAAATTATAATATAGGAAGACATAAATATCTAAATAAAATTGAATAACTGTATAATTATATACGAATATAAATGTTTACAGTAAAATGTCCGACCGATCGGTATATTGGGTGCGCTGAGGCTGTTTGTTTCAAGGTTCAAGACTTGCCCGGACCCTGTCGTGAAAACGCTGTGGGGACGGGTGCGGCAAAAGCGTTGTAATCCCCAGTGATCAAAGACAAGGTGTCGTTACT
>CAZVVN010000105.1:0-8207 GCA_964630665.1 uncultured Acidiferrobacteraceae bacterium | reverse complement strand
TCTTGCCGTTGCCCCGGACCGGGCCATCCAGGCGCTGCAGGTTGCAGTTGACGACAAATACCAGATTGTCCAGCTGGTCCCGGCCGGCCACCCCAATGGCGCCCAGGGACTCAGGTTCATCCATCTCCCCGTCACCGATAAAGGCCCAGACCTTGCGCTCTTCAGTCGGAATCATTTCGCGGTGCTGGAGATAGCGCATGAAGCGGGCCTGGTAGATGGCCTGGATCGGCCCGAGCCCCATTGAGACGGTGGGGAACTGCCAGAAATTCGGCATCAGCCACGGGTGTGGGTAAGATGACAGACCGTCTCTATGCACTTCCTGCCGAAAGGCCTTCATCTGGGCCTCGCTGATACGTCCCTCGAGAAACGCTCTGGCATAGATTCCCGGGGCGGAGTGGCCCTGAAAGAAGATCATGTCCCCACTATGGTCTGCGCTGGGGGCCCGCCAGAAATGATTGAAGCCAACGTCGTAGAGGGTGGCTGAAGAGGCGAAGCTGGCGATATGGCCACCGAGCTCGCTACTTTCGCGGTTGGCATTGACGACCATGGCCAGAGCGTTCCAGCGAATCAGGGAGCGGATACGCCACTCGATTGCAGCATCACCTGGACTGCGCTTCTCGTGTACCGCCCGGATGGTATTGAGGTAAGCGGTGGTTGGCCGGTAAGGGATGTAAACCCCCGAGCGGCGTACCAGATCGATCAACTCTTCGAGCAGGTAGTGTGCCCGGGTCTCACCTTCGCGTTCGAGGACCGAAGACAAAGCGTCACGCCACTCCTGGGTCTCAGCGGGATCGACGTCGTTGTGCGGATCACTGTTAACCATCGGGTACGTTCGGGACACTGGTTGGTCTAACCCGTAACGGGTGGTTGTTGAGGCGCGATGAGAGCCGGCGCTGCTGCATCTTGAAGAAGGAAAGGTCAATCTCTTCAATTATTTGCATCATATCACAGTGCTATTTGATGGTAGAAACTCAGCCGCCGAATGTTTTGACCACCAGGCATCGCGGTGCTGCAATTTCGCACTGAACACTCGTTGGGTCAGGGCTGGGCTCAGCCCCTATCCCGCCTGCGTTCCAGTACAAAAGGGGATCACCCGCTTGTCTGATTCCCATGCCGGGGAATTGCGTTAGCTTTCCCTGGAGTCGCCGTCAGTAGATGAAGGGTTGGAGTCCGGTATGCGGGTTACCGGGAGTACCTCGGATGGTTTTGGCCGCCGAATCAGGGCCGCGTGGGTGTCTGGCAGTCCAGTTGTGACGCCGAAGTCTCAGGCCTGCAACGCTACAGTGCTGTGTTGCCGGGAGAGTTAATGTCGGTTCCTAAGCGGTCTTTCGTGTTGATTGGGCACTGTGCTGCTTCAAAGCCGATTCCAGAACCTGGCCGGTGTAGGAGTCTTTCACCGCAGCAACGCTCTCGGGCGTACCGTAGGCGATCAGTTTGCCGCCTCGGTGGCCACCTTCCGGCCCCAGGTCGACGATCCAATCAGCGGTCTTGATCACGTCCAGATTGTGTTCAATAACAATGACCGTGTTGCCGCTGTCGCGCAGACGGTGTAGGACCTGGAGTAACTGACGAATGTCGTGAAAGTGCAGGCCGGTAGTCGGTTCGTCGAGCAGATAAAGGGTCCGTCCGGTATCCCGCTTGGAAAGCTCTCGCGCAAGCTTGATTCGCTGCGCCTCGCCGCCGGACAATGTGGTGGCGCTTTGACCGAGGCCGATATAACCAAGGCCGACATCCTCTAGCGTGTCCAGTTTGCGCTTGATGACTGGCACAGCACTGAAGAAGTCACCGGCCTCCGCGACGGTCATGGCGAGTACGTCACTGATCGTCTTGCCTTTGTACCGAATGTCCAAGGTCTCGCGGTTGTACCGTGCGCCCTTACACAGGTCACAGGACACATAGATGTCCGGCAGGAAGTGCATCTCCACCTTGATCAACCCGTCACCCTGGCAGGCCTCGCACCGACCACCGCGTACATTGAATGAGAACCGCCCTGGTTTGTAACCTCTTGCCCGGGACTCTGGTACGGCTGAGAAAAGGTCCCTGATTGGTGTGAACAGACCGGTATAAGTGGCTGGATTGGAGCGAGGGGTCCGTCCGATCGGGCTCTGGTCTATGTCGATAATCTTGTCGAAATGCTCGAGTCCTTCGATGCTTTGGTGGGCAGCGGCCTGACGTCTGCCCTGGTGCAGCTTGCGGGCGATCGCGGGGTAAAGAGTATTGTTGATCAAAGTCGATTTCCCGGAGCCGGAGACACCGGTGACGCAGGTGAACAAGCCGACTGGTATAGCGACGTCAATGGCTTGTAGGTTGTTGCCCGTGGCCCCCAGGATCCGGAGTATTCTTGCCGGATCAGTCGGCCTGCGTGACGCAGGCACATCGATCTCCAGATCCCTCGAGAGGTAGCGACCGGTCAGTGACAGCGGACTGTTGATAATCTGGTCAGGATTTCCTTGAACAACAATTTCACCTCCGTGAACGCCCGCTCCAGGGCCCAGGTCGACGACATGATCAGCGCTGAGAATGGCTTCCTCGTCATGTTCTACAACAATGATCGTGTTGCCGAGATCGCGGAGGCGGAAAAGTGTTTCAAGAAGGCGTTTGTTGTCACGCTGGTGCAGACCGATCGAGGGTTCGTCCAGGATATAGGTCACTCCTACCAGCCCGGACCCGATCTGTGAGGCGAGTCGGATACGCTGGGCCTCCCCGCCGGACAGGGTCTCGGCAGTGCGGTCAAGTGTCAGGTATTCCAGGCCGACGTTGTACAGAAAACGCAGCCTTTCAGAGATCTCCCGTACGATCCGGCCTGCTATGTCACCCTGACGGCCGGGAAGATCAAGCTGGGTAAACAACTCGAGCGACTGCTCCACCGGCAAGGCTGTGACTTCGTGGATCGCACGTTGGTCGATAAAAACATGCCGCGCACTTTCGCGCAGGCGGCTGCCGTTACAGTTCTCACAGTACTGGGTATTGATGTAGCGGCTGAGTTCTTCCCGGATAATGTTCGACTCCGAGTCGCGAAAGCGGCGTTCCATGTTGGGAATGACGCCTTCGAAGGTGTGTCTTCTCCGCCGGGGCCGTCGGCCCCGGGAGCGGAGATAGGTGAAGAGAATCTTTTCACTGCCGCTGCCATATAAGACGATCTGGCGGATCTTCTTTGGCAGTTTCGAGAACGGGACTTCAGTGTCAAAACCATAGTGGTCTGCCAGGCAACTGATCAGATTGAAATAAAAAGCGTTGCGACGATCCCAGCCGGCAACGGCACCACTGGAGAGTGTCAGCGACCGGTCATGCACGACTCGTTCAGGATCGAAAAACTGTCTGACCCCGAGCCCATCACATTCAGGGCACGCACCGGCAGGGTTGTTGAAGGAAAACAGCCGTGGTTCAAGTTCGCTCAAGCTGTATCCGCAATCCGGGCAGGCGAAGCGGGCTGAGAACACCAGTTCTTCGCCCGATGCTTGCCCGTCACCTGGGAGTACTTCGATCACCGCCAGACCATCTGCCAGTGCCAGAGCAGTTTCGAACGACTCGGCAAGACGCTGCGCCGAGTCAGGTCCAATGACCACTCGGTCGACGACTACTTCTATGGTGTGCTTGCGTTTCTTGTCGATTGTGGGTATCTCGTCGAGTTCGAAGACGGTACCGTCCACCCTGACTCGTACATACCCCTGGCTCTGGAGCCCGCCCAGCAGCTGCTGGTATTCGCCCTTGCGGTCTTGAACAACTGGCGCCAGCAACAGCAGGCGCGTGCCCTCTGGCAGGGCCATGACTCGATCCACCATTTCACTGACTGTGCTTGCGTTGAGTGCGCTGCCGTGTTCGGGGCAGCACGGTTCGCCGACCCGTGCATAGAGCAATCGAAGGTAATCGTAGATCTCGGTGACAGTGCCAACGGTCGAGCGCGGGTTGTGGGAAGAGGATTTCTGTTCGATGCTGATGGCTGGCGACAGACCCTCAATGAGATCGACGTCTGGCTTCTCCATCAGCGACAGAAACTGCCTGGCGTAGGCCGACAGTGATTCGACGTAGCGTCGTTGTCCTTCAGCGTAGATCGTATCGAAGGCGAGAGAGGATTTCCCTGAACCGGAAAGACCTGTGATGACAATCAGCCGGTCCCTGGGCAGGTCCAGATCAACATTTTTCAGATTGTGTGTCCGGGCGCCCCGGATCTGTATTTCCCGCATGATTAAGACCGGCGTCAGGCCAAACTGTTAATATTACGTCTCGTTGGATCGGGCTTTCAAAACCTTTTTTCAACTGCTTCGGGTTTCCTGGCATCTTTAGTCCCTGAAACCTGCTGTGGAACCCGTGTGCCATCTGGATTGAGGCCGGCTACCCGGGCTGTACCCTGGTTGAACGACGCCTGTCCTGTCAAACCTGAAGAACCGGAAGCCTGAAGCGAGTGAAAAACGTTCCGTTGAACGCGCTTGAGAGACGTTCGCTCGCCGCGTTGTCTTCTGTACTGGGCCTGAGGATGCTGGGCCTATTCCTGATCCTTCCAGTGTTTGCTCTTTATGCTGATCGGCTGGAGGGAGCGAATGCGATGCTGGTGGGTATCGCACTAGGGGCCTACGGGGTGACCCAGGCCCTGCTTCAGGTTCCTTTCGGCATTCTGTCGGACCGTTTCGGGCGCAAGCCATTACTGACAGCCGGGTTGTTGCTGTTCGCCCTGGGCAGTGTGGTCGCCGCGCAGGCGACCACCATCGAAAGTGTCATTTTTGGCCGGGCACTGCAGGGTGCGGGCGCAATCTCGGCTGTGGCACTGGCACTTCTGGCAGATCTGACCCGCGAAGAGCAGCGGACCAAGGCCATGGCTCTGGCTGGCATGAGCATCGGTGCGTCGTTTCTAGCAGCACTGATATTGGGTCCGCTGTTGGCTGAGTCGGTGGGGCTTCAAGGTCTATTTTGGGTCAGTGGCTTTCTAGCGGTTGCTGCTCTGCCCGTGGTCTGGTGGCTGATACCCGCAGCACGGGTGCTGGCTAACGGTTCCGATCAGCAACCTGTCCGGGGGCAACTGCAGGCGGTTCTCCTGGACCCGCAACTGTTGCGACTGGACGTGGGCATTTTTGTACTGCATATGGTTCTGACCGCTTTGTTTGTGGCGGTACCGTTTGCACTGCGGGACAGCTTAGGCTTGAGTCCGGGGCGACACTGGCAGATCTATATCCCGGTCCTGCTTCTGTCAGTGCTTGCGATGGTGCCGTTGCTGCTGCTGAGTATGAAGCGCAGAAACACCATGAGGATTTTCCGAGTCGCGATCGGCATCCTGCTTGGTGCTTTGTTGCTGCTTGCAGTTGGATCGGCTGAAGTGGCCCTTCTTATCGGCGGCCTGTGGTTGTTTTTCACGGGTTTTAATCTGCTCGAGGCCATGCTGCCGTCGCTCACGTCCCGGCTGGCACCGACTACCCGGAAGGGTAGCGCTCTGGGCATCTACAACACGTTCCAGTTTACCGGGGTATTTTTTGGTGGCGTTTTGGGCGGACTCACTTACGGCATGTGGGGGGCTGAGGGCGTTTTTATTTTCGCTGCTGTTTCAGTAGTGCTGTGGCTGGTATTGGCACTGACCGGCCCGGTACCTGTACTTCCGGAGAGCCTCACTGTTCGACTGGAACGGGCTGATCCGGGCGATCTTACCGGCCTTGGCGACCGCCTGCGTCAGGTGGCCGGTGTCCAGGAGATCACGGTCATGCCGGAGCGCGGTGTGGCGCATCTGAAGGTCGACCCGCAGATCATCGACCGCGAAACTCTCAAAAGACTTGACGGGATTATCGCTGTTGAATGATAAGTTCCCGTCAGGCAAGCACTACAGCGGTGGTCGTTGTGAGTCGGTCTCAAACCATCGGCCCGCAGCCTGCTCGAAAGCCATGCCCGCCCGGAACACGTCCTTGTCACAGTAGGTCCTACCGATCACCTGTAGGCCCGTCGGTACCCCACTGGCTGCTCTGCCGCTCGGCAGGGTCAGTACCGGGCAACGGCTCATGGTGTTAAATGGTGTCGTCATCACCCAGCCAAGCATGGGATTCACGATCTTGCCGTTGATGGTGACCGAATCGCTCGAGTAGTCAAAATCAGCCGCCACCGCAGGCAAAGCAGTGGTCGGACAGACCAGCACGTTATAGTTCTCCAGCAACGGCCCCAGTCTTGCGTACATTGTGTTTGCGACTTCGAGACTGTGAAGGAAATCACTCGCTTTGGAACGACAGCTTTGCTCGGCAAAAGCTCGGACATAGGAGGTCATCTGATTACTGTGGGTCTCAAGATGCACCGACAGTGATGCGCCGAAAAGATGTTTGAGGTAGGCGAGACCCGCATCGAGCACCTCGTGGGTCCAGCCAAGGTCCACTTCATCGATGGTTGCGCCCTGACTGCGGAAGACATCCAGCGCTGCAAGCGTGTTTTTCTGGACTTCAAGGTCGACTTCAAAGAAACCGAGATCCATTGAGAAGGCGATTTTCCAGTTTCTGATTGACCCGTATTGGTGTGGAAGCTTGAGTTTCGGGCGCAGCGTCGAGATGTCCTTGGGATGCGGTCCACACATGACGTTCTGGAGCAGGATCGCATCCGACACGGTCCGCGCGAGTGGTCCAGTTTGGCAGTAGAAATCAAGGTTGAAAGGAGAGTCGTCACTGTTGCGCCCGTAAGGAGGTTTGTAGCCGACTAACCCGCAGGTCGCTGCCGGAATTCTGATCGAGCCGGCAATGTCTGATCCTGTCGCAATCGAACTGGTGCCGGCAGCGAGCGAGGCAGCGGATCCTCCGGACGAACCGCCTGGGGTAAATTCGCTGTTCCATGGATTGCGGGTAACGCCCCAGAGCCTGGAATGGGTATAGCCGGCACAGGAGAATTCCGGCGTTGCTGTTCGGGCGTGAACCAGGCCGCCGGCCCGGATGATCCGCTGGTTGTTCACCGAGGTGGTATCGGCGATAAAGTTCTTGTTGATCAAGGAACCGTTGGAGGTGGGCTTGCCCTTGATAAAACTCTCGTCCTTGATACCGATCGGCAGACCTTCCAGTGCCCCGGTACGTTTGCCGGTGGCATACTTGGCTTCGGCTTTCCTCGCCCGTTCCATGGCTTCGTCGAAGTGCCGGTAGGTGAAGGCATTGACGGTCGGTTCGATCTCTTCCGCCCTGCCAATGACCGCCTCGAGCAGTTCGACCGGTGACAGCGTTTTTGACTGAAAACGCCGAAGGGCTTCTGTCGCCGACAGGTAACACAGTTCCGTATCGCTCATGGGAAATATCCTGCTAATGGTTCACTCATCGAATCGATTGCCCAAACGTTGTCCAGTATGTGTCAGGATTTCGGTCCTGGCCAGCGCGATGTTGATCGATCGTCAATTATCGGCACAGGCGGCCTTCCCCTGGTGGAGGTCAGGGGCGCACCGGCTAGAAATACAAACGGCTACGCCCGGTGTTCAGAATGTCCGACCTGTTGTCTCCGCGGCCGATCAGGATAGAAGACGCACGCCTGGAATCTCAAGGCCATTTCAACGCATGATTTTCTGTGCAATATCACACTATTTTCTTCGCGAAACGGCGTTATACTCAGTTTTGATCTCGGTTGTTTAATCACCCGACCGGCAGTCAGAAGGGTGATGAGCAAAGCCGTCAGGTAACAGGTAATACGACAGTCGGAGAGTACTATGGCCAGAGGCGTCAATAAGGCAATTATCGTGGGGAATCTGGGGCGTGACCCGGAGGTGCGATATTCGGCCAGCGGCAGTGCGATAGCGAACATCAATGTTGCAACGACCGATAGCTGGAAAGATCGACAGTCGGGTGAACGGCAGGAGCGAACGGAGTGGCACCGCGTGGTGTTCTTCAATCGCCTGGCAGAAATTGCCGGTGAGTACCTCAAGAAGGGCTCTCAGGTGTACATCGAAGGCCGAATCCAGACCCGGAAATGGGAGGACAAGGATGGTAACGATCGTTGGACCACTGAGATTGTTGCGAATGAGATGCAGATGTTGGGCTCGCGCGGTAGCGGTGGTATGCAGGACGCTCCGGCAGAGGACTTCGGCAGTGCGTCACCGCGTGCCGCTGCATCCAGCGCCAATGACTCGGATTTTGATGACGACATCCCATTCTAGGGAGTCCGATCACAGCCAATGGAAGCTGATTGGGCGTTTTTGAGGTGTGAAAACTTGAGATTCGAAACGTGAATTCAACTCCTAAGTGCAATTCTACAGAGTTGGTAAGAGGGCAAGC
>CAZVVN010000104.1:0-8248 GCA_964630665.1 uncultured Acidiferrobacteraceae bacterium | reverse complement strand
CCCGGATCGGTGTTTTGTGCACCGGAATCGGTCCACCGAATCCGTTATGCCGGGAGTGCCAGGGCCTCAGCCAGGAAGGCAGAGAGCTGTGGTGAAACCGAGGTGAACTCAACTCAAGGAGCGTTCCAACAATGGACGAAAACAAAGAGAAAGCCCTGGCGGCTGCGCTGGGGCAGATAGAGCGGCAGTTCGGCAAGGGATCTGTCATGCGGCTCGGAGATGCTGAGATTGGAAAGGACATTCAGGCGGTCTCTACCGGTTCTCTGGGCCTGGATATTGCGCTCGGTATCGGCGGTTTGCCCAGGGGCCGCGTCGTCGAGGTTTATGGCCCCGAATCGTCCGGCAAGACCACGCTGACTCTTTCAGTGGTTGCGCAGGCTCAGAAGCTCGGCGGGACCTGTGCGTTTATCGATGCAGAACACGCCCTCGATCCCGCCTATGCCGAGCGGCTCGGAGTCAACGTCAACGATCTGTTGATCTCTCAGCCCGATACTGGCGAACAGGCGTTGGAGATTGCCGACATGCTGGTCCGGTCTGCGGCCGTCGATGTCATCGTAGTCGATTCAGTAGCGGCACTGACTCCAAAAGCTGAAATCGAAGGTGAGATGGGTGACACTCACGTCGGACTGCAAGCCCGACTGATGTCACAGGCGCTGCGCAAGCTGACTGCCAACATCAAACGCTCCAACACCATGGTTGTGTTTATCAACCAGATCCGTATGAAGATCGGCGTGATGTTCGGTAATCCCGAAACCACGACCGGCGGCAATGCGCTCAAATTCTATTCCTCAGTGCGGCTGGATATCCGGCGGATCGGTGCGGTCAAGAAAGGCGACGAGGTCCTGGGCAACCAGACCCGGGTCAAGGTCGTTAAGAACAAGGTCGCGCCGCCGTTCAGGCAGTGTGAATTCGATATTCTTTACAACGAAGGGATCTCCAAGGAGGGTGAGTTGATCGACATGGGTGTCGATCACGGCGTGGTCGAGAAGTCAGGCGCTTGGTACTCTCATGGGGGAGATCGAATAGGCCAGGGGCGGGACAACGTTCGCGAGTTCCTTCGGCAAAATCCGGATATCGCCGACGCGATCGAAAATACGGTCCGAACCAACATGGGGCTTCTGCCGGCCGATACCACACCCTTCGAGCCGGTCGAACAGGCCCAGGCGGAAACCGCCGAAGCCTGATGACCCCTCTGAAAGCGGACCCGGCAAGCCGCGCCCGGGAATCTGCGTTTCGGATGCTGGCCCGGCGGGAGCATAGCCGGGTCGAGTTGCGTTCCAAGCTGTCCGCTCGAGGTTTCGCGGAGGACCTCATCGAGACACTACTGGAGAATCTGCAGGACGAGCGCGCCCAATCAGATCAGCGCTTTGCCGAATCCTTATTGTCCAGCCGTCTCCGGGCGGGTTACGGGCCGCTCCGCATCAGGATGGAACTCAAGGAGAAAGGTGTCGACAGCGAACTCGTCGACCGGGCCCTGGCGAGTGCTGAAACGGAATGGGATCGAGTTCTGACGATGGTGTATGACCGGAAATTCGGCTGTTCGCCCATCAAGAGTTTCAAAGAGTGGGCTCGCCGTGCACAACACCTGCAGCGGCGTGGTTTTGGTGCCGATGCCATTAAGCGAGTCATGGGTTCATGGAACTCAGCAGCCTTCGATGCGCAGTCCGAAGACTATCCCGAGTCGGGAACGAGCACATGAAGACCACGGCCATTCGGCAGAAATTTCTGGATTACTTCGCCCAGAGCGGCCATCAAACAGTCGCCAGCAGTCCGCTCGTGCCACACAATGACCCGACACTATTGTTCACCAATGCCGGCATGGTCCAGTTCAAAGATGTTTTCCTGGGCCAGGACAAGAGGCCCTACAACCGCGCAGTGACCGCGCAACGCTGTGTCCGTGCCGGTGGTAAGCACAACGACCTCGAAAACGTGGGTTACACGGCCCGGCATCACACGTTCTTTGAAATGCTGGGTAATTTTTCTTTTGGCGACTACTTCAAGCGCGAAGCGATCGGTTTCGCCTGGGAGTTGCTGACCACCGGTTATGGATTACCCGAGGAAAAACTCTGGGTCACAGTCTACGAGAAGGACGATGAGGCGGAGGATATCTGGTTGCGCGAGATCGGCGTGCCCGGCGAGCGGTTTGCGAGAATCGGCGTCAGCGATAATTTCTGGGCCATGGGTGACACGGGCCCCTGCGGCCCCTGTAGTGAGATCTTTTTCGATCACGGGCCTGCGGTGGGCGGCGGTCCGCCGGGTTCGCCCGATGCAGACGGTGATCGATACGTTGAGATCTGGAACCTCGTCTTTATGCAGTTCAATCGCGGATCGGATGGCACAGACGTTCCCCTGCCGAAACCGTCGGTCGACACGGGCCTGGGTCTGGAGCGGCTGGCGGCAGTGTTGCAGGGCGTTCACAGTAACTACGATACGGATCTGTTTCAGGCGCTGATTACTGCTGCATCGGGTGTGGTGGGCTGTGATGATCTCAAGAACAATTCACTGAAGGTCATTGCCGATCACATCCGATCGACGTCTTTTCTCATTACCGATGGTGTCACACCTTCCAACGAGGGCAGAGGTTATGTGCTTCGCCGGATCATCCGGCGGGCGATCCGGCATGGTCATCAACTCGGGGCGACCGAACCGTTTCTGCACGAACTGGTGGAACCCCTGGTAGAGCAGATGGGAGAGGCCTGTCCGGAACTGGCAGCCGATCAGGCCCGGGTCGAACAGACACTGAAACTGGAAGGGGAGCGGTTCGCTGACACCCTTGAGCAGGGAATTCGCATCCTTGAGCAGGAGATCGACAACCTCTCCGGGCGGGTGATCCCCGGGGAACTTACCTTCCGGCTCTACGACACCTATGGGTTCCCCGTGGATCTGACCGCAGATTACGCCAGGGAGCAGGGTCTGACGGTCGATATGGACGGATTTGAGCACGCCATGTCCGAACAGCGTGAACGGGCGCGGGCGGCCAGCCAGTTCCAGATGGTCGACGCGACCAAAGTCAGCATCGACCAGAGTACCGTGTTCACGGGCTACCAGTCGCTGGCTGATTCAGCCACGGTCCTTTCCATTGTTTATGACGGCGAGGAGGTCGGCTCGATTGAGAACGGCCAGGCGGCTCTGGTCATACTCGACCGCACGCCCGTCTATGCTGAAAGCGGCGGGCAGGTCGGCGATACCGCCCGCATTGTCGGTGAAGCCGATGAGTTGTTCGAAGTCACTGGTGCCCACTACCTGGCCCAGCGGGTCATTGCTCACCACGGGCAACTGACCAGCGGCCGGCTGAAGGTCGGGCAGCCTGTATCGGTGTCGGTGGATACTGATCAGCGGCTGGCGACGGCTGCAAACCACTCGGCGACACATCTGTTGCACGCGGCTTTGCGTCAGGTCCTGGGTGAGCATGTTCAGCAGAAGGGTTCGCTGGTCGAACCGCAGCGGCTACGGTTCGACTTCTCACATCCGGAAGCCGTCGGCGCTCATCAGCTGGACAAGATCGAAGCGATCGTCAATGACCAGGTCCGCGCCAACGACCCCGTAGCGACCGAAGTCATGGCGTTGGAGGAGGCGCGGGAGCAGGGCGCTGCGGCTCTTTTTGGTGAGAAATATGATGACCAGGTAAGAGTAGTTGGCATGGCTGAGTTTTCCCTGGAACTTTGTGGAGGCACGCACGTTCAACGCACTGGCGATATCGGGTTTTTCCGGATCGTATCGGAGTCCGGTATTGCAGCCGGGGTGAGGCGCATCGAGGCGTTGACTGGGGATACCGCGCGCAGGCACGCCATGCAGCAAGGCGCGATGCTGGAACGGCTCGCGGGGCTTTTTCGCACCGGAGTCGGTGACCTGGAAAGCAAGGCCGGGAGTATGCGGTCCCGGCTTAAAGCTCTGGAGAATAAGATCGAACAGCTTCAGGGGGAACTTGCTTCCGGGGGCAATAGCGAGAGTCCTGAGCAGAAGATTCAGCAGGTCGGGGATGTTCGACTGCTGACTGCTCGACATGACGGCGTGGAGGTCAAAGGCTTGCGGGTGATGCTTGATCGCTTGCGCGATAAGCTTGGCTCTGGTGTCGTTGTGGTTGGCGGTGTGCACAAAGGCAAGGCCAGCATACTTGCCGGGGTCACTCCGGATCTTGTAGAGACCTGCCACGCGGGTAAGCTCGTTGCGGTACTGGCGCCAATAGTCGGTGGCAAAGGCGGTGGTAAAGCAGATATGGCGCAGGGCGGTGGAACGGATACAAATTCGCTTGACCAGGCGCTGGTAGCGGCCGCTGAAAAATTAACCGACACCCGATAAGCGACCTTATTCCCCGATCCCAGTAACTGTAGAACGTACGGCCAGGGAAAGTGCACTTTAGAACCATTCGTTAATTCCAGGTCTCTCGAGCGCCCTGTTTCCCGAGGTGCGGTCGGAACATCAGTGGATAAGCCCGGGGCTTTACCTTATGCCGCAAAAGGGCTTTAATTCGCGCCCCGCTACAATCCCTGGACCAGTGTCAGCTTATGCCGTTAATCGTTGAAAAATACGGTGGTACGTCTGTCGGAACTGCCGAGCGCATTCACGCGGTTGCGGACCGGGTCACGCGCTCACACCAGGCCGGTGAGGACCTGGTGGTGGTGGTCTCCGCAATGGCAGGTGAAACCAACCGCCTGCTTGATCTCGCCCGGGCGATTGACCCCAAAGCTGATGCACGGGAGATCGACGTGCTCGTATCGACCGGGGAACAGGTTACGATCGCCCTGTTGGCGATGGCGCTGCATAACCGGCAGATCGAAGCGCGTTCCTATACTGGCGGGCAGGTCAGAATCCTGACCGATAATGTTCACGGAAAGGCCCGGATCCTGGATATTGACGCGGACTCCGTTCGAGCCGATATTGCGCAACGCAATGTAGTGGTCATTGCAGGTTTTCAGGGTGTGGATGAGTGCGGGAACATCACCACCCTGGGGCGTGGCGGGTCCGACACGACGGCTGTGGCCATGGCCGCTGCCTTGCAGGCCGATGAGTGCCGGATCTACACCGACGTTGACGGTGTCTATACGGCTGATCCGGCTATCGTTCCGGAGGCGCGCCGCCTCGACCACATCACTGTCGAGGAAATGCTCGAGCTCTCAAGCCTTGGTGCCAAGGTTCTGCAGACTCGGTCGGTGGAATTTGCGGGGAAGTACAAGGTTCCGCTGCGGGTGGTATCGTCCTTTGAGGATGGGCCAGGTACCCTGATTACTCACGAGGTAAAAGACATGGAACAGCCACTCATTGCAGGAATTGCCTATAACCGTAACGAAGCGAAACTGACCATTCGTGGGATTCCAGACCAACCCGGAGTGGCGTCCAAAATCTTCAGTCGTATCTCTCAAGCTCATCTCAATGTTGACATGATTATCCAGAACGTCGCCCAGGATGATACGACGGACCTGACATTCACCGTTAATCGGAGCGAATACGCGGATGCCCGGAAGATCCTGGATTCAGTCGCAGTCGATCTGGGTGCGCGGGAGGTTGCAGGAGACGACCAGCTGGCCAAGATTTCAGTTGTCGGCGTCGGCATGCGCTCCCACGCTGGTATCGCGACGACCATGTTTGAGGCTATGGCCACTGAAGGTATCAACATCGAACTGATCTCGACGTCTGAGATTAAGATCTCGATTGGCGTTGCGGACCGCTATGTGGAACTCGCCGTGCGGGCACTGCACAAGGCTTTCGGCCTGGAGGTTGACACCACCGAAGAGAGCCTTGATTCGGCGATAGCAGTTCAGGCTTCGCCGGATGACAGGTGAATCAAAATATTCATTAGGATTTCATGCCTTACCTGGAATCTGGTTACGTTGTGGGCCTGATCAAGGGGGAACCTCAGCGGCCGGAAGAGGTCCCATAGCCCAAGGAGGGCCGGATGCTGATATTGACACGCAGAATCGGAGAGGCGCTGAACATTGGTGACGAGATCACAGTGACCGTTCTCGGTGTTCGGGGTAATCAGATTCGGATTGGAATAGAAGCCCCCCGTGACATTGCAATTCACCGGGAGGAAGTTTACGACCGAATCCAAGCTGCGGATGATCCGGGTGCGCACGATGAAGAGAACGATCAGCCCTGATCATTGTTTCGGCAGCGTAATATCGGAGCTGTGATATATTTACGCCGGTTGAGTTCAGTCGTCCCGTTGGCAGGAAGTCCTGCCCCAATCCTTTGACAGCGAGGCCGTTTTTGACAGAGCCATTATGGCGTACCGGTAAAATGATCGCGGTCATGGCGAATCGAATCCGGGCCAGCAACGTGCTCAGAATCCATAAAGAGATTTTGGCATCGGGAATACTCATCCCGCCGATTTCACACTACACGCGTCAATGGTTGCACTAGGGCATTGCTGAGAAGTCTTTTCCCCTTCCTGCGCTGGCGTTCGCGCATCGACCGAGAGTCATTTCAACATGATCTGATTGCCGGGCTTACCGGTGCGATCGTCGTTTTACCCCAGGGAGTTGCTTTCGCAACGATCGCTGGAATGCCACCGGAGTACGGTTTATATGCGGGAATAGTGCCGGCCATTGTGGCTGCGTTGTTCGGTTCTTCTTGGCATCTGGTATCAGGTCCCACGACTGCCGCATCAGTGGTGTTGTTTTCGACCCTTAGTCCCTATGCACTGCCTGGCAGTGAAGAGTACGTCCAGCTTGCTTTGACACTGACCTTGATGGTCGGCATTTTTCAGTTGGTACTGGGAATGTTGCGACTGGGTGCCGTCGTTGACTTTATTTCTCACACTGTGGTCGTTGGCTTTATTTCCGGCGCTGCGATCCTGATCATGTTGAGTCAGGTTCAGCACTTTCTCGGCCTGGATATCTCCGGTGGGGGGCATCTCTACCAGATTCTGGTGCGCCTTGCCCAGAATATTGGAAAGATTAACCCTTACGATTTGACCGTGGGGCTCACTGCATTACTGGCCGGAATTGCGTCGCTACGCTGGTTCCCACGCATACCCTATATGCTTGTCTCGATGATTGCTGGGGGAATACTTGCGTATCTGTTGAATCTGATTCTTGGCCAGGGTTCGACGGGAATTGAGTCGGTCGGTGCGTTGCCAGCGGGTCTGCCGCCATTGTCCAGACCGGGGATCTCGTTCGAAGTCATTCAGATGTTGGCTCCAGCAGCCGCCGCAATCACCCTTTTGGCCTTGACCGAAGCCGTTACAATCGGTCGCTCGCTTGCGTTACGCTCAGGCCAGAATCTGGATAGCAACCAAGAGTTTGTCGGCCAGGGCTTATCTAATGTGGCAGCCGGATTCTTCTCAGGCTACGTCGCGACCGGTTCGTTTAATCGCAGCGCTGTCAATTACGAAGCTGGAGCCCGTACTCCGCTTGCTGCTGTATTTGCGGGCTTGTTTCTGATGGTGTGCGTGGTTCTAGTCGCACCGCTGACAGCTTACCTGCCAAATGCCGTGATGGCGAGCGTGTTGTTTCTGGTCGCCTGGAAGTTAATTGACGTACCCCGCATCGCGAGAATTGTTCGTGCAAGCCGGATGGAAGCGGCTGTCCTAGTGTTGACTATTAGTACCGCGTTGTTCGTCGGCCTTGAGTTTGCAATTCTGTTGGGAGTCGTATTCGGGTTGTTGCTATATGTTATGGATACCTCTCGACCTCGGATGTTTTCGCGGGTGCCAGATGTCAATCAGCCGGACCGGGGATTTGTCACTGACCCTAACTTGGACGAGTGCCCACAACTCAAGATACTTCGGGTGGATGGTTCGCTTTATTTCGGGTCGACACATTATGTCGAGAGAATGCTGCGTATCTACCGGCAACGTGAGCCGAGGCAGACGCATCTCTTGTTGATCTGTTCGGGGATCAACGAGATTGATGTGTCTGGCGCGGAGTTTCTTGCTCTGGAGGCGCAACGGCGGACGGCTGAAGGTGGCGGTTTGTATTTGTATCGTATCAAAGCCGACGCTCTGGCAATTCTGCGCCGTGGCAGCTACATGCGGGATATCGGTGAGGATCATCAATTCCAGAAGAAACACCATGCCATTGCCACTATCTTTCCAAAATTGAATCATTCGTTCTGCAAAATATGCGAACGCAGAATTTTTCGCGAATGCGCAACCCTTCCTGGGCCAGAAGATAACGACTGACTCACGTACCCGGCTGTGCTGACCAACCAATGAGACTGGGAGTGACCTATAATTGACCCATCGTTCCCAACGGAGAGGTGGCCGAGCGGCTGAAGGCGCTCCCCTGCTAAGGGAGTATGGGGTTGA
>CAZVVN010000103.1:0-8494 GCA_964630665.1 uncultured Acidiferrobacteraceae bacterium | reverse complement strand
TAAGTGCGTGCTTGTTGTTCCGGTACCGTACAGCGAACACTTTTAACGTTAAAGAGATCTAGACGATAATGAATATCTATGTTGGAAACCTGTCGTACAGCCTGACCGAAGATGACCTCAGGGCGCTGTTTGCCGAGTTTGGGGACGTCACCAGTGCGAAGTTGATCATGGACCGCTACACCGGGCAGTCCAAGGGCTTTGGTTTTGTCGAGATGTCCGATGATGCCGCAGCTCAAAAAGCGATCGATGAACTTAACGGACGTGATGTCAGCGGCCGTTCCTTGACCGTGAACAAGGCCAGACCTCGAGAGGAACGACCTCGGGGCGGGGGCGGTCGCGGCGGTTATGGTGGTGGAGGCAACCGCTACTGAGAAGTGGGCCTATGCCCCGGGCGGTGATGGTCGGCCTGCCAGCGGGATCTAAAGCCCCAGCCGTATTCTTGCCGCTTGGCCAGTGGCTGGGGTAGCCCGGATGTTTCAAGGGTTTTAGTTTCGACTGATATTGGATTCTCTAAAGCCGGATGCAAGGTGTCCAAATGCGACACGACTGCCTCATATTCGACCTGGATGGCACTATCAGTGACCCTGGAACCGGGATCATCAGGTCGATCAATTATGCCCTGACGGAGCATGGCTTTAAGGCCAGGCCCGGGAAGGAGGTCGCCCGGCTAATAGGCTTGCCGCTTGATGAGATGTTCGAACGTCTTCTTGGAGAACCGGGCAGGCAGGAAGGCTCGACCCTGGTTCAGAAATACCGAGAACGATATATTGGTGTTGGCTACCGGGAGAATGTGCTGTACGAGGGAGTCAGTGAGTTCTTGAACCAGGCCCATCAGCGAGCCGAACAACGTTTGGGCCTCTGCACGTCGAAAAGGGCTGACGTGGCCGAAAAAGTACTCGAATTGTTTGGACTGAGGATTTTTTTCGATTTCGTGAGTGGCGGAGATATCGGTATAGAGAAAAGTCAGCAGTTGCAGCAACTTCTGGGATCAGGAACCATCACCGGTCGCTCACTGATGATCGGAGACCGGTTCATAGACCTGGTCGCCGCGCACCGTAACGGACTCCAGGCGGCAGCAGTACTCTGGGGTTATGGCAGCAGACAGGAGCTTGAGGAAGAAAACCCTGAATACGTTCTTGAGTCTCCAACGCAACTCAAGACCTTGGCTGTTCCGTTGCAATCCTGAGCCGTCGCCACAGGCTGGTCGTTCGACAGGCGGCTGACAGGCTCTGGGCCAATCCTGAACTTTCTCGCTTAATCTGACGAGGTGTATTCGTGTTGAAACTAGAAGAATAAGCATCATGGCAGGCCGTGAGATCGATGGCCGCGGCATAGCTGCGGCCATGTTAGAGAAAGTGGCATCGGATGTGGAAGCGCTCAAACAAGAAGGCTGGGCGCCCCGCCTGGTGTCGATGCGTATAGGCGAGAATTCGGCAGTCGACCGTTACGTTCGAAACCAGAAACGAACGGCGTCGAAAGTAGGAATAGAGTTTATCGAGAAACAGTTCGCCGAGGATATCTCCGAGGCAGAGGTTCACGCGGCGATCATCAATCTCAATGTTGACCCACAGGTTACTGGGATCATCCTGCAGCGACCGATTCCTGCGAGCCTCCCCATCAAGCCCCTGCAGGCGACCATCCATCCGCTGAAAGATGTAGAGGGCATGCATCCGTCGTCGATTGGCAACATCGTCTATCGAGAACTTGAACTTGGTCCGTGCACGGCGATAGCTGCAGTAGAGTTGTTAAAGGGGACCGGTTTGTCCATGGAGGGGCTGGAAGTGACCGTGATTGGGCATTCGGAGATCGTCGGCAAGCCTATTGCCTTCTTGCTGATGGCTGAGGGTGCGACGGTCACTGTCTGCCATCACATGACCCGTGAGGTCGCCTTGCATTCGCGGGCTGCCGAAGCAGTGCTGATTGCAGTTGGAAAGCCCGGGCTCCTGAAAGGCAATATGATCCGTCCCGGCTCAGCTGTGATCGATATTGGCATCAACCAGGTCGAAGATGACGACGGGGTAGTCAAACTGGTCGGCGACTGTGACTACGCATCCTGCCTGGAGGTCGCGGGTTGGATTACACCGGTACCTGGCGGTGTTGGGCCAGTGACCGTAGCTGTATTGATGCGTAACACGCTGGTAGCTGCGGGCCGGTTACGCACGCAGTACCGAAAACAGATGACCGGCCATCTCTAGCTCGGTCTTGATCAATGACGGGTGCCGTGTTGCTATCTATAGGCTATATCAAGTGAGACTACTGATAGGGTTTAACACCAGCGAGTCCATCTGGGATCATTTTCAGTCCCGATCCAGACCGCCACTCATGTTTAATCTTTCTGCGATCATGTAATCCGGAGAATCGAGGGCCAGCCATACGACAGTCCTGGCTACCTCAGAAATACCGGCGCGCCGGCCAAGCGGAATACGCGCCGTGCGTTCGGCTAAAAACGCCTCGATATCGCTACGCTGACCGATGCGAGCCATAGCCTCTTCCGTAGAGCGTTGCATTTCAGTATCCATCATTCCGGGTGCAAGTGAGTTGACCAGCACTCCAAAAGGAGCGAGTGACACCGCCGCAGCACGGGTAATCGAATCGACCGCCGCTTTGCTTGCGGAATAAGCTGTGTAGTCAGGCAGGGCCATTCGCGAGGCCGGTGAGGTGATGTTGACGATACGACCTCCGCCCGCGGCTTTCATCACCCGACCGCCAGCGGCTGTCAGAAGCGCAAGGGCAACGACATTGATCCCGAGGGTCCGTTGCCAGGCGGTTCGGGTCATCTCCAGGAAGGGTTCGACGATGGCGTATCCTGCATTGTTGACCAGGGCATCGAGTCGTCCCCATTTTGAGATGACTGCCTGAATGGTGTTCTCAGGAGCATTCTCCCCGGTCAGGTCTCCGACCAAGGTTAGGGTCTCAATTTCATGCCCTTGCACTGTTTCGGCAAGGCCTGTTTCGTCGACATCGGCCACCGCGGTGCGTATACCGCGAGCTATCAGCATCCTGGCAATCTCGCGCCCCATACCGGCGGCTGCACCCGTGACCAGTGCTGTCTGTTTGTCTGAGTGCTCCGCCATGTCGGCCTCCTTGTCTCTGGTTTGTGTGAAATGGTCAGCGAGTGATTTCCCGCAGTAAAGGATCTGGTTGACATGCCTTCGAAAGCAGGCCAATCTGCCTCCAGTAAACCTTATTTCAGGGACTAGAGAGATGATACCGGTAAAGCCACTCGCCAAGCTGCCTACTCATGAGGTTACCAATATGCCCCCTTATCTTGAGGGCCAGGACCTGTGGCAGGGCGACATAGCGCTTCGCGAGAGTGTAAAGCGTCAGGGTGGTGGTTGGGCTGAAGATAAGTTGGCCCAATTCGGAGGACTCGCAGGTTCTACGGAGATTTTTGAGCAAGCCAGGCTCGCCAACCGCTATGTTCCGGAGCTGAAATCCTTTGACCGCTACGGTATGCGCATTAATCAGATTGAGTACCACCCGGCCTATCACGAGCTGATGGGAGTGGCGATCGGCAATGAACTTCCGAGTTTCGCCTGGAAGTATCCACAACCGGGGTCGCAGGTCGTTCATGCTGCACTCACTTACATGTTCAACCAGGCCGAGGGGGGTGTGCTGTGCCCCATGGCCATGACCTACGCTGCGGTACCTTCGCTGCGTATGACTCCAGCGGTAGGCGATGAATGGATTCCCAGACTGTTGTCGACGTCTTATGATGTGCGGGATATTCCGGTAGCCAAGAAGACCGGTGCCACAATGGGTATGTTCATGACGGAAAAACAGGGTGGCTCCGATGTTCGCTCCAATACGACACGTGCCACGGCAGTAGGGGCAGTCCAGGGCGAGGGTGCCGAGTACCGTCTGACGGGCCACAAGTATTTCTGCTCAGCACCGATGTCCGACGCCTTTTTGATGCTGGCTTACACTGAAGATGGATTATCGTGTTTTCTGGTACCGCGCTGGATACCTGATGGCGAGCGCAACCACCTGTTTATCCAGCAGCTCAAAGACAAGCTTGGCAATCGTTCTAATGCATCTACCGAGATCGAGTTTCAGGACAGTTGGGCCGTTATGGTGGGTGAAGAGGGTCGTGGCGTACGCACCATCATCGACATGGTTCAAGGTAATCGCTTTTACTGTTGTTTCAGTTCTGCTGCGTTGATGCGTCAGGGTCTTGTCCAGGCCCTGCACCACACGACCCATCGGACGGCTTTCCACAAGAAACTGATCGAACAGTCCTTGATGCGAAATGTGCTGGCCGATCTGGCTGTTGAGGCGGAGGCGGCACTGGTGTTGACGTTACGCATTGCCCGTGCAATAGATGAGTCTGCATCGGATGAGTCGGCCGCGGCGCTGGCGCGGATCGGTACTGCAGTTGGTAAGTACTGGATCTGCAAGCGTGCGCCGGGTCACACCTTCGAGTCCATGGAATGCCATGGTGGCCCGGGCTACATAGAAGAATCGATCATGCCACGGCTTTATCGTGAGGCGCCGGTCAACAGTATCTGGGAGGGGTCGGGCAACGTTATGTGCCTCGATGTGCTGCGTGCCATGTTTCGCGAGCAGGCAGCGGTCCCCGCGGTATTGGATGAGGTTGATGCCGCGCGTGGAGAAAATGCGAATCTCGACCGTGCTGTTAACAGGCTCAAAGAAGAGTTGAACGACCCGGTGGACATGGAACTGAGAGCAAGGGGCGTGACCGAGTTGATGGCTGTAACGCTAACTGCATCCTTACTGGTTCGCTGTGCACCGGCGGCGGTGGCGGATGCTTTTTGCGCTTCGCGCCTCGGAAGCCTCTGGACAGGTTGCTACGGGGCTCTGCCTGCTGCAGTCGACTTCGATGCGATCATTAGCAGGGCAAATCCAGCGCAATAGTCCATCGATGTAGGAACACTTCCCGGGTGTGACATCTGTGCAACCGGATTAATGCGACTGCAGGTGACTACGCTTCAGTCCAGTTTGGGGAATCTGTTCGGCGGGTAGGTATCCACGTTTGCCGAACGCTGTTGCACCAGAACACCGCCATCGATCACGATTCGCTGGCCTGTGATATAGGTGGCATCCGGCGAGGCCAGAAACACTGCGCTGCCAGCTAGGTCCACTGCCTCGCCCATGCGACCGAGCGGCACGATGGCACCTTGTTCCTGGCGGACCTCTTCACTGGCATCGTAAGTATCTATAAACCCTGGGACCAGACAGTTGACGCGGACCCCGTAAGGACCGAGGTCCAGAGCCATGGCACGCGTCATTGCCTCGATACCGCCTTTTGAGGCATCGTAGGCAACGAAGGCTCGATGGGCTTTGGTTGCACCACCGGAGGACATGTTAATGATGCTGCCGCTACCTTGCCGTGCCATGATGTGGGCAGCCCGGCGAGAGCACATGAATGTGCCCGTCAGGTTCACTCCGATCAACCTGTCCCACCAGGCTTTGTCGACTTCAAGGAAATGTTTTGTTGGAGAGATCTTACCAGCATTGTTGACCAGGACATCGAGTGACCCATGGGTTTCCAGAACGTGATCAAATAGGGCGTCGACCTGGGCCTCGACAGCTACGTCGGTGACCACAGTACTTGCTGTCCCTCCAGCGGCAACGATTCCCTCCGCAACCCGCTCAGCGGCTTCTTTCTCGATGTCAGCCAGAATGACGCATGCGCCCTCTGCACCAAAGCGTTCAGCGATTGCTCGACCGATTCCCCGGGATGCACCCGTGACGATCGCGATTTGGTCTTTCATACTGGTTACCTTCAGGTATTTACTCTTTGGGATTAGGCCGAAAGTATAACAACATAGCCTCGTCACCCAGAATTGGCCAGATGTTCAGGCCTCTCGATATCTGTTCGCTCAGAAGTCCTTTGATTAAGCAGGGAAGAATCGATCTGATTGAAGAAGGTCTAATCAAAGGAGGGAGCCTTCGGATTGTTTTCTTGTCTATTTTGCGTGAATCCAGAGTTATTTATTGAAAGGGTTTTGGTTTCTACATTCAAGCGTGCTAGAAATCCTAGTACTACCAGTTGGATCTATTAGCCGCTTATCCTGAGGCGGGTTTGAAACCTGCCAGTCGCATCCCAGAATTGGTATAGCTGATCGCGACTGACAACAATTCATTGGCTAAGTCATTCGACAGTAGTGACAAAGTGTTCTCAAATAATGCGAGTTCATAGCCTAGTGGGCAGAGATTTGATGGTGGCTTGAATGCTTGAAACAGGAGTGATCTTAATGAGCACACAAATCATTTCACCAACCATGCCCCCACATCGGTCGGTGGGTTGAACAAGTTGGCCCATAGACGCATAGAAATCTAACGATTTGAGACCATTTACGTGGTCCGCATACTGTCGAGGGTGATACCGACTCAAGAAAACAAAATCGACGCCTTCTTTTCTCAGATAGACCTTGGTTTCGTGCCTGTCGGGAGTTAGGGGTATCTCTGCTGACCGCCTTTTCGAAAGCAGATTGACATACATAGGTGAAAACCAGGCAACCACAGAACTGGGTTCTGTAAGAAGACTGAGCTTCCGTAGTCCTTCAATGATGGCAAACTCAGCTTGTGCTTTGGATTTTGCAGCAGGAAGGTTTACACCCTGATAGTATGCTGTCATATACCGATAACCCCCGGTTCCATTACTCTCCGCATGTTGACGACGTTCCAGAATGAACCAGCCTCCGCTCGACAATGTTATTAATAACAGCGCACAAAGAAAGAAACGTATGTATTTCTGATGCCTGTCGAACGGAATAAATCTGCAAATGCGGTCAATCCCTGAAACAAAGAACACCAGTATCAGTGGGATGATCGGATAAACCAACCGCCACATCTGGCCTCCGGCGGCACCCCAGCACATCAGGACACAGAGAAACACTAGTAGATATATGGCTTCGACTTCTCCTGATTTCAGCCTCCAAGCGATGTCGATCAAAGCAACGAACAGAAATAGGAACAACAAGATAACAGTGCTCTCGCCTTTCAGAACCCAGTGATGGATCAGACCCGTCAATAACGCTTCCCAGATCTGGATGATCTGAAATACCAGAAACTGATCCATTCCACCGAGTCCGGCGTCGGTTAAAACCCGACCTACCTGCAGCCAATTCTCGAGGTAATGGGATTCAGATGACGGTCCAGAAAACACCATCCAAAGCACAAAAGAAATCGCGGCGGCAAGTGTGGCTGCAGCAGCTTGGCGCCGTGAATTGAGTTCGCTTCTAGACCAAAAGAATGCCCCCATTAATACTGCCCCGGCCAAAGCTAAACCTATTGACCTTGTCAATACGGCCGCAATCAGCAACCCCGCCAGGCATATGCTATCCGTATTTCTTGATCGTTCTCTTCTCAAGAACAGAAAAGCACCCAAAGAGAGCGCCAGATACTGGTTTTCACTCAGAATGCCGAGAACATTCACCCAGCTTGCGGGAATTAATCCAAATGCCAACAGAACAATCAGAGCAAGACTCGTAGAACCCAACATTTTCCGAGCGAGAAAATAGAGTAGGGCACACGAAAGTAAGAATTCCCCACCGACGATTCGATGTGCCCACAGATAGTCGGAGGATGCGCCGAGTAGGGCGAGTACTAGCGGGAATAAAGGGGGATACGTTTGATGACGAGCTGCTTCCCTGACAATCTCTGTTGCAGCCCGATAAGGTGAAAATGCCTCCGCCATTAAGAGATAGCTCACGTTGTCGCTTCCAAGTGAGACGATCTCATTTGTACTGACAAATATGATGATCGATGTTGCCAGCAGAATAAATCCAGAAACTGCCAACGCTCTAACAATAATCTGATAGGGTTGACTAAACATTGTCAGCGTCACCTATTTATTCGTGGGGAAGTATTCGGAGAATACGGTGTTGCTGCCACATTCTGTCACAGCAAATTGTAGAATATGACGGTGTGTCATAAAGAAAGTTGGACGAGTTCAAGGGCGCCCGTAGCTCAGCTGGATAGAGCGCTGCCCTCCGGAGGCAGAGGTCAGGGGTTCGAATCCCTTCGGGCGCGCCAGTTTCCTAGGCATTTAAGCCATTTTTGCCCACCATTGTTTTGATCGGATTTTCAGTGTGCTGAAAACGTGCTGAGAATCCGTGATTCGCGACTGTGTCGTGCAAATACTCTGGCGCCAGATGAGCGTAACGCTCTGTCATCTTGATACTGGAATGACGAAGCAGTTTGCTCACCTTGTATAGCGATACACCGCCCATTACGAGCCAACTGGCGTAGGTATGTCTCAAGTCATGGATGCGAAAGTCTTTGATTCTGGCCTGTTTACAGGCCCTCACAAATGAGGTCCTTACATCTTTGACCCGATCTCCTACTTTTGCACCTGCTTTTGCGGTCTGATGGAAGAAGACATATGAGGTTTCGGGACATTGCAAATCTCGAAGTCTCATCCTTCTTATCAGAACCATTCGTGCTTCCTCAGTAATTGGAACTGTCTGCCATTCCCCACTCTTTGTCTGCTCCAGATGGAGTAGACGCGTAGAGAAATCTACATGAT
>CAZVVN010000102.1:0-8639 GCA_964630665.1 uncultured Acidiferrobacteraceae bacterium | reverse complement strand
TCGCGTTGTTGGGACCTAAGTTGTGGAAATAGGGATCCATCGACGATGGTTCTGAGCGAAGACCGATCGTTGCAGTTTCAGCCATAGCATTGGTTGACACAACGAAAGCAGTGACTGCGGCAATAGCGATTCGATTGATTTTTTGCATGAATATCCTCCTTTGCCCCATATCGGGGCCCATTGATGACCAGACCACCTGGTCAATGTATCACGATTCATATCGAATTTGGATGACAAAGCCTGAGCCCAAAAAGATTCGAATTCAAGAAAGATCAAACCGAGTCGACAGACCACGTAGCATCCTTGTCGAGCGGGTAAACCGGACGAGGCAGAAACTGCCAGTCAAAGACGGATAAATTCGGCGAAGTCAGGCCCGGAACGTCCACCTCATGAATCTGTTCGGATCGGAACAGATGTTCGAAACCAGCTCGAAAATGCCCGCGACTCTTGACGACGATCATGCGGCAACTGGCAGGATCTATACCGAACGCAGTCAGATAATCTGTCGAAAGGCACTGCTGACGTTCGGAAATCACGACCACTCGTATTCCCCCGAGATCCAGTAGGGCCGTGCGACCTGTGTTCACCGTCATGCCGGCGACCATGCCGTATTGCCCGACGAATTGTCCTTCGGACAACCGTTCAACCCGCGCCGTCACATCCAGTGTCTCAGAAAATCGACTCTTCTCTGCCGCGTTCAGAGTCAGCGCCAATTCGGATCCTTCACCAGCAGAAAACGCCGCTTCAACAGCAGCAGGGTCGTAGAACACAGCCAGGGCACAGTCACGAACCCCGGCCTCCAGAAAAGCCCGCAGGATAGTCGTCGTGTTGCCCCGGCCGCCACCGCCTGGATTGTCCGCTGGGTCAGCAAATACCCGCGCGGGCAGTGCCTGCTCCCGGCTGACTTCAGCGGCGAGCTGAACAGCCTCATCCAGCGTCATCATCGACGGCTGATAGCGCTCCCTGTCCGCCCACGCTGCCTCAGCCAGCGTGATCGCAGTGTCTTTGGCGCGTTGCGGATCGTTACGGGCAGTCACAATGATCGTCATGCCGTTCTTCGGTGTATCGGCGAATGCAAACCCGGCCAGGATAGTCACATTCATGACAGAAGCATCGACATGCGTCTGGCCGAGCTCGATCAGTTCACCGTAGGGATAACCTGGTGCCGTCAGCTGCGTCACCGACGGGGCAACCAGCGGCAGGCGGATCCGGTGGCTTACAGGGCGAACACCCTCGAACATCTCGAGCATCGATCGCGCTGCCTCTTCACCCCGTTCGTATAGATCGACATGTGGATTGGTTCGGTACCCGATCAGAAGATCGGTGCTCTCCATCATAATCTCAGAAACGTTGGCGTGCAGATCGAGCGTGCCGATCACAGGGACCCCGGGCCCAACAACATCCCGGACCAGAGCGAAAACCTCTCCGTCGGGGTCGTGGGTATGGGTGGCAATCGCACCGCCATGCTGGCAGACATATACCCCATCCACAGGCCCTATCGCCTCAAGGTCGTGGCGCAACTCAGCCAGGAACTCATCAAAGAACACCTCCTCGACGGCGCCCGCCGGGGTGGATCCGATCAGCAGTGCCGGTCGGTCGAGCCAGCCCCCGGGTCCACCGAATTCGTCGTCCATGACTTTGTAGAATCCGCAGACACCAAGATGAATGCTGGGATATTCAGCGCGTGCCTCCCGCGTGATCTCCTCGCCTTGGAAATACATGTGTTCTTCAAAGTCGCGGCGGTCACACGGTGACGCAAAGCGATTTGACTCCAGATTGAAACCACAGATCGCAATCTTCTTCATCACCAATTCCCCGTTCTCAATGTGTTCCTTGACCCGGCCACGGCCACGGCCAGACACCCTGGTACGTAGTTTGTGGTCCTGCACACGTTTCGGATCGGCAGCGTCTGTTTACAGCTTGATCTTTTTGTTTTCCGGGTCGTACAGGGGAACCAGCGACACCTTGGCCGGAAAACGCCGGCAGGCCACCTCGATCTCGTAGCTGCCGGAGTTGACAAAATTCTCGTCAACACCCCCGTCCTCAACCGGGTTGTTGACGTAACCCATTCCCACGCAGCCACCTAAAGTGTGTCCGTACATCGCACTGGTGATGTAACCGCAGATCTGCCCGTCCCGCACAATCGGCTCATTGTGATAGAGCATAACTGTGGGATCTGTCATCAGAAACTGGACCATTCTTTTGCCGATGCAACCGCTGTCACGCTGACGGAGCAGCGCGTCACGGCCGACGAATCCACCCGGCTTGTCGAATCGGACTGCGAATTCCAGACCTGCCTCGATCGGTGTGTCCTCGTCGGCAATGTCGTGCCCCCAGTGGCGGTAGGCCTTCTCAATGCGCAGGGAGTTCATCGCGTGCATACCCACATTGGTCAAACCAAAGGACCCGCCCGCCCCAACCAGGGTCTCGTAAACGTGCACAGCCATGTCTGTGGGGACGAGCAGTTCCCACCCGAGTTCACCGACGTAGGAGATGCGTGACGCCCGGACGGTCGCATAACCCAGCTCGATCTCCCGGGAAGAGGCAAAAGGGAAGGCCTGGTTGGAGAAATCTGCCGGACTGACCTGCTGAAGCAGCACACGAGCGCTGGGGCCCTGGACATTGATCCCAGCATAGGCCGCTGTTACATCGGTCAACACTGCGTGAGATTCCGGAGGAATGTGACTCTGTAACCAGTTGAAGTCCCGGCTGTGGCTGGAAAAGGCCGTCATGACCAAGTACGCATCTTCAGCCAGGCGTGTCACGGTCAAGTCGGCGGAGATACCTCCCTGCTCGTTCAGCCACTGGGTATAGACGATCCGGCCCGGGGGTACCGACATGTTGTTGGCCGAGACATGGTTGATGATCTTTTCTGCGTCGCGACCCTGCAAGAGAAACTTGGAGAACGTGGAGATGTCGAGCAGACCTACGTTTTCGCGAACAGCTCGATGTTCCAGTCCTGAGTAGTCAAGCCATTTGGGCTTTGCGTAGGTGTGGTCGTAATCCGGATCAACCCCGTCTGGCGCAAACCAGTTGGGGCGTTCCCAGCCACCGGCCTCACCGAAACACGCGTTCGCGGCCGCGAGTCGATCATGGAGTGGCGTCCGGCGAATGCCCCTGGCGGTCTCAGGCTGCCGGAATGGCCAGTGCATGGCGTAAAGCAGGCCCAATGATTCAGTGGTTCGGTCGTGCAGGTATCGCATGTTGGACTGGAATGGCAACGCTCGGCGAATATCGACGTCCCACAGATCCAGTGGTGGATGGCCGTCACGGATCCACTCAGCCAGTACCTTGCCGGCACCACCGGATGACTGGATACCGGTCGAGTTAAACCCGGTGGCAACGAACACGCCCTGCACCTCCGGTGCTTCACCGAGGTAGTAACGGTTGTCCGGGGTAAAGCTTTCCGGACCGTTAAAGAAGGTCTGAATACCAGCAGTCTTGAGCAGTGGAATACGGTGCATGGCGCGTTCCAGCATGGGCTCGAAATGATCGAAATCCTCGGGTAGTTGATCGAAGCTGAAATCTTCTGGTATGCCATCACCGCCCCATGGCTTAGCCACGGGTTCAAATGCTCCAACCAGCAGCTTGCCGGCATCTTCCTTGGCATAGAAACACGACGATGGTTCACGCAACACGGGCAATTCACCCGGTAGGCCGTCTATCGGCTCGGTCACGATATAAAAGTGTTCTGCAGCGTGCAGCGGAATGTTGACGCCGATCTGCCGACCAAAATCACGCGACCACATGCCGCCGGCGATCACCAGGAACTCACACTCAATCTCACCTTCATCGGTCTGCACGCGACTGATCCGACCGTTCTCAATGGTAGCACCGCGGACCGGTGTGTTTTCCACGACCCTGGCACCGGCTGTGCGGGCCCCCCGGGCCATCGCCTGGGTCACATCGATCGGATTGGTCTGTCCGTCACGCGGCAAAAAGACACCACCGACCAGATCGTCGGTGTGCATGACCGGGTATTTCCGGGCGATCCACTCTGCTGTGACCTCTTCGACCTCCAGGCCGAAGACCCGGGCCATCGAGGCTCCGCGCTGCAGTTCCTCGAGCCGCTCCAGGTCCGTAGCGACTGCGATCGAGCCGTTCTGCTTCATACCGGTCGCCTGGCCGGTTTCTGCTTCCAGGCCAAGAAAAAGCTCCGCGGTGTACTTCGCCAGCTTGGTCATATTGGCGGTCGCGCGAAGCTGTCCCACCAGTCCAGCCGCATGCCACGTCGTGCCGCAGGTCAGCTGTTTGCGCTCCAGCAGCAATACATCGGTGATACCGATCTTGGTAAGATGGTATGCCACCGAACAGCCCACAGCACCGCCACCGACAATGACGACCTGGGCCCGTCGGGGTAGTCCTTCGGTCATTGATTCTTCCTCCTGCTGAATGTTGCAGCATTTGACGGGCACCTGGTCCTGGTAACGGCTGTTGCCGGCGATAGGTGATCGGTGCTGTATTCCAAGTGTACCCAATAAAGGCCGGCATCGAACGCCCTGTCAGGATACAACTGGCATTTTCCGAGGACGCGGGTTAACGTCGTGCCGTGGCTGGTCCTCCCTCTACTGCTGAATTTCTCGAACTGTGGCCGACACTGCTAATGCGTGATCGACTGCCGGGCTGTGAGGATGCGAACCAGGCACTGGAATCAGAGATTCTGCGGATCGATTCCGAACATTCTGACCTGACAACCGATTACCTGTCGGGGAACCTGCTGATCTTGGAACACCCGGCAATCAGCTGGCTGCGGGAGTGCATCAACCAGGCGACGATTGTCTATATTCGCCGGCTCGGGATCGACTACCAGCTGGACTGGCAGCTCCAGGGATGGGCCAACGTCAATCGATTCGGTGATTATCACAACCTGCACAATCACCCGCATGCCTGGCTGTCCGGAACCTATTACGTCGCAGTCCCCGACACCAACGAGCCACTTGCCGGCCGTCGGGACCGGAATCCTGGTGCGATTTCCTTCTACGATCCAAGAGCACAAGCCAACATGGGCGCAATTCGTGGTGACGGTCAGGTCGAAGCTGAGCATCGCATTCTTCCGGAAGCGGGATGTCTCCTGATCTGGCCGGCCTTCCTGCATCACATGGTGCACCCGAACCTTTCCCGGGAGGCTCGGATTTCTGTGTCTTTCAACGTTGTCCTGCGCTGGTCTGACAAATATCTACCCAATCAGTAACGGATCAGGGCCTGCTGCCGGTCGCAATCATTGCCATCGTGCTGAACGCCATCACCCCAGAAAACAACAGTTAAGAGCAAGATAGTCAATGTCTGCCGGCTCTAATTGCCGGCAGACATTGCGGGAAAACTGCAAGACCACCCATCGGGTAACAGGTGGCTTGTTATACTCGGCGCTCGGCGCCCCCGTAGCTCAGTTAGGATAGAGCAATCGCCTCCTGTATCGAACATGGGCACCAGGACCGGAAACGCCCTGCGTGAATCTGCTCAAACTCGGTGAACCCTCAGCACGCCCGGGTGGTGGCAATACCGAGCCAAGCCTGCCTGGTGGTCTGGGCGGGAAGGTGTAGAGACTTGACGGGCAGCACCTAAGGGCTTTGGCCTACCGGTGAAGATAAAGTCCAGACCACAAACGGCCATAGCCGGCAATGAAAATTGCAGTGGTAAGAAGCGATAGGTCGCAAGTTCGAATCTTGCCGGGGGCGCCATACTGTGAGCGGCGTGAAGTGGATAACCTGTGGATAACCCTGTGGATCTGCTGTTGACTACTTTGACCAATGTTCTTCTCGTTCCGCTTCCTGCTCCTCACCCCGCATCCGGCCAATAGGCCGGATCTCGCCAGACCGTGAACGCTGTTCGGTAGCTCCGCGGCCCGAAACTGGGACCTTTTACAGCAGCAAATGGCAAGCAGCATGACTCCTTCTGAAACAGCGATGTGCCCGGCTGGGTTTTTTCGACGCCTTGGGGCAATGATTTACGACAGCTTTCTTCTAATCGGAGTGTTGTTCGTCGCATTTCTGCCGGTGCCGCTGGTCGATGCAGCAGCAGCTCAAGCGTTGTGGATAAAGCTTCTGAAACCAGTCTATCTGTTACTGGTCTGCTACCTGTTCTTCGGCTGGTTCTGGACCCATGGCGGTCAGACCCTTGGGATGAAAGCCTGGCGCTTACGCCTTCGCCGGAACGATGGTGGCGAACCGCTGTGGTCAACGGCCGGGATGCGCTTCCTGGGGGCCCTGGTCTCGTGGTTGATTCTCGGGCTGGGCTTCTTCTGGGTACTTGTCGATCCAGGGAAAAGGGCCTGGCACGACCGCTGGTCACGAAGCAGGATCGTGGTCCTGCCACCGGCGTCTTGAGATGGGCATCCCTTGTCCACAGATTCGGCTCAACGGTTGTCTTCTGAGCAAGCGTAGAAAGCGATTCGCATGACCGACCTGATCAGCCCACTGTACTCATGCAACTGGCGCTCATGGTTTCTTGCTCTGGCCAGCTTTGCCGGGCTCATATTCCAGACCGCCGCCTCAGGAAGCGAAACTGCCGAGGCCCAAAACAATTCCGGTCCGGTGAGCGCACAGAATTTTCTGGCAGTCACGGCCAATGCTCACGCAACCCAGGCCGCTGTCGACGTTCTGAGTATCGGGGGTTCAGCGGTTGATGCGGCAATCGTCGCACAGCTGGTACTCAACCTGGTCGAGCCACAGTCTTCAGGTATCGGTGGTGGTGCGTTCATGCTCTATTACCATGCAGCAGACAACACACTCTACGCGCTGGATGGGCGTGAAACAGCGCCGGCCAGCGCGGGTCCGGAGTACTTTCTCAACCCCGATGGAGCACCTCTCAGCTGGCGGGAGGCGGTTATCGGCGGCCGCGCCGTCGGTGTCCCTGGGACCCTGCACCTGCTCCACACTGCCCACCAGCGATTCGCCAACCGCCCCTGGCATTCTCTTTTCCAGCCGGCCATCGCGCTGGCCGAGAGCGGTTTCAAGGTCTCGCCACGCCTGGCCACTGCCATCGCATCAGCATCAGACCGTGGGTTACGCCGCTTCACTCCGACACGCCGATATTTTTTCACTGAAAACGGTAAGCCGCTCCCGCCGGGATACTTACTGAAGAACCCGGCGTTCGCCACAACGCTTCGCCGGATTGCTGACGATGGAATTGGGCCTTTTTACAGTGGAGAAATCGGCCACAGAATCGTGGATACCGTACGCTCGGCAACCAACTCACCCGGCCTGATCAGCCGCTTGGACCTGGAAAGCTATCGGACCATCGTCCGCCAGCCGGTCTGCCAGGCCTATCGCGGCTACCGGGCTTGTGGGATGGGCCCTCCAAGTTCCGGCGGCCTGACGGTCGGTCAGATCCTCGGGCTGCTAACACACTTTGATCTTCGAGCTGCAGGTCCGGGGGCTGCGGGCCTCCACCTGGTACTTGAAGCATCCAGGCTGGCGTTCGCAGACCGTGCCAAGTACATGGCGGACAGTGATTTCGTATCCGTTCCCGAGGCCGGCCTGCTGAACGCCGACTATCTCAGGCAACGCGCCGGACTCATCCGGCGCGAATCGTCCATGGGTAAGGCACAGGCGGGATCACCTCCCGAAGCTGTAACCGCCCTTTCTCCAGACAATCGGGAACGGCTGCCGGGCACCAGTCACATCAGTATCGTCGACCACTATGGTAATGCCGTTTCGATGACCACCACGATCGAGTCGGGATTCGGCAGCCGTCTGATGACGGGCGGCTTTCTGCTCAACAACGAATTGACCGATTTCTCTTTCCTGCCCGTACGCCACGGCCTGCCGGTCGCTAACCGCGTCGAGGGTCGCAAACGCCCCCGTAGTTCGATGGCGCCGACGATGGTATTTGACCATCTCGGACAACCGGTGATCGTCGCAGGATCACCTGGGGGCAGCCGCATCATAGGTTATGTGGTTCAGGCGTTGATCGCGATGCTCGATTGGGGAATGGCACCCCAGCAGGCCGTTGAAATGCCGCATTTCATCAACCGCAACGGCCCAACTGAACTGGAAAACGAGCCCCACAGCCAGAGCCTGCAACCGGCGCTCGAGTCACTCGGGCACGAGGTCCGTATTCGCCGACTCAACAGCGGTCTGCATGTGATCCGGCGCAACCCGGATGGCCGGCTGGAAGCAGGCGTGGACCCCCGGCGAGAAGGGCTGGGACTGGGCGGTTAAGCAAACGGCCAGGTCTCATTCGAGACTGGCAATGATCTCACTGTGATAGGCCCGCTTGTCGTGGCGACACATCTCCTGCAGCCCGGTCGGGCTGGTGATATTGACCTCAATGAGCATTCCGCCAATCACATCGATGCCGGCAAAAATCACCCCATGTGTGATGAGGTCTTCCCTGAGCGCTCCACAGATCTCAAGATCACGACCTTCTACCTGGCTCGCAAGCGCCGTACCGCCCTGATCCAGATTGTTCAGCTCCACACCATCGGCATGCAGTCGCAGGATGGCTCCGAGTGGTTCCCCGTTCAGCAGAAGAATGCGCTTGTCTCCCTCTCGAGCCGCGTCAAGATACTCCTGAACGATCACCCAGTGACCGGCATTGGACGTCGCACTCTGGATCTTTGATTCAAGATCAGTGTCACCCGGTTCCACAAAGATGATCCCAGCGCCACCGTGGCCATCAACTGGTTTGATGGTGGTCCG
>CAZVVN010000101.1:1476-8827 GCA_964630665.1 uncultured Acidiferrobacteraceae bacterium | reverse complement strand
TTGCCGGGTACTACAGGATGCTGCGGAGTCCGAAGCCGGCGGCTGGAAGAGACGCCACACGGTGGATGTAGTTCGGCTGCAGGAATCGATCGATCTTTATCAGTCAATAGGGTTTGACGTCGCCGTCCGCTATTTGACCCCCGAGGATTTTGGCGTCGAATGTCAGGCCTGCGAAGTCAAAACCAACTGCTCTTATGTGCTGATTTATACTCGGCGCAGGACCAGCGGGAGTCCTGAAAATATATCGAACAGACAGCGGGCAGTTGCTAAAAGTTGATCTTGCACTTGATAGTTCAAGCACTGAGCAGCGAACTAGCTGTGAGTCCAGTGATCCTGGCCTAAGCATCTGCCTTTATATTGCTTGGAGAAAATATTGAGAAGTTCCCGTTTGCTTTGGCGACCATGATGTTCTCGACGTAAATTGCCGATTCAAGATTGGCAATAGACTTGCCTCTGTTGATCATATCGGTCGTGCAAATAATGTTTCCGGATCTGACGGGTTTGTAGTAATTGATCTTTATTTCTATGGTGGCACACAGTTGTTGTTCCTTCAAGCTTGGATATAGCGCGAGTCCCATACCTGTATCTGCGAGGGAATACAGTATTGCACCATGCACTACGTCGTGTGGATTGCGCAGTTTTTCCACAACCTCCACTGAACACACGCTGTAGCCATCCTGTTGTTCGATCACCTTCAGTCCAATTAAATCCGCATATGGGTGGTACATATTTATCTTCCGCTAAATCAACTGAATAAAACTTCCGTCAGTACTGACAAGCCGTGACAAACGCATTACCCCGGAATTGTTCAGAGTAAGCCTTACAGGCCCGGACTCAAAGGGCTGGAAACTTGATTAAGAGCAAGCAACCCCCCTGGGTAGCACAGGTTCATTCGGACAAGGCCGATTTCAGTACATCAAACAGTCGATCTTCGTCCCGGTCGGTGACCCAAAGATGTGGTGTAATCCGGACAGCGTTTGTGCCTCGAACACTGACGTAGACTTTTTCCTGGGCGAGTCGATTCGCCAACCCTTCGGGTACACCGCCGGGAAAACGCAGCCCCAGGTAGTGACCGGCTCGTTGTTCCCTCGGTAGAGTGCCGATGCCCATGTCGGTCGCACGCTCAGCGATTCGGTCGGTTCGCGCACGTATCGTCGTCTGAATATTCTCTACCCTCCAGTCCAACAACTGCCGTAATGCCGTTTTTGCCATCGGCACGAGGTGGATATTGCCGCGCTCGCCAACGTCGAAGCGGCGCGCTCCCGGTTGATAACTGTCACGGTATTCGACGAGATTCGAGAAATCTTCACTGCCCTGACGATCGATCCAGTTGTGTTCGAGCGGCACGCCATCCTGCCACTTGGGAGCAACATACAGATATCCCGCAGCGTACGGCCCAAGCAGCCATTTGTAGGTTGCCACTACAAGGAAGTCAGGCCGGATGGCGTTGACGTCGAATGGCAGAGCACCCACCGACTGGGTGCCATCAATGACAAGTGCACAACCAACCTCTCTACAGCGGATCGCGACGCGTTTGAGATCGATCATGGCACCGTCGGTCCAATGGACATGGGGCAGGGCCGCGATCGCCACGCGCTCGTCAAGCGCTTCAAGAATCACCCGGGTCCAGTCATCGTCTTCCGGGTGTGGCAAAGTAATGATGGTGCCACCACGCTCCTTCGCGAGTTCACGCCAGGGGTAAACATTTGAAGGAAACTGATCATGCAGTACGAGAATTCTCTCTCCCGGACCAACCGGCAGATTGCGTGCCGCGGTCGCTGTCCCGTAGCTGGCAGCCGGGACCAGCGCGATGTCGTCGGCAGTGGCTCCAATGAGTTCGGCGAATAGCGCCCGGCTTTGTTCGGCATCAGAGAAAAAGTCGCGCGGTAATATCTCCCAAGGATGACTTTTTCGATCGCTGCTGGCGATTCCGACATCACGCACCGAATTGAGTAACGGAGAGATATAGGCACAGTTCAAATAGGCGACGTCTTCGGGTATATCGAAGAGATGACGTTGAGAGGCAAGCGTTGTCCCCGAAACTGTGTTGCTTGGCGGTGACATTCTCTTGCTCGCGACAGGTCGGTGAGTCTTACAAGGCTTGTCAGTACAGTGTCTTAGCGAACTGCTGAAATCAAGTTAACGCAGTCGAACAGATTCTGGGATTTGGGCTCTTATCAACCGCGGAAGTGTTCCAGGACCCGTGCCAGGGCGACGATACCTTCTTCGTTGTTGGGGTGAGGCCAGGCTGAGATATGACTGACACCGAGATCTTTGAATTCGTGTAACGCCTCGGCAATTTCTTCGGCTGTGCCCGACAGGGGTTTCATATCCGGTGACTTGGCCGCAAGCCCAGTGGGGCTGATACGCGGAGTCACATTCCGCACCAGGGTCTCAGGGTCACGGCCATGCTGTTCGCACGCCGCGAGCATATCATCACGGATCTTAATGTACGCCCCCGCATGGCTGTCGCCACTGGCCAGCCAGCAGTTCCACTGGTCCGCGTACTGTGCCACCAGTCGTTTCATCCGCGGCCCCCGGCCCAGAACACCGATCAGCAAGGGAAGTCCGTCAGGTCTGGGCCCCCGGGGCAGATTGAGGGCATCCCGAGTTTCGTAAAATTCACCGGCGAATGTCACATTTTCACCGGCCAGCATCGGTCGGATGATCTGAAGCGCCTCTTCAAACCGACCGACACGGCGCTCCCAGGGATACCCGAACGCGTCATGTTCCGTTAAGAAGTCTCCAGCGCCAACGCCGAGGGTAAAACGCCCTGCGCTCAATTCATCGATGGTCTCCGACATCCGGGCCAGAAGTGCGGGGTTCCGGTAGCCAGTGTTGATGACCAGCGTTCCGATCTCCATGCGCTGGGTTTCACGGGCAAGTGCAGCACACACGGTCAGGCATTCCCAGGCACCATAGATCTTACCCGCCAGATCAGGTGGCGCAGTGGCGCCAAGTGCTTCCATCTCGGCTGCAGCAGAGTAACAAAAATGATCCACAATCCAGACCGAGTCGAAGCCTGCGTCTTCAGCAAGCCGGGCGAGTCGCAGGACGTCGGCACCACTGGCCGTGCCGCCGGCCATGGCCTCAGTCTCAGTTGGCAGGCAGATACCGATTTTCATTTTTTTCGATCGCGGGTGTTGTGGACTGGGTAGTGGATCGGTCAGAGGGTGTTAATTATTCGAGCCGTTAAGTCCAGCATTCATAGTTTAACCACGAAATACTCCCGGACCACAAACGAATGCAGGGGTCTCTGGGAAAGAAAACGTATCATAATGGTATTGAGATTGTCTGGAAAGCAAAAACCAGTCGTATCCATAACAGTGATCAAGGGAAACGGGGCTTTGCTCTATAGGCTGTTCTGTCTTGGATGCGGGGAAACCCCCAATTAGGTTTCTGCATTTCGGTTTGAATCGGGGTAGGTTATGCTTATCCCTAGCCTGGATGTAGATGAGGGGCTGTGCGAATGCGCCAGGGATTCTAGTCAATCCCTCATCTTGAGATTGTACTGACAGTCAGAAGAATCATGAATGAATCGATTGAGATCAACAGCCAACTGATTGACGAAGCTGAACTCGATCCTGATCGGAGGATTGGCGGGGATCCTGCCGGGCAGTCCGAGAAGTCGGAAGCAGCCAGAAAGGTAGAATCCAGACGACCTGCGGGTCTTTTGACTGAACAGCAGCTTAAAGAATTCAGTCAGCGCTCGGACCCCATCGCTCTGGCATACTTTTTGGCTCACTATTGTTTGATTGGTCTGTCGGGTTGGCTCATCTGGGCTGTCTTTCCAACTCCATGGTGTGTTCCGGTGTTGTTGGTTCAAGCCTTTGTGATCGGGTTTTTGTTCTCTCCGCTGCATGAGTGTGCCCACGGGACGGCTTTCAGGAGTCGCTGGCTGAATGAAAGCGTACTCTGGATCACTGCATTGGTTTATGTTGTGCCACCGTACTTTTTCCGATATTTCCACCTTGGGCATCATCGTTATACCCAGGTCCCGGGTAAAGACCCTTCGCTGGTGTTGCCTGAGCCCGCCTCGCTAAAGCAGTATCTATGGTACTGCGCGGCTTTATGGTTCTGGTGGCGGAATCTCAGCTGGATCGTCAGGCACGCCGCAGGACGGATTGATCCGGCGACTAGTACGTATGTGCCCAAAGCCAGACTTCATTTGATGGTACTGGAGGCACGTGTCATGCTGGTTCTCTACGGGGTGCTTGCTCTGGTCGTGATCTTGACTGGTTATGGCTGGGCGCTGCTGTTGTGCTGGCTGCTGCCCCGATTTCTGGGTGAGCCTGTTCAGCGGGTTCTCCGGGTCGCCGAGCACGTGGGCTGCGAAGAGAGTCCTGATCTACTGAAGAACACCCGGACGACCCTGAGTAACCGATGGCTTCATCTGATTGCCTGGCAGATGCCCTACCATGCAGAGCATCATCTTTACCCGAATGTACCGTTTTTCCGGCTCTCTGCTGTGCATCGGGTGATTGCCGAGCACGTCATCGTTGAATCCGACGGCTACCTGCGGGGCCAGCGCAGGATCATTCGCTGGCTTCGAGAAACACCCGCTGACTATCAACACCGTTCGTTTGAAACACCTGTGCTGTAGCTCGAACTATTAGCCAACCGCGTTTGATTTCTTACGGGTCTGCCGGTCGACAGATTTAGACCTTCAAAAGAATCCTCAGCCGGAAGTTATCAGCGCCAAGAAATTGTCACGCTGCTGACCGCGGACGGCAATCGGTCACTCGTCTCTGGTCTTTGCCATGGCAAAAGCATCGATTTCGATGACCATGGATTCATAGGCCAGCGCCGGCAGTGGGACGCCCGTCGTGGCAGGGCCCGGATCACGGAAATAGCTGGCACGAATGCCAAGGTTTCCATGCAGGGACTCGGCACCACAGTCACCCTGGTAGACCGTCATGATCTTACAGACGTCGTCGTAATCAGCACCGAGTTCACCCAGAATTGTACCGATGTGCTGCATCGCCTGGTGAGTCTGGGCCGACAGGTCATCGGGATAGAGTGCTTGCCCCCTTTTGTCCAGCGAGACCTGGCCACCCAGAAAGATCATCTCTTCACAGGCAAGACCGTGTTTGTACGGCAGATGGACATGCCAGTCCCAGAGTGATTCGGGCCAGACGTGACGTCTCGGCAGATGAGTCCCGTCTTCGCCGAGCATCGCGACCACACTGATCTTTATCGCGACGTCCGGGTCTGCATGGCGGGGTAGGGGAATGCCAGTCGCTGCCGGACCTGGCTCAACAAAAAACCCGGCGCAGGCCAGCGCAGCCGGCTCGAAATCTTTGATCCCGACATTGCCGGCGTACCAGCGATTAAGTTTGACCACATCCTGGCAGGTGGCACCGAATTGGTCGAGCAATACGGTAACTTGTTCCATGACCTGACGGGTCTGCGCGACGCTGTCGCCGGATTGGCAGACCTTGCCGTCCGCCAGACGGGGGTATTGACCCGATACAAAGATCATCTTTCCACTGCGAACGGCCTGACTGAAGGGGATCGGTAAAGCACACAGCGACTCTGGAGACGCAACGGTTTTTTCGATTCGCTGACCGTCTTCACGGCGCATGGCATATCCTTCGATCTCGACCATCAGCCCCGGGTAGGCCAGGTAGGGCACCGGCACGGCGTTGACCGCGGGGACAGCACCATCGGGCAGGCAGGAGGCGACCTCTTCAAGAAAGGTACGCTCGTCGACTGAACCATCGTTGACGTAGAAGCACAGCAGGAATACCAGATCCTCGAGGTCGCATTCCAGGGCGTGTAAGGTCCTGGAAAAGTGAGTCATCGCATTGCGGGTCTGCAACGGGCGATCATCTGAATTGCAGACCTCACCGGCGGGTGTGAGGTCAACCTGACCACCGACCCAGATCATCTCCCCACATCGAACTGCGTGTTTGTGGCAGATGTCGATGGGCCAGTTCCAGCAGTCTTCGGGCCAGGCATGGGTCTTCTTCAATTTGCTGTCTCCACTATCAAGGTTCAATCTGAAGCGTATGCTGAGGTCCGGCAACTCCTGGTATTCGGATTCAGTTTTGCCTCAGATTGCTCAGCAACAGATGATGGCAGCTGGCTATGCTGCCAGAGCCGTACCCCCGATACCAGTGGGAGGTCCTTTGATCGGGACTCACGGAAAGGATGAGTGACCGGGCGGTGTCCGATGCTGCGGGGTTCTTTATCGGAGATCAGCACGCCAATGTGCTATGGTTCTCTGGCGGACAATGTCTTTGCAGCAGCTGTTTCCTACCATTAGCCTGATAGCTTTTCGTGAGAGGAATTTTGATGTTCAAGTACGAATCGTTCAACGACCCCATCCAGCGCCCTAGATATACTGGGTTGCCGACCTTCATGCGCTCACCGTACCGGGAAGACGTCGACGGTATTGAAGTCGGTCTGGTCGGTGTGCCGTTCGACGGCGGGGTGACGAACCGGCCGGGTGCCCGTCACGGTCCACGCGAGATTCGAAACCAGTCGAGTCTCATCCGCCGGCTCAACCAGGCCAACGGTATCAGCCCCCATGATATCTGTACCGTGGCTGATGTGGGTGATGCCTGGGTGCAGTCACCGTTTAATCTTGAAACCAGCCTGGATGAGATCGCCGCGTTTTTTGAGGATCTGCATGCAAGGGGTGTGGTACCTGTCTCAGCGGGTGGTGATCATTCCGTGACCCTGCCGATACTTCGTGGAATTGCAGCTGCGAACCCGGTGGGTCTGATCCACTTCGATGCGCACTGTGATACCGGGGACGATTATCTCGGGTCAAAGTTTCACCACGGTGCACCGTTCAGGCGGGCCGTGGAAGAAGGGCTGATCGATCCGCGGCGCACCATCCAGATTGGTATCCGGGGCTCCCTCAATGATCTTGATATCTGGAAGTTCAGCCATGACTCGGGTATGCGTGTGATTTACATGGAAGAGTTCTACGAGATGGGTGTCAAGGCGGTCATCAGGGAGATCCGTCGTGTCGTCGGTGAAGGGCCCTGCTATCTCACCTTCGATGTCGATGGTCTCGATCCGGTATACGCACCAGGAACCGGAACACCGGAGGTCGGTGGCTTCACGACGGTCGAGGCACAGTTGATGATTCGCGGTACAAGAGATCTAAATCTGATCGGTGGTGATGTGGTCGAGGTTGCTCCACCTTTTGATCCCAGTGGAACCACCGCATTGACCGGCGCGACCATGATGTTCGAGATACTCTGTGTGGTCGCCGATGCCGTCGCGGCCCGGCGTTAGCCGATTCCGGACCCCTCCATTAGACCACTGGGTCGCGATAGAGTGCCTGGCTGAGGCAGTGGACACCTCCACCGCCCAGAGTGAACATGGACATGTCGGG
>CAZVVN010000101.1:0-1376 GCA_964630665.1 uncultured Acidiferrobacteraceae bacterium | reverse complement strand
ACTACCAGACCGTCCATGTGGACGAATTCTCTTGAAATTGGTACCAGGATGGATTCCCAGCCTTCCTCCTTTACCCAATCTGCCACCTGTTCGGAACCTTCCTTTTCAGAACGCTCACCGCAGTAGCCCACCAGCACAAGTCCGGGTTCAAGGATCACGAAATCACCCCCTTCGAAGTGCCCCGCTGTGACCATCTTCCAGATGGGAATATCGTTGCCTTGATAGAAATCGATCGCGGTAACGTAGTCGGCGCGCCGGCACTTGAGTTGCATATGACAGATCAGCGCACCCCAGGCTGTCATGGCACTTGAGTCGCGGGCGAAGAAATTACGGTGCAGTACAGGATCTGCGGCGAGATAGTGGCATCTGACGCCGGCGTCCTCGTAGACCGTTACCATGGCCTGGTGTTGTTGCATTGCGAGTGGGTGATCGAACCGGGCACCGGTTTTATCTGCATTTGCCAGAGTCCGGCCGATGATCGGTCCCGCTTCGACCCAGCGATAATAGTCCGGTCTGCCAAGAAGAACGTCCCGCAGGGTCGTGTAGTCGTTGTTTATGCCCCAGCGTCGATGCTGGCCTCGGGTGGCAGAGTGCAGGGTTTCGTTTTTCGCTTCCGAGCTTAAAGAACTAGCGTCGTTCATGGATTAAGGTCCTTGATGGCGTGTAGATTTGCAGTTTCAGCGCAGGAGTCGCTCAACTTCGTCACGGCACTTGAGCCAGCTTGTGACGAGCTTCACGCCGGTGCGGTGAAAACGGTGAAAAGGATATGCCGATATAGCAGTTGAGGGGATCTCCAGTTCTTCTGCAGGTTTCCCAAGAGCACGTTCGGCCAGAATACGGCCCATGACGTTTGCCATCGCGATACCACGACCCTGATAGCCGAGGCCCGCATACAGATTTTCTGCCGGTTCATGGAGGTGTGGCAGTCGATCCTGGGTCACGGCAGCCCGCCCACCCCACTGAAACTCCCAGTCGGTTTCAGCAAGTTGCGGAAAGAGCCGCTTGGCCTCTTTCTTAATGCGATCGAAATCCCGATGATCATCACTTGTCTCTGTGGTCCCGTGGCTGCCCAGTAGAAAGCGCCCCATGTGGTCACGTCTTCCATAGAAGATGGTTCGGCGGGTATCGGAGAAGGTCTGCCCGCCAGGGAGTATCGTAGCACCGATATCATCGGCCAGCGGTTTTGTCGCGACCTGAACACTGATTATGGGAACGACGGATTGGGCAAGCCCCGGGAAGAGATTATCGGTATAACCGTTGGTGCCCAGAATGACTTTTTGTGCCTTAACCATGCCCTGAGATGATTTCACTAGCCATTCGGATTTTTCTCTGAAGAGATTCACTATGCGCGTCTGGCTGTAAATCTGAGCACCAGC
>CAZVVN010000100.1:1440-9029 GCA_964630665.1 uncultured Acidiferrobacteraceae bacterium | reverse complement strand
ATGGCGGATCGTCGTGGAAGAGGCGAGCGAACGTGTCGCCGTTCGACTGCGTGTGGAATCCACACACCACAGCTGAGAGGGAGACGCTAGGGGTTGTGGGAAGCGAGGTATTGTGAAACGAGGTTGTTTGTTACAGATCGGAAACAATAATCAGCATAGTGAGTTTCAGGAGGCTTCACACCAATAGCCTATTTGGCCAGAACCCATAACGTATTAGTCAATGATGATTTATGGTTAATTTTTCAACCTTTTTTGGGGTCGTTATACGGTACATAGTTTTCATAAACCCGCGGGTCTAATTTTCTTAACTCCCCTCGGTGCAAGCGAAATCCAGGCGAATTCGCGACTCCCCCCCAAACCGCAGTTCCTCCTGCAACTTGATCCAGTTCGTCATCAGTTAACTCTGCAGTCTCTTCAAAATCCTCCGCCGAAAACAAAAACCCGTGTTCTGCACCGACGTCTATCAAGGTATTCACTTCATTATCTCTGCCGATACGCGCTTTGAGTTCTTCACTCTGTGAGACCTTTTCCAGAAAAAGTTTAAGGTTTTCTTTGCTCAAGATGTGTCCTCCTCCCCGATGAATCTCTCTTGTTACACCCTCCGTCAAGGAAACTGATCATAAAGGCGCAAAAGTGCCGTTTCAAGCGTATTCTGTCTCAATTTCGCAGAGCGAGGAGCCTCCATCGGCTTGTCAGTGTGATCCCCGTCACATTACTCCTCCCATAAGCTTATCTCGGCTGGTCTCCATCTGTGTGACGCCAAACGCGTAAGGGAAACGTGAGGAAGAAAACCCAAAATCGATTCTGAATCGACTAGACAAGCTGACGAACTCCAAGTGGCAGGCGGGATCAGAGCACTCAGCGGGCGTTATTTTTCTGCTGAGATGTAGCAGATCCACGCGGCATCGGCATCGCCAACCCGGGTGGGGGTGTACACGCCGTTTCCTTCACCACTTTTCGGGTCAGTGCCTTCCCAGTGAACCAGGGTTCGGGAAAACCCGGCTTCAAGCAGCAGTTCCTCCAGTTCAGGCAAGGTCCAGAGACGCCAGTCATACGTGAAGGCCCGTTTTATCTTGGAACCATCCGCAAAGGTGAAATGAATGTGGCACAGAAAGTCGCCGTTGATCGGATTGTATTTGGACTGGTCCCAGACATAGGTGAAGTCATCATGTTCCGTGGATTCTTCCATTTCTCGAAATGACTCGTAGCCACCATAGGCATCCATGAACAATACGCCGTCATCGACCAACGCATCGCGTACAGTACGGAAGTAATGGCCGAGTTCTCGACGGGTCTTGAAGACCTGGTAGCTGAAATTCATCGCCAGAACCATGTCAACTGCGGGTGTCTGGACAGTCAGCACATCCTCACGCAAAAGCAAAACTCGATCGCTGCCTGAATCGTTCAAACGGGCAATATTGTGTTGTCTGCTCCAGGCCAGGACGTCATCGTCAAGGTCCACGGCGAATGCCCGGTTGTCGTCGCGCCGACCCACCCACTCACAACTGGTATTGGCGGTGCCGCAGAAGTCTTCGCGAATGATGGTTGCCGTTCTACCCCGCAGGGTCTGGAAGGTCTCATCTACCATGTCAACTTCGGTTTCAACGCACTGAACGGCTTTCTCGTACAAGACATGTCGATCCGCTTTTTCGGCCAAGGTTGTCCCCTGGCGCCTTCGGTAAGTAGGCCTGTTCTTTTTGCGACTCATCAATCTGGCCCGCTGATCATAGTTGGTACTGGGTTATCGGAGCGCATCTGAAGGGAGCAAATCCATTGCCACCAGATGGTGCGGTCCTGATCTCAGTGGGGGATTCTAGGCTGTCTTGTGCTTTTTCTGGGCAACAATCTTTTCGCTGTCTGCCAGGACGGCCGCCGTGATGGTACGCATCACCCTGGTCAAGGCACTGTCAAGATTATCGTTGACAAGAACCGGTACGCCTGCCGCTCGCGCTTCATCGAGCAGGGCAGTCTGTAGATTCCAAATGGCGTCGAAACTGTCCAGATAACGCTGTGCCCGTCGGTCATGCGCCTCGCTGGATCGGCCCCTGAACTGGCGTTGCAGCTGCTTTTTCCGCAAGACACCCAACATCATCTGGACAGCGACAGCGTCGGTTTCGGATGGGATTTTGTCCACCAGGCTAGGCCTGATATGAACCCCTTCTAGTAGAAGTGAGACTTTTTCCCGAAACGCCCGCTGCATGACCGCCTCAGCAGCCACTTCTACCAGATCAGCCTGTCGGTGATAGCCGTCGATTACACGGGACACCTCCTCGGTAAATTGGTGGTGGTCAGGGAGTGCCCGCCAGGCTTCAAAGCTTGACTGATGAAGTTCCGGCATTAACTGAGTCGCGACCATGGTTCGCATGACCTCGCGCAGCATGTCGGTGGACTGTGATCGCGTGATGTTGAGACGCGTCGAGATCTCGGCAGAAACAGTGCTCTTGCCAACTCCAGCAGTACCGCCAACCATAATGATCAATGGTCGGCCAGAGCGGATGAAATAGTGCCAGGCGGTGTAACTCGCGGCGAATTCATCACCGGCTTCTGTCCGCAGAACATCTACAGTGTGATTGCGCAACTCTCCGCGATTGATCTCGGACAGGTGGGTCTTGAGCAGACGGTTATGGATAGTCTGGGTCAGTTGTTCGGCCACCTCCTGTGGCAGACCACAGATCTCTAGTCGACGCTGATGCTGGTTTCTGGAGAACCATTCTGCGTGCCCATCAGAATCGCGAACCTGGATCCATCCCGGATGGCGTTTAGCTATCGAGTAACCCCGTTCCACATCAAGCCCGTACCTTGAACGAAGCTGCGAAGCAGTCTCGGAGCGGACCTGCTCGGTTGAGACATCTTCGAAAGATTCGAGGTTCTCGCGGACTCGGGAGGCAATTTCATAGGCGTCGGAAAAGGAAAGCCCTGCTTTTTGAAGGGATCGGGTCAGGATACCCCGCAGGAATGGTTGCGATGCACCAGTCCGGTTAGTGACTTCTAGTCGTGCCAAAGTGATTTGATCAAGGTGCTGAAAGGGTTAGATTCTCTGATGACCAGTGGTCAGACGGATCAACTGAGGCTACGTTATCAGACTCAGACGGCGAATCCAAACCGCTAAGGCCCAGAAACAATATGCAGGCCCGACAAACCCAAAACTCTTTAAGAATGTTCTAGCCCGACGTAGGTGTACGAAGACCTTGGCTACAGGGCCATGCGCCCATAGTCGAGCAATGGCTGAACGAACAGTTTAAGCACCAGCATCAGCGCGATAAAGATCAATATCGGCGACAGGTCCAGCCCGCCGGTCGCCGGAACCAGTTGCCGTGACTTTCTCAGGAGGGGTTCAGTAAAGGTATGGATCAGTTTCAGAATCGGGTTGTACCCACTACCGCTGAACCAGCTGAGGATCGCCCGGATAAAGATAGAGAACACGAAAATATAAACTGTCAATTTGAGGAGTTCTCCGATTCCGAGTATAACCAGCCCAGCCACACGGGGTGTATGCCCCAGTAGTAGGGTGATGATCCCGATGCGGCAGACCTCCAGTCCCAACAGAAGAGCAACGGCCGCGGTATCGACACCGCGTACGCCAGGAATCAGTCGCCGAAGTCTCGCCAGAGGGGGGTCGCTCAGCTTGACGACCATTTGTGAGATCGGATTGTAGTAATCGGCTCGAGTCAACTGGAACAGAAACCGCAGCAATACCACAAGCGTGTACAGCCCGATGACCGTGTCAACCAGGAAGACGCCCGCGTTACTGGCATAGTCGCCCGGCATCATTGTTCCCCCAGCGATTGTGCCAGTTCGATCGATCGTAGACGGGCCGCATGAACCGCCCGGATGATGGACTCCGAACAATGGTCTTCTGTCAGAGCCTTGATAGCCGCTGCGGTGGTGCCGCCGGGGGATGTCACGCGCTTTCGAAGCTCAGCAGGCGATTCGTCTGATGAAAGGGCAAGACGGCTCGCCCCAAGCGCTGTTTCCAGAACCAGGGTCCGGGCAGCCTCAGAGTCGAGTCCACCTTCAGTGGCGGCTTCGATCATGGCATCCATCAGGTAGAAGAAATACGCTGGCCCGCTGCCGGAAACAGCCGTCACGGTGTCAATCAATTCTTCATCGTTGACCCAGATAGAAGTCCCGACGGACTGGATAATGGATTCTGCTGTGGCGCGCTGTTCCGGAGACGCCAGCCCGTTCGCAAAAAGACCCGCTGCACCGGCCCCGATCAGTGCCGGCGTATTCGGCATCACACGGATGACAGCCAGTTTGGTATTTGCCCACTTCTCGATGCTCGTAATGGGGATACCCGCAGCAATTGAAATCAACAATGGCCGTCGAGTGGCCAATAAGGGACCCAAAGGAGTTAGCGCCTCTTCCACAACCTGCGGTTTGACCGCCAGTATCAGCACATCAGATTCCGTTACGATGTCGGCATTGTCGGCTGTGGTTTGGATTCCGAAGTCGCTGGCAAGCGACATTCGGATGTCCTCATCCGGGTCGCTGGCTTTGAGAACGTCCGGTCGGGTACCGGCTGCGAGCAGTCCGCCGATCAGGCTGCGGGCCATATTGCCGCCACCGACGAATCCAATGGTCTTACGAGTCATGGGCGAGTCCGGGTTATGTGGATCGAGGATATCAACTGGCGGGGGATGTGTCGGGATAGGCACGGGGGCCGAATATGGCAGTGCCTACCCGCACATGTGTCGCTCCTTCGGCAATGGCTGCTCTCATATCACCGGTCATCCCCATGGACAGCACATCCAGGTCAAAGCTTTTCTTGTTCAAGAGCGATTGCAACGCGCGCAGCGACCCGAAGATCTGTCTCTGCGCATCGAAAGCTTGTTCGGGTTCCGGGATAGCCATCAGTCCGCGCAGCTGGATATTCGGGAAGGCGGCAACCTCTCGTGCGAGGTCCTCAAGTGCCGCCGGGTCAACACCGGATTTAGTGTTTTCGCCTTGCAGGTTGACCTGGAGCAGGACGTTGAGTGGAGCACGGTCTAGGGGGCGCATCTCGGACAACCGACGCGCGATCTTGATCCGGTCCACGCTGTGGACCCAGTCAAAATGATGCGCGATATCGCGGCACTTGTTACTCTGAATTGAGCCGATGAAATGCCAGCAAAGATCTGTGATATCAGTCAATTGATTGATTTTGCTCACGGCTTCCTGAATTTTGTTTTCAGCAAAATTCCGATGACCCAAAGTCGACAGGGCCCTAACGTCGTCCGCGGGGCGGGTTTTACTTACTGCGACCAGTGTCACGGAGTCCGTTCCCCGCCCGAACTGCTGTTCGGTTTCCCGTATTGCAGAGCAAACGGTGCGATAACGAGCTGCGAGTTCATTCTCGTCGTCTGGTTCTGGTTGTAGGGCTGATGTCATTTAACCTGATTTGCCAAATGACCCCGACACTTGTCATCTGGCACAATAATCTTTCAGACCGCCGGGATATCGTACAATCGGAGGTCGCGACGCAAAGCTAAATTATAGGCGACAGAAGCCGATTTCTGGCATGTGTTATTGATCGCCTATAACAGCGATTTAGGGAGATTGAGTATGGAATTGTCTGAGCTGTTGGGGTTTGCCGTCAAGAACGGGGCATCTGATATTCACGTGACGGCGGGATTGCCCCCACTGATCCGTATCGATGGTGAGATAAGGCGAATCAAGGTGGACGTTCTGCCGGACCATCAGGTGCTGGAAATGATTACGGGTATCATGATGGATAGCCAGCGCAAGGAATTTGAGGAGTACTGGGAGTGCGATTTTGCGTTTGAGATCCCCAACGTGGCGCGCTTCAGGGTCAATGCATTCAATCAGGGACGTGGTCCTGCAGCAGCTTTCCGGGTGGTGCCCACCGAAGTTCTAACACTCGAGCAGATCAATGCGCCGGCAATTTTCAGGGAACTGTCAGAAAAGCCCAGGGGCATGGTTCTGGTGACGGGGCCAACCGGTTCCGGCAAGTCGACAACTCTCGCGGCGATGATCGACTATGTCAATGCGACTTTGCAGGGTCATATTCTTACCCTGGAAGATCCTATTGAGTTTGTTCACGAGAGCAAAAAGTGTTTGGTGAATCAGCGCGAGGTTGGCCGTCACACCCAGAGTTTTTCTGCAGCACTTAAATCCGCGTTGCGGGAAGACCCGGATATCATCCTTGTCGGTGAAATGCGCGATGTCGAGACAATTGGTTTGGCACTGACCGCCGCAGAAACAGGACATCTGGTATTCGGTACTTTGCACACGTCTTCGGCCGCGAAGACGATCGACCGGATCATCGATGTGTTTCCTGCCGATCAACAGGATATGGTGCGTGCGATGTTGTCGGAATCACTGCAGGGCGTTATCGCCCAGCGTCTTCTCAAGAAACCCGAAGGTGGACGCTGCGCAGCCTATGAAATTATGACCGGTACGCCAGCGATCCGGAATCTGATTCGAGAGGCGAAAATCCCACAGGTTTACGGCATGATCCAGGTCGGGCGGGAGTTTGGCATGGTTACAATGGATCAATCTCTTGAAGATCTGGTTTCCCGGAACATGATCGATATCGCGACTGCTAGAACGCTTGCAACAGAACCTGAGAAGTTCGGGGGCTAGGTTAAGAATTCGTGTTAAGACAGAGGGAACCTTAAGATGAAAATGCTGGACCTGCTGAGATTAATGGTAAAGCAGCAGGCATCGGACCTGCTCATTTCCGTTGCGGCGCCGCCCAGCCTGAAGGTGGCTGGCCAGGTGCTACCCATCAAAACTGATCCTCTGACACCCGAGCTTGCCCGTGAGTTGATCTTCTCAATCATGAATGACAAGCAGCAAGCTGAATTCGAGGCAGAAAAAGAGTGCAACTTTGCCCTGACTCCCGCGGATATCGGCCGGTTCCGAATCAATGTGTTCCAGCAACGCAACCAGGTGGGGTTGGTTGCCAGGCGAATCAATATCGAGATTCCGACGTTTGAGGAACTGGGCCTGCCAGCGGGCACCCTCGAGCAGGTCGCGATGAACAAGATCGGTCTGGTGCTTTTCGTCGGTGGTACCGGTACGGGTAAGACCACCACGCAGGCGGCAATGGTGGGATACCGCAACCGTCACACACGTGGCCACATCATCACGATAGAAGATCCGATCGAGTTCGTCCACGACCACATCAACTGTATCGTTGATCAGCGAGAGGTCGGCGTTGACACCAACTCGTTTGAGAATGGGTTGATCAATGCCATGCGCCAGGCCCCGAACCTGATCCAGGTCGGCGAGATTCGGGAATCTGAAACCATGCGTTCTGCTCTGGTGTTCGCGGAAACAGGTCACCTGTGTTTTGCAACACTGCATGCGGCCAATACCTACCAGGCACTGGAGCGGATCATCAAGCTGTATCCGGACGGTGAGCGTGAGGGATTGTTCATGGATCTATCGCTCAACATTCGAGCGATTGTGTCGCAGAGGCTCATTCCAAAAACCGATGGATCAGGCCACGTTGCTGCGGTGGAGATCCTTCTCAGTTCCCCATTGATCAGGGATCTGATCCAAAAAGGGGAGGTCGATCAGTTATATGAAACGATGGAACGATCATCTGAAGACGGTATGCTTACGTTTGATGAGTCACTCTT
>CAZVVN010000100.1:0-1340 GCA_964630665.1 uncultured Acidiferrobacteraceae bacterium | reverse complement strand
ACTGCTTGCGAGAACAAGACTGCTATGCCTATTCTGGCTTAATTGTCCTCAGGGGATCTGCTCAACCGGGTTCTCGTTATCATTCTGGTAGACGATCTTGCCCGCAACCAGGGTCCAGTGCACCGTTCCGCACAGTGTCCAGCCATCGAACGGCGTGTTGGTTCCATTGCTTCGCAGGTTCTGCGCGTCGATGCAATGCTCTCCGACGGGATCGAAGACGCAGATGTCGGCCGGCGCACCAACGCCCAACTGCCCGACGTCAATACCGAGAATCTTCGCCGGTTTTGAGGTCACCGCAGCAATAGCCTGGGGCAGTGTCAGGACACCTTCATTGACCAGCTGGAGCATGAGTGAAAGGAGTGTTTCAAGTCCTGCGATTCCGGGTGCTGACTCGCTGAACGGAGCGAGTTTGGCGTCCGTTCCATGCGGCTGATGATCCGAGCAAACGGCCTGTATTACACCATCGGCAAGACCTTGGCGCAGACCATCCCGGTCGGTGATACTGCGCAAGGGGGGAAGGACATGGCAGCGGGTGTCAAACTCACCGATATCTCTTTCGTTAAGGTGCAGGTGATGGGCAGAGACCGCGGCTGAGACGGGCAGCCCGCGTTGCTGTGCTTCAGAGAGTTTTTCTACCGATCGGGCGCAGGACAGCTGACAGACGTGACCGCGAACGCCAGTGGTTTCGATCAGTGCCAGCTCGCGCGCCAGCGCGACCGTTTCAGCCGCTTCCGGTATGACCGGCAGACCGAGCCGTGTGCTGATCTCGCCTTCGTGTACGCAGCCGTTGCCCTTGAGCCAGGGGTCCAGAGCATTGAGAAACACCGTCAGGTCGAAAGTCGATGCATACTGCATGGCGCGCCGCATGACCAGGGAGCTTTCGACCGCACAGTCTGCATTGCCAACGCCGACACAACCGGCTTCAGCAAGTGCTGCCATATCGGTGAGCTGTTCTCCAGCTAGATTCCGGGTCAGGGCGCCCAACGGGTAGACTCGGGCCCGCTCGATTCTTCTGGCCCGCTGTCGTATCATGTGGACCATCGCCGGTGTGTCAATGACGGGCTCCGTATCAGCCGGGCAGCACACGCTGGTGATTCCAGCCGAAACAGCAGCGCTCAGTTCGCTGAGCATGGTGGCCTTGTGTTCCTCTCCCGGTTCCCGCAACCGGGCCTGCAGATCGACCAGCCCCGGACAGACGACAAGCCCGGTCGCGTCGAGGACCAGGTCGTCAAGACCGTTGCTACTGGCACTTGAGGACTGTATCCGGCCAGACGAGATGAAGAGGTCCCTGATCTCGTCAGTGCCGTTCCCTGGATCGATGATCCGGCCGTTCCTGATGA
>CAZVVN010000099.1:0-9209 GCA_964630665.1 uncultured Acidiferrobacteraceae bacterium | reverse complement strand
CCGCCCGCTGCGACAGATAGCGGTTGCGCTCGGGCTCCAGGATAGTCCAGGCGATCGCTGCCACGACGTCATCAACCCGGCGCTGATCGAATGTTTCGTATTCCGTCTGAGCGGCCCGGGCGCGAGCCATTAAACTTGAAACTGGAGAATCTGCGGTCATAAGACTCTGGCCGACGAGGTTAATCCTGACAAGTGTACCAGTCGCCAGCCGGGACGCGCGAAACGTTTCCGCTGTCCTCGTCGAGTTAGACCGCGAAGGATATCTCTGTCAGGCCCGTACTAAAACTTGAACAGATACCCTCTTGGTTCACTGCTACAGGCTCAGGTGGTCAGTAATCCGGCAGCAGATCAGGCAACCAAGTGGTAATAATCGGAAAATGCCAGAGCAGCAGCAGGCCAATCACCTGAATAATCACGAACGGGATGACACCACGGTATAGATCACCAGTAGTCACCGACGGTGGCGCCACACCGCGTAGATAAAACAGGGCAAAACCAAACGGTGGCGTAATGAATGAGGTTTGCAGATTCACAGCAATCAGTATTGTGATCCATTCCGGCGGCATCAAGGCAGGGTCTGCTGCATAGATTACTGGACCTACGATGGGAATCACGATGAATATGATTTCAATAAAGTCCAGCACAAAACCAAGCAAGAACAACACGATCATGACCGCGATCAAAAGAATCCTAGGATCCTCGAACGAGCGCAGAAATTCCTGTATGTAATGTTCACCACCGAAACTTCGGACTACAAGACTCAGAAACAGACTGCCGATCAAGATAGTGAAAACCATTGTGGTCACTTTGGTGGTTTCCTGCACAATCAGCCGCATGACGCCGTCGCGGATCAACAACCAACAGGAATAAAGCAGTCCAAAGAACGCAACGTGATAAGCAATGAGGGTGACGACGATTGCGATGCTGTTTTCAAGAGACGGACTCTCCAGCGTCATCCGCAGATCAAAATTTCCCCTCATCAGCAACATGATTACAATGGAGATTGATGCCCACAACAGAATCCGGCTGCTCCGCTGGTTGCCCTGCAACTTACGGGCGCCCGCCAGCATGATCGCTCCTGTAGCACCCAACGCTGCAGCGGGCGTCGGATTGGTGATCCCTCCAAGGATAGACCCCAAGACCGCGACAATGAGGATGACCGGAGGAGCAATGACCCTAAGCGCTTGGATCTCCATGAGTCTGGGGACGGTGTGTCGTAGCGCATAAACACTTCCAGCGACTGGCAGCGCCATAAAGACAAACCGTGTTCCCGCGGAGTGCTGGGCGGTGATCAAAGACCAGTCCACGATCAACATCAGGATTAAACTACCCAGACCCATCAGCAGTGGTCGTGGTGAATGGTGTGGCCTCAGCGTCAATGCGAGAAAGTATAAGATCCCGACCAATACCACCAACGCCATAATGCCGCTGGAAATAGGTGCGCCCGGACTGCCCTCAATTCCTGATTTGGAACCGACAATTCCTGTCTGTCCGAGCACTATCCATAACAGAATCAAGAAGACGGGCGGTCCCACCACAGCGGCAACAACCAATGCAATGCTGCCCCCGTATTTACCGCGCAAATCATATTGCTGTTTTTCTAGCAACACCGGTGGGGCACTGCCAGGACGCAACAAGGCGAACCCAAAAGCGTAGGCCGCGTAAAGAAATGCCAGAACCAGCCCTGGCACGAAGGCGGCCTTGAACAAGGTGCCAGTAGAGATCACTGCGGCTTCCCCAAGCATCTCGATTACGCTAGTGCCGAGTTCTTTGGCTCGGGTTTCCTGGCCAATTGCGTACATATCACCAACAATTGACCCCAGCAATACAAGCACAATGGATGGCGGGATGATCTGCCCCAGGGTGCCGGAGGTAGCAATCACCCCTGTGGAGATTTCTTTGGAATAGCCGTACCGCAACATCGTAGGCAAAGCGATCAGCCCCATGGTAACAACTGTTGCCCCAACAATACCCGTGGATGCCGCCAACAAAGTCCCCACCAACACAACCGAGATGGCCAGTCCCCCAGGCAACCCACCAAAAACCGAAGCCATCGTAGTTAACAGGTCTTCCGCGATACGTGAACGCTCAAGCGTAATTCCCATCAATACAAACAGCGGAACCGCCAGTAGCGTTTCGATATTCCCCCCAAAAGCACGCGCAAAAACTCCCTGAGACCATGCAGAAAGCGTACTTAAGATCGCCTTACGCCAGCCCTGCTCTAGTACCGGAACCACCTCCTCCACGCCGTTATATTCCTGGATAACGTAAAGGAGTCCTGCCTCGTTAAGGCCTGCCACTATGGTAAATCCGACAAGCGCTGCCCCGGAAATTGCGAATGCAACTGGGAAGCCGGAGAGAATACCGGCAAACAAAATCCCGAATACGATAATGAGCGACAACTCAACCCCATCCAGACCCAGAAACATCAGCTAGAAACCTTCCGTTCTCTGAGTAGGCTGCTGTTCGGGCTCACGCGACCGTACATCCGGGCTCTGGGTAACTTCAGGACTGACAGGTAACGGATCGAATCGGGGATGGCTTTCCATAGAAGGATCAAGACGCAACGCCATCAAATTCCGCAATACAAAAGTACAAGCCTGGATAAACATAAGGCCTGCAAAGACCAAGATCAAGAACTTGAATGTCCAGACCCAGCTGAATTCTGCCGTTCCCGATGCCTCCCAGCGGAAACCCCGCCAGCCTGCCTTTGTTGACCAGACATTCAGGGGGCGCTGCGCAAACATTGAATTGGTTGCCAAAGGCCAGGCAAACCACCAGAGCAGTACTGAGGAGGGAAGCAGAAAGATAAGGGTACATACCAGATCCGAAATCTTTTTTCCCTTCTCGGACAGTCGAGTATAGAGAAGATCCACCCGGACATGACCGCCCTCAATAAAGGTGTAGGCAGAGGCGAACGCAATAAGGATCGCGTTATAAAGTTTTAACTGGCCAGACAACCATTGCAATTGTGGGCCGGCAAACTTGACTCCAAAGGGGGCAAAAATAATTTCATTACCACGGAAGATCTGCCCCGTCACAATGATCATGACCTGCTGCAAGGCCATAATCAGCGCAAACCAGCAGGCAACCTGGCCGATACGGCCGTTAAAAGACTCAAGTGCGGATACAGTCCTGGTCAAAAGAAACGGCCGGATCAGCCCGCCGGCTATCACAATGCTCAGTAGGGCAACCAGGACACATAGTAACTCCGATGAGTTGCCGACAAGAAGCAAGACGTTCATCTTTTCCTTCGCTGTCGGAAGCTGGAGCCACTGATAGGTGCGCCATGGCAACAGAAACAAATCTACATAGCCTGTGACCCAAGCATTGAAAATGCTGCCCGTCGTCAGCAAGGAGAGCATGCCTCCTTAAATTACGCCAAAACGCTCATGCAGACATTAAAAAGGCTGGACCCTTTGGGTCCAGCCTTTTCTCCATCAGCAAAGTTGCCTTCGATCAGCCGAGGACGCGGTTTCGTTGCGTCGTGTAGGAACCTTCGGCCATCGTCCACCAAGCCGATGTGGCCTTCATGGAAGAACGGACCGACTCGAAGGTTTTCTTGAACAACGGATCACCCATGTGCTCTTCCATCGTTGCTGCACTCGCTTCACCGAAAGCGTCCCAGATCGAGTCGTTATACTGCATGGTCTTGACGCCTTTATCGACCAGCCGCTGCAGTGCAGCTGCATTGTTACCAAGATACTGGCCGTGATTCCACAGGTTCGCCTCACCCGCCGCGATCTCAATGATTTTCTGGTGTTCGGGCTTGAGGCTGCTCCACCGGTCGGCATTAATGGCCAATGCCAGACCTGAGCCTGGCTCATGGAAGCCGCTGGTGTAAAACAACTTGGTGATCTCGTAGAAGCCAGCCTTCTCGTCAGCCCACGGACCGATCCATTCTGTACCGTCAATTGCGCCCGACGCCAGAGCCTGATACACCTCAGAACCAGGAATGGTCTGGACCGACGCGCCCAGTTTTCCGAGCGCTGCACCGCCAAGACCCGGCATACGGAATTTCAGTCCCTGGAAATCCTCTGGGCTATTGATCTCTTTATTCAGCCAGCCGCCGGCTTGAGCTCCAGTATTACCAGCGAGAAATGAGACGAGACCAAACTCCTCACCCAACTCCAAGTGCAGTTCGTGCCCGCCCTGATGGTAGTACCATGTGTTTAGTTCCACGACGTTCATACCAAAAGGCACCGCGGTAAAGAAACCAAAGGCTGGATGCTGGCCAACATAGTAGTAGTCTGCCGCGTGGTACATATCCGCCTGACCAGAAACGACCGAATCGAACACTGCTGCCAATCCTGATACCAATTCGCCCTGGGCCTTGACTTCGATCTCCAAGGTTCCCTGGGACATCTCGTTGACTACATTGGCAATCCGATCAGCTGCGTCAAAAACACCGGCTAGCCCACGGCCCCATGCGGTGACCATCGTCAGTTTCTCGCGCCCTTGGGCGATTGCTGGTGCTGCCAGTGTGCCAGTTGCAACAGCGGTTCCTGCCCCGGCTTTCTTTAGAAAATCACGTCTTTCCATTACTCCTCCTCAACTAAGTTAGTCATTCAAACACCACCTGCCCGCCGCAGTATTCTGACGCAGGCTTGCGCTAGTATGGCAACTAGTTTCCCGGATGACAATAGGGTTTCGATCGAATAATCCTCATATTACAGGGTTAGAATTGGCCCGGTCGCAAATCCCCTGTTTAATTCAGAGCGCGGGGCTTGTGGCCGGGAGAGTCTGACCTGTATGCCTTCTCCCACTTCTGAAACGTCATCAGGCAGTGTAACTCGTCGGATTCTGAACTCATCATGGCAAAGCCCCGAGAAGCAGCCCAAGGCACCGCCCGCACCATGGCGATGAAGGGCGGAGGCTACTACAGCCAGCGTACCCGTGGCGCAAAGGATGTGATTGACAATGCCGCGGGTATGCTTGTCGAGGCTGCCGACGCGATTAGCCCTCCGGATAAAGGACGGCCGATCATCCTTGCTGACTTTGGCGCTGCCGATGGCGGGACCTCCGAAAGTGCACTGAGAAAGTGCATTGAACGGATCCGCGAACGTTTTCCTGGTACCCAGATTCAGGTCAGCTATACCGATTTACCGAGCAATGACTTCAGCGCCCTGTTCAAGAATCTCCTCGGGTTTGGCGCTTTAACAGCCAGCACCTATCTCACAGACATTGAGAATGTTTATGTAAACGCCTGTGGCATCGGTTTTCATAAGCAACTGCTGCCCGACGCATCGCTGGATATCGGATTTTCTGCAACAGCAATGCACTATATCTCTGAGAAGCCCTGCCCTATTGACAATCATGTGCATATGGTCGGCGCTTGCGGTGACACCCTTGCTGCCTATGCGGTAAAGGCACGCCAAAACTGGGAGGATCTTCTTCTTGCACGGGCCAGTGAACTGCGTCCTGGCGGTAGGCTGGTGATGCTGAACTTTGGAGTCGACGAGGAAGGCCGATATCTTGGTAACACCGGGGGTATCAATATGTTTGATACCTTCTCTGATCTCTGGATGCAAATGCGTGACCAAGATATCATCTCGGGCGACGAATTTATCAATACGGCTTTTCCACAGTATTACCGAACGATCGAAGAATTCTGCGCACCCTTCAAAGATAAGAATTCAACGGTGTATCAGGCAGGTCTGAGACTCGTTTCCGCTCAGACCGGCGTTGTCGGATGTCCATATCGAAGAGCTTATGATGAGTCTGGGGGAAAGATGTCGGCCCGGGCATTCGCTGAAAGCTATGTTCCGACGTTAAGGTCGTGGAGTGAGGCTGTTTTTCTCAACGGTCTTGATCATGCCAGGCCCGTAGAGGAGCGACACCGAATTGTGGATGAATTCTACAAACGCTACGAAGATCGTGTCGCTTCAGATCCCGATGGTCACGCCATGGATTACGTGCACTGCTATCTGGCGATCATGAAGATCGCTGATCACCCGTAATCAGAATATCGGTTTCCGTCTTATGCGTGCGGTCGTTCTCCCCGGGATCAGACAAGCTCTTGTCGTTGAGGATGATTTTCCGGAACCCACTCTGCCAGAGGGCAAGGGTGAGGTCATCGAGATCACCGCCTGTGGGGTATGCCATTCTGACCTGCATGTCGTGGATGGTGATTTCCCAAGTCCGTTACCTCTGGTACTGGGCCATGAAGTCACCGGTGTCCACCCCGAATTAGGCCCCGTCTTGCTTTACGCTCCCTGGGGATGTGGCGCCTGTCCGCAGTGCGCTGACGGTGATGAGATGATCTGCGCAAATTCCAGCGAAGCCGGGTTGTTTACGAACGGCGGGTACTGTGAGCGTATGTGGGTTCCCGACCGGAAATACCTTGCCCCGCTTGATGGCCTCGACCCGATTACCGCTGCACCGCTGGCCTGCGGCGGCCTAACCGCCTATCGGGCTGTGGATCACGGCAGAACGACCTTGGCGCCGATGCAACGACAGGGGAGGGTTCTACTGATCGGTGTCGGCGGCCTCGGTCAATACGCGATTCGCTATCTGCAGCTTCTGACCGATGCAAAAGTGATTGCCCTCGATCTGGCGGAAGATAAACGATCCCGAGCGCTCGCGCTCGGAGCGGATGAGGCGATTGGGCCGGATGAAGACATCGCGCCCTGTGACCTCATTATTGACTTTATTGGATCCGATGTAACCCTTGCCACAGCAGCGGGCGCGGTAGCCCGCAAAGGCTTGGTTATCGTTGTGGGCCTGGGCGGAGGTCAGACAAACTTCGGCCTTGGTAAAGTGCCCCCAGAAGCACGATTCATGACCAGTTTTTGGGGTACACGCCGGCAGATGGACGAATTGCTCGATCTCGCGCGACGGGAACCCTCGGTTATGCCCTCTGTTCAAACGCTGCCATTAACGGACGCGCAGCAGGCCCACGACCGCCTCCGGGAGGGTCAGGTTGCAGGTCGCATTGTGCTTATCCCCTGATTGAAGAAACAAACCGCCATAAAATCTACTATCACTGCGAGGTAACCGATCATGAACCTAACCGCTGACGATTTTCGAGCGGCGTGCAGCGACGCCGGCGTACACACGGTCGAACTGGCAACGCCGGACAGCCAAGGCCATTTACGGGGTAAACGCATACCGGTTGATCGATTCTTCAATACCACGATGAATAGTGGCGCCAATATCGCCGACGCCATATTTGTCTTTGATATACAGAACGATCTTCCTGACAACGAGTTTGTCAACATGGACACCGGCTACCTTGACTGCACACTCGTACCCGAAATCAGCAGCGGTCGTATTCTGCATCACCGTCCCGGTTATGCGCTGGTACTCGCCTCGGTGACCAATGAGAATGGGGAGCCGCACCCGCTGGCACCGCGGAACGTGCTTGCCCAGCAGATCGCACAACTCAACAATCAGGGGCTGAATCCGGTCGTTGCGACGGAAATGGAATTCTATTTGACGACTCCCGACTGGCAACCGGTGCAGGATCATATCCAGTACAGTTCCCTTACTGATCGGGTCGATCTGGAGCCGGTTTTATATGCGATGCGTGAGGCGTTGGCGGGGGCGGACATTGAGGTTGAATCGTCGAATTTCGAATACGGGCCTGGGCAGATTGAAATCAACACCGGCCCCGCTGACGCGATGCGAACTGCCGATAACACCGTCCTGTTCAAGTCCATTGTCAAACAGGTGGCGGTTCAGCATGATCTGAGGGCGACCTTCATGCCCAAACCCTGGACCGAAGCTTCTGGTTCCGGGATGCATGTCCATACCTCGCTTTCGCGTGACGGTGAGAACGCGTTCTCGTCCTGCGACGGCGCCCCCGATGACCTGATGGCGCATTGGCTCGGAGGACTGATGGAGCACGCCCTCGCGCTGACGTTTCTCGGTGCCCCGACGAGTAACGGACCAAGACGGATCCGTCCTTATACCTTTGCCCCCACCCATGTGAACTGGGGTCTGGACAACAGAACGGTTCTGGCGCGGTGTATATGTGAGGCCGGCTCTGCTGCCAACCGGGTCGAATACCGTTCCGCCGGTGCCGACGCCCATCCCCATCTCATCATTGCTGGCATCCTAGCTGCCGGCGCAGATGGCATTGACCGCTCCCTATCCCCCGGAGAGATTAGTGAAGGTGACATGTATACCCATCCTGGTGACTGCACTCCCTTGCCAGTTGACCTGGCAACGACTCTGTCGTCGTTTGAGGGTTCCAAGCTGTCCCAGTTGCTCGGTGACACCTTTTCAAGAAGTTATGCATCCATTGCTGCCCATGAAGTCGCCCATGCCGCTGAACACAATCCTGATCCTGATGCGGTAAGCGATTGGGAACGGCAACGGCTCATGGAACACAGCTGAAGCAGAAAAGTGGCCGCAATGGCGACATCACCCGACATCGTAAGCCCCGCGATATATCTGGACGGGATTCCGCACACCCAGTTCAGTGAAATCATGGCTCATCCGGGGCTGATGTGGCATCCGTACCAAGACGGGGGCTTCTGGGTCGTCAGTCGACACAGCGACGTAAAAACCGTATCCAAACAACCAAAACTCTTCTCGTCAGCCATCGGCCACACCAATCTGTGGGACCTTGAGGCAGATGCACTTGAAGCACGGCGTTCGATCATCGATACGGATGCTCCCGACCATACGCGCCTGCGCCGCCTCGTAAGCAAAGCATTCACGCCGCGAAACATCAGCCTGTGGGAGAACGTCACCCGCGGGATCGCCGGTGAACTGTTGGACAAGTTCCAGCGCGCAGGGGGCGGGGATTGGGTAAGCATGGTTGCGGCACCGTTGCCCATACGCGTCATCCTTTCCATCCTTGGGGTTCCCGTCAGTGACGCTGATTATCTGGTTGAACTGTCGAACTATCTTGTCGAAGGCACAACGGATCAGCCTTCGCTTGCACCGGATGCCTTCGGTAACACCACGGATCTGCGTCTGCTGCCCTTCGGGTCACCCGCCAGTCATGCTCTCTTTGAATATGGAGAGCAGCTGGGACTCAAACGTAAGTCGGATCCGAAAGAGGATGTTGTGACGCAACTGGTGATGGCGGAAGAAGACGGTAACCGGCTATCGGCGACAGAGTATCGCAACCTATTTCATGTTTTGGTCTTTGCAGGAAATGAAACCACGCGTACAGCCATCGCCCACGGGGCAATGGCCTTCGCCGAATTTCCCGATCAGTGGAAACGTCTTGAGTCCGACGGAGAAATCAGTGCGCC
>CAZVVN010000098.1:0-9225 GCA_964630665.1 uncultured Acidiferrobacteraceae bacterium | reverse complement strand
GTCATCACCCGGTCACCGTACGCTGCCGGCCCGATGAACCGAAAGTGGATCTCTCCCATCACGAAGGTCGTCCGGTCCTCCCGGATCATCTGGTCGATGGGATAGCCGATGGTCCGGAACAGCTCATGCTCGGTGTCATTGAACCAGGCCACGATCCTCGGGTAATACACCAGGCCGAAGGGATCGGATTCTCCCCACGGGACCGAAATCTCACGCCAGTACATGGTCATCGTAGAAGCCTGGTTTGCCGGTAAAGGATCGATCGCCGGGTCAGCTGGCGTAGCCCGGGTCCTGTTTGTCGATTTCCCTTCGCAGCCAGTCGAGAACCAGCTGTTCAGGTTCGTAATTCGGCCTGTTGACGACTTCTGATGAGCGTTCGAACGCCTTGGCGGGCAGCGGCAGCACGGGTTTATTCATCGAGTGGCTGGCGAGTTGGATCTGACATGCTCGCTCCAGTGTCCACAGCACACTGAATGCTTTTGCCGGTGTTTCTCCACAGGACAGCAGGCCGTGGCTGCGCAGGATCAATGCATTGGCCTGGCCCAGGCTTTTCACAAGGTCTGCCTGTTCGGCGAGATCTGTCGTCACACCCTGAAAATCGTGGTAAGCGACTTTGGGCAGGAACGCCCCGTAGAAATTATCCCGGGCAAGGCCTTCAGCGAGGCAGGCCACTGCCATGCCGGCGGTCGTGTGAGTGTGCATGACGCAGTGGGCATCATCACGGTGTCGATGAATTGCACTGTGGATCACGTAGCCTGCGCGGTTCACCGGGTAGTCGCTGTCGCCTACGTTGTTACCTTCCAGGTCGATCTTGACCAGGTTGGACGCGGTGACCTCGCTGTAGTGCAGGCCGAATGGATTGATCAGAAAATGTTTCTCTGGCCCTGGAATGCGCAACGTGATGTGGTTGTAGATCAACTCGGTCCAGTCCAGGTGGTCGAATATCCGGTAGCACGCAGCGAGTTCTACCCTCGCATCCCATTCCGCCTGCCCGAATCGAGTTGAGTCCTTGAGGGTCTGTGGGCGGATCGTTGCCATGTCCATTCTCCGAAGATCGCGACTCGTGCGCATGGTACCAGAAACCAGCACACGACCGTGCTGCGCCCCGCTATACTGGGGCGGGCAGTAAGTCATAAAGGAGACTGGACATGGCTCAGCAGGCGTATGAATATGGTCCGAGCCAGGCCGCAATCGATCAGCTTGTAACTCGGTTTGGTGACCAGGTCTCGCTGTCGAGTAGTGTACGGGAACGGTTTGGTAAGGACGAATCGTTTCATCCGTCAGTGCCCCCGGATGCAGTCGTCACCCCCAACAGCACCGAGGAAGTCAGTGAAATCGTAACGATCTGTGCACGGTACCACGTGCCGGTGATTCCTTACGGGACCGGTACTGCCCTCGAAGGCCACGTTGGCGCGTTGTATGGTGGGGTATGTATCAACATGATGGAGATGAACCAGGTTATTGAAGTACATGCCGAGGATCTGGATGTTGTTGTACAGCCAGGCATCACCCGCAAACAGCTCAACGAGTATCTCAGAGACAGCGGCCTGTTCTTTCCTATTGACCCCGGCGCCGACGCGTCCATTGGCGGCATGACCGCCTGCCGGGCTTCCGGTACCAACGCGGTGCGCTATGGCACGATGCGCGAAAATGTCCTGGCACTGACAGTGGTCCTGGCCGACGGACGGATCATCCGGACCTCCCGCCGCTCCAGAAAATCAGCAGCCGGCTACGACCTGACCCGTTTGTTCGTCGGTTCGGAGGGCACCCTGGGTGTGATCACTGAAATCACACTACGGCTCTACGGCATACCCGAAGCGATCACCTCGGCGGTGTGTACGTTTCCAGACGTGGAATCGGCAGTTAATACCGTCATCATGACCATCCAGTATGGCATCCCGGTGGCCCGTATCGAATTGGTCGATGAGACCCAGATGGAGGCGATCAACAACTATTCAAAAACCGATTTCGAAGTTGCGCCGACCCTGTTTCTGGAGTTCCACGGCACTGAGGCGTACGCCGTGGAACAGGCTGAGAGCCTGGCCGAGATTGCTGCGGAGTTTGGCGGAGGAGACTTCAAGTGGACCGCGAATACCGAGGAGCGAAACCGGCTCTGGCAGGCGCGCCACGACGTCGCCTATGCCTGCAAGGCGATGCGTCCGCAGGCCCAGATCTGGGCGACAGATGTCTGTGTGCCAATATCGCGACTGGCCGAATGTATCACCGAGACCCAGGCGGACATCAAGGCATCCAGGCTTCTGGCGCCGATCGCAGGCCACGTGGGCGATGGAAACTTTCACCTTTGCCTGATCGTGGATCACGATGATACCGACGAGCAGGCCCGGGCGGAGGCACTCCATGAGCGAATGGTGATGCGGGCGCTGGCTATGGGTGGCACCTGTACGGGTGAGCACGGTATCGGCTATGGCAAGATCGATTTCCTGGTCGCCGAACACGGTGAGGCCGTGAGTGTCATGCGCACCTTGAAGCTGGCGCTCGACCCGGGCAATATCATGAATCCTGGTAAGATCCTGCGGGTCTGATTTCGTAGTGCACCTGCATCGGAGAGGAATCCGGTGACGACATTCAGTGGCTACCGATCATGGTGTATCAACTGAACCTGTGAACGACGTATTGAACGAGCAGTGGAGCGTCCACAAGCCGGCCGTTCACAGTGATGGCGGGGTGGTCACCAGCCAGCATGTGCTGGCCTCGCAAGTCGGCGCGCGGGTGCTTGCCCAGGGTGGGAACGCTGTCGATGCAGCCGTTGCGACATCTTTTGCCCTGGGTGCGGTCGAACCCTGGATGAGCGGTGTGGGCGGTTGCTGTTTCATGCTGATCTACCGGGCCGACCAAGACAAGACCTATGTTCTTGAAAGCGGCGTCCGGGCACCTCGGGCTCTTGACCCGGCTGACTATCCATTGAGCGTAGGCTTCGATTCGGATCTCTTCAACTGGCCTGGAGTACTCGACAACCGCAACGTACTGGGGCCGTGGTCGGTTGCGGTGCCGGGGCTGGTTGCGGGACTGGGTGCGGTGGCCGACCGTTTTGCCAGCATTTCCTGGGACCGATTATTGGAACCTGCAATAGATCTGGTAGCTCAGGGTCTTTCGGTGGACTGGTACTCCAGCCTGAAGATCGCGTCGGCTGCCGAGGAACTGGCGCGCTTCCCCTCCAGCCAGGCTGTATACCTGCCAGACGGTCATGCCCCGGTCGGCCAGTGGGGTGCGCCACCACCGGTCATTTCTCTTGGAGCGTTGCACACAACGCTGCAGCGCCTTGCTGAGCACGGTGCTGACGATTTCTACCGCGGATCGCTTGCCAGGGACATCGTGACAGATGCACTTGGGTCAGAGATCACCCTGAGCCACGATGATCTTGCCGGTTATCGACCGATTCTCAGGGAAGTCGAGGGGTTTACCTACCGTGATGCCCGGATCTTTGCCGCCACTGGCCTGAGTGCCGGCCCTACTCTGAAACACACGTTGCAGCTGCTCGAGCAGCAGCTCACTGATCCAGCTGAGGTACCGGGCAGCGAGGCTTATAGCGCGTATGCCGCGTCGATGATGAGCGCCTACGATCAGCGGCTGAGAGACCTTGGTGATTCGCCGGAGGGAACGGCATCGTCCTGCACGACCCATCTCAATGTGGTCGACCGGCACGGTAATGTTGTAGCCCTGACCCAGACCCTGCTGTCTCTTTTTGGCTCCAAGGTCGTGCTGCCCGAAACAGGTATCCTGATGAATAACGGTGTCATGTGGTTCGACCCGAGACCCGGCTCTCCGAACTCGATTGCGCCGGGCAAGCGACCGCTGTCCAACATGTGCCCTGTCATTGCCCGCCAGGCGTCCGGTGTAAGGACCGCTCTGGGGGCGTCCGGGGGAAGACGGATCATGGCGGCGGTTCTGCAGCTGTTGTCTTTTATCGTCGACTATCGAATGACCGTAGAACAGGCCATGCATCAGCCGCGGATCGATGCCAGTGGCAAGGAGGACCTGACGCTGGATGGGAAACTCGATGAATCTATCGTCAGTCATCTTGCCAGCCAGTACCCGGTTTCCCGCATTGCTCATGGGGTCTATCCCAGCATGTTTGCCTGTCCCGGGGTTGCCCAGCATGACCCGTCGTCCGGGGGCAGTTGCGGTGGGGCTTTCGTGATGTCGCCGCTGGCCGCAGCCGTGGCTGAAGGTTAGCTGCCAGCTCCTGGCTCTCGTTACGGAACACAACAGGGGCGGATCGCCGGCGTGGTCTCCGAGAGCAACTCCGGTCGCAGGCCAGCCCGTGTCAGGCGATTGCCGGGGGCTGGTGCACTGGCGCTGCCCGACGCTGACCTTCATTACACGGCGCAGTTTCTTTGCTGTGAGTCGGCCGATCGTCTTTTTAGAGCGCTTCTTGAGGCTGTTCGCTGGACGCAGCCCAGGATCAGGATCGCCGGCAAAACGATCAACTCGCCCCGGCTTGCGGCCTGGTACGGAGACCCCGGAACGGTCTACAGTTACTCCGGCCTGGTCAATAAACCGCTGCCCTGGTTGGTTGAGCTGTCTGATCTTCGATCTCGCGTTGAGAAGGAGACCGACTGTCGCTTCAACAGCGTACTGCTGAATCTTTATCGGGACGGTCAGGACAGCATGGGCTGGCACAGCGACAATGAAAAAGAACTGGGAAACTGTCCTGTCATTGCGTCGGTTAGCCTGGGTGCAGTTCGGCGCTTCGTGCTGCGTCACAAGAAACGAGAGGCATTGCCGGTTCAGGCACTTGGCCTTGCGCACGGTTCATTGCTTCTGATGCGTGGTACGACTCAGCAGTACTGGCGGCATGCAGTGCCCCGGACCGGGCGTGAGGTAGGTCAGCGAATCAACCTGACGTTTCGCAATGTGAGCGTTGATCGCTGAGAAGCACAGTCCAGGGGTTACGTTGCAGCACAGCGCTCGAAAATAAGCTGCAACCCGATCAGCGTCAGGTTCGGTTCGACTGCTTCGACAGTCTTGAAATACGGCTGGAACAGGCTGGCCAGACCACCGGTAGCAATGATCCGGGTGTCGTTGCCCAGTTCTGCAGTCAGTTGTCGGTTCAGTCCGTCGACCATCGCCACCCCGCCAAACATCAGGCCGGACTGGATGCTGGTCTCGGTAGTGCGGCCGATCAGAGTTGGCGGAAACTCCAGTTTGACTGCCGGCAGCATGGCTGCTGCTGCGTGCAGCACTTTGGTGGTCGTTTCGGGGCCTGGTGCGATGATACCGCCGAGGTACTGGCCAGTTGATGAGAGAATGTCGAACGTCGTTGCGGTGCCGAAGTCGACGATCACCAGTGGGCCGCCGTAGCGCTGAAAACCGGCCACGGCATTGCACAGCCGGTCAGCGCCAACGTCTTCTGGTTTCTCATAGTCGATGGTGATGCCAAGATCCAGCTTCGACGTGACATTCACGAACGGGGCATTCAGCCGCCGATAAACTGCGGACTCGATGACGGTAGACAACCCCGGCACCACCGAACTCATGGCGATTCCATCGATATTAGCGACTGTGATGTTTTCCGGAGCCAGCAGGGACGACAGCATCACCCAGAACTCGTCGCTAGTCATACCGGCCCGACAACTCAGGCGCCAGTCATGGGTGAGTTCCCCATCGGCTGAGACGCCGAGCGTAATATTGGTGTTGCCAACATCGATCAGCAACAACACTGTCTTTTCTCCGGGTTGGTTGGCGGGTTGATGAACTTTAATGGATAACGACGACGACGGGAAATGTCTTGTCTTTGAGATTTAACCGTTGGGGTAATGGCAAAAATCCGTTGCTGCGGTCAGTGGGTGCTAAACTGTCCACAGGCTGACCGGATGCTTTGGCTTAATACGCCTGCAAAGTGCAACACGAACTCCGTATCACCATGGGCTGTGCCACCGCTGGGTTGTTCTCCGGCAGTGATTCGCGTTCCCGCCGGTTAACCTGTCGCGACAGGCTTGTTGTTGCCGGGTCTCATGGCTACTGACCGTTCGCGTCCGCTGGCCGAAGCGCTGCGGCCCGGTCGACTCGAAGAGCTGGTCGGCCAGTCGCATCTGTTGTCACCAGGTCGCAGTCTTTACGAGTGTCTTAAGACCGGGCATCTGCACTCCATGGTTCTGTGGGGGCCGCCTGGAACCGGCAAGACGACGCTGGCACGGCTGATGGCTTCGCATTGTGGTGCCCGCTTCGTGATGCTTTCCGCGGTCACATCCGGTGTCAAAGATGTGCGGGAGGTTGTAGCCAGTGCCAGTTCGTACGAAGGTCTGACGGTTCTTTTCCTCGATGAGGTGCATCGTTTTAACAAAGCCCAGCAGGATGCGTTTCTGCCCCATGTCGAGAACGGTACCTTGCTGCTGATTGGTGCGACCACGGAAAACCCCGCTTTTGAGCTTAACAATGCACTGCTGTCGCGGCTTCGGGTTTACGTGCTCAAGCCACTCGCCGGGGAAGATCTGTTGCGGGTGTTTGACAGAGCGCTGGCTGAACAGGAGAACGGCCTTGGGAGCCTGGATATCCGCATCAGTGACAAGGTGCGTGATGCCCTCATCGATGCTGCCGACGGAGATGCCAGGAGGTTGCTTAACTTCCTGGAAGTCGGAGTGCAGTTTGGTGCTGAGGCAGACGGTTCAGTGAACATTACAGAAATGATGCTCGACGACATCACCGGCGCGCCGCTGCGGCGCTTTGATAAAGGGGGTGATTATTTCTACGACCAGATATCTGCTTTGCACAAATCGATTCGTGGCACCGATCCCGATGGTGCGTTGTACTGGTTGTGCCGGATGCTCGAAGCCGGTTGTGACCCGCGTTATGTGGCCCGCCGACTGATCCGGATGGCCAGCGAAGATATCGGCAATGCGGACCCGCGTGCACTGGCACTGGCCCTAGATGGTGCGCAGGCCTATGAGCGACTGGGGACGCCCGAAGGTGAACTAGCACTGGCGCAGGCGGCTGCGTACCTGGCGTGTGCACCCAAGAGTAATGCTGTTTACAAGGCGTTTAGTGCGGCGATGTCGGATGCGGCTGAATCCGGCAGTCTCGAGGTCCCTGTGCACCTGCGCAATGCACCGACCGGGTTGGCTCGGCAACTTGGACACGGCAGGGGTTACCGCTATGCCCACGATGAACCCGGAGGTTACACCCCCGGCCAGACCTATCTGCCGGATGTGCTGACCGGTCGGCGTTACTACGCACCGGTCGACAGCGGCCTCGAGTCACGAATCCGTGAAAAGCTTGCCCGACTGAGGGCAGAGCCGGAACCTGACGAGACATGAAAGAGAGCATCGATGTTCTCCGGGCTTTGGATTCGTCGGCATGGGTCAGCGGCAATGATATCGCCGTTCGTCTCGGAGTGTCCCCTGCTACCGCAAGGCGCCGGATCAAGAAGCTTCGCGTCCTTGGCTTTGACATTCTCAGCTCTCCCGGGCAGGGCTATCGGTTATTTGAGGCTTTGGAGTTTCTGGATCCCGGACGTTTGCGGGGCGCTTTGGCTGCGGCGGGTCTCGTGACAGCGACCCGTCTGGAAGTGATGGATACCGTTGAGTCGACCAGCACCCGGCTGCTGCGCTGGCCGGGAAGCGATGACCTGCACGGACGGGCCTGTGTGACCGAATACCAGAGCCAGGGTCGCGGGCGCCGAGGGCGCGCCTGGTTCGGGGTGCCGTGCCGGAACATCATGCTGTCGGTTGCCTGGCAACTCGGTCGCGGGCCGGATCGGATCCATGGTTTGAGCCTTTCGCTGGGTCTCGCTGTTGCCCGGCGCCTGGAAGCACTGGGTGCACAAGGTGTGCAACTCAAATGGCCTAACGATGTGCTCTGCCATCGTGGAAAACTGGCTGGCATTCTGGTCGATGTTCTGGCCGGCCCCGGCCAGGCCTGCCGGGTGGTGGTTGGGCTCGGCATTAACCTGCTGAACCCGGGTTTGATAGAAGATCTGGCGGGTCGCCAGGTGGCCGATCTTTCAGAACTGACTGAAAATCTGCCCCACCGTACCGATCTTGCCGCGATGCTACTGATAGATTTGGCTGCGGCGTTGGAGGCATTCGATCTGCGTGGATTTGGAGGGCAGGCCGGCGACTGGAACCGCTGGGATGCTTATCGGGGCCAGGTCGTCTGCGGACGTACGGAGGATTCGACGATCAAAGGGCAGGCACTGGGCGTGGATGAACTCGGAGCTTATCGGATTCGGTGCAAGGACCGTACCGTTGAATCATTGCTGGCAGGTGAGATAATCCCGGTTGAGGCAGGTTTTGTCGATTTCGTCCCACGTTGATCCAGGATCCACCCAGAGGGCCGGGATACGCGGGCTGGCAGCGCCAGGTCGGCTTGGATTTCATACTGTGACCACCATAAAGAAGCAACACAGCCGGCCAGACATCAGATTGACGACCCCGATTCCATCGCGGAGTACATTTACTAACGAGGTAAGCGATCGATGAGATGGGTGTTTATGACCCTGGTACTGGTGAATGTTGCCTTCTATCTTTGGGTGACGGGTCATTCTGCCCAGAACTCGTTTGCTTATGACCCGCCGGCGCCGTCCGTTAATGAAGGGAGCATGGAACTGCTTCATGAAAGTGAGGCTCGGCGCAGCAGTCGGGTGTCTACAGACTGCCTGAGAATCGGTCCGTTTGCGACCGAGGAGACCTACACCCAGGGTTCCCGTCTGCTGGTGAACAAAGGGTATGGCTTCACCCGCAACGTCGTCAGTGCACGCGAACTCAGAACCTTCCGGGTTTTTGCCGGTCCGTTCAAGAGTGCAGTCGAGATGGACGCCACAGACAAGAAACTTCAGAAACTTGGGCTGGAACACTATACCCAGCAGGATAAGGGTGGAAAGATCTTGTCGATTCGGATCTTTTCCCAGGGAGAGGAAGCCGGGCGGTTCGTGACGGAATTGATAGCACAGGGGCTGGAAGCCGATGTCCGGCCGGAGGCGAGAACGCTGGGTCCTTTGCGCTGGCTGGAGGTCTCCGACGTGGTGACCGAGGAGCGCCGACAGGCTCTGGCCGCTCTGGATTGGGCGGATGCCCTGGTCCGACTGGCAGCCGTGCCCTGCGGAGTACGCCTGTGACCGGCGTGCCGGGTCCGATAAGGTTTGCCCTGACGCGGGTCATTCCCTAAACTTTCCGCGCCTTTCCGAGGTCGGCAAGAACAATCACCTTTCAGGCACAGCCCGCATAGCTCAGTTGGCAGAGCAGCTGATTTGTAATCAGCAGGTCGGAG
>CAZVVN010000097.1:0-9472 GCA_964630665.1 uncultured Acidiferrobacteraceae bacterium | reverse complement strand
CTTTTCAGGGTATCCCACGCCCTGTGCATCATCTTTTTATTTTTTCATTCAGATAATCCCACCCCCAAAATTCCAGATGCTCGAAATCTCCCTCCGCTGTGTGCGGAGAACATAATATTACGCAAGCAAATCAAAGGGGGTCGGTGGGGGTATCAATTACTGGCAAATTTGATCCGCGCCTTTCTTGTTGACGCTGTTATTGCGGACAGTAGGGGTAGGGTCAGTCTGTCGGTCCGTACTTGTTTGCGAGCATTCCTTACTTTCATGTAAATCCGGAATATATCCGGAATTCAGTGTTCAAAATTCAAATAGACTGGAACATTAAAAGAGCATGCAGTACTCTATCGGTAGGAGATACCGTAAGAGGAAAAGACGAGAGGAAGCTACTCAAATTGCTGAAAGAGTGACGTTTCTCCGAGGATTCGAATCTTCACTGGCGTGCCTCCTGTGCAAGTTTGGCGACGCTATCAGCGACGCGCTTCCAGTGTGGTTTCAGCAGGCAGTGACCCATGTCCTCGATGATCTCGAGGCGCGCACCAGGAATCACAGATGCTGTCATTTCTGCTGCCGATACCGGTATCAATGGATCCATTGCGCCGTGGATGACCAGGGTCGGCAGATCGAGTTTAGACAGCCGTTCGACTCGATCACCGCTGGCGAGAGCAGCCGCTATCTGAAAAGACCAACCACCAGGGTGATAGCAACGGTCAAAGCTGCGTTGAAGAATGTCTCTCATGTAGCTCTCGTCAAAATGGGGGCCGCTGATGGCTCGCCAGCCCTCGGTCTGAGTATCAACCCACGTCAGCGGATCGCTCATGTCCATGGTCAGAGACTTGCTGATCGCATCGCTGGATGCCGGGTTCTTTAGTACCGCCATCCCGGCTCTGGAAGCGGACATGATTGAGATCAGCGAGTCGGTCCTTTGCGGGTACTCGAGTGCCATGGTCTGTGCAATACCGCCTCCAAGGGATACTCCCAGCACGTGGGCGCTGGCCATTTCCAGGTCATCGAGGATACTGACAGTGTCTGCGGCCATGTCAGAAAGGGTGTAGGGAGCCCGCCCACCGTGCCCCATCAATACCTCACCTACGGTGGCAGCTACGCCTGGGGTCTTGCTGCTCAGGCCAACGTCACGATTGTCAAAGCGGATGACCTGGAAGGACCGCTCCAGGAAGACCTCGCACAGCTCATCCGTCCAGTAGACCATCTGGCTGCCCAGGCCGGATATCAGTACCAGGGGCTCATCGGCCTGATCGCCCAGGACTTCGTAGGTGATCCCGGCCGTTCCCGAGGTTGCTCTGCCTGACCGGATGCTGGTCATTGTTGAGGACCGGCGAACGCCTGTGGCCGGTAACGCCGATGACCCGCAACGCATGGCAGAACATTTCCGGAAATCCCGGTAGAACAGTCAGATGTTCCGGCCAGCATCTTTCCAGTATTCCTCCCGGAGCTTGCGCTTGAAGATCTTTCCGCTGTCCTCGCGCGGCAGGTCCTGGCGGAATTCGATTCTCCGGGGAATCTTGTAGTGGGCGAGATACTCTTTCAGATGGACTTTTAGTGCGCTTTCGGTGCAACTATCCTGGGCCATGGGTTCGACCAGGGCTATGACTGCTTCTCCGTATTCCTCGTCGGGAATGCCCAATACCGCGCAGTCGCGTACACCCTGAAAGCCGAGCAGGGCCGATTCGATTTCTGCGGGGTAGATATTGACACCGCCGGAGATGATCATGTCACGGGCACGGTCGCACAGGTAGAGGTAGCCCTGTTCGTCCAGATAGCCGATGTCACCGTTCGTGATCAGGCCGTTGCGCTCGATCGACTGGCGCTTGTCGGGGTCACCGTGGTAGGTGAATTCCGGGTAGTCGAGGCGCCGCATGTAGACCTCACCGATTTCATTCATCGCCGCCTCAGTACCGTCGTCACGAACGATTTGGAGAGTCGTGTTGCCGACCACGCGGCCTACGGTGCCGGGGTGGGCCAGCCATTCGGCACTGTCGCAGTGGGTGATCACACCGCTTTCGGTACTGCCGTAAAATTCATGAATGATCGGGCCCCACCAGTCGATCATCGCCCGCTTGACATCAGGTGGACAGATCGCACCGGCGTGAATCACGTGCTCAAGACTCGAAAGATCGTAAGCCGCTCTGGTCTTGTCCGACAACCGCAGAAGTCGCACGAACATGATCGGAGCCATGAACATTGCGCTAACCCGGTGCTGCTCGATCAGCGTCAGCAACTCTTCTGCATCAAACCTTGGTTGGAGCACGATCAGTGCTCCGGTCTCGTACGCTACACGGGCAAAATGAAATGGTGCGGCGTGGTAGAGCGGCCCACAGATAACGGACCGCATGCCGGGGCGATTGCCCATAACCTTTGGCTCGGTAGCATGCAGTCGCGCGATCTGCTCGGTGGTTGCAGGTTGGCGCCGGACTCCCTTGGGCCAGCCGGTGGTCCCCGATGTGTACATCATGGTCAAGGCTACCCCTGTAGCATCACCAACCAGGGGCTCATACCCGGCCAGCCATTCTGTCCATACGGGATATCCCTGGGGTGGCTCACACGCGTTCGACTCAATCGCATAGGCTTGCTGTATCAGTGAGGGTGTTTCTACAACAATGACCGGTAGTTCGACTGGTAGAAGTTGACGGATGCCGAACAGGAGATCTGCGTGAATGACCAGTGCTTTGGCACCGCTGTCCAGCAGAATATGCAGGACTTCCTGGGCGGAGAAGTGCCAGTTAATCGGGACGTTGTAGACTCCCAGGCCCTGGGCAGCAGTGATGACTTCGAAGAACGGGATATCATTTCTGAGCATCACCGCGATCGCATCACCTGGGCGAACGCCAAGAGCACGGAAACCGGCCGCGGCGCATGCGGCCCGGGTCTCTATCTGTGTCTGGGTCAGGGCATAGTCGCCGAGAACGACAGTGGACTGCATGAAGGGCTCCGAGCAGGCGAAGGTTCAGCGACCACCGTCACACATCAGCAGATGACCGGTGATGTAGTCTGATTCGGGAATACACAACAGGTACACGGCACCGGCGGCCTCTTCCGGAGTGCCCCCCCGACCGAGCGACATCCGCGAGCCCGCGGCATCCAGGACCTCGCGTTGCACGCCCACCGGGATCTCACGCCCTTCGATGTCGATACTGGCTGATTCCGCATCCAGCGCCTGGGTGAGCCGGGTGTGAACCAGGCCGAAAGCAACTGCGTTGACGTTAACTTTGTAACGTCCCCACTCTCGGGACATGGCTCGGGTCAGCCCGACGATTGCTGCCTTGCCCGAGGAATAGTTCGCCTGCCCGGCGTTTCCAAAGACTCCGGACGTCGAGGAGATGTTCACGACTTTCCTGAAGACCTCTCTACCTTCAGCGGCCTCGCGCTTGGCAGCCTCCCGGATCGGTCCTGCGGCGGCGCGCAGAATACGGAAAGGCGCAGTCAAATGGACATCCAGAACCGCCTGGAACTGCTCATCGGTCATTTTCTGGATGACATTGTCCCAGGTGTAGCCGGCGTTGTTGACGATGATGTCCGGTACCCCCCACGCGTCGACGGCCGTGGCGATGAAACGCTCTGCAAAGCCGAGTTCGACCACGCTGCCAACGCAGGCAAGGGCATCACTACCACTTGACTTGAGGATGTCGAGGGTCTCGAACGCCGGGTCTTCATCGAGATCATTGATCACGACCCGTGCTCCTTCGCTGGCAAGTTTTAACGCAATACACCGACCAATACCACGGCCGGACCCAGAGACCAGGGCGATCTTACCGTCAAGCTTGTTCATTGGTTCTCTCCTGTGGGTGAGTCCTTCAACGTACACTTTCCATTGCGAATGACCGTCACCTCCCTTTCTTTCACCCGGCATTCAAAAGAAACAATATTGCCGTCTCGCCATAGGTCCGTGATGATCGTTTCACCGGGATAGACGGGTGCCGAGAACCGCACGTCAAAACCGGTGATGCTGGTGTGATCGTAGTTGCAGATGGTCTTCAGTACGGCTAGACAGGCTGTCCCGTAGGTGCACAGGCCGTGGAGTATAGGAACAGGAAAGCCAACCCTTGTTGCCAGGTCAGGATCAGCGTGCAGAGGGTTGCGGTCTCCATTGAGCCGGTAAAGCAGGGCCTGGTCATCACGCGTCTCGATTGAACAACTGGTGTCGGCTGGCCGATCGGGGATCGGGTGCGGTGTGGGGGAAGGGCCCGCAGCACCGCCAAAGCCACCGTCACCCCGGGCAAAAATGCCACTGGTGGTGGTGAACAGGGGCTCATCGTCTGTCGTCGTCCGGGCCGTGGTTTCGGTATAAATCAGGGCGCCCTTGTCGGCGCCCTTGTCATAGGCCTCAATTACCCGGGCATCTGCGATCAGTTCGCTATCCTGGGGCAGGGGCCTGTGAAGCACCAGGTGCTGCTCGGCATGGAGCACTTTTGTGTAGTCGTAGCCGCAGTCCTTCAGCAGTGGAATCGGTGCCAGTACTGAAGCCATCGTTGGTACCGTCTTCAGCGGATTGCGTTCAAAGACGTAATCAAGTTCGTTGCTTGCCAACGGGTCTTTGCCCATGCCGATAGACAGTGCATAAAGCATTGATTCCCGGTCGCTATAACAGGTGGTGTGTCCAGCGGATTGGAGCGAAAGTAGATGCTTATAGTCGATTGTCATCTTCTAAATCTCCCGTCGTCGCGCGTGAATCTTAAGATTCAGCCAAAGGGTTTATCGGAAAAAAGCGGCACATGCCACTTAAGCTTCGGGGATGCATGACAAAAAAGGGGGATCATTCAGATATATCACATCTCTATTGCCCGCTTGAAAAACAACTCCCGGAGCCGAGGTTTGCCAAATGCTCAACAGTGCCCCGATTGTCACATGGATCGCGCTCGGTGTATAAGACTGTTAACCGGAAGATCAATCCGGGATACAGTACGGGCGAACGAGCGGTATCTGTGGGTTTTCCACTGTCAGTACCCCGCTCGTATTGGCCGAACAACACAGGACTGAAGGAGGAAATCCGATGTTCACACTGAAAAGTAAGCTGGTACCAGCTCTCGCTACAGGTGTCGCGCTGTTGCTGGGTACAGGGCCGTTAATGGCGGCGGATAAGGTCACCTGGAACATGTCGCTGTGGGGCAAGCCCAGAGCGTGGACCAAGGGCATCGAGGCGATGGCGGAGGAGGTCTCTAGTAAGAGTGGCGGTAACTTTACCATCAAGGTCCACTACGGCGGCCTGTCAAAACCGAAGGAAAACCTGGATGGAATCAAACTGGGTGCGTTTCAGATGGCCGTGTTCTGTGCCTCATACCATCCGGACAAAACACCGACATTGAGTGCCTCGGATCTGCCGTTCCTGCCGATCGGTGATCTTGATGTGCAGGAGAAGGTGACAGAAGCCTTTTTTCAGCACCCAGAGGTCATCAAGGACCTGGCAAAATGGAACGCAAAACATCTGTTTACCGGGATACTGCCGCAGTATGAATTTATGGGTGTCGGTGATCCGCCCCTGACCCTGGCTGATTGGGATGGTAAGCGTGTCCGTGCCCTGGGTGGTATCGGCAAAGCAATGAAGAAAATCGGTGCGGTACCGACAACAGTGCCTGCGACCGAGACCTACCAGTTGCTCGAAAGGGGCGCGGTGGATGCCGTCTCCTGGCCGTTTACCTACGCACATGCGGCGTATAAAGTGAATGAGATTTCGAAGTGGTTCACCGGCAACATGTCGCCCGGTGCGGTGACCTGTCCCTACGTGATGAATACCAAGGCCTGGGATAAATTGCCGACTGCCTATCAGGACCTCCTCATCGCTGCAAAACCGACCGCCTATGCGGCTTTGAAAGCCGGTTACAGGGCGGCGGATGCCAAGAACCTGCCCGCATTTCGTGCCTCTATGCAGGAGATTCGTTATACCGCAGAGGAACTCGATGAATTCCGCAAGATCGGTGCCAAACCGGTCTGGGATGATTGGGTCAAGAGCGCATCCGAAAAAGGTGTGCCCGCACAGGAACTGCTGGACTTGATCCTGAATACTGCTGGAGGTTGATTCTAATTACTGGGTAGCAGTGTTTGAAACCCGCCAGGCTCCGGATACTTCGGCATCCGGAGCCTGGCACTTTGACCTGCCAACACCTACTTTTCTTTAGCCATGATCGGGAAAACACAGGCGAACCCTGACCGGGTGTGGATCGAACTGCCAAGTCGTCTCTATGCTCACGTTGAAAATCTGCTGAACGCCGTTTCAGCACTCAGCATAACCGTGTTGATGCTATTCGCCGTGGTGCAGGTCGTGGGGCGCAAGATCTTTAATGCACCCATTTTCGGTTACATCGACTGGGTCGAGCAGATCATGGTGCTTTTTGCCTTTATCGGCGTGGCTTACTGTCAGCGCGAAGGTGGTCACGTGCGTATGGAGTTGATCATCTCCAGTTTTCGCCGCCGTCTGCTCTGGCTGGTCGAAGTGGTGGGCATGGTCATTGGTCTTTTCATCATCGGTATTCTGATTTTTACCAGCTTTGATCATTTTCTGCGGGCCTACGAAATCGGCGATTCGACGATCAATGCGGACCTGCCGGTGTGGCCGGCGAAACTGGTGATCCCGATTGCTTTCGTATCTTTGTGGCTGCGCTTGCTGCTGCATTTGTTCGGATACTTCAGGCTCTTCTGGGACCCGTCACGCTCCGCAGTTGCTGTTCCGGTAATCCTGAAAGTGTCCGAGGAGGCTAAGAAAGAAATACAGGATGCCTTCGGTGAAAGTACGGAGTCGCCCTCGTGACACTTTCGGAAGGGCTTTATCATTATTTCGGCCAATATGTCGAAATTCCGCTGGCTGCACTTTTCACCGACGTTGAACCGTTTACGATAGGTCTGGTTTTTTCTGCCGTGCTGGTGTTTCTGGTGTTTCTCGGTGTGCGGGTGTTCATCGCTGCGGCTGTTATCGGTATGCTCGGGCTGGTCGCGATCATCGGCTGGGAAGCCGGCACTGGTATGGCCGGAACCGTACCTCATTCAAAGATCTCCTCGTTCACGCTTTCCGTGCTGCCGATGTTTATCCTGATCGGGTACCTGGCGTTTCATGCCGGCCTGACCCAGGCTGTCTTCGATGCGGCCCGCAAGTGGTGCAGCCAGGCGCCGGGCGGGCTGGCGATCGCCACGGTGTTTGCGACAGCCGGTTTCGCTGCAGTCTCCGGAGCGTCCACCGCGACCGCAGCTGTGTTTTCCCGTGTTGCCATTCCGGAGATGCTGAAGAATGGTTACGACAAGCGGCTGGCGGCAGGCGTCGTTGCAGCCGGTGGAACGCTGGCATCGCTGATTCCGCCCAGCGCGATTCTGGTGATCTATGCCATTATCGTCGAAGAGTCGGTCGGCCAGTTGCTGCTCGCTGGCTTCATACCCGGCATCATCTCGGCGGTGATCTATGCCTTGCTGATTTCAGGACGGGTCATGCTGAACCCTAAATTAGCGCCGCCTACGCAACGCTACCCCTGGTCAGAGCGTTTTAGGGCGCTGCCGGGGACCGCGCCAATTGTGGCCGTGATCGTGATCATATTCACTGCTATCTATGGCGGCTGGGCGACACCGACCGAAGCAGGTGCACTGGGCGCGTTCGTCGTACTGGTGTTTGCTTTGATCCGCGGCATGAAGTTCACGACATTCAAGAACGCCCTGTTCGAAACCGCCAAGCTGACCGCGATGATTTTCTCGATCATCTGGGGTGTACTCATATTTGTCCGATTCCTGGGCTTCGCTGGACTGCCGGATGCATTTGCCAGTTTTGTCAGCAGCCTCGACATGCCACCTGTGCTGATCGTCATTATGATTCTTCTGGGCTACATGGTTCTCGGGATGTTCATGGATGCTATCGGCATGCTGCTACTGACCCTGCCGGTGGTGTATCCCGCTATTATTGGTCTTGGTTATGATCCGATCTGGTTCGGCATCATTGTGGTCAAGATGGCTGAGATCTGCCTGGTCACACCACCGATCGGGTTGAACTGTTTCGTCGTCAACGGTGTGCGTCCTGACATTCCATTAACTGATGTCTTCAGAGGTATCGGGCCGTTCTTCGTTGCAGATGTCGCTACGGTCGGGTTGTTCATTGCGTTTCCAGGTATCGTGACGTTTCTGCCACGATTGATGCTGCAAAGTATGTGATCACTCAACGGTGAAGCTCCGTTCTGGATAACTGGTCGATAACCGAAAATCGATCGACGAGTTACAATAAATTAGCTTCTTGACCCGCGGCGCTGTTTTGCGCGGTGGCTTTTCTGTGAGGTTCTTCACAGACTCTGATTCAGCGTAAAGAGTAGCCTGTATGCCTGCTATTTGAATCAGGCGAAAAGATGTCGTTGGCAATTGTCCGCAGCAGGGCAGGCAATGGTCTCGCTGCCCCGGAGGTTGGCGTTGAGGTGCACCTGTCTAACGGGCTGCCGTCGTTTTCAATTGTTGGACTGCCCGAAGCCGCAGTGCGTGAAAGCCGTGAACGGGTCAGAAGTGCACTGTTGAATTCAGGTTTCGACTTTCCGGCCAGACGGATCACAGTCAACCTGGCACCGGCCGATCTGCCCAAAGAGGGAGGGCGTTTCGATCTGCCGATCGCGCTCGGTATCCTGGCAGCTTCAGAACAGCTGCCTCCAGCGTGTCTTGATGAACTCGAATGCTTCGGCGAACTCGGTCTGAGTGGTGAACTGCGCCCGGTTCACGGTATGCTCGCCGCAACGCTCGCTGCTGCCAGTCGAGGTCGAACGTTGGTCCTACCTGCCGGCAACGCTCAAGAAGCAGCTCTTGTTGCCGGTGCCACCTTCTTGCCGGCTGAACACCTGGCTGAACTGACCGCCTATCTGTCGGGGAAGGAGACCCTGGTTTACGAAAAGCCAGTGCCTTTCCAACCTGGCGGTACGGGCGGGCCCGATCTCTGTGATGTCCGGGGCCAGCACCTGGGCCGCCGGGCGGTGGAACTGGCATCAGCGGGTGGTCACGATCTGCTTCTGATCGGTCCACCGGGTTGCGGCAAGACCATGCTGGCACAGCGTTTGCCCGGCCTTCTGCCGCCCATGACGGAGGCAGAGGCATTGGAAACGGCCTGTATCTATTCCGTCTCCAGGGCTGGATTCGACTCACGGCACTGGCGCACGCGGCCTTTCAGGTCCCCCCACCACAGCGCATCGGCTGTTGCGCTGGTCGGTGGTGGCAGCCGTGCAATGCCGGGAGACATCTCGCTGGCCCACAACGGCGTGCTGTTTCTCGATGAGCTGACGGAGTTTGACCGGCGGGTACTCGACCAGCTACGCGAGCCCATGGAAGCCGGGTCGATCACTGTTGCCAGGGCCAGTCGCAGCGTTGTGTATCCCAGCCGCTTCCAGCTGGTCGCAGCCATGAACCCCTGCCCGTGTGGCTACGCGGGTGATCCATCAGGGCGGTGTCGATGTTCCTCCGACCTCCTGTCGCGGTACCACCGGCGTATTTCAGGCCCGCTTCTGGATCGTATCGA
>CAZVVN010000096.1:0-9993 GCA_964630665.1 uncultured Acidiferrobacteraceae bacterium | reverse complement strand
GAAGAGCGCGTCAGCCCTTTCTTCCCACCTGCTCTGCAGCCGGATGCAAGCTCGCTTTAGCACTTGGACGTGTATCTATTCGTGCGAACCACGCGCTGATGTTCCGCAAGCTCGGGTCGATACTCTGGCCAACCCCAGCGGTGAAATCCGTACAGCAATAGAGCACGAGGTCAGCTATCGTCACGCGGTCACCGCACACGTATTGCTTACCGTCCATCAGCGCATCCAACCACGCTAGGCCGTCCTGAGCGGCTGCTTTCAAACCGTCCGCTGCCTCTGGCAGGCAGCGCATCCGATCCTTGAACCGCTCCAGGCCTTCGGAATACCGATATCCGTTGTACATGTTTTCGGTAATTTTCTGCTCGATGCGACGTGTCCACATCCGCGTTTCTGCTCGCTCCTGTGCAGTGCTGCCCACCAGGGCAGGGCTGGGATGCAGTTCCTCCAAGTAGTCGCAAATCACCACTGTCTCCGCTAAAACCAAGCCGTCATCAAGTTCCAGAGCCGGCATCTGCCCACCCGGATTCTTGTCGGTATAAGGGGGCTTGCGGTTCTCTCCCCCCATGAGATCATGCTCCAGGGATTCCAGCTCGATCCCCTTTTCGCTGATAAACATGCGTACCATGCGCGGATTGGGTCCAAAGGAATTCAGCAGCTTCATTCATTTTCCTCCTGTGGGTGAAACAGGCCTTACAGAGACGCTACCCAGGTAGCGCCTATTCCTAATCCTTTGCCTCTTTTAGGCCGAGAGTGCCAAGCTTAAATGCGGCTGGCGCTTCATCCAGCCTTCCTATGGCATCGGCCTGCCCTTGGGCGTGCTCATCGCCAAGCACCGGCCCGACCAGTCGGCGAAACTTGTCAGTCAGTTTGTTCCATTGAACTGGGGTATCCGAACAAGGTTCGCTGACATCGGCAAATTTTTCGAGGCGTTTCCCCTTATCTGTCTTGATCACCACCCTGGCACAGTTGGGATTGGGCAGGTCGTCGTCGATCAGTTCAACACGCTCGCGAAGAGTGATCAGATCGCTACGCCGTGCCGTCTCGTCTGAATAGGAACCCAGAGCTCCCGTATCAACGCCGGCAATCGCCATCGCTACCAGATGTCGAATAGAGAATTTAACCTCCAGCCCAGATGCTGGCGCAGCAATGTCGCAGACGTCGTGCAGTGACGGCAGAACGCTGACCTCAATGCGGGCGACCTCGTCGGGCCTGAACCCATTGGCAGTGACGATGCTCCGGACAGCTTCAAGACTCGCATGGGTAAGGTAACAGGCAGCATGATATTTGTACAAACCCGCTTCGACGGCGAGGCGCTCATGGCTGGCGCCTGGGAGCAGGGAAGCCGAAAAGCTCGTCGTCTGCGTATGTGCGAAGCCCTGGTGTGCCTCAATGGCATCCGGATTGGCGTTAAAGCCTCGGGCCGCCCAGCGTGCTGCCAGCAAACCATTCATCGCGGCTTTGCCGGCATGCAGTGGTTTCGCCATGGTGCCGAACATCGCCTTGAGGCCTGCTGCCTGAGTCGCCGCAAGGCCCAGAGCATGCGCACACTGCCGGGCATCGAGGCCAAGCAATCTCGCTGCACCTGCAGCCGCTCCGAAGGTACCGGCCGTACCAGTCGAATGCCAGCCCGCCAGGTAGTGATCCGGTTCTATCATCTCACCGACTGTGCAGGCCACCTGGTAGCCAACAATGAATGCATCGAGCAGTTCGCGGCCGCTGGCTCGGTGTTGTTCGGCCAAGGTCAACACCGCAGGTAACACGGCAACACTGGGATGGCCGTGCAGTTGGCGATTGACATCATCGAAGTCCAGCGCGTGAGACGCTGCGCCATTGATAAGAGCAGCGCTGGCTGGAGCGACCGTTTCCGCTCTACCGAGTAGAGCGCACTCCCCGGTTTCACCGTTATCCAGGGCATCGGCAACCAGGATATCCACCAGCGGTTCCCGCGCTCCAGCAATGGCAACTCCGGTCCAGTCAAGAACGGCATGCTTGGCCCGGGAGAGAGCTTCTTCTCGAATCTCGCTGGCATCAAAACCTGCAATCCACTCCGCAATCTGACAAGTGGTTTTCTCCATCAATAGGACCTCGCTATACCCAGCACGTGTTAAACCATCAAATTAAATATCAGATCTGTTTATACCAGTAATCACTCATGCCCCACGACTATACCTGCGCCAGAGTTTGGGTGGTACTGACCTTTGCCCGTGCTCGGCCCGGAAATGACTGACAAGTAAGAGCATCGCTTACTGTTACTATCCGAATCGCCCTTAAGGATATTCGACGACTTGAATTGAGGACCGAACAGATGACCAAGATTGGATTGATTGGCCTGGGTACTATGGGTGCCAGTTTTGCCACAAATCTTATAAAGGCTGGAATGGGGCTCACCGTGCATGACATTCATCGCCAGATCGCCGAACCGCATCTGGCGGCGGGTGCCGATTGGGCCGATACACCACGGGAGCTCGCAGCAGCTTCGGATGTGATCTTGACCTCGCTGCCCGGGCCGCCCGAGGTCGAGGCGGTGGCACTGGACGAGGTCGACGGCCTGATTGCCGGCATGGCACCGGACTCGGTTTTGTTTGATCTTTCCACCAACTCCCCCACCGTCGTCCGCCATATCCACCAGGTCTTTGCCCGCAAGGGTCTACATTGCCTTGATGCTCCAGTCAGCGGTGGGCCTAAGGGTGCGGCCTCAGGCAAACTGGCAATCTGGGTTGGTGGTGAGAAGGAAGTATTTACCACAAACCGCAAGGCCCTGGACGCCCTGGGAGATCAGGTCCGCTATATCGGTCCCATCGGGGCCGGCGCCGTCGCCAAGCTGGTGCACAATGCCGCTGGCTATGCCATTCAGACGATCATGGCGGAAGTATTCTCTGTCGGCGTCAAGGCAGGCGTCGAACCTCTGGCTTTGTTTGAGGCCGTTCGCCAAGGCGCCCGGGGACGACAGCGGACCTTCGACAGCCTGTCAGAACATTATCTGATCAATCAATACGACCCGCCTGATTTTGCCCTGCGCCTGGCCCACAAGGATGTATCGCTGGCAGCAGAGCTGGGGCGTGAATTCGATGTGCCCATGCGCCTGATCAACCTGACCCTCGCGGAAATGAGCGAGGCTCTGGGTCGAGGCTGGGGTAATCGAGATTCCCGCGTTGCCATGCTCTTGCAACAGGAAAGAGCAGGTATCGATCTTGCGGTAGATCCTGGAGACATCCAGGTTGTAATCGAGGCCGATTAAGCGTTCAGGGGGCACTACTGTGCCGGTATCGCTGAACCTATTTTTTCGCCGATCACATGAGCCGCTTATCGTTCATACTCCTCCCCACTGTCAAGAGGAGCAGGAAAAATGCGAGTGTGGTCGATCTGAGAAATATAATGAATCCCGAAAAATTCTGACACGCGCTAAGGAGAATAAAAGTCTTTCTAAAAGGGTGTCAGCAGCTTTGGAGGCGGCAGTAAGATGACCCGAACACGACCAACCCAAGTTAAGATCGAGTGGTGGTTCACGAACCAGCCCTGACGACAGCGGGAGAGTGACTTCTGCCCAAAGCCGCTTTCTGTCGCGGCCCACCCGGCATCGAGTATCCCAACCATTGAAATAAGACAGGAGGCCGAACGATGAACAGTACCAATCAAAAGTTATATTTCGGTCTCTGCACTGATCAGAATCTCAGTTTTGATACTCTGGTCGAGCGCTGGCAATATTTTGAGGAACTCGGATTCGATAGCGTCTGGGACTGCGATCACTTCAACCAGACCAGCGATCCAGACAGTCCCTACTTTGAGGGCTGGACGCTACTGGCAGGGCTCGCAGCACAAACGAAGCGCATTCGCATAGGCGTACTCGTGAGTTGCAACACGTTCAGGCATCCAGCGCTGCTCGCACAGCAGGCGCTCACCGTCGATCACATTTCCAACGGCCGACTGGAACTTGGCATTGGAGCTGGTTACCAGGAGGGAGAACACGCACGTTTCGGTATACCACTTCCACCGCCCGGTGATCGCCGCCGCGCGTTTCACGAGGCAGTACAGATCGTTGACAGCCTGCTTCGCAATGAAACCACGACTTTCCAAGGGCGTTACTACCAGCTCGCGGGAGCATACGTGCGGCCAGCCCCGGTGCAGAAGCCGAGGCCGCCGCTGACGCTCGCCGCACACAAAAAACTAATGCTTCGTGTCTGTGCTGAGTTCGCCGACACCTGGAATTCGTCGGGGTCAATCGAAGAGATGCGCGAGCGCAACTCGATACTCAACGAGCATTGCGCAGCCATAGGGCGCGACCCAACTCAGATCCGGCGGTCATGGTACGGATGGATGTCAAAGATGGCCGCTCAAGGACTGCCCGACCCATGGGAGAGTGTCGGTGCATTTGAGGAAGTCATAGGCCGGTACCACGAGTCCGGCATCAACGAGTTCATCATCGATCAGCCCCGACCCGAGCAGTTTGGGGTGTTAGAAACGATAGCGGCAGATCTGATTCCGCAACTTCGACAATCGGGCAGCCTATGATGCCCCGCCGAATATAACGAAGCTACTGTGGGCTCTAGTCTATTTCACGAATCCATCAGAAAGGTCGAATTCGAGCCGTGAGGCGTCCTTGCTGACTGTATATCCCCGAATCATCGAGCCTGTCTCTGACTGACACACATCAGAGCCGCTGAAACAGCACTTCCACCTCACACTTACGAAACCAGTTGGGTCAACCGCTTTGAGAGCGTTTTGAGCAGTTCCATCCCGATCGTCGGTTGCTTGAGCAGCGCTTCTCGAAACACTCTGCCGTCGAGCACCAGCGTCTGGGCTCCATTTTTGCCAGCGACAACCGTCGCTGATCGTGGCTGGTCCGCTAGGATTGCCATCTCACCAAAGCATGCCCCAGGCTCGAGTGAGACCTGGTCAACCTGCCCATCCTCGGACGTGTGAACAACGGCCTGACCGTCGACCAGCAAAAACACTTCGCTGCTAACAACTCCTTTCTCGCAGATTAGCTCACTCGCCAGATACGATCGTTCCTCCATGAAGCTGGAGATAACCTCCAGGCTGTCACTGCCACATCCGGAAAACAGGTCGGTCTGCTTCAACCAATTCAAGCGTGTCGCGGTGGGAATCTCCCCCAACCGCCGTGACAACTTCATGTTCTCGTCGTAATCAACAGGGCAGTCGATAACAACCACGTCGTCGGCCTCAAGCGCCTCGCTCAGAACCCCCGGCAACTGGTCGGCCGATTTGACCCTCTTTCCAATCGCACCGAAGGCTTCGGCAAGCTTCACGAAGTCCGGGTTCTGGAAGTCGATGTGCGAGTTCTTCCCAAACTGGGCCTCCTGCTTCCAGCGAATCAGTCCGTACTGAGAATCGGTCCAGATCAGTATCACCATGGGTAGCTTCAGCCGCACGGCCGTCTCCAGGTCCTGAACGTTCATCATGAAGCCACCGTCACCACAGATCGCCAATACTCTGCGATCGGGGCAGCTCAACTTCGCCCCGATCGCACCGGGAAGGGCGAACCCCATCGAACAGAAACCGTTCGAGATCAAACAGGTGTTGGGCCCTTCACACTGGTAATAACGTCCGATCCACATTTTATGGGCTCCGACATCAGACAGAAGGATGTCGTCTGGCCCGAGCGCTTTACGGACGTCTGAAAGGATTCGCTGTGGCTTGACCGGGAACCCGGCATCCTCGGCGTATTGTTCGAACTCCTGTTGCATCGTTTCACGGTAGGATAGGTACTGCTCGCGTTTCACCAACACTTGGTCCCCGATCTCTTCCGCGAGGGCCTTAAGTGCTGCCGTGATATCTCCTGGAATGTCGACCTCCGGCGCAAAATGGGCATCGACCTCAGCGACCGCTGCATCGATATTGATCACCTGTTTGGGTCGCCCCCGATTCCATAATTTCGGGTGGTACTCGACCAAGTCATAGCCGACGGCCAGTACGATGTCAGCCTCCTCGATTGCTAGCGCCACCACATCCCGCGCCTGAAGTCCTACAGTGAACAAGCAATTGGGGTGCGACGCGGGAATCGCACCCTTACCCATGAACGTGTTGGTCACCGGTATCCCGGTCGACTCACTCAGCTCGATCAACCGACCGGTGGCCTGAGCTCTCAGCACACCGTTACCAGCCAGGATCACTGGAAATTCGGCCCCTCTCAGCAACGTGGCCGCCTTAGCGATCTCGCCAGCATTCGGCTCTGGTTGAACCGACGATGCCGGGACTAGCGGGCTGATCAGCGAACGGTGTCTAGCGATGTCCTCAGGCAACTCGATATGGACGGCCCCGGGTTTCTCGACCTGGGCCAGGTGAAAGGCCTTACGAATGATCTCCGGAATTGTGTCGGCATTGGCGATTGTGGTTGTCCACTTGACGACCGGACGGAACATCGACACGACGTCCATCGCCTGATGGGATTCCTTGTGCAGGCGGGAGGTAGACCCTTGACCGGTCAAAGCGATCAGAGGAGCTCGGTCCATGTTGGCATCAGCCACTCCCGTTAACAGGTTAGTTGCTCCCGGACCCAGCGTGCCCAGACACACTCCCGGCTTACCAGTCAAGCGGCCGTAGACGTCAGCAATGAATGCCGCTCCCTGCTCGTGCCGACAGACGACGAATTCGATTGATGAATCCAACAACGACATCATGATGTCTGCATTCTCTTCGCCGGGCACACCAAAGATGTACTCCACACCCTCCTGCTCGAGGCAGCGAACAAACAGATCGGAAGCCTTCACGCCGAGTTTCTCTTTCGAAGTTGATGATGCAACGGGGGTCCACAACCACAGGGGGTCGGATCGACAGGAGAGGCTATTGTAGGATCACCGGGTAGAGGAGAGGAGACGTAAACACCCGTTATGAATAATTCTTTTGAGGGACTCCAATCATTATTCATGCCTGATGAGCAATCAATTGGTTTGCGTTTATTGAATGACTGCATTGCAAGACTTAATTCTGGTGGCTCACTCTTCCGGGTTCCAACCTGCTTTGACAAGGCCCTCGATGATGGGGTCAGCGAGCACAGAGTTCGGGAGAAAACTATTGCGGTAGTCATCACGCGTCTTGAGGTTGGGTCGCAACTCAAGGTAACGGTCCAGTGCCGCCTTGGCTTCAGAACTGCGTTCCAGGTGCCCTAGAATCGCGGCCCGTATACCCAAAACAGAACCCCTATCCGGATAATGTTGTATGGTCTTCTCCATCGCCTGCGAGGCCTTTTCATACTCACCTTGGCCTAGATAGGACAGGAACAGGCCGGTATAAAAGTCCCCCAGTTCGGGATCAACCGGGCTGAGCTCGAAGGTTTTGAGCGCACTGCTTTCTGCTTCCCGAAACTCCCCATAATGAGCCTGGGCCAATGAAAGGCGCCAATAGTTGAGAGCATAGCTGGGATTGAAACCTATCGCTTGTTTTGCATAGTCCCGTGATGTCGCATGATCTCCACGAAACATGTTGTAACTGGCAATTGCTCCCAACGCTAACGGATCCTCAGGATTCAGTGCTTGGGCCTGGTGTGCATGATCCAACATCGAATTCAGTGTCTGCTTGCCATCTTTGGTGATTCGATGAACAAGTTCCCAGAAGCTGCAAAACGCGAGATGGGAATGGGCATCTGAAAGAGTGGCGTCCAGTTTGATGGCCTTTTCAAAGTGCTGGCGCGCCTTGGCCAGTACAGGGTCCTCAAAATCCGTGCGCTGCCGTTCATGATAGCAACGTAAACCTTGCAAGTACTCCTCCCATGCACTGAGATTCTCCGGATGCTTGCGGATGAGCCGGTTCTGCTCGTACCCGGTCACCGAAGGCGCTACCCGCCGGGCAATCGCTTCGGAGACCTCGTCCTGCACATCAAAGATATCCTCCATTGTGCGGTCCAGCTTTTCCGACCAAAGGTGATGGTCCTCCTCCCCGTCAATTAGTTGTGCTGTGATGCGCACCCGGTTACCACCCTTGCGCACACTGCCCTGCACGATGTAGCGCGAACCAAGTTCGGTTGCGACCTCCCTGAGGTTCAAAGACTGACTCCGGTAGGCGAAACTGGAGTTCCTAGAGATCACTGGAAAGGTACGCCACAGGGAGAGATTGGTTATGATGTCCTCGGTGATGCCATCAGCGAAAAACTCCTGCTCAGCATCCCCGCTCATGTTGGCAAAGGGCAGCACCGCAATAGCCGGCACCTTGGAATCCCCCGCGGATGATGATTCAGAAGACACCCCTGCCCCGGCAATAGCCTGAGATTCCGCCGCTACGGCGTTCTCGAAAGCCTCCAGCACCTTGGCAGCAGTGCCCATCTCAACTTTGAAAGTGGGTACCGGGGCGGCGATATTCTTCATCTCCTGCTCGCCCGTGTTGACAAAGCTCAGATCAAGCTTCCTGCAGACCTCCTCGTGAAACTTACCAGACAAAGCAATACCACCCGGTTCCGCCGTCGCCTCAAGTCGCGCCGCCACGTTCACCCCATCGCCGTAAAGATTGTCACCCTCGACGATCACATCACCGAGGTTGAGTCCCACCCGGAACTGCATCTGTTCCTCCGGGTCCATCTTTTCGTTATGGCCCCGAAGGCTGTCTTGAAACGCCACTGCTGCCACAATTGCATCGACCGGGCTGGCAAACTCGGCGATTACTGAATCGCCAGCGCTGCCAAAGATTCGCCCGTGGTGTCTGGCAATAGCCTCATCGATAACACTCCGGCCGGTCTTTAAGTTTCGAAGAGTGCGGTCTTCGTTCTCACCCATCATATGGCTGAAACCCACCACATCGGCAGCCAGAATAGCTGCGAGCTTGCGTCTTGGGATTGATTCCGCCATACAACGCTTTGCCTTTTAATATCGTGAACACATTAAACGACGAGTTTTAGATTAACGTTCAACAGCCGTCTTTGTATAGATCAATCTGGAGTATTTCCTGAAAAGATCGATCTCGGCAGCCGAGCAACGAGTTACACCACAATCCATATCTTCAAACCGGGCTGAACAGGGGAAGCATTACGTTCCAGTTGTGGGAGAGGCAAATGGGGGACAGTCAATCATCACTAAAGGAGAATATTAATGTCAGCTTGGACGAAGATGATTTCGGATGAGGAAGCCGATAAAGAACTGCTCGACATTCTCAAACTCGTCCGGACTCCACATGGCACGGTAGATAATGTCATACGAGTGCACACATTAAGGCCAAACACCATGCGCGGACATGTCATTCTCTACCGCGCGGTTCTACATGATGATGCTAACACTTTACCCATGTGGCTACAGGAGACAATCGGCTATGTATCTATTCTCAATAATTGTACGTACTCACTGGCAAACCACTGGTCAAACGCCCGTCACCTCATAGATGATGACGCATGTGCTGACCGAATTGAAACAGCGCTCTACGCCCGCCAGCCCCGGAGGCCATCATCCCAATAGACCCAAGGCCGGTCATGCACTAACATTCAAACTGAACCAGTTGGTGGGGGCAGGTCAGATTGTCTACCGAATTCCCAAAGGAAATGTTAATTTCCTCGCCAAACTTGCGCTTGTTCTGGTTACAGTTGTTATAGTCGGCTGTCTGATTTTCTACCTGATCCAGTAACAATTTGTTTTGGAAAGTGTTCCTAAAGTTATGGTCCGTCAACCCCGAAAGGATGTAATTCAAGACCATTCAAAATCTCATTTGTGTGACTAAATTGATTGATTAAGAAAACCACGATTGATGAAATTTCAATTGACGGATCAAGAATTCGCGCAGGAAGGCTTAAGTTCAATCAAATATGGATCATGGATGAGATGGCAAGTTTCAAGGCGCACATTTCATTCGGTCTACTGACAGCAGTTGTTGTTTCTGCGGTACTTGTTGTAATTGCTTGGACGTCAATTATTTTTGCTCCGTTAATCTTTTTGCTTGTTGTTGTCGGCTCGATGCTGCCAGACATTGACAGTGACACTGGTCTCCCGGTCAGAATCCTGTTTGGCACGCTTGCAGTTGCTGCCATGATCGGTTCATTATTTTACCTTGGGAATGTCG
>CAZVVN010000095.1:0-10720 GCA_964630665.1 uncultured Acidiferrobacteraceae bacterium | reverse complement strand
TGATGCCTCTACGGACTGATACCTGGGCCGGGTTCCTGTTTGTCTCCTTTGCCAGCGACGTCATATCGCTTGAAGAACACCTGGGTGACATGACTGAGCAGTACGCGTCATACCGGTTTGCCGAGATGCTCTGTGTTCGGCGTAAAAGTTACGACCTCAAGTGCAATTGGAAGCTCTACATCGAGAATGCGATGGAAGACTACCATACTGCCACCGTGCACAGAGGCTCGATTGGCAACCAGGACTGCATCCCCGTCGCTACCACGGGCCAATGGGCGGCGATTCACCTCGAGGCGGCGGACACTGTTGCTGTGCTACCAGAAGACAGTACCAGCCTGCCCCATATCGAAAATCTGACTGGCCTGGCAGCCAAAGGGACCTACTTTTCAGTGATTTATCCGGGCACCTTCTTTGCCACCCATCAGGACTGCATGTGGTGGCTGCAGCTCCTTCCACAGGCAGTGGACCGCACGACTGTAGTCATCGGCTCGTGCTTTCCCCGCTCGACCACTGTCCGGGGGGATTTCGACCAGGAGGTACTGAAATACTTTGCGCGCTGGGACAAAGCACTTGCCGAAGACAATGCAATAGCTGAATGCCAGCAGCAAGGACTCAATTCTAGAAGCAGCCGGCCCGGCCGATTATCTTTCTATGAGCCTGGTGTGCACGCTATCGCCAACTGGGTACTGGATCGCACCATCCAATCTTCCTGAGCCAGGACACGCTGACAGCCCGTAGGCTTGGCCAGACAGGTCTGGTGGTCTTGTCTACGGTTATTGTTTTGGCTTTCGACGCGCCTCGGGAAAGATCCACATTGACAGGATCATGAACACCGCAAGAAGGCCTGCAATCAGACCAACCGTCGGATTGCCCAAGCCCCGCTCCAGCAGATAGGCCGCCAGCCCGACAAGAGCGACGACCAGGGACAGAATCAGTTTGATGTTGCTGGGCATCGGAGTGTTGTCAGTCCGCAGGTATTGGTGTCGCAGCGGCTTCGTCTGGCGACATCGGCTTGCCCTTGAGGTTCTGCTTGACGTGTTTCGTACCGTAGCCGTTGAACAGGTGCCCAATCAGTCCGCAGTCGAGATCGGAGGTGCCGAACAACCAATCTGCGATGGGGAATGTCAGGTTCATGTTCTTTTCCATCATGAGCCGTGAATTGTGATGCGCTGTGTGGTGACGTCGCAGTGTGTTGACGAAAGGACAATAGCGGACGAACCAGTTTTCATCGACGTGGCAGCAGAAATGCATGAATTCGTAGATCAGATAGGTGCTGGTTGTGGTGCAGATAAAAAGCCAGCCGACGTTTGGAGTTACCAGAAAGCCAAGCACGGCCGTGCCGGGAACCGAGATCAGGATGAAGACAACCAGCGCGTACGGGGGAAAGAAAGTCACCCGCCAGTCTGCCTGATCACGAAAACGCATTTCCTGGTCGGTAAAGAACTGGTGATGATTCAGGGTGTGACGATCGTAAATGGCCCGAAAACCGCTCCATTTGAGTGGCCGGTGCAGGATGTAACGGTGTAAATACCACTCGAAAATATTGCAGCCCATACCGACTGCTGGGATCGTCAACCATTCCCACCACAGCACGTTGTCGATGTGCTGGATGTATATCCACATCGCCGTGATACCGATGATGTAGATCACTGCAACGTGAATGAAACCGTTGTACCAGCCGGCAATGCGAGAGCGGTATTCCCGCCTGAACGCTGTCTGCTTCTCACTTAACATGCTCGGGACACTCCTTGTGAGAGTTTGTGGGAAATAGTCACCTGGCTCACTTGATCCTGTTAATGAATTCGCTTCGCTGAAGTGCTCAGTCGGATCCGTGGAGTTCTTCCTGCTGCAGCGCGAATATTGAGGTGTATCCACCAGACCAGTCGGGAGGAATCAGGCAAGGACCAGGATCGTGGCGAGCCCATTGTGCCGCTTGGCCGCGTACGATGGTGCCTGCGTATTTCGAGTACAGCGGATTGTGAGTATATGGCATCGCATCGGCCGCGGAATAGACGTTCAGCAACAGTGGCCGTGGCTGGGGCGAATGGTTGATCTGTGAGCCATGGATCGCGCGGCAGTTGTGGATGGTCAGCGACCCCGCGGGACCGGGTAGGTAGATCATGTCGCGCTGGTCGATACTTGTCATGTCTTCGTTTGAAAGGTAGCCCACCCACTCACCGTTGTCATTGTACTGGTCATAGAGCGGGCCGGCATGGCTCTTCTGTACGACACCGAGCGGGCCCTGGTTGTCATCACAATCGTACAGGTACAGGCCTAGCGTGCACGGGCTGAAATTGGTATGTGGCCAGAAGCTGATGTCCTGGTGCCATTTGACTTCTTCACCGCCACCGGACCATTTGAAATTGAGTTTTGAGTGGTGAAACTTGATGTTGGGCCCGATCAGGTCGGCAACGATGTCGAGGAGCAAAGTGGAGGAAGCAAAAGCCCAATAGTCGGGGTGGTGGTCATTCGGACTCGACAGGCGGCGTAACTTCGGTGAGTCTGCGTTGTGTCCTTTCTCAAGGTCCCAGGTCGCATCTGATTCGCTGATTTGACGGGAACATTCGATCATCTCATCTGTAGCGGCGCGAAGGCGTGCCAGCCATGTGCTGTCTACCGCGTTTTCAACGAGGAGATAGCCGTTCTCGAGATATGACTCTCGTTGACGGTTGGTGAGGACGTTCGGCGCCAACTTGAGGACGTCTTCTGCGGTCATCTGCACGCCCGCCGTAGCATAGGTGTTCCACACGGGTCTTATAGTTAATATATGAGGCTATCGCATGGGCGGTAAGTCGTCAATAGGTGGCTGCCGGTGTGCCATACACAGCCAGGGCTGGGAGAATCCGCTGGGTATCTAGCGCGGGCGTCGTCCGCCGAAGAGGGCGGCGAATCGGCACAGGGGTGTCAGGATCTTTTTCCGCCAGTCCCAGAATCGGGCCGGTGCTGCGCTGGCCGCAGGCTGGCCAGACAAGGTGGCGTTCACGTTCTGGGCAAAGGTAGTCGCCAGCCGGGCGACAAGATTACGGACAATGCTGGAGCGGCCAAACTGGGCCAATGGACCTGTAATGGTGTATCCAAACTCGACTTCGACCCGGGTGCTCTTCTGGTCAAGATCGATCAAACGGTTCTGGATACGCGCCCTGACCCGCGAGTGGGTCCGGCGGTCGGATCCCTCGCCCTCAATGGTCGACGCGTAACTGTGATCATCCACCGCGTGGCTGCCGGAGAAGGCGAAAACCGGTCGGATCGGACCCAGTTTGATCGAGGCACTGCCACTGACCACGCCGTCGACCGGCGGTCCGTCGAGTTCTATCCCGGGCAAAGCCGCACAGACGTCTTCGAGATTTGAGAGCAACGGCCACACACGGGTCCTGGGGTGGGGTAATGTGAACGTCTGGGCGATGGTGACCCAGCCGTCGGACTGGCTGGCTTCACTCACACTGACTGTAATGTCCGCTGAACCTGCTGGTACTGAATCCACTGCTGGCAGCGTTGTCGAACCTTGAATAACTGCCTCCGCTGCTACTGATACCGTCTGTCGCACGCCAGCCCGGGCCCCCGGCGCCGGCCCGAACCCGGGTGTGTTCTGCTGCCGGTCAGCAGCCACAGGCAGTTCGGCCACCCGTGCAATAGCCCGGACGATTCCGCGATAGCCCGTACAGCGACAAAGGTTGCCGCTCAATTCGTGCCGGATCTGTGCCGGCGTAAGGGTTTTGTGTCGCGAGAGGATGTCACGAGCGGTGATCAGCATACCCGGCGTACAGTAACCACACTGGAGCGCGTGTTCCTCGGAGAATGTCCGTCGCAACTCTGTCATTACAGGATCGTCGTCGAACCCTTCGATGGTATCAACTGTTGCACCATCACAGCTAACGGCGTACGTGATGCAGGAGCGGGAAATCTGGCCATCGATAAGCACAGTGCAGGCACCGCAGATTCCATGCTCACAGCCTAGATGGGTACCCGTTAGGCCGATATCGTCACGCAGGAAATCTGCCAATGACATGCGTGGCGACACGGCGCTTCGGTGGAGCCGCCCATTGACTGTCACTTCAACAGGGTTCATGGCGAGAACGCGTGTGCATCGGCCAGCGCACGTTGGACGACCGCACACTGAATGTTTCGACGATAAATATCCGGGCTTGGCATGTATCCTGCCAGATGGTCGCGTATCAGGTCAGTTTCCAGTACAGCGGGAAGCACTGCAGTGCGAGCGAGGCCCAGTGCGTCGCTGTCCAGCAGTAGGGGCAATCCATCGGTGCCCCCGACAACTGCACGGCACCGACCATGGTCGGGGTCATGCACGATTGCAGCAATGGCGTCAGCGAATTCACCGGGTTTACGTGAAATCTTGGCGTACCCACAACGCGCTGAAGCGCCGAGCCGGGCTATGCGAATTCCGTCAATGAGTTCTCCTGGGCCAAGAGTTGTTTCCATTGCCCCGACCAGAAAGTCATCGATTCCAACACGCCGTTGCCCGCTTGTGTTGGAGATCAGAATCTCGGCACCAAGCGCAGAAAAGCACGCCACCCAATCCGCTGCCGGGTCTGCGTTGGCAATGCTGCCGCCGAGTGTGCCGCGGTTCCGGACGGCACGGTAGGCAATTCCGCCAGCGACCCGGGCGAGAAAATCATGGCCTGGATCAGCGACCCGCCGGTCTTCGACCGCGGCATGGGATACGCATGCACCGATCGTGATATGGTCCGTCGATTCTTCAACGCGGACCAGTTCTTCGATACGTGTGATGTCTACCAGCAGTTCTGGCTGAGCCAGTCGCAGGTTGAGCATCGGGCCGAGCGTCTGGCCACCGGCGAGAATCAGGGCGTTCGTCGACTGGGCCAGGAGAGTGACCGCCTGGTCGATAGTTTTTGTCTGTTGGTAGTCGAAGTCTACTGGTTTCATGTTGTCGACTCGCCAGGCAAGGCGCTGCTCGCCTTGCTTACGGCCTCCACGATGCGTCTTGGCGTCACCGGTAACACCGACAGTTCTGCTCCGATATTGTGAAGTGCATCATTGATCGCATTGATGATTGCACCCGGAGGGGCGATACAGCCACCTTCACCAATACCCTTGACACCAAAGCGGGTATAAGGTGAGGGTGTTTCAAGGTGGATAATCCTTGGATCCGGGACCTCGGACGCACCAGGCAAAAGATAATCCGACAGGGTAGATGCCTGCGGCTGACCGTCGGCGCTGTAGGCCATTTCCTCGAACAGGGCAGTACCAATACCCTGGGCCAATCCGCCGAGGGTCTGGCCTTCGACAATCATCGGGTTGACCAGGATCCCACCGTCCTCGGCAATCACGTAATCCAGTAATTCATGTTCGCCAGTCAGGGGGTCCACAGCGATAACAGCCGCGTGAGTGGCGTAACTGAAAGTCCCGGAATCCTTTTGGGGTTTGTAACCCGCAGTGACTTCGAGTCCAGCCGGATTAACTCCGCTATCCAGGTCCTGCGGTTTGAGGTACCAGGTGCGGGCGACCTCGGCAAGCGTGATGCTGCCGTCGGCGCTGTGGATAGCACCGTCTATCAGCGATACACCCTCCTCCGGACACTGCAGCAGATTGGCACCAATGCGCAACACCCGTCTTGCCAGTTCATCACATGCACAGGCAACCGCACCACCAGACATTACCATTGAGCGCGATCCCCAGGTTCCAGTCGAGTAAGGTGTCAGTGCGGTGTCGCCGTGGATCAGCCGTATCTGGTCCAGTCCGATGCCAAGAACCTCGTGCGCGACCTGGGCCAGCGTGGTTTCCAGACCCTGTCCGTGGGAATGGGCGCCAATGCGAAGTTCCAGGCCCCCGTCCGGGGTCAGGCGGGCTGAGCACTGTTCGTGACCCGGTACCATCGGGATTCCCCAGCCGGCATAGACGGTAGTGCCGTGGGCCCCCTGTTCCGAGTACATCGCAAAGCCGATTCCGATCTGTCGTCCGTCAGGTTCACCGCGTTGCTGGCGTTTCCGGATGGAGGCGAGATCGACTGCCGCAATCGCTTGGCGCAGCGACTCGGGGTAATTGCCGCTGTCAAAATGTTTGTTGGTGATGTTGTTAAAGGGCATTTGCTCGGGCCCGACAAGACTTTTGAAACGCACTTCGACGGGTTCCATGGCCAGTTCGCGGGCCAGCGCATCGACCATCAGTTCCAGTGCTGTGCAGACTCCTGAGCGGGCAACGCCGCGGTAGGGCAGGATGGGGGGTTTGTTGGTGGCGACGGCATAGGTCCGGCATCGGTACCCTTCCAGGTCATACAGGCCAGGCAGAATGCTGACTACCTGGGCCGCTTCCAGGCAGGCGGAGAACGGATAGGAGGAATAGGCGCCGGCGTCGACCGTTGCCTCGGCATCGATGGCAATGAGTCGGCCTTTGGTGTCACCGTAAGCTGTTATCGTGTAGTGGTGCTCGCGGCAGTTTGATGATGCCGTGAGGTTCTCGCGCCGATCTTCAAGCCATTTGAGCGGGTAACCCAGCTTTTTTGCCGCCCAGCCGAGGCAGATTTCTTCAGGGAGCAGAATGCCCTTGTAGCCGAAGCCCCCACCAACATCAGGCGCGACGACCCGAATCTGGGCATGCTCGATGCCGAGACATTCGGAAAGCCCGGTGCGCACGATATGGGGCTGCTGGGTCGAGGTATAGACCACGAGTTGTTCAAGCCTGCTGTCCCAGTTCGCAAGGACAGCGCGTCCTTCGAGTGGGCTCATAGACTGTCGCGCGGTCCGAATTGTTCGGGTGACCGAGGCAGCGGCTCGCGCAATGATTGGATCGAGGTCCTGATCAAAGTCTGTTGTCAGGAATACGTTGTCACCCCAGTCATCGTGCACCAGGGTGGCATCTGCTTCGCGAGCGGCGAGCATGTCACTGAGTACCGGCAGTTCTTCGATCTCGACACCGATCGTGTCAACGATATCCTCAGCCTCAGCCCGCGTGTTGGCCACACACATCGCGATCAGTTCTCCGACATGGCGGACCTTGTCGTGCGCAAGCACGGGTTGATCCGAGGGTTTGAACCCAGGCAGGCTGGAACGCGCCCGAATCGGGGAGACACCCAAAAGATCGTCCGCAACAAACACCTGTTTCCGGTACTCGGCAGGGATCGAGACAGAACGCAGATGCCCGTGAGCAGCAGGGCTCCGAAGGAAGGCGACATGGCGGGTGCCCGGCAGCTGAATATCGCCGACAAATTTTCCGCGCCCACGCAGGTGACGATCGTCTTCCTTGCGTAGTACAGAAGCGCCGACACCATGTGACTTCATCGAATGTTCCGTCAGTCAGATATTCCCAATCACGCGAGTCTGTTGTGGCATCTTGCCGTCGGGATATCTTCTATCTACCAGAGTCTGTGGGATCATCCGGGCCAACCACCCCGCTGACCAGGTTCTCGGTCTGGAGCGCGGTAGCATCAATGATACCAGATGCGTCTGTCCTCTGGATTTGTGTGCGAAAGATGGCAAACCAGTTGTCTCGGTCACGTCGTGCCTCGGCGGCCTGTTCGAGCGTGCTCAGGGCAAACCGGATTTTGTTGCCGGGGCGCAGTCGAGCCAGGGTAGGCAGGTCGGCCGAGATCACGCAACCGATCTTGGGGTAACCACCGGTGGTCTGCCGGTCCGCGAGGAGGACGATCGGCAGACCATCACCGGGTACCTGGATTGAACCGGGTGCCGTGCCGTCAGAAGTGATGTTGAAGCCACGCGCATGTTCCAATGGAGGGCCTTGAAGGCGCATACCCATGCGGTCGACGGCGGTGGAGACGGTGTATTCGTTGCTGACCAGTGCCTGTAATGTTGCGGGACTGAAGTAGTCGTCCTGAGGTCCGGGAATGATGCGAATGGGAAGCTCTCCGGGCAGCGCTCGCTCGGCGAAACGCGATTCGTCCCGATCCGGTGCCGCTGGTAGAACCAGGGAAAGTTCGTCGTCAGTTTTAAGAGCCCGCCCCTTGAAGCCGCCGAAGGCTCCCCGGGTGTAGGTGGAAAAGCTGCCCATGGCCAGGGGCAGGTCAAAGCCGCCCTCGACGGCAAGATAGGTCATCGCCATGTCCGTGACCGCTCCGATCCGAACAAGGTCGCCACGTTGCAAGCAGAAACTCTCGAACGTGCGAAACCGACCGGGATTCGGCGAGAGGCGTTCAATACGGGCGTCACCACCGGCAATCGCAATGCGTACGGATTCCGTCTTGATTTCTAAATCGGGTCCCGAACCAAGTACTTCAAGTGCCGCCGTCGTTGGCTCATTGCCAACCAGGTGATTCGCAATACGAAGTGCGCTCGAGTCCAGTGCCCCAGATACGGGTACGCCCATCGACTGCAGGCCATGGCGGCCCAGATCCTGAATAGTAGTATGCAGGCCCGGTTTGTGCACCAGAAGCGTAGCAGTCACGTTGCTGGATTGCTCTGTGGTTGTGCGCTGTTGATACCATCGTCAATGTGTAACAGATGATCGTACTCACTACGGGCGATTGGTGTAAAACGAACGCGGTCGCCTGGCGCTAGGAGGGCCGGGTGTGTAGCTGTCTCATCAAACAACTTCATCGGCGTTCGGCCAATTACGTGCCACCCGCCTGGGCTCTCTAACGGGTAGACGGCGGTCATTCGTTCGGCGATAGCGATCGAACGGGCGGGAATACGCAGGCTTGGGGTGACCTTGCGGGATAAGGCGATTTCTGGCGCGAGATCGCCAAGATAGGGATAGCCCGGTAGAAATCCAACCATGTAGACGTGGTAGGTCCCACTGCTGTGCAAGCGGATGACCTGTTCAGTCGACAATGAGCAGGCGTCTGCAACTGCCTCGAGGTCGGGTGAAAGGTCAAGGTCATAACAGGCTGGAATTGACCAGTCATGCCCGAAGAATTTTTCGACGGAAAGATCAGGCAGGATGCCACGGAGTTTGTTTTCGAGCTCAGTGAAGTTCACGGTTTCCGGGTCGTAGTGGATCGCAAGAGAACGGAAGGTCGGTACCAGGTCAGTGATCCCACTGAGTTTGAGTGCGGTCACCCGCGCATGGAGCGCCGTCACTTTCCGGCTCGTATCAAGATCAATTTCTTCGCCGAATTCAACAACCATGACGGTGTCTCCGTTGGGCAGAAATCTAGCTGACGAATTCATCGATCTGATCGTTGGCTCGGTCTGGAACGGCTGGATGCTATAGTAAACCATACGGTGTTACCCGTTTGTATGCCGGGTTGCATAACGTTGATTTTAGTTTCTTAGGCCGGGAGTATGCGCATGACTGACAAGATCAATCTTAATGCCGATATCGGTGAAGGGTTTGGCGCTTACGACATCGGTAATGATGCCGAGTTGATGGAGATCATCAAGTCTGCAAGCATCGCCTGCGGTTTTCACGCAGGTGACCCTCTGACCATGCGTCGCTTGGTTGCCCACGCGGCCCGGGTCGGAGCCAGCGTCGGGGTTCACCCGGGATTCAATGATCTTTGGGGATTTGGACGACGGCGGATCACGATGCCTGCCGAGGATCTTGAATATCTCATCGCCTATCAGATTGGTGCTCTGCAGGCGATGGCGCGTTACGAGGGCTTGTCGGTCACCCACCTTAAGCCCCACGGTGCACTGAACAACATGGCAGCTGAAGACGAGGCACTGGCAATGGCGATTGGTCGTGCCATCCAGGTTACTGATCCGGAGATCATTTACGTCGCGCTAACTGGTTCGGCTATGCACACTGCAGCGGAAAAACTCGGCCTGCGGCTGGCGCGGGAAGGATTCGCTGACCGCCAGTATGAAGACGATGGCAATCTCGCATCACGGTCGATCCCGGGTACGGTGATCAAGGATCCGGCGAAGGCCTGCGAACAGGCGATCCGCATGGTTCGGGACGGCGAGCTCATATCCCGCCACGGCAAGGTCATTCCGGTTCAGGTGGAAACGCTGTGTGTCCATGGTGACGAATCCACCGGTGTTGCTGTTGCCCGCGAAGTGCGGAAAGGCCTCGAAGCAGAAGGCATTGCAGTGGTAACGCTGCCAGAGATGTTCAATTGAGCGTGGTGGTCTGGCCTCGCTGCCCGGCGGATCGACAGATAGGGTGTGTTCCGGCCTTAGTCAAGACAGCAGCCAACGGTCCTGAATTCAGCCAGTCAACCGGCCGCGGCATTTGAGATCGGGCTGTTGTCACCCAGCACCAACTTGTTCCAATTAGTTGAGCGCACATAGTCAGGGCGGGGGTCCTCCACCGGCTGTGGGTGGTTAGCCACGGTGTTGAAACACATGAATGCGTGCCAGCGGTCGATCGGAGACAGGTTGTGCCCAGAGGCATGGAGCAGATTGCAGTGAAAAACGGCTGCGGTTCCTGCTGCTCCTGTGACCGAGACCGGCTCCGGATAAAGTGCCATGGCCTTGCGCATGGTTTTAGTGTCGGCAGCCCATAGACGGTAAGCGGTGGAGGTGTCGTAGTACGGATCGAGTCGGTTTAGCTTATGGCTGCCCGGTATGAAGTAGAGGCAGCCGTTGATGGGTGTTGCCTCGTGCAGCATCACCAGCACGGTGACCATGTTCGGTCGATCGATGCCGTCCAGTTTCCAACTCATGAAATCCTGATGCCACGGCCAAGTTGAGCCCTGAATCGCCGCTTTCATATTCACTTTTGAATGATGGAGATAGAGCGCATCGTCAGCGAGGACCTGTTGAGCTAAACCGAGGCAGCGAGGTGACCGGGCAAGCTGGCGGAATGCGGGTGAGGCCGTCGCGCCGTCTGGTTCGTGCAGGCGAAA
>CAZVVN010000094.1:0-11042 GCA_964630665.1 uncultured Acidiferrobacteraceae bacterium | reverse complement strand
TTTCTTGGAGATAAAATAAATAATAAGGATATATGGGGACCACTACTTTGGATTTATGCCTCAATGGAATTAGAAAACGGAAATACCAAGAAGGCCAAAGAGTATTTCGAGAGAGCCATAGAACGTGGCGCACGGAAATTTATGATAATGCAGATGTTAAGAAATGAAGAAGCTGCAGAAAAGCTTACTAAATCTTTGGAATCTCTGGGGTCATTGGATTAACAATTGACCTGGAAAAGTTGCATCGCCCCATCAGGCGTTTTTGAAATTTAGTGGTGACTGACCGAACATGATCCCAGCCGATTCTCGGGGTCGGTCTATTACTCACTGCCTTCGTACTGATTCTTCAAGCGCTGTCGGTCGATCTTGTCTGTACCGGTCCTCGGCAGTTCATCGACGAAGATGATCGATCGGGGGTACTTGTGGGGCAGCAGTGAACGCTTGGTATCGTCCTGCAGTTCCTTAACAAGGCCGGCTCCGGGCGCAATGCCGCCTGCCGGGACGATCCAGGCGATGATTGTGAGTCGCTTATCGGTGAGTTGAACCGCCTGGACGCAGGACAGGGCGACCTTGGGGTGCTCGTTCAGTGAAAGTTCGATCTCCAGAGGATAGACCCACTGACCGGAGACTTTCACCAGATCATCCGCGCGGCCCCGGAAAAAATAGAACCCGTCCTGATTCCGAGTGAAGCGGTCGCCGGTGTGGACCCAGCCCTCGCGCATGGTCTTGGCCGTGTTCTCGGGTCTGTTCCAGTAATACTCAGCACTTGACAGACCGCAGACCGCCATTGCTCCTTCCTCGTCTACAGCCGTTTCTTCGCCCTGTGCATTCTCGAGCCGGATCGCGTAACCTGGTACCGGCTTGCCGGCTGAGCCGGATCGCTGTTCACGCTCGGTGTTCGAGAGATAGATGTGCAGCAGTTCAGTGGATCCCAGCCCCTCGATGATCTGATGGCCGAAGCGCTGCTGCCAGGTCCTCGCGATCTCATCGGACAGCACTTCCGCGGCCGAGACACACAGGCGCACCGAGGAGAGGTCCGCACGATCGGATGACTCCGACCGGATCAGTGCGCTGTACAGGGTCGGCAGGCCGAAAAAGATCGTCGGCCGGTAGCGTTCGATGTGGTCGTAGACCGCAGCCGGATCGGGTCTTGCCGGGAGTAGTACAGACGCAGCGCCCACCGACATGGGGAAGGTGACCGAGTTCCCGAAACCATAGGCAAAGAAGATCTTCGGTACGGAAAAACAGATATCGTTGCTGGTGATCTTGAGGATGTGTCTGGCGTAACTCCATGCCGTATAAGCGGCATCTTCGTGCTTGTGAACTACGCCCTTGGGTCTGCCGGTGGAACCTGACGAGTACATCCAGAACGCCATGTCGGTCCGGGCGGTCGGGTGTTCAGCAAGCTCCGGACTCATCGTCACCCACGGTGGTTTCTCGGTTGCGGCCAGCACCGAACGACAGGCTGTGCCGCGGATAGTTTTTTCCATGAACAGGTGCTCGTGTTCATCGGAGACGACGGCAGCCGTGGCACTGCTGTCCTCGAGGCAGTAACGAAGCATCTCGGGTGGAGTCAGCGTATTGAGCAGCACAGGCACGAGGCCCGCCCGCAGCGCGCCCATTATCGCTGCCGGATAGGCGGGTTCGTCGTTAAGAAAAAGCAGTATCCGGTCGCCGGGCTCACAGCCAGCCTGAATCAGCTGGTTGCCGATCCTGGCCCCTTCTGCAACGAGTTCACGATAGGTGAAGGCGCCGGCATCGGACAGCACGGCCGGTCGTTCGCCGTTCGCTTCGAGGTTGTCCCACAGCAGCCTAGAGGCGTTGTAGGCGTCGGGCAGCGAAAACCCGATCTGCCGGGCGAGTATCTGGATATGAGACGTCATGTTCACGTTCAGGTCTCCAGGTCGATCTGCCGTAATTCAAGGTCTGCGGTAAACCGAGGTGCGATATCTCGCAGACGTTCGGCATCGATTCGCCCCGCTCTTCTCATATAACTCAACGCGAAGCGCCAGGGATCCAGCTGCATGTGCTCCCCGAAAGAGCCATACCAAAGGGCAGAGCGCCGGCCGGCGTGCGCGATTTTGTCATGGATCGGTTGGCGCGTTGCCTGGTAGGCAGGAAGTCCGGTGGCCAGGTCCCAGTCATGCTCTCGAAGTGCTGATACCAGTGCGATGACGTCCTCCAGGGCGAGCCGGGTGCCCGAGCCAATGGAAAAATGTACCGTGTGAAGTGCGTCACCGACGAGCACCTGGTGATCGTGGTGCCAGTTCCGGCAATTGAGGGTCGGAAACTGCCGCCACACTGAGTTGTTGGTTACAAGACGAGCGCCCTCAAGGGCGGATTCAAAGAGTCTCTCGCATTCGTCCCGGTAATCCGTTGGCGCCATCTGGCCAAAGCCTGTGGCCTGGAAGGTACTGTTGCTCATCTCGATAATAAACGTCGCACGCCCAGGCGCATAGCTGTAATGATGACTGTTCATCGGCCCGTAGGGTGTGTCGATAAAAGTCTGGGTCAGCGTGTCAAATTCCCGATCTGCGCCAAACCAGGCAAAGTGGTTCTTCAATTCTGAGATCTCTTCCCCGAATGCTCCGGCTGCAGCACCTCGAACGGTTGAATGGAATCCATCTGCCCCGATCACCAGATCGAAATCGGATAGTTCAATTGCGTTTTTGATCGGTGTCTCGTATTCGGGCGAGACCCTCAGGGCCTGGGCCCGGGCCTGCAGGCGATCGAGCAGTTCGAGTCTACCGATGCCTGAGAACCCGATTCCGTCAATAGTGATTCTTTGGCCTGCATGGACGAGTGTGATGTCGTTCCAGTGCTTCATGTGGGGTTCAATGAGATCGGCCGTCTCGGGATCGTCGTTACGTAGAAAAGCAAGTGCCTGATCGGAGAAAACGACCCCGAATCCAAACGTAATGCCGGCTGGGTTCTGCTCAACGATACGTATGTCGAGATCAGACCGGCTTCGTTTGAGCAGTATCGCAGCGTAGAGCCCGGCCGGACCCGCTCCAACGATGATCACACGCATTCAACTTTTCCTTTACCGGTAGATCTCGGCGATCCAAAAACAAGACCTACGTTAGCACAACCGGATGCCGACACAATGTAAGGTGGGGTGATGAATATTCCGCACGCCCGGTGTTGGATCAGACAGGATTGAGCCATCAATCGCCTTCCAAAGTTTCAATTCCAGCACAACATCAATACTATTGGCGGCACCAGTGGCAGGCTAGGATGAACATGGCGAATAGTGGCGTAAAGCAGAATACTGTTCTGTTGGTGGGTGGTGGCATTGGCGGCCTCGCTGCGGCGCTGGCGCTGGCGCAGGCAGGATACCAGGTCGAACTCTTCGAGCAGGCAGCTGATCTTGGTGAAATCGGCGCCGGAATCCAGCTTGGCCCTAACGCCTTTACAGCAATGGATGCCCTCGGCTGTGGTCCGCGGGCCCGTGCCCGCGCAGTTTATACCGACGACCTCATCATGCTGGATGCACTCGACGAATCGGTCGTCGGCAAGGTTCCGGTCGGCGATTCGTTTCGGGAATATTTCGGCAATCCCTATGCCGTGATCCATCGGGCCGACATTCATCTATCGATCTATGAAGAGACGCAGGTGCACGAGAGTATTCGCATTCATACCGATGCTCGCATCGTCAGCGTGCACGTCTCCGAGCGCGGCGCCTGTGTCCGGGATCACAATGGCCAGGAATGGAACGGGGCGGCAGTCGTCGGCTGTGATGGGCTGAGATCGGTCGTCCGGGAAGCACTCATCGGCGATACCCACGTCGTGTCTGGGCATGTGGTTTATCGTGCGGTGTGTCCCAGGGACGATTTTCCCGAAGACCTGCGCTGGAATGCTGCGGCCATATGGGTTGGGCCAAACTATCACATCGTCCATTATCCGCTGCGTGCAGGTGAGGAGTACAACATCGTCATCACTTTCCACAGCCGCGAACAGGAGACCTGGAGCGTGCGGGAGGGGTCGCAGGCGGAGCTGTTGAGTTACTTCACCGAGATCAGCCCCAAGCCCCGGCAATTGCTTGAGAAAGCCAACGTCTGGCAACGCTGGGCTACGGCTGATCGCGAGCCGACCGAAAAGTGGGGTTACGGCCGGGCAACGCTGCTAGGTGATGCGGCGCATCCGCCGCTGCAGTATATGGCGCAAGGTGCCTGCATTGCCCTGGAAGACGCGGTGACTCTGCGTGAGGCCTTGAAGAACAGCGATCACGACATCGAAAGTGCCTTCCGCCTCTATGAAAGAGTGCGCATCCCGCGTACGGCACGGGTGCAGTATTCAGCCAGGTTGATGGGGCGCCTTTTCCATGCCTCAGGTGCGGAGCGACTGGTGCGCAACTCGCTTTGGAAAGGTCGCAAACCAGAGGACTATTACCAGGCCCTGAACTGGCTCTATGGCTGGAACGTCCAGAGCTGCCTGGACTGAGCCATTGATGGGAACCCCATACTGCGTGTTGAACAACGTCGACCCGACGCACCCCGCTCCTGAATCGCTAAAATGAAGGAATACCGGTTACCATAACCAATCGAATTCCGGGTACCGCCGATGCTTGAGACAATCAGCGCCGAAGAACTGGCCCGTGACCCGGGTTACCCTGGGATGCAGCCGGAGTATCTGGCGCAAACGGTCTACTACGCCCCGACCAGGACGCTCAGCGAAGCGGACCTGACGGGGTTCTGGGTGCTGGAGTACCGCTGGCCGAACGGTTGTACACCTTACGGTCTGATGTTTTGCGAACTCGCTCTGACCTGGGCTATGCAGTATGCCTCACACCACTCGCCGTTGCCGCCAACCAATGGTTATGACATGCGGGTCGCCGGCACACATCTGTTTGGCTCTGAGCTTGCTCTGGAATCGGAGGCAGTGCTTCAGGCGCGTGATCATCGGCTTGCCCAGCGGTTGCCGAGATTCGTCGAGAATTTTCAGGAGATCTGGAAGCAGGAAATCGAGCTGCTGATGGCCGCAAACCGGCAGATCGAAGCCTACGATGCTTCCGGTCGCAGCCCGGCTGAACTGGCTGAATACCTGGTCTACACACGAGAGCATCTGCGCTGGAGCTGGGAACGGCATTTCGAGCTTATGTATCTGTTGCTGATCAACCATGCCGGGTTTTATGACCTGTGCACGGAGCTCACGATCCCCCACGCCGATGTCGCGACGTTTCTGCAAGGTTATGACAGCAGGATCAGCCAGGGTGATCGTGCCCTGTGGGAGATGGTCGATCTGGCTCGTCAAAAGAACCTGGCAAGCTGGTTTGTCGGTGCTGATGCCGGCGTAGATCTTTTAGAACGCATGCGCTCTGCCGGCGGTGAGGCAAGTCGCTGGGCTGTCTCATTCGACGGGTTTCTGAATGAATGGGGCTGGCGTACGGAAACGGTGGCTGACCCCTTGTCGCCGAGTTGGATCGAAGACCCTGGTCCGGTACTGGGTTCCATCGGATCACTGCTGGTCGCGGGGCAAGAACAGGATTTCGATGCCAAACGCAAGGCGGCTGAGGATGAACGGGAGGCTGCACTGGACGCGGTGCGGTCGAGATTGAGCCGGGCCGAGCAACGGGATTTCGACCAGACTCTTGAGAGCTGCCGCAAGGCTAATTTTCTGTGGTGGAATGAAGACCACAACTTTTATATCGACTACCGTTCGGGCATACCCATGCGCAAAGCGGCGCTGGGTCTGGGAGAATCCCTGGATCTCGCCGATCCCGAAGACACGGTTTTCTGTTTTTATCCCGAGTTGCTGGCTCTGGCCCGAGGCGAGAAGAAATGGAACGAGCTGGCCTCATTGGTGAGCGAGCGTAAGGATTATTACTGGTCGTGGCGCGAACGGCGCAACCGGATACCGAAGTTTCTAGGTGTGCCGCCCGACTCTCTGAGTGATCCCATCCTCACAGAACTCGACGGGTTTACGCCCGAGTTCCTGGAAACTCTCAAGGAAGATGGTACAGCGACCACTTTGAAAGGCATGCCCGCCAGTCAGGGCAGGGCACAGGGTGCTGCCAGGGTACTGCTCGGGGCTGACCGGATTCACGATATCCAGCCGGGTGAGATCCTCGTTTGTGAAGGAACGACGCCCAGCTGGACGCCAGCGTTTACCAAGATCGCGGGCTGTCTCACCGATCAGGGTGGCACACTGTCGCACGCCGCCATTGTCGGACGTGAATACGGTGTGCCCTGCGTTGTGGCGCTCGGTAATGCGACCGCACGCATCAGGACCGGTGATGAGCTGGAACTCGATGGTGGGGCGGGTACGGTGAGGATCCTGAAACGGGCGGACCCGTGAGTCCAGATGTTCCGGGCCGGCTCTAAACTGATAGTCACCTGTCATCGGGCCCGCAACTCATGGCGTTGATCCAGTACCTGTCCCGTATTCAGTTCGAATTCGAGGCGATCGGCACGCTGGCTGAGGAGATCACCAGGCTCGGTCTTGAACGGCCTCTGCTTGTGACCGACAAGGGGATAGAAGGTACAGGTATTCTGCAGCGGACCCTGGATGCGGCCAGGCCCCACCTGCCGGTTGTTTATACCGGGACCACAGAAAATCCTTCCGAAGCGTGCCTGGAGACCTGTCTTGAACTCTGGCGTGAACACGGCTGCGATGGTGTTATTGCGCTGGGTGGTGGTTCGCCAATCGATTTGGCCAAGGCTGTGGCGCTGATCACCTCACACGGCGGCACATTCAGGGACTACGATGTCAAAACGGGCGGCTCGGTCGAGATCGGTCAGGTATCACCGCAGATCGCGATTCCAACGGCGGCAGGGACTGGAGCGGAGATCGGCCGAGCCTGTGTAATGACGCTGAACGATGGGCGCAAGTCGATAGCGGTCAATCTCAACATGGTCGCCGACACGGTGATCTGCGATCCTGAACTGACCGTGAGTCTGCCGCCGCGTATGACGGCAGCGACCGGGATTGATGCACTGAGCCATGGCATCGAGACGTACTTAAGCCCTTCGCTGAACCCTCCTGCCGATGCGATTGCACTGGACTGCGTCAATCGTGCTGCGGGATGGTTGCGGCGGACAGTCGAAAATGGCGATGACCGTACGGCCCGCTTTCAGATGATGATGGCGGCCCTGGAAGGGGGAATGGTCCTGCAGAAGGGTCTTGGTAGCGCACACGCCATGGCCAATCCGCTGGGCGAGGCGCATCACCACCACGGTACGCTCCTCGGCATTCTGTTGCCGCATGTGATCCGCTTCAACGAGGCCGCAGTGGGCGATCGAGTCGCTGACCTTAATCGCGTGGCTGGTATTTCTGAGGTAGAGACACTGGCTGACTGGGTCGCTGATCTTGTGAGGGATATTGGCCTGCCAGTTCGACTGGCGGATCTTGGTGTTACCGCGGATGATCTTCCGGCGATCGCTGTTGGCGCCTCGAATGATCACCTGAGCCTAACCAACCCGCGTCGGGCCACGGTTGACGACTACCAGAAACTGCTGGTCGCCGCATTCTGACTGTCAGGATAAGAACGCGGATGGCCAGTCAGTCCATTGAATCGAATTAAGCCCGTGGGTGTCATGAAAAAGCGGGACATTCTGATTGCTGGTGGGGGCCTGGGTGGGCTGACTGCAGCAATCTGCCTTCTTGAAGCCGGCCATCGGGTCCGTGTCTTCGAACAGGTGCCTGAACTGAGCGAGATCGGTGCCGGGATTCAAACTAGCGCCAACGCAAGTCGTGTGCTGCTGAACCTGGGACTTAGGGATCAGCTTGAGAGCGTAGCGGTGAAACCAGAGTTTTATCGCTTGCAGCTATACAGCAGCGCCGAGGTTTTGAACGAGATTTCCCTGGCAGAGCAACACGAAACAACATTCGGCGCACCTTACTATCACATCCACCGCGCTGATCTGCTCGGTATTCTTCTGAACAAGGTCAACCAGTTGGCCCCTGATGCCATTCATCAGGGCTGTCGAGTCACGGGCTACGCCGAGACCGGCGATGGCGTCACGCTGAATCTCACCGGTGAGCGCAATGTTTCTGGAGATCTGCTGATCGGGGCAGACGGCATCAATTCAGTGGTACGTGCACAGATGCTGGGTAATGCCCCTGCGACGTTTGCACATCAGATTGCCTGGCGTTCGACTGTTCCAGTGGAGCGACTTCCCGATGGGTTCATGGATCTCAGTTGCACGATCTGGTGTGGTCCCCGGAGTCACATGGTGGTGTACTACATCCGCAGCGGTGAATTGATCAACTTTGTGGGGTGCGTCGATAGTGATGACTGGGTAGATGAATCCTGGACCCAGAAGGCTGATTGGGAGGAACTCAGAGCAGATTTCGAAGGTTGGCACGATGACATCGTGACCCTGATCAGCGCCGTGGACCGGGATCAGTGTTTTCGCTGGGCACTGAACAATCGCCCGCCGCGGCCGGACTGGAGCACAGAACGCGTGACCCTGATGGGAGATGCCATCCATCCAACCATACCGTATATGGCCCAGGGAGCAGCAATGGCGATTGAAGATGCAGCCGTACTCACTCGTGCACTCGCTGAATCTTCGATCCTGGCCGATGCGCTGCAGCTTTACCAGCGGAATCGATATGACAGAACGACTCGTGTTGTCCATGAATCAAGCGACAATGCCGAGCTCTTTCATCTGGGCTCCGAAGCAGCGCTGCGCGAGGCCTTCAGCAAGCGGGACCTCGGTGGGGAACGCGGGGCCTGGCTGTTCAATTATGATCCGATCACTGTGCCGCTGGTCTAGTACAGTGATAGGTTTGGCTCAGATCAGACGCCTTATGCGGCGGTACATTTACCGCATAAATTCATTCAGACAAATCGCCTTTCCGGCGCAAGGGGGACCAAAATGAGCGATCTCCAGTCCGCTGCTGAACTGCCGGGTGAATACCTGTCAGCTTTAACCTCGATCAACCTTCAACCTCTGTGGCCCAGTCTTCGGGCACTCGTACCACACGGTGACCCGACCCGCAGCTCCGTGCCGGTACACTGGCGTTTTCCCCAGGTGCGAGAGCTCCTGATGCAGGCTGGTGATCTGACGCCGATCGAAAAAGCGGAACGGCGGGTATTGGTCCTATGTAACCCGGGACTGGGCATCGATAACCTGCAGGCGACCCCGTCGATCTATGTGGGTCTGCAATTGATCCTGCCGGGTGAGGATGCGCCCAATCATCGCCATTCACCCAGTGCCATCAGGCTTATCGTGGAGGGTGCGGGGGGGTTTACAACAGTCGAAGGCGAGCGCCTGCCGATGGAACCAGGCGATCTGATCCTGACGCCTTCGGGCCTGTGGCACGAACACGGTCACACCGGTTCTGAACCGGTCATCTGGATGGACGCGCTAGACCTGCCGCTCATCTATTATCTGGAGACCTCGCAGGCTGAAGAAGCCCCGCTGCAAAACGTACCGGTAAGCCCGGATTCATCCCAGACCAAGTTCCGACGGGCTGGCCTTCTGCCCTACGATCAGCTGCACGATCACAATCCCTACCCGATGCTGCGTTATCCCTGGAAAGAGACCCGCGAAGCGCTGACAGAACTTGCCGGCGCCGCCGATCGGAATGCGCTGGTCCAACTGGCCTATATCAACCCGGTGACCGGGCAGGAGTGCCTGCCGATACTGGGGTTTTCCGCCTTGATGCTGCGCCCAGGAGAGAGCGCCGATCTGGGTCGCCGGACATGTTCGGCGGTGATCCATGCTGTGGAAGGGCACGGCAGCAGTGAGGTCGACGGCAGTTCTTTTGACTGGGATTTACATGACACGATGGCTATACCGCCACACGCGCCCTGCACGCTCCAGAACGGCTCTGCAACCCGCCCGGCATTTCTTTTCATCGTCGACGATGCGCCTTTGCATCGAAAGTTAGCGATCTATCGGGAATACTAAAGAAGTACTGGCTTATGAGCGAGCCCTTCGATATCTATTCCCCGTGCATCGATTCCAATCCGTTTCCGGGCTATCAGAACCTGCGCGAGCATTACCCTTGTTACTGGTCCGAGGGTGCCAAGATCTGGTTTTTGTCACGCTACGATGATGTCGCCGAAGCCGCGCAGAACTGGCGCGTGTTTTCCTCGTCTGGCGGTAACTTGATCGATGAGATTCCGGGACGCTCCGGCGGCACGCTGGGGACCACTGATCCCCCACGCCACGATCGCCTGCGCGCCCTTGCCCAGGCTGCTTTTCTGAAAAAGAACCTGGATCATCTCGTAGCACCGACGCTTGAGCGTGCTGACCGGGCGCTGGACCGGATCCTCGACAAGCAAGGGTTTGATTTCGTCGCAGATTTCTCCAGCATCGTGACGGTGGGTACCATCTTTGAGCTTCTCGGACTGCCAGCCCGTGACCCGGTCGAGACCCGCAACAAAGTGGTCTTGTCAGTGTCTACGGACAAAGTGGCCCGCGGCCGCAACCCGACGCTTGATGCTGCTTTCGCCGAGCTCAATGGATTCATCGCGGACGAGGTCGGCAACCGTCGCAAAACACCCCGCGATGACCTGGTCACCCACCTGGCTGAAGCCGAGATCGACGGTGACAAGCTGACGGAACGGGAGATCGTGCTCACGACCTCGATGTTCGTCGTGGCCGGGGTCGAATCGCTGTCGAGTTTCATGAGCATTCTGGCGCTGAATCTGCACGATAATCCGGGCACAAGGCGCCGGCTTGGTCTGGAAAACCAACTAATGCCACAGGCGATCGAGGAATCACTGCGTCTGAACACTTCCGCCCAAAGGTTCAAACGTGTGCTGGTCCAGGACCACCAGCTGCATGGACAGACTATGCGTGCCGGCGACAGCGTCGCACTGCTCTATGGGGCAGCCAACCGGGACTGGCGGAAGTTCGCCGATCCAGACCAATTTGACATCGATCGCCGGCCCAAGGGGCACCTGGGCTTCGGCATGGGCAAGCACTTCTGCATCGGCAGCCACTTTGCCAGGATGGTCACCGAGGTAGCGATGAATCGGTTTCTGGAGCGCGTTCCGGACTACGAACTGCAGCAGGACGGATTTGAGTGGGTCTCATCCTCCAACTTCCGCAGCCCGATGACACTGCCGTTCCGGATTGTTTAGT
>CAZVVN010000093.1:4609-11078 GCA_964630665.1 uncultured Acidiferrobacteraceae bacterium | reverse complement strand
GAGCATTGGCGGCAGACGCCTGGTGGCACGGGCCACCGGGTAATGCCTGAAGGTGCTCTTGAACTTTTAGAGATGAAACTGGGAGAAAAGTAATGGCATGGTTAGAAAGACACAAGAAGTCAGGCGCCTGGATTGTCTTCTGGCGCATCAACGGGAAGAAACAGCGGAAGTATATCGAGGGTAAGCCCTCGAAGGATGAGCTCAAGGCCGAGAAGGCCGAAGCTGCGAAGATCGAAGCGAACGCAAAGATGGGTAAGATGCTGCCGGCTGCGCAGTCGAACCGCAAGGCGATGACCTTCGCGCAGTTCGCACCGCTTTACCTGGAGTGGCGGAAGGTTCACATGCCTGACAGTTACGAGACGGTCAGCATCCGTATCAACGCCGCACTCGACACCTTCGGGCCTCTGCGCATTGCAGATGACCAGCCAACGATTGATCGTTGGAACGATGTTTTTAACAACTGGGTAACCCGCCGGGCGACTGAGGTCGAAGGCGCAACCCTCTGGGGTGAGTGGAAGGACATCAAGGCGGCGCTCTACCGGGCCGCTCGAACGGGTGGTAAGAAAGAAGGACGTCGCTGGAACCTTTGCACAACGTCGCCTGCTGCCAACCTGTTAATCGGTGGCGATGGCAGCGCCGACTCTGACGAGAAGATCGCCTTTACCCCGGACGAGTTGGATGCGATCTACGCAGCCGACCCGGAGCTCGCGCCCGTTTGGCGCTTCCTCGCCAACACTGGCCTGCGTCGCAGTGAGCTGTCAGTGCTGCCGGTCAAGAACGTGGATCTGGATGATGAGAAAGCCAGAGTTCGCGTGGTGCATGATCCCGAGGCTGGGCTCAAGGTAAAGGGCGCGTCAGGGCGTGCGAAGAGTAGGTCGGTGCCGCTGAACACCGAAGCACGGGCCGCTAGGGACCAGATTCTGGCCGATCACGATGGTAATTCGCTGTTTCTGCCCCAGATGCACCCGCGTACCTGGACCAAGAAGTTTGCAAAAGCTGTGCAGGCCGCTGGTCTGGAGCGTGGCACGCTGCACTCACTCCGGCATACGTTCATCAGCCGAGCCGCCAATAACGGTGTGGCGCTTCACCTGGTCAGTAAGTGGGCTGGTCACAGTGAACTGGCGACTACCATGAAGTACCTGCATGTGAACGAGGATTATGAGTGGATCGAGATGCAGAAGATGCTCTCGAACGAAGCGGCAAACGAGAAGGTCGTTGCGCTTGATGAGTACCGCAAGGCAAGCTGATTGGTGTAGGGCAAAGTGTAGGGCAAAACGATCTTATTTAAACCGCTTTAAACCGCTTTGATCTGAATGAAAGTCTATAAATATAGGGAAAACACTATATATATAGGGTAGGGCACTGTCTCCCGAAGGCAGTGCTCTACCAGGCTGAGCTACACCCCGACACGTTCTTTTTCAATGACTTACGCTTTTAAGGTCTCCGAGAATAGGGCGGTGTAGGGCAGAAGTGTAGGGCAGAATCAGAGAAAAGTGACTTGATGGCAATGGTCTGGTTCAGCGACTTCAGTGTACTCGGAATACGACTTTAACAAAATCCACTGTTCTCGGTAATCAGCCATAGCGCCAGATGAGTTGCCCATCGGCCAGACGCCAACCTTTCTGATCCCGTCCACCGCTTTCTGCGGCACGATCCAGATGCTGCGGAGTGGGATGACCACAAGGCCAAAGAAGTCAACGTCGTGTGACTCGTAGGTCTTGTCCTGTTTTGAGTGCTTGAGTGTGAACCCATATTTAGCTGACTTGTGCGGCTTATTCCCATGCTCATTCCACTCCGACGATTTGATCTGAACCTTGAGAATATCCTCCCCGTTGTCGACCAGGAAGTCATACGGACTATTGTCACCCAGTGGCTGCGCCACCGTCAGACCTTCTTCCATCGCCCGATAGGCGAATAGGAGCTCTCCGGTTACTCCGGTTTGTTTCGCGGAGTTCTGAGCGATTCCAATTTCTCCCAAAGACCTTCCGGCATGTCCGAGAACCAGCCTTGCTGGCTTGCTCTCTTACAAAGAACATCGATCACCTGCGCCTTGGTTTTGGCATCCATCAGTTGAGAATGGAAGGCTGCACCAGGGATCACAGGGGATGTTGGAATTTTCATATAGGTCGTTCGGGTAATGGTCTCAGTGAGTGTGCTCATTCGACACTTTCTCGGTCTCCGGCTTTTCAGGCACAGTTTCGATCTCTCGGATCGAGACAACATTGCGCCTCGGTATCGACCAGAGGCAGCCCCAGTACGGAGCTTTGCCGGCAACAAACGTCATTGCCAACGTAAGCCACTGTCGATCTTTGGCAACGAGCAAACCGTAAGTCGTCACCAAACTATCCTCGTCCTTTGGCTTTTGAAACTCCGACCATTCACCTTGAATGAACGAGTCGTGCCAAGTAACAGCGAGGAGTTGTTTCATTTTTTCCGGCGGTTGAGTTTGGTTGGTCCTGGGATGAGCCAGCCGGCCACCAACGGGACCACCAGTAACGCCAGAATTCCGATCCCCCCAATTTCTACTAATTTTTCCAGAACACTCCACAGGTTGTCAGGCGCCTCGATGACCTCACCCGCATTCTTCGCAGAGACAACCGCACCCGTCACTGCCGAGGTCAGACCTGCCGCCAGGATCGGTACACCAACAGTGGGATTCCAGGCAGCAGCCGCAGTAGCAACCGCAGTCGTTACCGCTCCCACCGTCAGGCCGTCTTTGATCGGGGTGCTCGAACATGCCGTCGTCAGGATCAGACATGCGCTAACCAAACAGAGAGCTGAATAACGCAAGAGCAATCACCACAACGACGATCACAGTGATCGTGCGTTGTTTGGCAGTTAGTTTGTTAAACCATTCGATGTGTTTCATTTGTTTCCTCAGTTAAGCCAGCGGCTGATCAGTGAACCACCAACCCCGGACAAACCTACGGTCGCCAGGACCACCCCGATGCCGATGCCTTTCGTTTTATGCAACTGCTGCTCGAGCATGTCGACCTTCCGTGAATTCGAGCGAACAGCCTCTTCCAATGTTTCTATCTTTTGGATGAGCCGCCCGATCTCGATGGGATCAATATCCAATGGGCACCCCCCCTCTGGTACGCTCATGTGTCGGTATCACCCTCGCTGGGGATATACGCCGGTACATCGAAGTGTTCGATATTCTCGCCAGAAAAGATCAGGCAACTCTCGCCCCCCTGCGTGACCATGATCGACATGCTCTTGTCGTCAGGGTCTTCGAGTAAGAACAGTTTCATCGCGCCGTCCTTTACGTCAGCGGTCGCCGAGATGTATTCATGGAAGGACCGTTGAATGGCAGCGATCATCATGGTTTCGTCGGGATGGCAATACAGATAGAACATGGTCTGGCGCACCCCTCCTCGACCATCGTCAGGAGGACCAGCAGTTGCAGTCATAAAAAAACCGGCCAGCAGGCCGGTCAGGAATAGTTTGATGAATCGGTTCATTGTGTTGGAACCGAGGGAATGTCGCTCCCTTCTTCTGTGTGTGGGGCCATGATTAAATCAAACACATCAAGAGCGTCTGATTCGTTTATACCTTCTGCAACTGCCAACTTTAGGAATGCCTTTCCCCAGGCGCTGGTGGACTTATAAGAACTGATCGGAACATCCTTTCCGCGTGTCATCCATTTCAACAGTACCGGACTGGTCCAAATACGCGCAATAACAGCAGGAGATAGCGCACCAACCGTTGCACCAGTAACAATAGAGGACAAATCACCACTGGCACCCCCAATCGCCGCAGGCACACCGATAAGAAACGCATTCATTAAATTGCCGGCGCCGGTCTTTGATACGTTTGCTTGCAGACCTGGAGCTTCCAAGCGCCTCGCAATTGAAGCAAGTTCCTTCATATGCGGCAGCTTATCTTTGAATAGTGTTTTAGCCGCGTTCGAGTCGAAATTCATTTTTTTCCAGTTGGTAAGAAACTGCCTTGCTGAAAACTCCCCTGTGTCCGGCGCTTCCCCCATCCTGCGCATTACTAATTCTTGAACTGATTTCCAGGTATGGGCGTCGACCGCTTTTTTTGCCTTCATCACAGAAGTGAGATTGCCCCTGCCCATAAGCGCATTGAATAACCGATCAGGGTTGGCGTCATTGGCTATTTTGGCGAGCTCTTCCTCTCTCCCGATGATGGCTCGCTTCCAGTAGTTCTTTGCCTTTAACCATGCTTTCTCAGCGACCTCGTCCTTTCCGGCAATTGCTGCATCCATATCCTCGTGGATAGCGCCCCATAATCGCTTCATCGTGCCAATATCTTCACCTGACCCGAACTTGGTCTTATCCCCGATTCTGCGGAGAAGTTTCTGCATATCGTTCCAGGTTTGCGCCCCTGATCCTAGACTTTCCTGTAACCCCTTTAGAAGATCGTCACCGAGCAGTTCAACTAATTTGGGGTTGTCGTAGCCACCTGCAAAGTCCTCTATAAAAGCCAGGGTATTGGTTGTGTTAACAGATGGATTGGCTTCTCGCACTAGCAGGTTTGAGATTCTGTAAAGTTCATCGGCGCGAGCTCGGAATGCGTCTATTTTTGACTGTGCGCCACGAGCGATTGCCTTACCCGCATCTGACGGTGAGGCAAATCTTAATGTCACATCATCGGACATATGTTCGACAGCAGCGGCAAAGTTCTGGCGTATCTTTTTGACTGCCTCGTCGATAGTGCCGCCAGAAAATGGTATCTCCCGTAGTTTTTGTTCTATGACCTGAACGATTTTGCTGTCAGAGACCATGCCTGGCGTTGGTTTCATAATGCCGCGACGTTCTAGGACTTTGGCGACTTCTCTAGCTGTTCGCGGATTTATCGCCTTACTCGATATTGATGCCGCTCCACCGGCTGCTGTAATGATGTCGCTGATAAGATCCTGCTCATCAGGCCGAACATTCCCAAACAACTCATCCAGCCGTTTCCCAGTCAGCGCCCCCCACATACCCCCAAGGCCACCACCGACCATTCGGGCAACGGGATGAGGACCGGCCATGTGTGCCCCTGCTGCCGCCCCCATAACTGCCGGTGCTGTTTCGGCGGCTATCCGCCGCCCCATACTAGCCAGGTTATCTGGGTCTACACCCTTTTCTGCAATCCACTGCTCGACCGGGTTGTATTCGTCAAACGTCTTTTGCGCTTGACCCGCTACTCGCTGCTCCCAAGGCACATAAAGACCTCCGGTATCTTGTTGGGGGGCAACTTCTGATGGTATGGGTACTTGTGCGGTCGGATCTAGGGATGGTTGTTCCCAAGGGATAGTTAGCTCAGCCACGCGGATAACCCCACTTATCAAGCTGTTCGTTTATCTGCTTATCTGTCACGTTTGATTGGTTCGCGTTGCGTAGCTGCAAAAACGCTTCTGCCCTTTGAAGCGGTATGGGAGGCCCGTTTGTATTAACTGGCGCATTGGCCAGGTAGTTTAGGAACCGGACTGCTCTCTTGCGCTCATCTTCTTGGTGTTTTTTGAGTCCTATAAAATTCTGGTTCCCAGTTCTCCCGCCAATCCCACCTTCCTGGGTATCGATCCACTTGCTGTAATCAATCGCACCCTTGTATGAGTGCAGTGCAATACGATTCAAGGCGTGCATCATATTCAGTAATCGAATATTACCCTCATCGGTTAGGCTTAAACTCGGGATCATTCTCTGGAATATTGCCATCTCTTTTTCAGAGATTGATCCTTTCGTCATCTTTAATTTAGTGCCAATAAAAGAATCAACGACAGCATTAAACCATTCGGTTGCCCCCAACCTATCATCGAATAAACGTTGTGCTTCGCCGGGTTTTAGAAAAGATGAAAATACTTGCTTAAAAGGCAATGCGAAGCTGGCTAATTTGCCCGTGTCCACTTGACCACTTTGGATAGCGTTAATCAGGATTGGAAGTTGTGCGCTTTCTGCCTGGATTGGCATAAAGAATCGTTCCTCATCTGCCAGAAGTGCCCCAAAAGATTTACCAAATGACTTGGCAATCTCTGTCTGACTTCCGCTGCCAGGCATCTTAATGTCAATGTTGGTTTCCGCAACTGTCTGTGGGACCGCTCCAGTTTCTATCCACTCCCCATTGATCCAATCGGAACTAATTTTCATGGACTTGCCGTCGCGCATCTCAAAATGCGTTTTGTGGGAGGGTGCTTTAGCCGCTACGCCAGGTTGCCCAAACAGATCCAGAGCTTGATCGAGATCGCCGCCGGCTTTCAGGAACCTTGCGATACCCACACTGGCATCCACGTTCCCACCTTCCAGCGCAATCAGTCCAGCCTGGTTGTTCACATAATCGGTGTACTTTGCAATAGCATTTGCTTCGTACTCCTTCGCAAGATTTTTGCCGCCAAATGCTGCTGAAAATGCCCCTAAAATAGCTTTTCGAGTTTTGACCCTGCCGAGCCATTTCTGACTCCACTGATTCAACTCTTTAGCTTTATCATCTGGCGTAACCTGCTGCGTCGCAGCTACCTGGTTGG
>CAZVVN010000093.1:0-4509 GCA_964630665.1 uncultured Acidiferrobacteraceae bacterium | reverse complement strand
CCACGCTCCATAGCAGCCTGGTCAAATTGATTTGGCGGTGCAAGGTTCAGTTGTTCAGTGAGCTGATTGCTGTTGCTCATCTGCATCTCACGGCGGATCGCCTCGTCTTCCTCCTGCTGTGCCAGCAGAGCCTTGGCGTTTTCTTCCTGGAACCTGAGACGCTGTCTGGCCTGGGCTTTCAACAGATCCTTGTCCAAGAGTCCTGCGGTTACTGTGGTTGCCATGCCTTATCCCATCCGCCCCTCAAAGGGGTTCTTGAAGTACTGCGCGTAATTACTCGGCGCATACGGTGTTGCCCACGGCGCCTGTGGATTGAAAGGGGTCATGGGTGCCGTCATCTCAGGCATCGGCGCTGCGGGTGCTCTACTGCCATAGGCAAGCATCGGCGAACCAGTAATCGGCTTCTCCATGAAAGTGTCATACCCTTTGCCCCATTCGGGCGCGTTCTCCGCGAAGATTTCCCAGAAATCGTCATCAAGATCATAGGACATAAAATTCTCCTAAAAATATGCAGCCAAGAATGGTGCCGCAACCGATGCGGCCTTACCGGCCGTCGTCCAGCCGCTCGGCCCAGGCGCTACCGTTGTCGAAGTGCCACCGAACTGGCCGGTGACGTTGCGCAGATAATCCTGAAGTGCCTGACGGTCCTTCATCTGCTCGTAGTTGTATTTCTGCATGTCACGATTGATCATTTCCTGACCGTAGCCCATCGCCTCGGAACCGACCTGGCTGAGAGCTCCGTACATTTGCAGCGGCTGCTGTTGGACCTGTGAAGAAAGCCCCAGAGCTCCCTGGCCCATACGACCAGCACCAAGAGATGTACCAAAACCCTGCTGCGCCAATTGGCCACCTCGAAGGCGTAGATCGCCGCCTGCGAGGCCAAATTGACGAGCTCCCTGTTGTGCGCCCAGACCCATCTGAGCGGCCGGTAGACGCATTCCCTGGGCCTGCTGGAACGCCTGGGAGTACATCGGTGCTGCCTGGCGTGCAAGGGCTGACGACATGTCGCCCATGATCCTCTGTTCCTGTAGATTGCCGCGAGAACCACCGCCACGCTGATACGCGGTTCCCATTTCTCGAGCCTGGGTCAGTTGCGGCTTGAACGCCTGCATGGTGTCATACGCCATGCTGTCCATGACTGGTTGCAGGTGCGCTGTGTTGACAGCACCGCTGACCAGATCACCGTATTGGCCCCTAGAGAACGGTGTCAGGCCGGCATACTGCCGTTGCGACATCGGACCCGCAGCAGCTTGCCCGGCTCGCATGGCGGCAGCAGCCATCGGTTCCACCGCACGCTGGCCTTGCATACCCCAGCGTTGTCCTAAGTCACCGAGTTCATTGGCTCGCTGATATTGGCCAAGCAGTTGCGCCTCTGCGCCTGCCTGCATTGCTGCTGGGCGAGCCCCAGTGGTGTAGCCGCTGATTGCGTCCCACGCTGCCTGCTTGCGCGGATCGATTTCGACCAGAGTTTTGTTCGGATAATAATCTGGCAATCCTTGCCGAAGCTGCTGGAGCGAAGCCTCCATGCCATACTTCAGATGCGGCGCTTGTGCCGGCCACGGACTGGCGACGGTCGTCGTTGTTTGATCACCCATTATTCATATACCCCCTGTCCTTCAGCTAGATCCCCTGGATCGGCCAGCCCATAGTCGCCTGTCCACCCCTCCGGTAGACGACCCTCGGCCTCTGCTTGTGCGGTAGCACGCGTGTCATTTGCCTTTGCCGCTAAATACGCTTTCCAATCGTCGGAATAGTATTTCTGGTTCACGTTGTTCAAGATCCCGTAGCGCACCATGTCCGCCTTGACCTGGTTTTTATACTTCCCATAGTCGCCGCTTAAAATGCCCTTTGCCAAACCACCGAGACCACCCAGGAATGGATTTCCGAGCAGAGCACCCGTTTTGATCCCAGCCTTTACCCAGTCTCCCACTGACACACCTGCCGCTTGCGCCGCCGCTGTTGCGCCTGGATACAAGGCTTCGTATTGCTCATCACCTGGTCCCGGCCAACCCTGATACGGACCGCCCGGCCCTCGACCTCCACTTATCGGAGTATCGTCAGGCCCGTATGGACCGCCGTCATCCACGCTACTACTATTGTTGTTCGTCGGCTCACCATTGGTTTCAGCCCTGGCTAGGTTCACCTCGTCCCAATTTGGCAGGACGCGATCCCGTGTTGTCCAACCACCGACTGTCGGTGGTGTGAACCCGAAAAGATTTGGATCGCCGTGCTCGGTCTGATACTTCTCCGACCAAGGCTGATAGAGCAACCCACCTTGGATGCCCAGATCTGGCTGGCCAGATGCGAGGAGGCCTTTTCTCGGCATGTACTTCTTCAGGTCTCTTGCCGCTGGCACACCAGCCTTTTCTTTGGTTTTTTCGGAGAACACTTTCTTTGTCATAGTTTCGTCCAGGCACCCGCTAGGGTGTAGAGATAAATACCTTCACCAGACCCGCCAGGATCCCAGCCGTCCGACGTTCCTGAGGCATAACGGATGTCGCCAGCTCGAGGCTTCACGGGAACGCTATAGGTTGGTTCCAATCGGAACAGGTCGATGTTGAACAGGATGTCACCCATCCGGTTCAGTTCATTGAAGAGGTAATCCGGCAATTGCTCGGATTCAATCGGCGCTGGGTTTGGGTTAAATCGCTTAACGCTCTTTATGTTCTTAACTGGCGCGTTAGCCATAATCGCGACTGCCGCGTCGCCCACCTGACTCTAGCTCGAACTCAAAACCGTAGAGTTTCCAATCCACATCGGAATCAGTTTCAAACTTCACACCAAAGTATTTGCCCGTGTTGCGACAGCTCACCTTCGACTGAGTGTTTGGATTGAACAATGTCGGTCCCTGCCAGTTCACATCACCGTCCGGCGACATCTGACTCGCTACCCACACCTTGATGGTGTTATCTCCAGTGACATCGATTTTCGGCCATACAGCCTTCACGCGCTTTACCGATGACTGATCGCCAAGCGTCAGCCCGGTACGTTCGATGTAACTGGTCATCGTAGCGGTGTCTTCCTTCTGCCCGAAATTGTCCCGATAGATTTTGATGTTTGAGGGACTGCAAAAAACAAGGTTATTCAGCACGTTCCCATAACGCTCTGCACCCCACGGATCTGGGCTATCGTCCCATGCTTCAGAATGGTCGTCCCAGGTTTCGCCACTGGTGATCTGCGAGACACCCATCTGGATGTCAGACAGCGCCGGCAAATCACGCAGGCTGAAGGTGTCGTCAACCCAGTTCCAGATCAGTGCTTTACTACAATAAGTCGCCTCATCTTCTGGATAGCAGAACAGCGCCTCGTTGCGGTTGTAGTCAGCAGTGACAAAACACTTTCCATAATTGTCACCGTTGATGCTGCCAAACATTGCACGCCGCATTTTGTTCGGCAGGAGCGGTTTGACGGATTGCCCGTTGTTCCAGTAACAGTCTGAGTTACCAATAAAGAAGTGGCCGCGCTCGAATGCTGCGACACAGTTTTTCCCCAACAGACCGATATTCGGGCTGAGAGTCTTAAAGCTGAAGATAAACGGCGACCCGATCCAGTTCTGGATCGTGATCGAGTCGTCCTTATAAACAATCAACGAATCGCCAAGCGGCAGTGCGTCGATTATCTTGCCGGCGCTCTCAGTTAGCTCGTACTCGCCGCAGCTCAAATCAGCATCGGTTTCATCCCAGGAGGACGGTGCAGTGTATGCCGCCGCCTCGTTCGACCACTTCACCAGGGACGGGTATTCGGTGCCCCCAATCGTCCAGTTAAAGCCGACCAGGAAGGAGCGGAATGCGACTATTGATTTGCAGTATGTAGTCGTCGCCGGCCAATTATCCAACTCTTTCATCGGGTGCGTAACATCTGGACTGCCAGACGTTAATGGCCACATCTGCGGTGTGTCGTAACCGTTGGTGGCAACGATCAGGTTAGCATCGACCGTCACCCGCCAATTCTCATCAGCGGTCGCGCTATAGTCGTTGTCAGTTGTAGACGTTGTCAGGATTGGCGTCACAACCGCGCCATTGAGGTGCAGAACTGGCGACGTAGAGCTGTAGCCGCGAGAGCAGCCGGTCAGGTCGTTTGTTGACTTACCGGAATATGAAATCTTCTCGGCATCAATCTGAATATAGCCAGATGATGGAAACGCTGAAGCGTCTGTCAGTGTGATCGTTGTGTCGGAATCACTAATGCCGCCGTCCAGGGTGTTGGTTGTCTGCCTGGTGATGTCAGTCCAGGTACTGCCGTTCCAGACGTTGATCTTGTTCAAACCAAACGCCAGCCAATAATAATTTACCCCATACTTGGCCGGCAGTATCTTGTAAGGCGCATTCGCAGAGACAAGGCCCGAGAAAACTTCAGAGTAACCCGAGACCTTACGGACCCCGTTATCGAGGAAACGGATGTTGTTTCCATCGCTCCAGGCGTTTGGTGGCAACTCGTATGGTGGGGTGTCCCGAATGATACCTATCTGTGCGACGTTCTGGATGGGGAAAAGCATTATGCCGGCGGCGT
>CAZVVN010000092.1:0-11148 GCA_964630665.1 uncultured Acidiferrobacteraceae bacterium | reverse complement strand
ATGATCCCAGGTAACCCGGGACTTCAAAAAGGTCGGCCTTGCCTTACGGTTTAGAACCACGTACCGGTAGGCCCTGGAAACAGCCGAGAATCGGGCGTGAAAAGATAGTGGTACCGGGTTGACCCAAACCGCGACGACAGACCGGTCCAGACAGGTATTGGTTCCTCGGAGCCAGGCATATCCGGAACGAAGACGAGTCGTCTCAAAGTGGACAACCTGACCGGTTGCATGGACACCGGTGTCCGTTCGGCCAGCCGTCACGACCCGAATCGACTCGTCTGCCACTTTGCTGAGCGCGGTCTCCAGCGCCGCCTGAACGGTCTTTGTGTGCTTCTGAACTTGCCAGCCATGGAATGCACTGCCGTCATATTCGACACACATCGCCAGGCGGGTCAAACCGGGCTTTGCAACGTCTTGGTCTACTACATCGAATCTTGGTCTCATTCAAATCTCACCAGAGCCTTCGTCTCAGAGTCGCCGTAGATTCTATATCCAAGGTCAGGTCCGGACAGAAATACCAAGAATTCGAGATTACAGAGAACCACAACATTCTAACCCGCATTTCTAACAGCCCCACCCTGACTTCGGACTGATACACTATGGATCACAACGATCGAGCGAAATCAAATCCAGGCAATGTCAATGGCAAACAAGGCCAAAAAGTACGAATCCTACCGCAGCGGCCCGGACCATAGCGGTCACTTTGGGATCTATGGCGGCCGATTCGTCGCTGAAACATTGATGCCACTCGTTCTGGAGGTGGAAAAAGCCTACGCAAATGCGAGCAGCGATCCGGAGTTCAAGCAGGATTTTAACTTCTACGCAGAACATTATATCGGCAGACCCAGCCCTCTTTACTTTGCACAAAGCCTCACAAATGAACTTGGCGGCGCCCGGATCTATTTCAAGCGGGACGAGTTGAACCACACCGGGGCTCACAAGATAAACAATACCCTCGGGCAGATCTTACTGGCCCGACGAATGGGGAAAAAGCGAATCATCGCTGAAACCGGCGCTGGTCAGCACGGTGTTGCCACAGCCACCGTCTGTGCACTTTTCGATCTGCCTTGCGTCGTCTATATGGGATCTACGGACATCGAACGGCAGGCGCCGAATGTCTTTCGCATGAAACTTCTTGGGGCCGAGGTGATTCCTGTCGACAGTGGCACCGCCACCCTAAAGGACGCCATGAACGAAGCACTTCGAGACTGGGTCGCCAACGTGGAAGACACTTTCTATATCATAGGCACCGTCGCCGGCCCGCACCCATACCCAGCCATGGTCAGGGATTTTCAGAGCGTCATCGGACAGGAAGCCCGTGAACAGATTCTCAAAGCTGAGAACCGGTTGCCCGACGTGTTGGTCGCCTGTATTGGCGGTGGCTCCAACGCGATGGGACTCTTTCACCCATTCCTGGATGACGATGTGCGTATTATTGGTGTCGAGGCGGGCGGGCTCGGTGTGCAAACCCCCAAACACGCTGCTTCTCTGACAGGCGGGCAGCCGGGCGTCCTCCACGGAAACCGAACCTATCTCCTGCAGAATTCAGATGGCCAAATCACCGATGCACACTCGATATCCGCTGGGCTGGATTATCCTGGAATTGGCCCGGAACATTCCTGGCTAAACGACGTCGGCCGGGTCGAGTATGTTTCTATCACCGATTCTGAAGCACTGGAAGCTTTTCAAGTGTGCTGCAGAACCGAAGGAATCATACCTGCTCTGGAACCGGCCCATGCCATTGCCCATGTCCAGAAAATCGCGCCTGCTATGGACAAAGACAAGATCCTGGTTATGAACATGTGTGGCCGAGGAGACAAGGATGTCTTTGCCGTTGCCGATGCCCTCGGGGTTCAGATGTGAAGTCGATGAATTCCGATACCCGACTCAGCCGGCGCTTTTCTCTGCTCGCGCGCGAAAACCGTGGTGCGCTGACCACTTTCATTACTGCCGGTGACCCGAACCTTGAGACATCGAGCAGACTGCTGGAAATGCTCCCGGCCGCTGGAGCTGATGTGATTGAACTCGGCATGCCCTTTTCGGATCCAATGGCTGACGGGCCTGCTATACAGGCTTCAAGCCAGCGCGCACTTCGGGCCGGGATGACGCTGAAGCGGACTCTCGAAATGGTCAGCACATTCCGGTCGAACGATGAAGAAACGCCGGTTATCCTGATGGGCTACTTCAACCCGATCTATCGTTACGGCAGCCAGGCCTTTGTAAGTGACGCCGTAGCAGCGGGTGTCGATGGGCTCATTATCGTCGACCTACCGGCAGAAGAGGATGATGAACTATGCCATCCGGCTCTGACCGCAGGCTTGCACTGGATCCGGCTGGTCACTCCGACCACGGACGAAAAGCGCCTGCCACATGTCCTCAGAAATACCAGTGGCTTTGTTTATTACGTGTCAATTGCAGGTATTACCGGGACTCGGTCCGCAAAACATGAAGACGTCAGACAAGCGATTGAACGACTTCGCCGGTCCACTGAACTACCGCTGGCGGTCGGTTTCGGCATCAAGTCAACCAGGCAAGTAAGCGAAATTATACAGTTTGCAGACGCCGCGGTTGTCGGCTCAGCCCTGGTCAACGAAATCAGTAACAATCTGGACTCAAACGGAAATGCACTGCCCGGGCTATGTGACAACGTGATCAAGGTCATCAAGGAACTCGCCGCGGGCACGGTACGTCTTCGAGCCGGATAGGTTCTGCCGGATACGTCAGGTCACTGGCCAGTTAGCATCAATCCGTATCTTCCAGCAGGTTCGCTATCAGCGCTTCTGCCTCTTCTCTCTGGCCGGGTGTGCCTATTTGCTTGACCTCATCGAGCAGGGTTCTTGCCGCCGCCGCATCACCCATCTCGATGTAGGCCCGGGCAAGATCCAGACGGGTACCAACATCACTATCGGATTCCTGTTCTAAGGAGTCGACCTCGGTGGGTCCATCTTCCAGAACTGCTTCGCTTGCTTGTGCCTGCGGTAGCTCACCCTCCGGCTCCAGAATGAATTCTATCCCGTCATCAATCGGATCCGCCGCTGGTGATTCCTCAACATCTTCAGGCTCAGTAGGTTCCGGTTTCGGAGTTTCTTCCGGTTCACTCAGATCGAATTCAAGATCCGGGAGTTCATCCTGCGGGGCAGACACCTCAGCAGCCTCAACCCCATCGTCACTGACAGTCTCAAACGCAATTTCCTGGAGTTCATCCTGCGGGGCAGACACCTCAGCAGCCTCAACCCCATCGTCACTGACAGTCTCAAATGCAATTTCTTGGAGTTCATCCTGCGGGGCAGGGACCTCAGCGGCCTCAACCCCACCGTCACTGACCGTATCAAATGCAATTTCTTGGAGTCCACCCTGTGCAACAGGGGCTTCAGGGGCCTCTATCGTACTGTCAGCGATAGTGTCGTCCTGTAACTTGGCATTATCTGGAGCAACATCCCTTGCCATCTGCACGATCTGAGCCCATTCCGGCGATCCGTGATCAATTTGCGTTCCAAGCATTTCCGCCATGGACGTGAATCCCTCCACATTCCCCTGAGCCTGAAAAACCTCAAGCAACTTGACCTTTAGTTCCAGCCGGTCTGGAGAGCCTCGGATCGAATCGGTGAGAACCTGCTCGGCCTGATCATTTCGACCATATGCGAGGTAAATTTCCGCCTCGGCAATTGGATCGACCTCATCTGATTGAACAGCAACACCCTGCGCTGTTTCGGCTTCCGTGACAAAACCTGATCCGATGCTCATCGCAGCTTCCGCCTCAATCTCTTCCTGAACAACCGGCGGAGCAACCGAACTTTCAGGTATTGCTGCGCTTACAGGCACCTCTAGGTTGGCAGAAACCGGATCATCAACCGAACTATCACCTCGCTCATCCTCGAAGTCGTCGTCAAAGTCGTCTTCAAAGTCGTCCTCAGCATTCCGGCGACGTCGGATGATCAGAATCACCAACCCGAGCAACAGGACCAGGCCCGCACCATAGATGACCATTTGCCGACCACCTTGGGGCATAAACTTGCCCAGGCCCAATTGCTCGATCATCAGGCCGGGGCGTTCGAGCAGAGCACTCATATCCCACCAGTTCTTCTCTTTGTCTGCCAGCGATACCGGGGTCTGATCCCCAGTCTGTTTTACCGGGGTTACTTCAGCTGCGGGTTCAGACGCCTTGGTACCGGTAATCTCAGAGCCCTCGCCCGACTTTCCGACGCTCGACTTCGAATCCAGTTGACCTACAGCCGGCTGATCGGGCACCGGTGCTTTCGCCTCAGTAGCATCGTCTTGATTCAAGGCGACCTTTTCGACGCTGCTCTGGGGCTGCTTGGTGTCAACAGCAACCGAACTGCTCGTGGTTTGATCGGCGCCAGACGTCGAAACTGACGGGTCTGGCGCGACCTGTGCAGGTTCTTCTTTAACCGGTAATTCGGGTTCCTCTGAACCTTGGGCTCCGGCTTCGCTGTCGATCTGATTACCAGACGAATCCAACTTACTGCCAGAACCTGGTACTTGCGCCTGCCCGCTCGCCTGTCGCTGTGCAAGAGCGAGCGCCTCATCCTGTATAGCGATCAACCGAGCCGACTTCTCAATCTGCTCAGCCAGCAATGTGATCTGCCTCAGCAGCTTTTCATTTTCAAGTTCCTTTGACGCCAGCGACTCTTCCAGCAGGACGAGTTTCTCTCCTACTTCACCAGCTGCCGAAACCTGCTCTGTCTTAACACTGATACCCGGCGAGGTGTCGTCGATTGACACCGTCCCGGTCAATTTCTGTGTACCACTGTCGCGCTCAGGCTGAACAATTCGCAACACATAATTACCCGTCGCACTTGCCTTTGGCAGTCCGGCTGCTGGCTCTGTTAGTGTCTCGTCACTTCCCAGCGAGGTTGTCGGCTCAGAGGCAGCAATCTCCTTGTCGACTTCTACGGGTTTCTCAGCCTCTCCGGAGACTTGCTTAGCAGGGGCCCCCTTGTCGACGTCCTTTTCCTTTTCTTCGGCCAGGAAGGATACCCACAATCGTTGATCCGATCTGGCCCCGCCCTCTTCTACGCCATCGTGATAAGCAATCCACTCCGACAATTGCCGGGAATATTCTTCTTTGGCAAGAATCCTCGAGATCCGGCTCATGGATTTGGTTGACGGAATCTTCAAGGAAGCGCCTTCTCGCAGCAGATTCATGTTGCCCCGTATAAAGGCCTCGGGATTTGCATGTATCAGTGCAAACATTCTTTGATAGATGCTCGTACTCTGGCCGGCGTCGATATCGGCCGCGATACCCATCAAAGTTTCACCACCGCGCACCGGACTGTAGGTCTCGCCGGGTCTGAGAACCCGCTTATCGATAACAATTTCTGGAGGTTCTATCGGTTTTCCAGCGACGGTATGATAGCCAGGCGGATCAAGCAACGCGGTGTACTCGCGGATGATTTTGCCTCCTGACCATTCGATGGCCACCAGGAAGTGTAAAAACGGAACCCTGATCGATTGATCGGAAAGAACACGTATCCATGGGCCGGCCTCTCCCTCAACGACCTCAAAAGTGAGCGCCCGCAAGATAGGGTCGGGGTAAATATCTGCCCGGTTGAAATCAGATTGTGATGCGAGAGCGACCTTGAGAGTCTCGAGAACATCGGCCTCGACCGAACTGATTGAAATCTCAGCATCGAATGGCTCATTCAACGCAGAGTTGACAACCAACCGTCCCAATCCAATCGCCGATAGCTCAGCAGAAAAACCAAGGATCGCAATCCATAGCAGGATTCTGATCATTCTGCCTAAGCAAATTCTCACGTTGTTACTTTCCTCCGCCCAAGCCACAACTTTAACAAAGCAACCATCAACTTCGTCAGTTGGTTCGTTTCTGACCTGTAGAAAACAGGATCTCAGCAATCTGGATACTGTTCAGAGCTGCTCCTTTGCGAATATTATCCGAAACCACCCACAGATTGATGCCCCGGTCGCAGGATATATCTTCCCGTATACGGCCTACAAACACCGCGTCTTCATCGACCCCTTCTGTAACCGGTGTCGGATAGCTACCCGGTTGCCGGCCATCAACCAGTGTGACCCCAGGGGCCTCCTGGAGAATCTGCAGAACCTTCTCAACGGTGATTTTGTCACGAGTCTCTATATGGACGGCCTCCGAATGGCCGTAAAATACAGGCACCCGTACGCAGGTCGGGTTCACCATGATCAACTCATCGTCAAAGATCTTCCTGGTCTCCCAGACCATTTTCATTTCTTCGCGCGTATAGCCATTATCCTGGAAAGAATCGATCTCGGGTAACACGTTGAAGGCAATCTGTTTTGGCATTACTGTGCTCGATACTGGCTTACCATTGAGCAATTGGGCGGTCTGCTGCCCAAGCTCTTCGATCGCTTTATTACCTGCACCGGAGACGGCCTGGTAAGTCGCCACATTGATCCGATCAATTCCAACGGCATCGTAGATCGGCTTGAGCGCAACAACCATCTGGATGGTGGAACAATTAGGGTTAGCAACGATCCCTTTATGTGACTCCAGCGCTTGTGCATTGACTTCTGGCACAACCAGCGGGACACCGGGATCATTTCGAAAGTGAGATGTGTTGTCGACCACGATACATCCCTCTGCCACGGCTCGGGGTGCGTGGATCGCCGACACGCTACCACCAGCCGAAAACAGGCCGAGAGAAACTTTGGAAAAATCAAACTCTTCAAGGCAACCGACCCGAATCGGCCGACCACGGAACGAAACAACAGTACCTGCAGATCGCTCGCTGGCCAATGGAAACAGGTCGCCAACCGGAAACTCACGTTGTTCAAGGATTCGAATCATCGCCTCCCCAACAGCGCCCGTCGCCCCAACGACTGCTACATCAATGCTTGTTGACAAGGAATAGATTACTCCAGGACAGGTTTTCCACCCGATGCTTTCGGGCTTCCCATTCGGATGCGATCAGTTTATATCTTCAAACAACCATGGCATCGATCGCCGTCGTTGAGATTCAAAGGCCGCGATTTCATCTTCCCTCTTTAAAGTCAGGTCGATATCATCAAAGCCATTCAGGAGACAGTATTTCCTAAACGATTCAACCTCAAAAGAATATGTCCGACCGTCTGGCCCGGTCACCGTTTGCTCTCCGAGATCGACCTGCAGCAGGTATCCGGGCTCGCTGAACACCTCCTGGAACAGCACATCGACGCTATTCTCATCGAGCAGGATCGGTAGCAGTCCATTCTTGAAGCAGTTGTTAAAGAAAATATCTGCATAACTTGGAGCGATTATGGCTTTGATACCATAGTCACGCAGAGCCCATACAGCATGCTCGCGGGATGAGCCACAGCCGAAATTCGTTCGCGACAGGAGTATCTCTGCACCGATATATCGCTTCTCGTTCAGCACAAAGTTCTTGTTGATTCGTCGATTACTGTGTTCCTGGCCAGGTTCGCCGCGATCTAGATAACGCCACTCGTCAAAAAGGTTCGCACCAAACCCGAATTTTGCAACTGACTTTAAGTACTGCTTCGGGATGATTGCGTCGGTGTCAACATTGGCCCGGTCGATAGGCAACACTACGCCCCGGATTTGAGTGAATGGTTTCATCATTCAAGCCCTAAGATCCGATGGGTCTGCAAAATGCCCGCAGAGCGCTGCTGCTGCCGCCAGAGCAGGCGATACCAGATGTGTTCGACCGCCATGCCCCTGTCGACCCTCGAAATTGCGGTTAGACGTTGACGCACACCGTTCGCCGGGTTCCAAACGATCCGCATTCATCGCAAGGCACATTGAACATCCAGGCTCACGCCATTCAAATCCCGCCTCGAGAAATACCTGGTCGAGACCCTCGGATTCTGCCTGCCTTTTGACCAGCCCGGACCCCGGGACCACCATGGCCAGCATGATATTCGCAGCCACACGCCTGCCACGAGCCACCTCGGCAGCGGCTCGCAAGTCTTCGATTCGACCGTTCGTACAAGATCCGATAAAGACCTTGTCGACGGTGATTTCCTTGACCGGCGTGCCGGCTTTAAGATCCATATATTCAAGCGCCCTGATCCAGCCTTGCCGACGCGTTTCGTCCTCCTGTTTTTCCGGTTCCGGCACAACCCCATCGATATCCGAAACCATCTCCGGTGATGTTCCCCAGGTCACCTGAGGTCGAATTGATGTTCCGTCCAGTACGATTTCGGTATCGAAAGCAGCATCGGAGTCGGAAACGAAATTACGCCAGACACGCTCTGCAATCTCCAAGTGTTCACCGTTCGGAACATAGGTCCGGCCCTTGAGATAATCGATGGTCGTATCATCGACGGCAACGATTCCTGCCCGGGCACCGCCCTCAATTGCCATATTGCACAGCGTCATCCGTCCTTCCATTGACAACCCACGGACAGCACTGCCGTCGAATTCAATGGCACAACCCGTTCCTCCTGATGTTCCAATCCTCCCGATTACCGCAAGGATCATATCCTTCGCGGTCACCCCGCTCTGTAGATCTCCCTCAATGGAAACCCGCATGTTTTGCATCTTTTTTGAGATCAGGCACTGTGTGGCCAGCACATGCTCGACCTCTGATGTTCCGATTCCAAAGGACAGCGCACCAAACGCCCCATGTGTTGCGGTATGGGAATCACCACAGACGATGGTCATTCCCGGCTGGGTCGCACCCTGCTCAGGGCCGATCACGTGGACAATACCTTGTCTTGGATCATTCATGTCGTATTCGGTAATCCCGAATTCCCGACAGTTCTGATCCAGCGTCTCGACCTGCAAATTAGAGATCGCATCACTGATCCCGCCAGCCCGGTCCGTGGTCGGTACGTTGTGATCCGCAACAGCAAGATTAGCGCCTGCTCTTCTTGGCATCCGGCCAGCTTCTTTCAGGCCAGCAAACGCCTGTGGCGAGGTCACCTCATGCAGCAAGTGCCGGTCGATATAGATGAGCGATGTACCGTCATCTTCCTCCCGAACAACGTGACTCTCCCATAACTTGTCGTACAGAGTTTTTCCAGGCATAGCGCGAGCATCCAGATCAAAAACCGACCGGAAAGTGTAGCACATCGTTTTTCTGGGACGCCGGCAACGCCGACCGAATATCCTGACCAACCTCTACTGTGGTTCCGACACCACCATGATAAGCTTGTTCTAATTTAATGGGAACAAAAACCAGGTGAGCAACCCGCGACTTCGGAATGACCACTTTCATCGAACTGTTCGAAGAGATGCAAGCCGTACTGGGAGAAGTCTGCCTGCCGCTGGAACCGGCTGCCAGGCGCCCAGGCAGTTTGATCACGAGTGAGGCCCTCTATCCTGAACTTACCAAAGCGGTTGCAATGGCCGTGTACCAGTCCAACGGCTGCCGGAAAATGCACGATCACGTCAGGCTGTACCAGACACTCGACGCCCTGGGTCGATTGAAACGATCCCTGTCTGAGGATGGCAGAATTGACGTGGACGGTATGAACTTCCTGGAACAACTGGGTCTTGCGGTTACTGAGATTCTCGGCACCGACTATGACTCTACGACTGATCGGCTGACAGCATCGGCAATGGCTCGCTAGAGCAGGCCGCGCAGCATTTCAGGCCATTGCCTGCCACCCTTCCGCAACGATAGGGGCCTATGTCGCAGAAGCTGGGATATCTGGCCCAACAGAATTTTCTATACGGAGAGCGCTGTGTCGCAAAAGATGATCCACCAGAACCAGGGCAAGCATCGCCTCGGCGATCGGCACCGCCCTTATCCCGACACACGGATCGTGCCGCCCGGTCGTCACGACTTCCACCGGACTGCCGTTCAGATCGACTGTCCAACCTGGTACCTGAATACTGGAGGTGGGCTTTAGTGCAAGTGAGGCCCGAATCTCCTGGCCCGTTGAGATCCCGCCCAGAATACCGCCAGCGTTATTGCTGAGAAACCCCTCTGGCGTTATTTCATCCCGATGCTCAGAGCCTTTCTGCTCCACGCAGGAGAATCCCGCCCCCAGTTCGACTCCTTTGACGGCGTTCACTGACATCATAGCCTTGGCGATGTCGGCATCCAGGCGATCGAATACTGGTGCACCGAGACCCACAGGCACCCCACCGGCTACCACATTCACCCTCGCACCTATTGAGTCGCCGGCCTTGCGGGTCGACTGCATCAACTCCTCTAGTTCTGTCAGGCGACCGATGTCCGGGCAGAAAAACGGATTCTGGTCTATCTGATCCCAGTCGAACTGCTCGATCCGGACCGTGCCCATCTGGGCGAGATAGCCTCTTATCCAGACCCCGGCCTGAACAGCCAGATACTTACGCGCGATTGCACCGGCGGCAACACGACAGGCCGTTTCCCGAGCTGAGGACCTTCCACCGCCGCGGTAGTCCCGAAGCCCATATTTCCGCAGGTAAGTGTAGTCGGCATGGCCCGGACGAAACTGGTCACGAATTTTGTCGTAATCCCCTGACCGCTGGTCTTCGTTTCGGATCAGCAGGCCAATGGGAGCACCTGTGGTCTGACCCTGGAAAACACCAGATAGAATCTCAATCTTATCCGGTTCCCTCCGCTGGCTTGTGTGCTTGGACTGACCGGGCCTGCGCCTGTCCAGATCCTGCTGAATGTCACTGTCATCCAGTGACAACCCGGGCGGGCAACCGTCGATCACACAACCGAGCGCCGGCCCGTGACTCTCCCCGAACGTGGTCACCCTGAACAGGTGCCCAAAACTGTTACCGGCCATGTCCTATCTCGCTATCAAGTCTTGGGTAATGTGACACCGGTCTGGCCTTGATATTTTCCACTCCTGTCTTTGTAGGACACGGCACAGGGCTCACTGGCTTCAAAAAACACCACCTGGGCGACGCCTTCATTGGCATAGATCTTAGCCGGCAACGGTGTGGTGTTCGAAAACTCCAGAGTCACGTAACCTTCCCATTCGGGTTCAAAGGGGGTCACGTTGACGATTATCCCACAGCGGGCATAGGTCGATTTTCCAAGGCAGATTGTCAACACACTCCGGGGAATCCGGAAGTATTCGACTGTTCGAGCTAGGGCAAATGAATTGGGTGGAATAATGCACACGTCACCACAATATTCAACGAAACTGCTCTCATCAAACTGTTTGGGGTCAACGACTGCTGAATTGATGTTCGTAAATATCTTGAATTCCCTGGAACAACGAATGTCGTAGCCATAGCTCGAC
>CAZVVN010000091.1:0-11235 GCA_964630665.1 uncultured Acidiferrobacteraceae bacterium | reverse complement strand
ACAGTCTCATGATCTGCCCGTGGGATAAAACCTGCGCCTGGGTGTTTGCAGACCTGTGGTGGGAAGGACGACCCTATAAGCTGTGTCCACGCAGCGCGATGAAACGGACCATACAGAACGTTGCGGATCAGGGCTACGCGGTGTACGCCGGTGTAGAGCCTGAATTCTTCGTTATGAAATGGCAGGATGGACAACCCGTCAAGGCATTCGACGATGACCCAGCACCCGGTCAAGGCGTCCGGCCCCGGCGACAGGCCTTTGGCTACGATGTTGAATATTCTATCGACTCGATGGGTTTTCTCGGCGAGATGATCGACATCATCGAGGGGCTCGGCTGGAACCTGCACGATGTGGTCTGCGAAGGGGGTTATTCTCAGTTTGAACTGGACTTTCACTACACTGACTTGCTGGCGATGGCCGACCGTCTGGTATTTTTGCGCGTCCTTCTAAAAGAAGTCACCAAGCGACACGGGATGTTCGCCACCTTTATGCCGAAACCGACTATCGGTGACTGGCGATCGGGTGCACACATGAACACTTCGATGCAACTGGTCGATAAACCGGGGGAGAACATTTTTCAAGGTTCAAACGGTAACTGGGGCGATTCCGTATTCGGCGCTGTAGGTGGATTACTGCGACACGGCGGCGCCCTGACGGCTATTGCCTGTTCAACGGTGAATTCCTATAACGGCCTAGTGCCCCGGGTAGGCGGTTTTGAAGGCGGCACAGTCACCTGGGCGCCAACACACATGACCTATGGCTATAACAACCGTTCAGCTATGTTACGCCTGCCGCAAAGCCGGTTCGCCATCGAAAATCGAGCCGCCGACATGTGCATGAATTCGTACCTTGCGCTGGGCATGTCTGCCGCCGCAATGACTGAAGGTGTGGTCAACGGTTACGAGGCCGGAGAACCTCTGAATGAGGATCTCTATAGCATGAGCGAGGATGAAATCCAACGTTCCGGTGCACAGCGGCTGCCGAGAAACCTGCTGGAAGCGCTGGAGATTCTGCGTACTGATGACCTGGCACGCACTGTACTGGGCGATGACATCATGAACTCCTACCTGACCTACAAATCTGACGAGTGGGAACGTTACCATCAGGCCATCACCGACTGGGAGGTGGCGGAATACCTGCGCCTCTACTGAGTGAGTGCTGGCCTCGGCACGATAGTGAAACACTCATTGGCACATCGCCATCTGGAACCCCGGCAGATCATCTGTACCGGGTATGCCACGGAGAGCCGGACATGAACCATGATCAGTCTGAACCGCTTGAACATTTGCAAGGCTTTGAGCTGGACAGCGCCGGCAAACCCGGCGAGGACGCGGTTCAGGCCTACGAGCGCGATGGTGTTGTCTGCCTGCGCAACGCGTTCAGCCGAGAATGGGTTGAGCAGGGCCGGCGTGCGGTTGCTGCCGTGATTCAAACCCGATCGCACAGTAACTTGCACTCTGCCCACCAGGAGAAAGGGCAATCAGGTAATTTTTTCTTCGATACTTTTCTGTGGAAGCGACTGCCATCGTTCCAAAAGTTCACTTTTGAATCACCTGCTTCGCGGCTCGCCCGGAAGGTGATGCGCTCACGCTCCCTGCTGCTCTATTTTGACATGGCCATTGTCAAGGAACCTGGCACTCGTGCACCCACACCGTGGCACTATGATGAGGCCTACTGGCCAGTATCTGGAACCCAGATATGTAATGTCTGGGTGGCACTGGACCGGGTTCCGGTCGAAACGGCGCTTCGTTTCGTACTCGGCTCGCACAAGCTGCACGACGATTACCGGGCGGTGGATTTCTTCACATCAGAAAGGATGCATGGCCACATCGAACCCGAACCTCCCCAGTGGGACCTCCTCCCCGGTAATCACCGAATTGCCTGCGCTCCGATGAACCCCGGTGACTGTGCCATCTTGAACTTGCGGACCCACCACAGCGCACCGGGCAACCTGCAACACAGCAACCGTCGACGGGTGATCTGCACACACTGGTTTGGCGACGATGCAAAATTCAACGACAAGCCCTGGGAATGTAATCCGGACGAACGGGGTGAGGGACTGGTGGACGGTGGGCCGCTTGAATGTGAGACTTTTCCCCGGGTGCATTGAAACCTTGAACTAGACAGGACCTGTCGCCGGAACCTGCACCTATTATCTGATTGTCGGCGGTTAGCCTCTAACCCCCCATTTGCGACTTAGGAAGCCGTATCGGGTACGCCTGCCTGATCTTTGCATCGGCTGACTCGCCAAAAAAATTTGGAAAGTACGAGCCGAGAATCTCATCAACAGTCTCGCGACTCCTGGAAAACAGATCTCGTGAGCCATCTTGTTCCCACTTATCTGTTGGCGTGCGATCCATCAATGTCGGGTAGACATATTCACTTTCCATGTAGCTCAGCGTCTGGCTGTTCCCAAGGAAATGGCCAGGGTCAATGGCACTGTCGTGAATGACGTCAACCGAAAGCGTCTCGTCGGAAACTTCAATACCTCGCAGAGATCTTGCAATCATTCCGATCGCGTCGTTGTCAATGACCATGGATTCAAAACTGCAGCCCATCAGACTGCCCATCATCCCGCCGAATTCACAAAGTCTGTTCGCACCAGCGTGGGCGGCCAGAGTGTAGGTCAGCGCCTTTTCATACCCGTATTGCGCGTCAGGAATCTTTGCGTCCGTCATGCCGCAACCGACACTGGTAGGAAGGTTGTAGTAATTTCCCATCTGAATGGCTGCAGCCGCGATAAGCGCCTGTTCGCCGCTGCCACCGGTAAAGGACCCGGTTCGCAAATCCGTGATGAAGGGCCACGCCGCAAAGGTCATGGGGCAGCCTGGTGTGATCAGGTTGACAATAACAAGACAGGCCAGGGTCTCTGCCACGACCTGTGCAAGAATGCCCGCAAGAGGCGCTGGAGCAGTTGCCCCGGACTGGGGCGCCACAGCGATGTCACTGGTCAGCCCCATCTTGCTAGTTTCGATCAGAAGCTCAAGGTTCTCACGCCCGAACCTGAGGGGGGACACGATGGGGCAGCCACCAAAGATAACAGAAGGATTTTTCAGAAAGGCCCCCGCTCCACCCGAAGCCAGATCGAAAAGCCCGATGGCGGGCTTGATGTTGTCGCGGTTCCTGAAGGTCACGCAGGCCGGCTTCTCGCTTCCTGCCAGAATGGCGTAGACCATATTCATGTCATGTTCGTAGTCGTCCGGAACATCTGTGGCTAAAACCGTGTCACCCAGCATGTGGACATTGTCGAGCTTGTCAACGAGCCGGGTAAAATCATAAATATCCTGAAGCGTGGAGGGTCGATACGTTTTGGTCTCGGCATCAAAAGTCGTGACTGCCGTGCCTGAGTTGGAGAAATAGACACTGTTTTTCGTGCAGTGAATGTCATCTTTGCCGGCACGACTGCCGCGGGCATATACAAAGTATTCATTGGCCGCTCCAGCGATAACATCCTCGACCAGGCCGGGTGGAAAACACAAACGCCCGTGACCGTTCTGCAAGGCTCCTTTAGGCAGTACAAGATCAAGAAGCTCTTTGGTCGGGTCGGCAATACCCGTCTGTTCAAGGATACTCAGCGCGGCTCGATGCACCTTCTCCACATCCACATCAGGCAGAGGTTGATAACGTCCCCCTTCTATGCCTGGCCAGATGGACGTCGAATTCGAACTCTTCGCTCGCACCTCAAGCCGGGCGTCACGCCCCCGTCCCCTGCGGCGGTTAGTGGATGTGGCTTCCCGGGTCATTCCTCCACTCCCCAAATTGGTTCAGCTGAACTGCTCAATAATGAATGGCCACGGCTATATTGGCAATATGAAAGATTTGATTTCACCGTCAGATTCAGTCGAATTTTATCCGGGACGGATCGCACTAGCGTTGGCTCAAAACACATGACTCGGATTGACCAAGTCAGCGCATGATAGTTTTGGGAATCAATAGAGGATGGTCCGAATTGAAGGCCGAAAAGAACGCCAGCAGAGGATCTTTCCAAGTCTTGCGAAACGTGACCTGATCACTTCTCAGCTTTCAGGCACAGTTTTCTGGGCGAGTCGCCGAAACAAAACAGCACTGGTCGCGCCCAGCACCAGCCAAAAGATAGCATTGACGATCACAGCCATCAGGTAAAACCTGTTGGCCAGGATCTCTAGAGCGAGGCCAGTGTAGACATCCGGATATGGTGCACCGATCAGGTGAGGAACTGGAAGCAGTACTGCCCCCATCACCTTGAACATCCGGTGGGGCGCAAGAAACAGTAGCAACAGACCCACACCCGTGCAGGTCACAGTCAACACCCACCAGAGTTGCCGGACCTCCAGTGCCACAACTGCGTCTCCGGGAATCCCAGGTGGCAAGCCTATGGCCGGCGCCAGAAAAAACGTCACGTAACCACCCATTCCCCAGGCCAGTCCCCGGACCCAGGTCACCGAAGATTGCAGCGCATAGATCGCAGACAGCAACAGCCCGAACCCGATTCCGATACCGGTGTTGGCAACTGCAGTCCACCACAAACGATACCTAGCGCTCGCGGCGTTCGGGTCGTAGTGGTGATGCTGGCTGGAGGATTCTTGGTCTAACCTAGGTGCACCGATGGAATTTTCGTAGGTTTCCGCCTCGACGATGATGGGCAGGAGACCGAACGTCTGGATTCCGGTCAGAACGAGCCCGGACACGAGTCCGGCCAGGCAGGCCGAGAACACGATCCGTCGGAGAACAGCCAAGCGGGCGTTAATTCAGTGGCAGGGAAACGCCGCAGAGTGACGGGTATCGTGGGCTGCGTGATGCAGCACATCGTGGTGAGCAAAGCCGACACCGTAGAGAATCAACCCGGCAAGGAGTGCTGCGACCGCTGACGGCCACCAACGTACCGTCTTTATCAGAGCGATGCTTTCAACAGATGGATAAACGCTGTTCATGACCCTTAAGCTTTGTCGATTAATTTTTCAAATTATCCCTTACCAGATCCAAGCATAACAGACCACATGGCCAGCACTCCAGTGGCGACGACTTCCCGGCAGGCCGGGGCTAGAATACCCGGACATTGTGCTTCGTAATTTTCTAGACGTCAGACCGGCGATGGTCAGCGATCTTTACACAAAATAGCGATGTTCGGGCTCACCATCCAGATATTCGATAAGTGTCAGGTTCTTATTGTTCGCGACACAGTGGTGGCAGCAGTCCAGCCTGGGCCTGACACGAAAGAAGTTCTCCTTCGACTCAAACCAGAGATCACGGAAACGCTTGTCTCGTAGCGATCCCAGGCAACCCTCACTGGTATAGGCCTTGTCCTGGCAACTATACAAGTTGAGGTCGGCGCCGATCACTGTCAGCATTTGCTGGTACGGACACCAGTCATATTTCTTGTCGAATTTTTCGTCCAGATGATGATAGGCGTTGTAGATCTCGAACGAGTCTTCCCGGAACTCCAATGACTTGCGAGCCACCACCTCACGCACAAGGTCAATATAGGGAGAGTGATAGGCATTGTTTTCATGGCCACTGTTGCTGATCACACATGGCGACACTTTGACACTTTCCACCCCATTGTCGCGTAACCGCTCGAGAAGTTCCCCAATATGCGTCACATTCATCTCATCGATAATCAGGCTCACGCCCAGATGACATGCACCACCGAGACGTGAAAAAGCCGCGAGGTTTTTCATCAACCTGGTAAATGCTCCGACTCGAACTCCCCGGTAGCGCGTATAGCTCTCATCATCCCAACCATCAAGTGAGATTCGTAACCAAGTACCATGGCTCGAAAAAATCTCTGCTATTTCGCCTTCCAACTTCGCCCCATTGGTCAGCGATGCAAAGTGGATCGAGCTCCCGGCCAACCATTTCACCACAGAGAGCAATGGCTTGTAGTAAAAGGGGTCGCCACCTCCACTGAACGTGACTGCTTGCACGCCCATCTGGTCAAGATCTTCGAGGATCTGGAACATCTTGACTTCGGGAATCTGGTCCCGCGCGTCCATTTGTGCTCCCAGCTGGAGATTGTCTGCCCGGTAGGCACAGTAATGGCATCGGTGGGCACAGACATTGGTGGGCTTGATCCGCACGTGCACAGGCGGCAGTAACCTTGAACAGGCCCGTGGAAGACTGTCCAGCTTCTCTGGAAACCGGAACATCTTGTAGGTGGTGTAGCGCCGGGACATCAGTTTAATCGTCAGAGCCTTAACGTTACTGATCTGATCGCTCGAACAGATATGTTTGCCTGAGTCCCCAGTTGTGAAACAGATTCTGCCCACTCTCCAGACAGAGAACTAGATGGCCTGAGAAAACAGCCAGCTCCCAGATCGTGGGATCAAGCCTGCAGAGATCCAACGATATAAGATCTGCAATGTTGTTATTGATACCTCTGTTCCATTTGCTGGAGTTTCTGAGCCCGATGTTCAGCGGGCAGAAACATCGCAACTCCGAAAATGAAGGAAAGCAGTATCAGACCCACCAGTAACCAGACAATACGGCGGTTTGACTGCTTACCGCAGCTCAGCACATCTGTTTTATCGGCCACTGATGGTCCTGCCGTCGAAACGGTAGGGTGTCCAGTCGGCTGGCACCGCAACGGGAAAGGTGTCGAAGTTCTGTGGCGGTGGTGGCGACGCGGTCTCCCACTCGAGCGATGGCGAACCCCAGGGATCGCGGCCGGCGCGTGGCCCTTTTAGCCCACGGGCCCAGGCAATCAGAGTCACCAGAATCCCGGCAGCCAGGATGAAAGCACCTACCGTTTCAATCACGTTTAGATTCATCCACGCCTCGATGGGTGGATAGTCAACGTAGCGCCGCGGCATTCCCATGAGGCCCACTACCATCTGGGTGAAGTAAAGCACGTTCGACCCGATCATCATCATCCAGAAGCTGATCTTACCCAGTGTTTCTGGAAACATACGGCCGGTCACTTTAGGGTACCAGTAGTAAACGCCGCTGAAAGCCGCAAAAGTCATCGCCATTCCGAGGACATAGTGGAAATGGCCGACAACGAACTGCGAGTCGTGCACGTGGATATTGAAGGCAGGTAGCGCCAGCGGGATACCGGTGAGACCACCGATCAGAAACATGAAGATTCCCCCCAGTGTGAACAGCATGGGTGTATTGAAATGGATCGCACCTTTGTGCAGGGTCGCAACCCAGTTAAAGATCTTGATACCAGTCGGTACCGCAATCAACACTGTCGTGAACGACATGAATACCCGTACCCAATACGGCATACCGGAGGAAAACATGTGATGTGCCCAGATGAAGAACCCCAGGCCGGCGATTGACCACAGCGCGTAAAGCATCGACTTCCTGCCGAAAATAGGCTTTCGCGACATCGTCGAGAGGACTTCCGAGAACACTCCAAAACCGGGCAATATCATGACGTATACCGCCGGGTGTGAGTAGAACCAGAAAAGATGCTGGTATAAGACCGGATCACCACCTTTCGCCGGATCAAAAAATCCAGTTCCCAGATACCTGTCCAGGAACAACATGATCACTGAACCGACAAAGGACGGCACACCCAGGAGCTGAACGACAATAGAGGCCATCAGGCCGTGCACCACAAGGTTCATATTGCCCAGTGTGATACCTGGGGCCCGCATCTTGAGTACCGTAGTGATGAAATTGACCCCAGTACCGAGTGTCGACCCAGCAATCAGGATCACAATCAAGACGTAGAGTGCAGTGGGACCAGCGTTAGGATGCAATGAGAAGGGGGGATAACCCGTCCACATCATCTTGATGTGCTGACCGGGTATCAGTGTAATCAGGACCAGCACACTGGCTGTAAAGAAAAACCAGTACGACAGCTGGTTGAGTCTGGGGAAGGCTACGTCACGGGCGCCGATCATGATCGGAATAAGGAAGTTGGTAAAAGCCGCCCAGAACGCAATTGCCCACCACAGCAGCAGTACCGCACCGTGACCGGTGAGCAGATAGTTGTAGAAGTCTGGACTGACGTATTGCAGACCGGGCTGGGTCAGTTCCAATCGGATCACCATACCCATCAGTCCGGCTACAACGAAGAACAATAACGATGTTAGCCCGTAAAGAATGCCTATCTTCTTGTGGTCAGTGGTCAGGAACCACTCGCGAAAGCTGGCCCGAAACCAGGGCGTTGCGACGGCTTCTTGCATCGGTTGATCTCCTAGGTTTACTAGCGTATTTGTTGTTCAGCCGGATTGGCTGAGCCACTCGTCAAACTCTTCGGCCGTGAGAACCTTAATTGTCGCGAGCATATAAGCGTGTGCCGTACCGCAGTACTCCCGGCAATAGCCACGGTATTCTCCCGTCTCGTTGAACTGGAACCACATCTCAGTCACGCGCCCGGGGACCGCGTCTTCCATAACCTTTGCTTCAGGGATGTGAAATGCATGAATCACGTCCTTGGAGGTCAGTAACAACTTGACCGGCTTACCCACCGGGACATAAAGCTCAGCCAGCGACCGCTTGCCATTCGGATACTCGAATTGCCAGCTCCACATCATGCCTTCAGCCTTGACCGGCAGAGAATTCGATGGGGGAGTGCGCTGTTCGGTATAAAAAGCCACGCTCTGTACGGCCAGGTAGATCACGATGATAAGCGGGATTACGGTCCACAGGACCTCGATTCCATGACCACTGTCCTCAACAGCACCCTGCTCGTTGGTAGCCTGGCGGTAGCGGTAGCGATACAGGAAATAAAGCATGGGCACAGCAACAACCAGGTAGATACCGACAGCCACACTAAGCCAGATGCTGAACATCTGGTCCCAATAAGGTGCCGGGTAGGCTAGCGGTATGGCCGGGGCAACTGCCGAAGCGGCTTCAGCAACGGAAATCATCTGCATCATTGCTCTCCTTTGGAGTCTCTTTTGAATGCAAGGGTCACCAGCCCGGCAACACCTAGAACACCGATTCCGGCACCACCAAAGATAAGTGTCGGATGCAGCACATAGCGGCTACGCGAGGCGTCGAACTGAAAACAGGTCAGTTTGACTGTATCGACCAATTCATTCAGCCGCGGCGCGCGGTTCCTGCTCTCGATGAGCGCAAGTTTGATATCCCTTTCACGCGGTTCGGTACCATACAGGTAGCGCATCACTTTTCCGTCCGGAGACAGAAACACGAGTACCGCCGGATGCAAAAATGCCTGATCCGATTCAGAGAAAAAAAACTTGAATCCGACTGATTCAGTCAGACGTGCACTCTCCTCACTGGAGAGCAATCCGAAAGCCCAGTTCGCCGGTACTCGCTTAAGAGTGTCACGGGTACGAGCCAGGGTCGCCAGTGTATCTTTGGCATCAAACGATAGAACGATCACCCGGTGATCGGGCAGAGCCATATCGGACAACACCTGGGATAGGTTCTGGATCGTCAATGGACAGGAGCTACCACAGGTATAGTAGGCCAACGCAAGAATCGTCGGTTGTTCAGCAATGAGTTCGGAAAGACGCCTGATGCCGGATCGCGTCTCGATCGCAACATCTGGAACTTTCTGGTTCAGATGAAAGCCTTCTTCTACGCGCAGTAACGCGGGATCGAGTTCGTCCTGTTCCAATGGGCGGTTGTGAGCAGCTGATGATGCAGCGCAGGCCAACGCTGCTGCCATCACGAGCAAGCGAAATCTCAAGACGTGCTCCCAATCAGGTAAACGTTAGCTGCCACCAACAACCACATAATGTCCACGAAGTGCCAGTACAGGGCAGCGCCCCGATAAAAGGTAACCTGATCAAATTTCATCAAACCGCCTGCGAGAACACCAAACAGGAGCAGATGACTGGCAAGCCCGACTATGACGTGTGAGGTGTGTACACCGGTCAGCCCATAAAAAGTCGTACCGTAGATATTGGAACCAAGGGTAAACCCGCCAGCAGCGAGGTGGCTCCACTCGCCGATATGTAGCACCACGAACAGAGAACCGAGGGCGAATGTCGCAAACAACCAGAACATCGCCAGGCCACGCCGATCCCGCTCAAAGGCACGCTGCGACAACATGATCGTGGCGCTTGAGGCCCACAGAATCACGGTAAGCCAAAGGGCAAACATCCTGTCGAGTTCGGCTGGGATAAAACTCGCCCACTGATCGGCATGGCTAACGCGGCCTAGCCAGAACACAACGAACACCGTGCCAAAAATAACCACCTCTGAGACGATAAAGGCCGCGACAGCAATTGTTCCGAGCCCTTCCTCGGTTCCATGCTGAAAAAACTCTTTGGCCCAGCCAGCAAACCCGACGGCGAGCAGAGCAAGTGATCCACCGCCGAGCACGACACTAACCATCGGCATCTGCCAGGCGAAATAGGCTAGTACAGTCAACGGTGTCAGCAGGACACCGAGGCCAACCACCATCGGCCAGACACTGGTTTCGTGCTCGGATTGATAGGTTGCTGCGTGCGCCATGCCGTGATTCCTTTGTGCGATTCCGATTTAGTCCGGATGCGGTCGTAGTGACGGGACATCATTTATCGTGTGCGACGCCGGAGAGTCTTGATCTGTATCAGATAAGAAAAACCCAGGCTATCAGCCGCGATGATATGCCGATGAGATTTGACTTGGATCAATAAGCGGGTTGCGGTCACTGGTTAGGGTCACTTCGCATTTCGAAACGGTGACAAGTACGGCCAGATGCTCCTACCATTGCGTAGAGAACCCAGATTTTCGATATCGGTTGTCGATGAACAGGCTAACTGTGGTTGACCCTGGAAAGGCCAGCCGGTCCATCCGGCTGTGCAGATAGAACCTGGATACCGCTGACGACTGGCCGGTCCGCCCAGGTGTTCCAACATCAGTTCCTTGCCCGCTCGACGATGGCCAGTCATATATGACCGCCACACAGAATCGAATCTGTTTTGAACCCGAGTTGATCCAGCGTTACGACTCGCGGGGCCCGCGTTATACCTCATACCCACCCGCCGATCACTTCTCTGACTGGTTCACCGAGAAACACTACCGTGAGGTCGCCAGCAAAGGCAACGAATCACCGATACCGCGGGCTCTATCGCTTTACCTGCACATTCCGTTCTGCAATACGCTGTGTTTTTTCTGTGCCTGCACCAAGATTGTTACTCGAAATTCTGCGACAGTGGAGGGATACCTAGAACGCTTGTGCCGGGAAATCCAGATCCAGGGAGCGCTTTACGATGACGATCGCGAGGTCGTACAGCTGCACCTGGGTGGTGGTACACCGACTTTCCTGAACACCACCCAGATCGAACGCATACTCCGCGAGATCGAACGGAACTTCTCCCCTCACACGATCCGATCCTATGCGAACGA
>CAZVVN010000090.1:0-11273 GCA_964630665.1 uncultured Acidiferrobacteraceae bacterium | reverse complement strand
CGCTGGAGTTGCACTTCGGATTGGCTGCTCCAATTACCGAACCGGCAGCCGGCCCCACGTCACGCGGGTCAGGAGGTCAGCATGATCAGGCGTCTGACTGTCGGGTTGTTTTCTGTGGTCACGATACTGGTTGCGTCCAGTGGCTGGTCGCAGGAGGAACAGGAGACTGCTGCCGCACTCCACCACTCGATACAGGTTCTGACCGAGATGCACAAAGAGATTCTCGAAGAGCTTGCGCAGCTGAAGGCCTCGTCCAGGGCAGTGAGCCAGGAAGAGCGGCACGCAATGCGGATGATCGAAGAGGACAATACCATGACGCTGAATAGGATCGTTACCGAGTTGGCCAATATTGAACGGCGTTACCGCGAGGCATTGAAAAACACACCAGTGACGCCCGCTGCCAAGGACTGATTCTGATGCGGAAGGCACAATTTCTTGCCTGGCTGGCTGGTGTCGTCACGCTGCTGCTATGGCCGCTGGCCGGTCTGGCTGCACCGGGTTCTCTGGCGCAGGTGCCGATCCTCAACATGGCCCCCACCCAGGCCAATATTCTGCTCATCATTGACGATTCCGGGTCGATGTATTCCTACAGTAAGTGGCCCAACACCCGCATGAAGGCCGCTAAGGCTGCATCCATTGCCCTGCTCGACACGTTGAGCAACGTACGGGTGGGAGTGGGTACGTTCAGCAGTGGGAATGGTGAGCTGAACCACGCGATCGCGGACCTTGACAAGAACCGCAAAGCGATCTACGACACTATCAACGCCATTACGCCAGGTGGCGGCACGCCCCTGGTCAAGACCCTGCAACAGGCAGGGGGTTATTTCGTGGGTCAGTTCGGGACGACGAATCCCGGCAACAGTTCCTCGACCAGCTGTACCGCCAATGGTAAGTACGAAGGCAAGCTGATTGTGAAGCCTGGCAGAACAGGGGAAAAAAAGTGGTTGGCGAAGGAGGTGTTCCCCAAGGGCCCTGTTGGTGCTGAACGAACGGGTTCGCCGATCTGCCACTGGTGCCAGAAGAACTTCATTATCCTGTTGACTGACGGCCATGGTTATGGTCGGCCATCGGAACCGCTGAAAGGCCGCTACTGTCCCTTTCGCCACCTTCCCGGTGGAAAAAAAGATTATGGCTGTTATCACGCACTGATCAGCGTGGCCAAGGCACTCAACGAAATTGACCTTCGCCCGGATATAGACAACTTCAAGGGTGAGGAAGTCACCAACAACGTGGTGACCTACACCGTCGGATTTCACACCAGCCAGTCACTACTCGGTGACGTTGCCGAGAAGGGCGGCGGCCTATACGTTGAAGCCGATGACGAGGCCTCGCTCAAGGCCGCCTTTGCCAAAATCGGCGAGGACATACTGGCCTACACCAGAGGTTCCTCATCGACCCCGGGGTTCAACCAGTCCCGGCATAAGAAAGGCAGCACCTTGGTCTATCTGACCCGATTCGACAGCGAGAACTGGACCGGCGACGTGATGGCCGCCCCTTTTTCAGAAGCCGGTGTGGTGGGCCCCCAGAAGTGGTCAGCCGCAGACCTGCTCGACAACAACAAATCACCTCACTTGCGGCAGATGATCACTTACAACCACCCGCCCCAAGAACCTGACATCCTGTGTGCAGCGAAATCCTCAAAGTCCGTGCTACACCCTCGCGGCGGTGTGCCGTTTCGCTGGGACAATCTCAGTGACCGCCAACGCCAGGATCTTGCAGGCTATATCGGTGTAGGCTCTGAAGGTAGTTTTTCGTTCCAGGACAAATGGAGTATGGGCTCCGGGCTCCCATCTGATACGTTTGAAACGTGGTCACGATCAAGGCAAGGGTCGGTGATCTGGGGACCCGGGATGCCCTTCGACCTTGCCACCAACACAGATGGTGACGTTTACGTGGTCGATTACAACAACCATCGGGTGGTGAAGTTCAACAGCGAGACTGGCAAGGTCGAAGCTTCATGGGGAAATTCCTGGGTCTACGAATTGCAAGGCTGGGACTTCGAAATAGGAGGTGAAGAAGATGAAGACCTGATTTTCCCTTCGGGCATAGCGATCGATATGTACGACAATGTCTATGTCGCCCAGCACACTTCGCACACAATCAAGAAATTCGACAAGGATGGTAAATTCCTCCAGAAATTCGGTGGTTATGGCTCTGAGGACGATGATCTCGTCTACCCGTTCGACGTTGCCGTAGACGGATCCGACAACATTTACGTGGTCGAGCTACAGAACCACCGGATCAAAGTGTTAGACGACAAAGGCAAGCACCTACGCACCATCGGCAGTTACGGGACAGGAAAAAGCCAGTTCAAGTATCCCAACCGTATTGCTGTTGACGGGGAGGATAACCTGTACGTGTCCGACTATCTCAACCATCGGATTCAGAAATTCGATTCCGCGGGAAAGTTTGTAAAGGAGTGGGGTGGGTTCGGCACTGCAAACGGTGACTTCCAATATCCCTACGGCATCGATACCGACGCTGACAACAACGTCTATGTGGTTGAGTATAAAAACCGGGTACAGCAGTTCGATTCCGAAGGCGAGCACATGGCAACTTTTGCCACCAAATTTGGTACCGCAGACGGTGAACTCCGGTATCCGCGGGGCATTGCTGTCGCTGACAAGCTTCTATGTGCTGGCCGGAGTGTTTACGTAGCGGATGCCTATAACCACCGGGTGCAGAGATTCTCTAGCACTTTTAATTTCAAGGCGAAGCTCGACGTGAAGACCGGCAGGGCCAGGCTCGAATATCTGCGGGGCGACCGCAGCAATGAGGACGATAAAGGCTATAAGTTCCGCAAGCGGGAGAGCCTGCTGGGCGACATCGTCCACTCCGAGGCGAGACACGTGGGCGCACCACCTACCGGGAGAAAGAATCCGGGAAAAGGACTTCGCAAAGCCAAAGGCCTTGTTCATCATCCTGGGGTCAAGATCAAGTCGTATTCAAAATTTGTCAATGACAACAAGCTGCGCCGCGAGGTGCTGTACGTGGGGTCCAACGATGGCATGCTGCACGCTTTCGACGCCAATACCGGCGAGGAATTGCTGGCCTATCTGCCGGGCAACCTGTTCACCAACAAGTCCAGCGAGGGTTACCACTATCTGACCGATCCGGACTATGGCCACCGCTTCTATGTGAATGCTACTCCGACGGTGTCAGATGCGTTTATTAAGAGCCATGCTGTTGCTGCTAAGAGCTGGCGGACGGTACTGGTGAGTGGTGAGGGTGCGGGCGGACGCGGTGTATTTGCCCTGGACGTGACGGATCCTGGAGAATTCAGGGAAAGAAACGCTGAAGACTTGGTGCTGTGGGAGTTCACCGACCAAGACGATCTGCAACTGGGGCATGTCCTGCAGGAGCCGACTGTCGCCCTGCTACCGAACGGGCGTTGGGCGGCGATCTTCGGCAACGGCTACGAGAACCGGAATTCGACTGGCTGGGCTGCGCTGTTCATTGTCTTCCTTGACGCCGATCTGGACGGTGAGTTCACCGAGTGGGATGATTACGTCAAGATTCAGTTACGCGGCGTCGGCGATGTGCCTAACCGCAATGGTCTTTCCACCCCAGCGGTGGTGGACACCGATGGAGACGGAATTCACGACCGGGTGTACGCTGGTGATATTCACGCCAACCTGTGGCTGTTTGACCTGAGCGACAAGAATCCCAAGAAATGGAGACCTCACCGGCTTTATGACACCATGCGCCAACAGCCGATCACTGTAAGACCTGAAGTCATTCGCCATCCTGGGGCACCGACCAAAGGTAACGAACCCAATACCTTGGTTTATTTCGGTACTGGCCAGTACCTGGTGGCGGGCGACAACACCACGACCAACAGGCAGAGTTTCTACGGGGTGTGGGACCGGGGTGATACTGATCTCCTACCAAGCGACCTGGTCAAACAAAAATTCCTGACCAGCAGCAAGACGAACGGTCGTGTGATCGATCCGAACCTCTGGCAAACTCTCAAGGAGAACTACAAGGGTGTAAATAAAGGCGACCGTTACGGCTGGTATCTGGACCTGCCCGAGAAGGGTGAGCGGGTCGTGACCGATGCTGAATACCGCGGCAAAGAGATCTTCTTCAACACCCTGGTACCCAACGCTCCTATTCCCTGTTCGGCCGGTGGCAGCGGCTGGATGATGTCGCTGAATGCCCTTACCGGTGGCAGCCCGAAAGAGCCGGTATTTGATTTTGACGGCGACGGTAAGATCACCGTCGCTAATGATGCAACCGCCGTACCCGGCGTACCCGAGGCCGGAAAAGTGGGTTATGCGGGATCGAAATACCAGGGATCCGGCGGTGTACCTGCCGGTTCGGGCTTCATCGGGAACCTGCAGTTTACAGCAGGCACCGGGACAGACGACACTTCCAAACTATCGTTCAGCGGCAGCGGCAGTGGCAGCGGGTCTGGGAGTTCGGGTTCGGCGAGCGGCGACGAAAACGCTGTTCGACGTCTAACCCCCATTGTTAATGATGATCGAATTGGCCGCCTATCCTGGCAGCAGATGACGCCACCTCGGAGAGCTACCTCGTCAAGCGTTAGCCCTCCGCTTACCTCTTCTAGCCCTGCGATCACCCCGTCAAAATAACCGGAATACAAGCATAACCACTCGGAAGTCAAGATCATCAAGGGGAAGTGATTGTCATCACTATCCGGTTAAGCGACTGGCCCAGGAAATGAAGCGACCGTGCGGTTAGAATCGAGCCGTCACTGACGGCGCTCCAGTGTTCTGCTGAGAGCGCTGGGCTTTGCCGTAGCGCTATGAAAAAACGAGTGTTCTTTTTGTTGGGCGGCCTCGGGTTGTTGTGTGGCGTGCTGACAGCGCAAGCCATCGACCAGGTAATCATCCCGCAGGGCGGCGAGCGCTGGTCGATCGGTTCCACCGTGCAGATCGAGTGGCAACTCGCTGATGCCGAGACGGTGGACCTCAAGCTGGTCGCAGAAGACGATACGGAGTACGTCATCGTCGAGGCTATTGACAACACCAGCGACTTCCAGCACTTCCAGTGGATACTTGCCGAGAATGTAACAGCAGGTAACAACCAGACCATTCAGGTGGTGTCGAGCGAGGACGACACGGTCTCGATCGAATCTGAAGTCATCAACATTCAGGAACATGCTGAAGCCGAGACCTTCCAGGGTAACCGCCAGGATTACGACGAGGATCTTTCCGACAGTGCCCGTGTCTATCGACCGGCAGAGGGTGAGGTTATCAGACTCGAAGAGGATAGCATTGTCGTCCTCGCATGGGACGACGTCGACAACTGGCTGCTGGATGAGGTCAAGATTGAACTGCACGAGCATGGCGGTACGGTTCTGGATGACGACATTCAGACAACCACGGCCAGCTACGACTGGCAGCTCGATGACAGCCAGTGTGAGGATACGGCCTGCTATTTCCGGATCAACTCGACCGGGGATTCGGACCGCGTGATTACCAGCGGCTACTTTACTGTGGCCGGAGACGACGTCGAGAGCACAGCGGCCGAAGCCGTGGGCTGCGGCACTGACGCCGACCTCGAGGACAAGACCTTCGAACTCGGTGGTGAGCTTATTGTCAACTGGACGGATGAGACCGAGGCGTTAGGCCAGGATCTTCGCATCGAGCTCTATAAGGGTGGGCGCTATTACCTGTTGATCTCCGAGCGAGAGCTCGCCAGCGGCGGTAATGCCCTGAGCTGGACGATACCCTACACGGTGGTCGAAGGGGCCGATTACACAGCCAGGGTCAGCTCGCGTGCGGATGGTACAGTCTTCGGTTTCAGCGACACCTTCCTGATTGATTCGCCGCGCGAGGAAGACGACCTGGTGACAATGGAGGTCTTTTCCCCTGATGCCGAGACCGAATGGGAAGAGGTTGACGATGGCACGGTGACTGTCGAGTGGCAGGACAACCAGAACAACGAGGATCTGTTGTTCACGGACCGGCCGGATGATGTGAAACTTACGCTCTACAGGTCCGAGCGTCGATTCAAGACCATATTCAGTGCCAGCCTGACCAACAGCGAGGTGCTGTCCTATGTAGATCAGCCCGAGGCCCATGACTGGAATCTACTGAACACGATTCCCTCGGGCGATGATTACAGAGTGCGGGTGCTGTCGGCTGATGAGGATACCGGCGACGAGACCGATTATGCTGACAGCAGTCCTTTTGCAATTTTGGCCGAAGGTCTATCCATCATTGACGCCACCGGTGATGAAAGTGCAGGCGATGCGACCTTTACGGTCATGCTTTCCCTAGAGTCTGAAGAGGAAGTGACCGTCGATTACACCAGCTCCGGTGGTACTGCTACTGAAGGATCGGATTACACTACCGTAACGGGTACGTTGACCTTTGATGAGGGCGTTACCACGCAGACCTTCACTGTGCCAGTGCTTGATGACAGCATTGGTGAAGTCAGCGAGAGCGTAATTGTGGAACTGTCGGATCCAGACCCGGCCGATACGCCAATTGCTGACGGCACCGGGCGTCTCACCATCACCGACGATGACGGCGGGACCGACACCGAGTGTCCGCTGGCCGTGACGATGATCTGCCCCGAGGACACCGAAGACTGTCCCCAGGACGAGGACGAGGACGAGGACGAAATCATCCTAATCGAGGACGACACCACCACCAGTTCCAGCTCCACCACTTCCTCGAGTACCAGCACTTCCACCTCTACGACCAGTTCCACCACTTCCTCAAGTACCAGCACTTCCACCTCTACGACCAGTTCCACCACCTCCTCGGGTAGCAGCACTTCCACCTCTACGGCCAGCTCCGTCGCGACCACTGAGACAGACAGCTCCGATACCTTGGCGACAGGCAGCAGTGGTAGCAGCGACACAGAAGCAGAGACAGAAACAGAAACAGAGACAGAAACAGACACCGATTCGGTGTCAGCGACGTCTACCCTCGTAAAGTCGAACTGCGTGGTCTACGTCATCTACACCGATGGCACAGTCAAAGGCCGCTTCTGCCAGTAAATCGGACTTTTGCCTCTCACATCCACCAATTCAGCCCAGTGGTTAAACACATAAAGTGCCATTTAAGAGTACCCCACAGCTGACAGTAGTCAGCGGCGGGCTAGGGCAGAAGGGCGTAAATGCGCAGCGCGTTGTCTGTCGCGATCTTCTGCCCCACCTCTCTGGGCAGCAGCGAGAGGAATTTCCGCGTCGCTTTGAGCTTGGGCACGTTACCCTTGGCAAAATTCATTCCCGGCCCACTGCCCTGCAGGCTGGGTGCCAGGAAGAATGAATCGCTGCCGATGACAAAGCGCCCGGAATGGCGGATGAGCAGCGCGCGCCATTCCGGTTCTAGTTCACCAAAGGCCAGCAAATTGTTATGCATCGGTGCCCGGCTACCCACAACGCGCAGCCTGACATAAGTGTTTGAATACGTATCCATCAGCTCGCCGATTAAAGCCGGTGTCATTGCGCCAATCGGATCAGAGCCACCGTGCGCCCAGACGATCTTCGCCTTGTGATTGTGAGCCAGCAGCCGGCGCAGAGATGCGAGCGTCGGCGGCAGCAGCGGTGGGTTGTCACCGGCGGCAAGCCGCACCGGTGGCGGTACCTCCTCGGCTACCGCATCCATATGGAGATCGATCGGCACGTCGAGTTCTGCGGCGACATCGGCCAGCACTCTCAGCAGGGGATGATCGGCAGGCACATACTCGTAAGGGTGGCCCGGGGCCGCCGAGATATGCAGCGAGGCCATCTCGCCAAAGCCGACCGCGCCGGCCCTGATGATCTCTTTTGCTTTCTGCGAAAAAGATCGTTTGACCTCGTCGTAGTCGGCGCTTCCGCCCCGCCCACCGACCAGGTGCACATGGACGTCGATGAACTCAAGCGGTGACCCGGCTTCTACCAGTGGTGCCTGAAACCCGCCTGCTAGGAGTGCGACCACCGACAGCGACCGGGCGACTCGGCTGAGTCCAGTGGCCGCGGTTTTCCAGTGGGTAAAGGGGTGGGGGAGAACGGTCACCGATGATCCTGGGCTGGCAAGGCTGCCGGTCCTGGCAGTGATGATTCACAGCAGTATAAACCGCTTTTTCTTTGGGTGATTGGTCACACGGTGCGGTGAAGCTGCTGCCCGGTTGTGACCCGTCACCGGCATCGGCTAGTATTGGCGATATCAGTCAGAACTGCGGATGGAGACACCATGGCAGCCGAGTCGATGACGTCCAAAGAGCGCTTCCAGGCCGCACTGACCGGCCAGCCAGTCGACCGGCCGTGTTCGGCCAGTATCACCTCGGTGGCGAACTTCGAGCTGATGGACCTCGTCGGGGCCCATTTTCCCGAGGCCAATACCGACCCCGGGCCCATGGCGGAACTTGCCGCGAGCGCCCATGATCTGATGGGTTTCGACAGCGTGATGCCAATTTTCGGCATCGCCCAGGAGGCGACAGCGCTGGGCTGTGTGGTCGACTTCAGCGACCCGGGTAACCTGCCCACTCCGCAGACCGCCCCGTGGGCCGACCGTGACACCGAGATTCACCTACCGGATGGATACCCCGATTCTTTCCTGGAGGACAAGTACGTCAAGTGTGCACTGGACGCGATCCGCCTTCTCAAGGAACACTTCGGCGACGAGGTCATGATTCTCGGCAAGGTGATGGGTCCCTGGACGCTCTCCTATCACGTCTACAACGTCCAGGAGTTCCTGATGGATACGATTGCCGACCCGGAGCGCGTGCGCAAGTCGCTCGACACGCTCTCCGAGGTACCGATCCTGTTCGCCAAAGCACAGCTCGACGCCGGTGCCGATGCGATCGTCTGGGCAGACCACGCTACTGGCGACCTGATCCGCAACACCATGTACCGCGATTTTCTGCTCTGGCGCCACAAGGAACTGGTCCCGCAGGTGCCCTGCCCGGTAATCCTGCACTGCTGCGGGCGGTCGCTCGACCGCATCGAATATTTTCGCGAGACCGGTTTCGACATGTACCACTTCGAGTCAGCCAATGCGCCGGAGAAGATGGTCGCCGATGCCGAGGGCAAGATCCGTCTGGCCGGCAACATCAACAACCCCCAGGTATTGATGCAGCAGACTCCCGCCGAGGTGCGGGTCGAGGTCCAGCGGGCGATCGACGCCGGGGTCGACATTATCGCCCCGGAGTGCGCGGTGCCGCTGCAGACACCGGTCGAGAACCTCAAGACCATCGTCGAGGTGTGCAGGGAGAACCGGCGCGATCATTAGTCCGCCGGGCAGGAAGGCTCTGGGCGCCGCCCCGGGTCCGAGGTCGACCGGTGCCGGGGTGCCCGCGGCTGCCGCCCGGCGACGGGTTCGCCCATGAACATCGTCTTTCACTACGACGCCGGGCCCTGGCTTGAAGGCCAGCTGCAGGCGTTGGCCGCAGACGGGCTGGCGGTCTCGGTTTGCACCGAAGCCGATGAGGCGCGTTTTCTGGCCCTGCTGCCCGAGACAGACGTGTTGTGGCACGTTCTCAAACCCCTCCATGCCGAGCATATACATGCGGCTCCCAGACTGCGGCTGATTCAGAAGATCGGAGTGGGAGTGAACACCATCGACCTCGAGGCCGCCCGGGCGAGGGGTATTCCGGTGTGCAACATGCCGGGCACCAACAGCCGGGCGGTGGCCGAGATGACGCTGGGCCTGATGCTGGCGGTGCTGCGCAAACTTGGCGCGCTGGATCGCCAGCTGCGCTCTAACGGTGAATGGCGGTCGCCGCCTGCGTGGCAGGGTGATCTCGGAGAACTCTGCGGTCGTACGGTGGGTCTGGTCGGGTTCGGCGCGGTACCGCGCATCCTGGCGCCGATCCTTGCTGCGATGGGGGCCGAGGTGGTCTACACCGGCCAGGGTGCCAAGCCCGATGTGCCCTATGCCTATCTTTCCAAAAAAGAACTGTTGGCGAATGCGGACATCGTCTCGCTGCACATCCCGGAGACCGATCAGACCCGTCACTGGCTGGACTCTGATGCCATGGCTGCGATGAAATCCGGTGCGGTGCTGATCAACACCGCACGCGGTGGGCTGGTGGAAGAATCTGCGCTGCTCGACGCCCTGCAGGGCGGTCGCCTGGCAGGGGCAGGTCTGGATGTGTTTGCCGCCGAGCCGCTTGCTGCAGGTCATGCATTGCTGGCGCTCGACAACGTGATTACCGCCCCGCACGTCGCCTGGCTGACCCGCGAGACCCTCGAGCGCAGTCTGGCCTTTGCTCTAGAGAACGTCCGGCGTCTGGAAAGCGGCGAGCCGTTGCAGAACCAGGTCGCCTGAAGCAGATCGGGTAGGGCTGCGCCGGCCATTGGCGGCCCCGATCAGCTACTTGCCCATGAGCAACGTGATCGCGTGGGCGGTACTGCTGAAAGGGGTGCCGTCCATGTTGAGCCACACGAAGTTGCCGACAGCGATGTCTTGCTTGCCGTCGTCATCGTAGTCGGCCACCGCTACAGTCGGGTGGTGGCACAGGTGCTTTTCAATGGCGTGCTTGGTCCAGCCTCGAGCCGTACGCTCGACCCAGATGATCGAGTCGAGGTCTTTCTGCTGCCAGGCACTGTGTGACAGGTGCGGTAAGAAGGCCACCGCCACCACGTCCATGTCGCCATCGTTATCCATGTCGACAGCAACCGCGCGCTCGCAGCCATACAGTTGAGCGATGTGATGCGGCTCAAAGCGTAGCCCGCCCAGGTTTTCCAGCCACCAGATGCCGTGGTAAGGCTTCAGCTCGTAGTCGTCGAGGGCATCGCCATTGGAGAGCAGGACATCGGTATCGCCATCGTGGTCCATGTCCACCAGCTGCAGGCCGGAGTAGCCCCAGGCGGGATGCGGCGCGCGATGCAGCACCCTGGGCTCAAAGCTCAAGCCACCACGATTGAGGTAAGCGATCACCTGCTCGTGCTCCTGTGACAGAAGGGCCACAAAATCCGGGCGGTCGTCACCGTCGAGATCGGTGATCTCGGTGTGGATCCAGCCATCGCGGGCATCGAGCTCACGTCGCCGAAAACGAGGCTGCCGCCAATCGGTGGTCTGGTTTTCGAGCAGCAGCAGGGTACCTGGTCCGCGCCAGCCGAATGCCGCCACGATGAGGTCCAGGTCGCCGTCAGCATCGAAGTCGGCAGCCCGCGCGTCGGCCACCCTGCCGACTGACTTCAGTACCACGTGATGATCAAAGCTGCCGCTGGCATTGGCGATCAGCAGTGCAACAGAACCCTTTTGGTGGTTGCTGGGATTCATGTCCCCGAGTGAGGCGATGACCACGTCCTGGCGTGCGTCACCGTTCATGTCGACAACCGCAGCGTGCACCGGATAGTTGATCTCGCG
>CAZVVN010000089.1:0-11793 GCA_964630665.1 uncultured Acidiferrobacteraceae bacterium | reverse complement strand
CCTCGATGATCGCGCATTTCGTTCATCAGAAAATCCTGCCCCTGGCAGACGCGGTTCTGGATATCCATTCCGGGGGTAAAACGATGATGTTCTCACCGTTTGCCTGTTATCACCGGCTTCCGGATACCGATCTCATGGAAAAGGCGAAGCAAGCCGTTCTTGCATTCGCGGCGCCGGTTAGCCTGGAACTGGTTGAGTTGGACGCGGAGGGCATGCTCGATACTGCAGTCGAGGAGTCGGGCAAGGTCTTCATCGGCTGTGAACTTGGCGGTGGCGGTACAACGACGACAGGTACTGTGTCCATCGCCGAAGTCGGGGTGAGGAACTTGCTTTCCCATTTCAATATCATTAACGAGCCCCCCCAAAGTCTTGAAGACCGCGGACTGCCTGCGACCCGCATGATGCATATGCCGGATCCCAATTGCTACGTTATCAGTGATACTGCTGGTCTTTACGAAGCATTGATCGATTTGAATTCGCCGGTCAACGTGGGTGACGCCGTTGGCCAGGTTCATTTTCCGAGAAACCCGGAACTTTTGCCTGTGGCCTACCGAGCAGAACGCCCTGGAATCTTGATCGGACGCGCCCACAAGGTACTGATCGAAAGCGGTGATTTTCTGGCATTAATTGCCAGCGAAATGTAGACGCGAGTTGGTGTAAAGAAAAAGAAATGGGTTAGACAGGAAAGTTTAGGCAGTGCAACGAATTACCCAGCTCGCAAACGTCGCCTGTGATGCATTCGTCGGTGATCAGCAGGATCATCAGATCCGCCTTAGACGGGCATCAGCTATCCTGCCTGGCTTTTGCTATTTTCTTTACCAGGGCCTCGTTGACTTCGGGGTCGAGGAACTGGCTGACATCCCCGCTCATCAATGCGATTTCTTTCACCAGGGAAGCCGACAGAAAGGTGTATTGTTCTGACGGAGTCAGAAAGATGGTTTCTACCTTGGCGTCGAGTCGTCGATTCATCGCTGCCAGCTGGAATTCGTATTCAAAGTCCGATACGGCTCGTAGTCCCCGCAGTACGACCTGTGTGTTGTGCTGGGAAACACAGTTCACGAGCAGCCCAGAAAAGCTTACTACGCTGGCGTTGTCAATATGCGCCAGAGCATTTCCAGTCAGCCGCAGGCGTTCCTCCAGGGAAAACAAAGGCTCCTTGGATGCGCTGGCTGCGATGGCGATGACCAGTTCGTCGAACATACGGCTGGCCCGTTCAGCAAGGTCGATGTGTCCTTTGGTGATCGGGTCGAATGTGCCGGGATAAAGGGCCCTAGCCGTCATTTGATATGGTTTTCTCTTCCGGATTGCGTTATGTTGGTGAATAGTACCAACCCTAGCACGTTGCCACCAGAGATCATCAGATCGGAGAACGTATGGAAACAGTCAAGTTTGCCCATATGGCCGATGGGACTCGAGACGACTATGCGCTTCTCGACCGGCTCGAGGAACATTTTACCGACGAGTTGCCCGGCAGAATCCTGGAGCACCTAGAAAAGCTCGAAGGTTCCATTTCCGGGTACAAGGTCAGTCGCCTGGAGCATTGTCTGCAGTCGGCGACCCGGGCGCACCGAGCTGGTGAATCCGAGGAACTGATTGTCGCTGCTCTTCTTCACGACATCGGCGACATGATTGCGCCCTTTTCCCACAGTGAGTTGGCTGCCGCTGTCCTGCGTCCGTTCGTATCGGAAAAGACCTACTGGGTGATCAAGCACCATGGTGTTTTTCAGATGTACTATTACGCTCACCACTTTGGCGGCGACCGCCATGCCCGCGACAGCTATCGTGGTCACCAATGGTTTGAGGATGCGGTTCGCTTTTGCGAGTGCTACGATCAAAACTGTTTCGACCCCGATTATGAATCTGAGCCGCTGACATTCTTTGCCCCAATGGTTCACCGGTTGTTTCGGCGGGAGAACATTCGGGATTTCGAGACCGATATACGCTACGGCAAGAAAGCGCTGGCCTGATAAGGCTCATTGGTCCTTCGATGGTCTCTGGTGTCTGTTTCCCTCGGAGGATTCATCGACCCGGTACAGTCGGTAGCAGACTTCGCCCGCTCTTTGCTGGTGTTTTTCTACCCAGTGATCGGGTACTGCGAGCGGTTTGTCAGCACCGGTTTCTACGTAAACCAGCCCACCGCGAACTATCCGGCTGGCATCGAGGAGATTGAAGGACGCTGCAGTCAGTTGACTCGCGTAGGGTGGGTCCAGAAAAATGATATCAAAGGGCTCTGAGCAGTTTCTGAGCCAGCGCAGCGCGTCATCACAGTAGATACTGATCTGGTCAGCTCCCAGTCGTGATCGATTTTCTTCCAGTTGCCGGCAGCAATGCCGGTTGTTATCGACCATCACGACGCGTGTTGCACCTCGCGATGCCGCTTCAAAGCCGAGTGCACCGCTGCCGGCAAAAAGGTCGAGGCAGCGAGTTTGACCGACTGATGGTGTTAACCAGTTGAACAGTGTTTCCCGTACGGCATCCGGTGTGGGCCTTAAGTCTGTACCACCGGCAAATTTCAGTGTGTGCCGTTTCCAGCGACCGCCGATAATGCGTAAGCGGCCGCGGTTCTGGACTTGGCGTCTGCGTGGGGTTGCCATGTGGGCTGGGCTGTGATCACCTTTATTGAATGATACGATAATGCGTATCGTACTGCCCGTGGAAGGCATCTGGAGTTTCGATGACAGAAGCACAAGAAAAAATTGATTTGTTCACTCGTTTAGGCAAGACCCGTGCTGCAATCGCTGGCGGTTTGTCCGGGCTGTTCAGGGGTAAGCAGGCAGTTGCCGATGACTCGGACTTTGATGAGCTCGAAGACCACCTGATCATGTCGGATATCGGGGTTGAGGCCAGCGCCCGTATCGTTGGAAGGTTAAGAGCACAGGCAACAAAGGGGTATCTGGAGTCCAACCAGCAGCTTCGCGGCCTGTTGAAAGAAGAACTCTTTCAGATCTTGCAGCCATCGGCCAGCACACTTGAACCGCTCGGCCGGGTAGCGACCCCGTGGGTGATGGTAATCGTCGGGGTCAACGGTGTCGGCAAGACGACGACGGTGGCCAAGCTGGCGCGTCGCTTCACCGAGCAGGGGATGAGTGTCATGCTTGCGGCCTGCGATACCTACCGAGCGGCGGCAATCGAGCAGCTGAGTGTCTGGGGGCAGCGATTGGGTGTGCCGGTTATTGCGCAGGAGTACGGCGCAGATGCTGCAGCCGTTGCGCACGATGCACTGAACGCAGCTCGGGCAAGATCAGTGGACGTATTGATTATCGATTCGGCGGGTCGTCAGCACGTCAATGCTGACCTGATGGAACAGTTGCGCAAACTCCATCGGGTCATCAGGGGTATCGATTCAGAGGCGCCTCAGGAGACACTGCTGGTCGTCGACGGGGCGACCGGCCAAAACGCGCTTTCCCAGGTCGAGGCCTTTTCGAAGGCGGTCACAATTAACGGGTTGTGTGTGACCAAACTCGATGGCACAGCCAGAGGCGGCATGCTGGTGGCGATAGCGCACAAATTCAGCTTGCCGATTCCCTTCATCGGGGTGGGCGAGGGTATTGATGATCTACGTGTTTTTGATGCGGACGCCTTCGCGCTCGCCCTGGCCGGGTACAACCCGTGAGCGCCAGGAAAAGAACCGGCCAGAGTGATCCAGGAATTTATCGAGTCATTTATAAAATAAGATATGTATAGTATTGAAAATATGTCTATTAATTCATAGTATCCAGAAAATAAATTATTAGCACTCTAGGCCAAAGAGTGCTAAAATAGGCTCGTGTTAACAGAGTTGGAGAAACCATGAGCCAGACGTTACCCATCGCATTGGAACTTGGGCCCGCTCAGGGCCTGACTCGCTACCTGCAGGCAATCAACGCGGCACCGATTCTCTCTGAGAAAGAGGAAAAGGAGCTGGCCCGTCGCTACAGCGAGATGCAGGACCTCGAAGCCGCCAGGGCGCTGGTTTTTTCTCACCTGCGTTATGTGGCTTCCATCGCCCGCGGGTTTACCGGTTATGGCCTGCCGCTTGCCGATCTTATCCAGGAAGGTAATGTGGGCCTGATGAAGGCCGTGAAACGTTTCGATCACGAACGTGATGTCCGCTTGGTGTCATTCGCGGTCCATTGGATCAAAGCCGAAATCTATGAGTACGTTGTCCGCAACTGGCGCATGGTCAAGGTCGCAACCACTAAAGCTCAGCGAAAACTGTTTTTTAATCTGCGTAAGAACAGACGCCGTCTTGGTTGGATGAGGCAGGACGAGGTCGACGTGATGGCTGATGAACTGGGTGTGAACACTGACACTGTCCGCGAGATGGAGATACGTATGACAGGGGTGGACGTATCGTTCGATGCCGATGTAGACGATGATGACGAGGCACGATTACCGGCTCCGGCTGAGACGCTCGCCGACTATAGCAGCGACCCGGGTGTGTTGGTTGCCCGCGCCGATGAAGCGCGGTTAAAGCAGACACAACTGGACAGAGCGCTTTCAGTTCTGGACCAACGCAGCCGCGACATCATCCAGGCTCGCTGGCTGAGTGACAGTGGCGAGAAACTCACTTTGGCGGAGCTTGCTGGACAATACAACGTTTCAGCCGAGCGTATCCGTCAGATCGAGAAAAGAGCACTGGAGCAGATGCAGCTTGCAGTTGCCGATTGAACGGTCAAGATATTATTCAGTAAGGAAGCCCCCAGATAGGGGGCTTCCGTTTTCTGGGGTCGCTATTCGTTACTGTTATAATGAGCACCGTTACTAAGCGTGTCTGCCCCGTCGTCTCTTTACAATCTTCCGGACAGGCCTTGAGCCCGAGCCCACCGAAATGATCAACAAAACTGTACTCGCTTACTCTGGCGGGCTCGATACCTCGATCATACTCAAATGGCTTCAAGACCAATACGACTGTGAAGTCGTGACGTTTACCGCGGACCTTGGACAGCAGGAAGAAATCGAACCGGCGCGCGAAAAGGCAGCTGGGCTCGGGGTCGCAGAGATATTTATTGAGGATCTACGCGAAGAGTTTGCCCGCGACTATATTTTCCCGATGTTTCGCGCCAATGCGGTTTATGAAGGCGAGTATCTGCTCGGAACTTCCATCGCCAGGCCGTTAATTGCCAAGCGACTGGTTGAAATTGCCGAATCTACCGACGCAGATGCGATCTCCCACGGTGCGACAGGCAAAGGCAACGACCAGGTTCGTTTTGAGCTCAATGCGTATGCCTTGAATCCCAACATCAAAATCATCGCACCCTGGCGTGAATGGGAACTTGGTTCGCGCGACAGCCTGATTGCCTACGCCCATCAGCACGGGCTACCAGTGGATGATCGTTTTTCCCATTCTATGGATGCAAATCTTCTACACATCTCCTATGAGGGTGGTGAACTCGAAGATCCATGGGTTACGCCTGCCGAATCGATCTGGCGTTGGACCGTTTCGGTCAAAGATGCACCTGATAAGGCCGAGATCATTGAAGTGAATTTCGAACACGGCGATCCGGTTGCTATCAACGGCGAGAGCCTCACGCCTGGCGCGATGATGGAAAGGCTCAACGAGTTGGGTGCACGGCATGGAATCGGCCGAACCGACCTTGTGGAAAATCGGTATGTTGGCATGAAATCCAGAGGTTGTTACGAAACGCCAGGTGGCACGATACTGCTCAAGGCGCATCGGGCAATAGAGTCGATCACGCTGGATCGTGAAGTGGCTCATCTCAAGGACGAACTGATGCCGCGCTATGCCAAGCTGATCTACAACGGTTACTGGTTCTCGCCAGAGCGTAGCCTCATGCAGGGGATGATCGACCGGTCGCAGATGTATGTGTGCGGCCTGGTGAAACTGGAATTGTACAAGGGCAACGTTACTGTGCTGGGACGTCGTTCGGAAAACTCACTGTACGATGAAACCATCGCAACTTTTGAGGACGATGGTGGTGCTTACCAGCAGCGTGACGCGGAAGGATTCATAAAGCTGAATGCGCTGCGCATGCGGGTTGCGGCCAGCAAGGGGCGCCGGCAGAGCACCGACTAGCTCGCTTCAGGTAAGGTGCCCGCAGGTGACCCAGCCGCGATTTCAGCTCTCGTTTCTTGCCCCCCGCTACTGGACCCAGTGGGCCATGATGCTGTGTATCGGTATCTGTACATTGCTGCCCCGAAAAGCATCGCTGTGGCTGGGGGACAGATTGGGCAGCATTTTCAGAGCGCGCAATCATAAGCGCAGAATGATCACAGAGACCAATCTTCGCATGTGCTTTCCGGAGTTGTCCGACCACCAACGCCAGGTTCTGATGCACAGGCACTTTCGAATGTACGGCAGGGCTGTCATCGATCTGGGTCTGGTCTGGTGGGGAACAAGAGCAAGGATCGATGGCCTGTGCAGGGTATCCGGGGAACTCATTCTGCGGAATTTGATCCGCTCTGAAAAACCGGTCCTGTTGATCACACCGCACGCCGTCGGTGTTGATATGGCCGGTGCATGTCTGTCGAGACTAATGCCCGGGGTATCAATGATGAAGCGCGCTACTGACCCCTTGCTGACCTGGCGGTTGTGGAGGGGAAGAACCCGCTTTGGTGCGACCATACTGATGCGCGACCAGGGACTGCGGCCGATGGTCAAGGCCATGCGCCGGGGGCGGGTCGGTTACCTGATGCCCGATGAAGACCTGGGTGACGACAGATCCCTGTTTGTGCCATTTTTCGGTGTCAGCACAGCGACCTTGCCTGTGGTGGGTTGGCTGGCGCGCCTGACCGCCGCCGCGGTATTGCCGGTGTTTGTCGAACTCGGGGAGTCAGGGCAGTATAAGATCACTATCCACCCCCCATTGGACGATTTTCCGTCCGGAGACCCCCAGGTTGACGCCGCAACGGTGAATGCGGTCTTTGAGGCTGGGATTCGTGAGGCACCAGAACAGACTCTCTGGAGCCTGAAATGGTTCAGGACACGCCCGGCCGGTGAGCCGTCACCCTACAACTGATCGCCCGATGGTAGACCGTGGGCCTGTGAAAATTCTGGTGATCAAACAGACTTCTCTAGGCGACGTTCTCCACGCAACGGCGAGTCTCCGGTCGATACGCAAGGCTTACCCTACCGCACAGCTGGCTTTTCTGACGTCGACCACAGCAGCAGATATCCTGCGCTATAACCCGAGAATTGATGAGCTGTTGTTGTTTGACAGGTACAGGGTCAAACGCGATTGGTGGCGACATCCCGGCTGGGTTGTGAGGCACATTCTGGAGACCATGCAGGCTGTTCGCCGCGAACAGTACGACCTGGTGGTAGATCTGCAGGGGAGCTGGAAAACGGTCATTTTTCTTTGGGCTGCCAGAGCCAGAAGGCGACTGGTCAAGGGCCGCTGGTGGTTCGCAGAACAGTTCAGGCAGCCACAGCTGCATGCAATTCAAGAGATGGAGGGCGTACTGGGTCTCGCCGGAATAGCGCCTGCGAGCCGGGCATTGGAGATCTTCGTTTCCGATAGCGAACGGGACGCCATAACCACCAGGCTGGATGGGCTGGATCTGGCAGGCCGTCAGCTGGCTCTGTTCAGTCCGATAACCCGCTGGCAGACCAAAAACTGGCCATTGAAGAATTTCGTATCGCTTGCACAGAAACTGCCGGATGACTGGTTCGTAGTGCTGACCGGTTCAGATGCCGAGCGGGCGAGTCTCAATGCGCTCACCGAATGCCTGTCATCGGGACGCGCAGCCTGTCTTGCGGGTCAGCTTACGCTGCTTGAATTCTCCGAGTTGGTTGGCCGGGCAGATCTGGTGGTTACCGGCGACAGTTTCCCGATGCATCTTGCCGCCGCCCAGGACCGGCCATTGGTGGCGCTGTTCGGGCCGACTGATGAGAGCCGAGTTGGGCCGCTGGGCACTGGAACGGTGGTGCGGGCCGATGTGGAGTGTCGTCGCTGTTATCGCCGTGCGCGATGTGACAGACGTTGTATCGAGAAGATCACCGTGGATCAGGTTCTGGCCGCGGTGAACCGCGTAACGACCTGAGCATCGATGGGGAAAATCGCGGGCCGGCTGAAAACTCAAGTTCGCCAGAAAGCTGGAGACAACAGTACCAGCAGGGTAAAGATCTCAAGCCGGCCCAGCAGCATGCTGACAGCCAGTATCCATTTCCCGGCAACGTTGATTCCGGCGTAGTTCTCAGCAACTGCACCCAGTCCAGGACCAAGGTTGTTGAGACAGGCGGTGACCGACGAGAAGGCCGTCACCAAGTCGACGCCCGTCGCTGTCATCGCCAGTGAAAGCAGGACGTAACTCAGGATGTAGAGGGCAAAAAACCCCCACACTGCGTCGATGACCTGATCTGGAACCGGTCTGCCGCCGAGTTTGATTGGGATGAGTGCGCTCGGGTGAATCAGTTGGTCAATTTCACGTCGACCTTGTTTGTATAGAAGAATAACGCGGATGATCTTCATTCCACCGGCTGTGGACCCCGCGCAACCGCCCATGGCACTCATAAGTATGAGCATGATCGGTAGAAAAGTTGGCCACCAGTGGAAACCCGATGTCGTGAAGCCGGTGGTGGTCGCGATCGACACGACATGAAATATGCCATGCCAGAAGGTCTCGCCGGTTTCCTGGTAGGTATGAAACGCAAACAGCGTTGCAAGTGCCACTGTGGCGACGATGACTATGCTTCCAAGAAAGGTTCCCACTTCAGGGTCTTTCAGGTAGAGGCCCAGCCGGCGGTCGCGTAGTGCCGTGAAATGCAGGGCAAAATTGATGCCGGAAACCAGCATGAAAACACAGGCTATTGCGGCGATGGTCGGGCTGTTGAAGAAACCGATACTCTGATCATGGGTAGAAAAGCCACCGATAGCGACAGTCGAGAAGCTGTGGCCTACCGCATCGAACAGGCTCATTCCGGCGAGCCAGTAGGCCAGTGCACAGGCGACGGTCAGACCCAGGTAGATGTACCACAGGGCCTTGGCAGTCTCCTTGATCCGCGGGGTGAGTTTCTTGTCTTTTGCCGGGCCAGGTGCTTCGGCTCGGTAAAGCTGCATTCCGCCGATACCGAGCATCGGCATAACCGCTATGGCCAGGACAATGATGCCCATGCCACCGAGCCACTGTAGTTGTTGACGGTAGTAGAGGATGGATGGTGGCAGATCGTCAATGCCCATCAAGACGGTCGCTCCGGTGGTGGTTAACCCGGACATCGCTTCAAAAAAAGCCTCGGTCAATGACATCGCGGGTTCAGGGGCCAGCAGGAAAGGAATCGCTCCGAACCCGGCCAGGACAGTCCAGAACAGGACCACGATCAGAAAGCCATCTCGGAGCCTGGGTTCTTGGGGGTGCTGTTTGACGGGCCACCATAATATGAGGCCTGTGAGGAGGGTGATGATTAACGCCAGCGCGAAGGGAGTCGTCCCACCGTCGCTGATGATGAGACTGATCGTCAGTGGGGGCAGCAAAGAGGTGCTGAACACCATTAACAATATTCCGAGAATTTTCAATACGGCCTGTAATTGCATCGTGGTCGCCCTCGCTTAAACGAAGGTCACTTTGACCTGGAACAGGCGTTCGACGTCGTGGATGTGTTGTTTATCAATGACGAAAAGAATGACGTGGTCTTCGGGCTCAATAACAGTATCGTGGTGCGGAATAATTACCTCGTCTTTGCGCATCAATGCGCCGAACGTGGTGCCGGAAGGCAGCGGGATCTCATCGATGCGCCGTCCGACCACGCGGGAGCTGGCGGCGTCACCGTGGGCGATGGTCTCGATCGCTTCGGCGGCACCTCGCCTGAGAGAATGGACTGCCACCATGTCTCCACGGCGCACATGCGTCAGGAGAGAGCCCACGGTCTCCTGGCTGGGAGAGATGGCTATATCGAGTAAGCTCTCGATCAATTCGACATAGGCAGACCGGTTGATAAGCGCCATGGTTCGATGGGCACCCAGCCGTTTTGCGAGCATCGCAGAGAGGATATTGGCCTCGTCGTCATTGGTCAGTGCGCAGAAAACATCTATCGTGTCGATGTTTTCCTGCAGCATCAGTTCTTCATCGGCTGCATCCCCGTGCAGGACGACCGTATTTTCCAGCTGTTCAGCGGCTTGCCGGGCTCGTATGGATCCGTGTTCTATGAGCTTGACGTGGTAATGGTCCTGCTCCAGTCGTCTGGCCAGCTGCCCGCCGATATTACCGGCGCCGGCCAGCATGATTCTTCGCCCGGGTTTCTCTACACTGCGCAGTTCACCCATGACGATCGGAATGTCGGGTGCACCAGCGACGAAAAAAACCTCGTCGTCGGGCTCAATGACCGTGTCTCCTTTCGGGATAATCGGCTGGTTCTGCCGGTAGATGGCGGCTACCCGCGATTTCACATTGGGCAGATCTTCACGAATAGAACGGAGTTGCCGACCTACCAGTGGCCCTCCGTAATACGCTTTCAGCGCGACCAGCTGAATTTTTCCTCCGGCGAAGTCAACCACTTGCAGTGCACCGGGGTACTTGATCAGGTGGAGGATTCGCTGCGTGATGACCTGCTCCGGGCTGATAATGACATCTATGGGGATCGATTCATCGCAGAAAATCTCCGGATGGCGCAGGTATTCTGCAGAACGAATGCGGGCGATCTTTTTGGGGGTCCGAAACAGGCTGTAGGCGACCTGGCAGGCGGCCATGTTGACTTCATCATGATTGGTGACCGCAAGCACAAGATCAGCGTCCGGTCCGCCGGCCTGTTCGAGAACCCCAGGATGGGCCGCGGCTCCAACGATGGTACGGATGTCGAGCCGATCCTGTAGGCCCTGGAGTTTTTCTTCGTCGTTGTCTACAAGCGTGACGTCGTTGTCTTCACGGGAGAGGATTTCAGCGGTCGACAGGCCGACCCGACCGGCGCCCAGGATAATGATCTTCATGTTATGCCCTGGACTTGTCCAGTGTTATTGAATTCACGACCGGTTCTTGACGGACTTTGGGTCTATACCCAGTCCTTTGAGTTTTCTGTAAAGGTGGGTCCTTTCCATGCCACAACGCTGAGCCAGTTCGGTCATGTTACCGCCGGCCTGTAAAAGATGATAGGAAAAGTAGGCCCGCTCGAACTCTTCCCTGGCTTCTCTGATGGGCTGGTCGAAATCCTGTTTCACGCCTGGTGAGACGTCATGTTCGGCAAGTATAGCGGTGGTCCCCATCGCTTCGCGGGTCTCTTCTGCATCAATCTCTTCGCTGCTGGTCGTAATAAGCACCCGTTGGACGAAATTGCGCAGTTCACGAACATTGCCTGGCCACGGCCTGTTCCGCAAATAGTTTATAGCGGCAGTCGAGAATCGACGGTAGTCCAGATTTTCTGCTTCTATGACACGGCTACTGTAGTAACTGATCAGGTCTGGAATGTCCTCGCGGTGCTGCCGTAGAGATGGAACAGCCAGGGGCACAGCGCTCAGCCGATAGAAAAGGTCTTCTCGGAAACTGCCGTGCCGGATTTTGGCTTCGAGTTCCTGGTTCGACGTTGCAATTATTCTGACATCGAAGTTGAGCAGTGTCCTGCCACCGACCCGGTAGAACCGACCTTCTTCCAGCGCACCGAGAAGTTTCCCTTGAATGGTCAGGTCCAGATCGCCGACTTCATCCAGCACCAGTGTGCCGCCGTTGGCCTGTTCGAACCGGCCTGGCTGGATCCCATCCTCATTTTCCAGGCCGAAAAGTTCGATCGCGATGCTTTCTGCTGGAATCGCTGCCAGGTTCACTTCTACGAACGGCTGGTCCCGGTGATGACTGACCTGATGTAGGGCTCTGACAACGACGCCTTTGCCAGAACCGGGTTCACCTCGGACCAGCACCCAGCTGTCACTT
>CAZVVN010000088.1:0-11798 GCA_964630665.1 uncultured Acidiferrobacteraceae bacterium | reverse complement strand
GCGGGTCCTCCAGGCCGACGGCGACACGGATCAGACTCTCGCCGATACCGGCGGTAGTTCTTTGCTGGTCAGTTATCCTGGCGTGGGTCGTAGAAGCCGGATGTGTGATCGTACTCTTGACATCGCCCAGGTTGGCCGTGATCGAGATACACCTCGTCGAGTCGATGACCTGCCAGGCTTGGGCCTTATCGCCTGTGACCTCAAACGACACAAGTCCACCAAAATCGGTCTGCTGCTGGCTTGCCAGTCGATGCCCGGGATGTGTCTTGAGACCCGGGTAGTAGACCCGTCGGACAGCCGGATGACTCTCCAGCCAGTTGGCGACAACCATCGCGTTGGCTGAGTGAGCCCGCATCCGCAGCGGTAGGGTCTCGAGACCCTTGTGGAACACCCAGGCATTGAACGGACTCATCGCCGGGCCCGCAGTGCGTAACGTACTGAAGAACATGTCGTAGATGTCCTTGTCCCGGGTGACCAGCGCACCGCCGATACAGCGGCCCTGTCCATCCAGATACTTGGTAGCGGAATGCACGACAATATCGGCGCCCAGGTCCAGGGGACGCTGCAGGGCCGGCGTACAGTAGGCGTTATCCACCACCAGCAAGCAATCATTGCGGTGCGCCAATTCTGCCAGGGCTCCAATATCACCCACCTCGCTCAGTGGGTTCGAAGGTGTTTCTATAAAAAGCAATCGGGTGGTCGTAGAAATGTTTTCTTCCCAATGATCAAGATCGGTCAGGGTGGTGAAATCCGGCATCACACCAAAGCGCTTCAGAATATTCGCGAACAGCGATAACGTACTGCCAAATACACCTGTGGATACCGCCACCCGGTCACCGGCCTTGAGCAGGGCCAGGCCCAGCAACATTATTGCGGACATACCCGATGCGGTAGCAACACAGTGGGGCGCCCCCTCCAGCGCTGCCAGCCGGGATTCAAACGCCCGTACTGTGGGATTGGTAAAGCGTGAATAGATGTTGCCGGATACTCTGTCGGCAAACTTCTCGGCCGCCTCCGCGGCATCGGAAAAAACGAAACTCGAAGTCAGAAAGAGTGGGTCGCTGTGTTCGTTCTCCGGCGTGCGGCTCTGACCCGCGCGTACAGCTCGAGTGTGGAAATCGTTGTCAATCTGCGGCGTATTCAATACGTAGCTCCGAACATGCCCGGCTGCAGGCTGGCCGCAAAAAAAAAACCGCACCAGCCTGGGCCAGAGCGGGTTATCACGTTTAACTCGCTTTAGCCGTATTTCTATAGCGCCCGCAAGCTGAACATCAAATCGGCGCGTCAAGACCGAACATTAAGGTGGATACCACCTCCCGTCAAGTTCTTGCCTTATAAAGCCGAGGATGTCACTGCTGGCCAGGAGGAATGGAATAGGTAGAGGTAACATGCGCGACCATTTCCTCATCCCCATCCACATACAGTTCAACCTCGCCTACGGCCAGACGTTTACCAAGTTTGATCACACTCGCTTCGGCCAACAGATCACCGGGCGCCGGACGACGCAGGAAATTGGCATTCAGATTGGTTGTAACTGCCTGTTCGACGCGACCAATCCGGCTCAGGATCGCTGCGTACAGGGCATAATCAGCCAGGCCCATCATGACGGGACCCGAAATGGTACCCCCGGGTCGAAGAAACGATTCCGTATAGGGTGCCCGGACCGTCGCTTTACCCTCCCCGAGATATTCCACTTTGAAGCCATAATCACCCGCAAAAGGAAGCATTTCCCGGGTCAGAGACTCCAATTCTTGGATCGTGATCATGGCCAGAAGCGGTTTACACCCAGTCTGATAGCAAGTACCGTAGGCAACGTTCACGCACCATCAGGCACATGACATGACACACGCACCCCGGAGCTCCGGTCAGGACAAAACGGTACTGCGAACGGACAGTGACGATGGCATTGCCACCATCACGTTGAATCGTCCGAATCAGTATAACGCTTTGTCAGAAGATGTGTTGACTGACCTCCAGGCCATGCTTGACCAGATCGTGGCCTCTTCCAACATTAAGGTGATTGTCCTTTCTGGTAACGGCGAGGCTTTCTGTACCGGCCACGACCTGAAAGAAATGCGCGCCAGACCAGACCAGAAATATTACGAAGACCTGTTCAGGCGCTGCAGCCGGATGATGCTGACAATGGTCAGAATGCCACAGACCGTCATCGCACGGGTGCATGGTGTAGCCACTGCAGCAGGGTGCCAGCTGGTCGCCAATAGTGACCTGGCTGTGGCATCGAACAATGCCCGTTTCGCCGTTTCGGGCATCAACCTCGGATTGTTCTGTTCGACCCCGGGGGTTGCACTAAGCCGCAACTTGTCCCGGAAACGTGCGTTCGAAATGCTGATGACAGGTGAATTCATCGATGCGGAGAGCGCGCTTGAATATGGCCTGGTCAACCGGGTCGTTGATCCGGAAGCACTCGATGAGACAGTCATAGCGCTCGCGCGGAACATCGCCCGCAAACCCGCTGACACATTGCGGCTTGGTAAGGAACTGTTCTACCGACAGCTCGAGAACTCTCTCGAGCAGGCCTACCGGGATGCCGGCGACACCATGGCGTGCAACATGATGTTCGACGTCGCTGGTGAAGGAATAGATGCATTCATCGAGAAACGCCATCCCGACTGGCCAGATTCCTGATCGGTGGCGCAGTCCACTCTCTGCGATTTGAAAATATTCGGTCGCGTCAGGATCGACGCCGACTCACAGTGCCCAGGTGCGGCCGCTCTCCCAGCGAAATTCAGAGAATCTCTTCGATCTCTGTAGCAGAGAAACCAGCCTCAGTCAGTATTTCCCAACTGTGTTCCCCAAGAGTCGGTTGGTGCTGGCGAATCGGCAGCCGCTGACGGTCCAGGCGAAACGCCGTGTCGGGGACTTCCAAACTGCCCTCGGTCGGGTGTTCGAACGACCGAAAGAAATCTGTTGCGACGAGGTGTGGGTCGGCTCTCAGGTCACCCAGTTGATTGACCGGCCCGGCAGGTATGTCAGCCTTGTTCAGTAAAGCCAGCCACTCCCGGGTGGGGCGCTGACGCAGGACCTCGCCGGCCAAACCATAGAGCACGTCAATGTTGTTCGAACGACTCGCCAGTGAATCGAAACGCGGGTCTTCCATCCGTGCTGGCTGACCGGCAAGTGACCAGAAACGCTGCCACTGGTCGTCGGTGTACGCCAGCATGCAGATAAAACCGTCAGCGGTGGGGTGCGGCCGGCGCGCCGGGGACAACGCCCGTGGGTATCCTGTGGCACCTTCCCGTGGATTGAAGATGGTACCGTGCTGGTGTTCCAGTAGAGTGTAGCCCACCATCCCTTCAAACATGGATGTCTCCAGGTAGACACCCCGGCCGGTTCGGAACCTGTGCAGTATCGCTGCAATCAGGCCAGTACTGGCCAGCAGCGCCGCAGTCTTGTCAGCGACGATTGTCGGCATCAGGACCGGGTCATCTCCTCGAGCAACAAAAGTGCCGGCGATACCTGATTCTCCCTGAATCACGTCGTCGAAGGCAGGTCGACCACCATAGGGTCCCTCTTCCCAGTACCCGTGCAGGCCGCCATAGACAATTTTTGGGTTGCGGACCAATACGGCATCTGGGTCAAACCCCAGCGCCGCCATCTTCTGAGGGCGGATGTTGTGGACGATAAGATCAGCGCCCTCAATCAGTCGCCAGAGTGCCGTTTTCGCCGGAACACGCTTCAGGTCCAGAACCAGACTGCGCTTGTTCCGGTTGCAACCCAGATAGAGCGACGACATACCAGGGTTCCGAGCCGGCCCCAGATGACGGGTCAGGTCACCCGAAGGCGGCTCTACCTTTATGACATCTGCGCCGAAGTCGCCCAGCATCTGGGTGGTATATGGCCCAAAGATGACGGTCGTCAGATCGAGCACCCGCAGATCAGACAAAGGAAGGGGAGCGATTGCAGGCAAGATATTCAGCCCTGGCGTGACCCTGTCAGGTGGACTATTGTCGTCATGTAATGATCAGTACGAGCGCGGCAGCTCAAGCACTTTCTCGGCGATGTAGCAGAGGATGAGTTGTGCACTGACCGGGGCCAGTCGCGGGATCATCGCCTCACGCAGCAGCCGTTCGACTTGATATTCCTTTGCATATCCCATGCCACCATGGGTGATCACCGCCTGCGTTGCCGCCTTGTAGCCAGCTTCGGCAGAGAGATATTTTGCGGCATTAGCGAGAGCGCCACTCGGTTTCCCAGCGTCGTAAAGCCTGGCTGCTTCCATACAGACCAGAAGCCCCGCCTGGAGTTCCATCCAGTTCTGGGCAAGCGGGTGCTGAATCGCCTGGTTCTGGCCGATCGGCCGGCCGAAAACAACCCGTTCCCTGGCATACCGGACCGCCCGGCCAAGCGCCTGCCAGCCAATGCCTAGTGCTTCTACGCCAACCAGGATTCGTTCGGGGTTAAGCCCGTGCAGAATGTACTCGAAACCCCGGCCCGGCTCACCGATCAGGTGTTCCCGCGGCACCGGCAGTGTGTCGATAAACACCATATTGGAATCTACCGCCGCTCGACCCATCTTGGGAATCTCTCGAACCTCCACATGATCCGGATCCAGATCGGTAAAAAACAAAGACAACCCGTCAGTCGATTTTCTGCATTGCTCCCTGGGGGTTGTCCGGGCCAGTAACATGATCTTGTCTGCGTGCTGAGCCGTCGAGGTCCAGATTTTCTGGCCGTTGACGACGTAGCCGTTATCGGTGGCCTGAGCAAAGGTCTGGATACTCCCGGTCTCAAGGCCCGAATCAGGCTCGGTGACTCCAAAACAGCACTTGCTCTTGCCCTGAATCAACTCAGGCAACCAGGCCTGTTTCTGCTCATCGTTGCCGAAGACCACGATCGGATGGGGCCCAAAAATATTGATGTGTATTGACGACGCGGCTGCCATGGCGCCCGGGGAATCGGCGACTGTCAGCATGATCAGCGCCGCTTCAAATATCCCCAGATCAGCGCCGCCTACTTCCTCGGGCATAGCCACGCCGAGCCATCCGCCCTCGGCCATCGCCTGGTAGAAGGCGTGGGGAAACTCGCCTTTCCGGTCGAGCTGCAGCCAGTAATCGTCATCAAATCGATTCACGATTGCGCGTACGTTGGTCAGAATCGCACTCTGCTGGTCATTGAGGTCCAGATCCATAATTGAAGACACCGAATCAGCCATTACACGCTCCTGAAGGCCATCGCCGGACGGCAGATGCTACAGATTTTCTCCCTGACACCAGACCAACCCGACAAAGAATGTCACGTTATACTGTCGCTGTGATCCCCAGTATAGGTCGCACGGGATACCTAATTGAAGCACCCAGGGATGATCGGCCATCCAAAGACCGCCCTGACTGCAGGTGCCAGTGGGCGTTCGAACCGTACCACCACAGCAGAAATGTCGCCAACTCGACTGATTTTCACCGTTAAAGCAAATCGCGCACCGATAACGTCCTGTTAACGGAGTACATCTGACATGCATGATCTGGTCATTCGTAATGCAACAGTCTTCGATGGTCTTGGCGGCGACCCTATCCAAGCCGATGTCGCAGTCGACAGCGGGCGTATTGCCGGAATCGGATCGATCGAAGGACAGGCAAGCCATACGGTAGATGCCGATGGGCTCTCCCTGGCGCCCGGAATCGTTGATCTACACACCCACTATGATGCCCAGATCACCTGGGACAAAACGTTGTCACCATCTCCCTCACTGGGAGTCACCAGCGCCGTCATCGGCAACTGTGGATTCGGTATTGTGCCCTGCCCGCCGCCTGTGCGGGATCTGATTCTGCGAAATCTCTCGGTGGTCGAGGGGATGGACCTGGACTCGTTGCGCAAGGGGGTCGACTGGAAATTCGAGAGCTTTGCCGACTACATGTCGGCTCTGTGCGGGATCGGGCCTTACATGAATGTAGCGGTACTCGCCGGTCATTCAGTGATTCGAACGGCAGTCATGGGTGAGGACGCATCCCGTCGTGAGCAGGCCACAGAAACCGAGTTACAGGCCATGTGCTCGATGGTCGATGAGGCCATGTCGCATGGTGCAGTGGGATTCGCCGGCTCCTACTCGTTGAACCATTCCGGGTACGGCGGAGTACCTATGCCGTCGACCATCTCCAACTGGACAGAATTCGACCATCTGGTCAGTGCCATGGGTGATCACCAGCACGGTATTGTGCAACTGGCCTCTGGCACCAGTCCGGTTGCGGACCTCGCAGCGCTTTCAGCTAAACACGGGCGGGCGATCTTCCAGTCCACCGGCATGGCCATGTTCAACGAACAAGAACCCGATCGAGCGCTTGGCATATTCGATGCCTGTAGCGCAGCAAATGCCGACGGGCACCCGGTATATGTTCAGATCCCCTGCCAACCGCTATCGTTCGACTTCACGATGGCCAATGCCTATCCGTTCTACAGCCATGACGCGTTCGCAGAAATAAAAGCCTGCAACCACGAAGAACTGACCGCAGTATTTAGGGACCCGGCATTTAGAGAACGCTTTAGAGCCAGCCTGAACGACCCCCGGCCTGGCATGATCTTTCAGGGAAACTGGAACCGGGTCACGGTCGCGATACCCGCCCTCGAGACCAACGAAGCGTTGGCCAACCAGACCATTCAAACACTCGCACGAACTCAGGGTCGCGACCCGCTGGATGTGATTCTGGATCTCAGCCTGGAGGAAGATCTGCGTACGACGTTCATCGGTCAGTTTCTCAACGTCGGAGACGAGGGGGTCAGCCAGTTGCTGCAGCACGAATCCGGGGTCGTGTCCCTGTCCGACGCCGGGGCCCACCTGGTCTTCATGTGTGACGCAGGATTCGGTCTGCACTTTCTGGCAAAGTGGGTACGCGAACGCGGTGATTTCACCCTGTCGCAAGGCATTCAGCGCCTGACCAGCCATCCTGCCGATCTCTATGGTCTTATAGACCGGGGCCGGATCACCCCCGGTGCCCACGCCGATCTGATGCTTTTCGACCCCGAGACAGTGGGCGTAACAGCAGCCCAGAGAGTTCACGATCTGCCCGGCGGTGGCCCGCGGACCATTCGCCAACCGCTGGGGGTTCACGGGGTGTTCGTCAACGGAGTCGAGGTGTTCGATGGTGAGCACTATGTGGAACACCTCACAGGACCTGGCGAGGTACTCAGCACGTTCTCCCCTTCCCGGAACAACCGCTCGAACGCCCAGACCCCTGCCTGACTGAATCGGTTACCTGAACCCGCCCGACATGGGCAATCATCCCGGCCCCACACCAGCTTTGAAACGACGCCATTCGGCCTCCATCGTGCTCACACCGACTGCCGGCCCCTGTTGCAGCGCCGGCCCACAATGTTAATGTGGGCAAGTATTGCGTTAAGAGAACGGGTGGACCGTGATCACAACACGCAAAAAAGAAAGAAACGCTGACCAATTCCCCTCACAGGGAGGAGCGAATCGATGACTGCCCTGACACCAAACGTCCCCTGCCACGAAGGGCTTGACCCGCTGGCTTCCCGCTATGTTGAAGTCGAGGCTCTGCCCTGGGAATCCACCAGATTTCCCGGTATTGAGTTCAAGACCCTGCTGATTGACCCGCAAACCGGAATGCTGACCTCCCTTGTACGCTTGGCACCTGGTGCCACGTTACCGGATCATGAGCACGTGCAGATCGAGCAGACCTATGTACTGGAGGGTCGACTGCTCGATGACCATGGTGAAGTCACCTCAGGAAACTTCGTCTGGCGACCAGCGGGAAGCCGGCATGCAGCCCACGCTCCTGACGGTGCTTTACTGATCGGCATTTTCATGAAGCCAAACCGGTTCTTTCACAAGGATGGCTCGGAAACCGATATGCTGGGACGGGATTACGACAGTACCTGGAGTTGAGCGACCGGTCTGTTCGACCGGAATTCGGAATCCAACGACCTGGCAGGAGCTACCTCACCGTTTCACCCGACCACTCACAAGGTCTGTCTTGGCATTCGAAGAAGGGTTTACGCCGTTGTTTGTTCCCGCGGCCGTAGATGGCCGAGCCAGTGTTTTTCCCAAAACCGAAAACCACGGCTGATGGCGAAAACAAGAACCATGTAGAAAACCATCGCCGTGATGAATCCCTCATAGGCGAGATAGTAGCGACCGTTCAGCCAGCGGCCCACACCTAGGATATCCTGCAAAGTGATCGTGCTGAGTACAACGGAACTGTGCAGCATGAAGATCACCTCGTTCGAGTAGGCTGGAAGCGCACGCCGAAACGTACTCGGCAGAATGATCCGCCACATCAGGGTAAAACGCGACATTCCACAGGCCCGGGCTGCCTCGATCTCGCCGTGCGGCGTATTTTCGATCGCGCCGCGCAGAAACTCGGCGGTATAAGCAGAGGTGTTGAGACTGAACACGATGAGGGCACACCACCAGGCCTTTGACAGTATCGGATCCCAGAGGAAGCTTTCCCGAACAAAGTCGAACTGTGCCAGGCCGTAGTAGATCAAGTAGGTCTGCACGAGCAAGGGTGTGCCGCGGAAAAAATACGTGTAGGCCCATATAGGTGGATTAAGGAATCGGTGCTTGTAGGCTCTTGCGATTGCCAGCGGTACCGACAAGATGCCTCCGATCAGAAGTGACAGGAACGTGATTTCAATGGTCAGTAGCGTGCCGTAGAGAAATTTATCGATATGATCGGCAATCAGTACAAAATCAAGAGGAGAGTGGTTCTCGCTTACCCAGGCGAGATACTCCCAGAACGTCCGTTCCGGAGAAGTACTCACGGCATCAGGCCTTGCGCACCCCGGCACTGTATCGCCGGTCCACCCAACGCAAGCCAGCGTCAGAGATCGCAGTCAGGATCAGATAGATGATCAATACTGCAAACATGAATGAAAAGGGTTCGCGCACCGACCGGCCTGCAGTCGATGCATTCCAGACCAGGTCATGCAGACCGATCACCGAGACCAGCGCTGTAGCCTTGACCAGTACCAGCCAGTTGTTGGTGAAACTGGGCATGGCGTGGCGCACCATCTGCGGCCAGGTAATTCGGCGGAAGATGGTCAGCGGTGTCATCCCGCAGGAAATGCCGGCCTCGATCTGTCCCGCCGGAATCGCCAGAATGGCGCCGCGGAAAGTCTCGGTCATGTAAGCACCGAAAACGAAACCGATGGATGCGATCCCGGCCGTCAGTTGATTGATCTCGACGTAATCCCACAGTCCCGTGGCGCTGCCGAGATCATTGACGATCTGCTGGCCGCCGTAGAACAGCAACATCATGAGGACCAGATCTGGGACCCCACGGACCAGTGTTGTGTATGCGGTTGCTATTCTCTGCGAAACAGCGTTTTTGGCGAGCTTGGCCGAAGCACCGATCAGGCCCAGCAGAATCGACAGCAAAAGAGAACCAATGGCCAATTGAATTGTGACGCCCGTGCCGGACAGCAGCAGGGCCCGATACTCCCAGATCGAATCCATGGCGCAGGTTCAGGCAAAAGAGACGGGCCCCGCAAGGGGCCCGTCCAGAATATCGTTAGCTCAGATAAGTTAGTTACCGTAAATATCGACTGCGAAGTACTTATCATTCATAACTTTGTAGGTCCCGTCTGCCCGAATATCGCCAATCGCTTTGCTCAGCGAATCGCGCAGTGCCGAGTCTTCCTTACGAACTGCAAAGCCGGCACCTACTCCTTGACACTCGATATCGTCAATCGCGCCACCGAGAAAATCGAACCCCTTACCGGCATCAAGGGCCAGAAATCCCTCATATGCCTGCAGTGAATCAGACAGCTGGGCGTCGAGCCGCCCTGATGCGAGGTCTTGCCACACTTCTTCCTGTGTCGCGTACAGGACCAGTTCAGCACCGGGATAGAGTTTCTCGGCGGAACACTGGTGCGTTGTGGCCCGCTGTACGCCCAGGCGCTTGCCATTCAGACCCGCAGCAGTGCCTTCAAACCCTGGGTTCTTCTTGGCGACCAACTTGGCAGGTGTGTTGTAGTACTTGACCGTAAAGTCGACCTTCTTCTTGCGCTCCTCGGTAATAGACATCGAGGCAATAATCGTGTCGAACTTCTTGGCGAGCAGTGCTGGAATCATACCGTCCCATTCCTGTTCTACCAGTACACATTCTCTGTTCAGACGCTTGCATACTTCGTGTGCAAAATCGATGTCGAAACCTTTGAGAGTGCCGTCAGCCTCTTTCCATGAAAATGGCGGGTAGGCACCTTCGACGCCAACCCTGAGCGGATCCCCGGCCTGAGCCGAATTGCCAGCCAGCATCAGTGCCGCAGCCACGCCAAGATGTATCAGTTTCTGAAATTTCATCGTTAAGATCTCCTTTGGATGTGGTGGATTCTCCCGGTGAGATTGTATCTCGGGGAATTCTTCAAGCAACCCGGACTAATGCAGCGCATTCGAGAGAAATTGTCGAAAACGCTCCGACTCCGGGTCATCGAACATCTTCTGGGGCGGCCCCTCGATCTCGATCAGTCCCTCGTGTAGAAATATGACCTTGTTCGATACATCCCGGGCAAACCCGATTTCGTGAGTCACGACGATCATCGTTCGACCTTCGTCGGCCAGCGACCGCATGACTCGGAGGACCTCACCCACGAGTTCCGGATCCAGCGCAGAAGTGGGTTCGTCGAACAGCATAACTTCAGGCTCCATTGCAAGCGCCCGTGCAATGGCTGTTCGCTGCTGTTGACCACCTGAGATATGTGCAGGGTAGTAGTCTTTTCGTTCGTACATTCCGACCTTGTTCAGCGTGGCCTCGGCCTGTGCTCGGGCCTCGCGTTTAGGCATCTTCAAAACGTGGATCAGTGCTTCGGACACATTCTCCATAACAGTCATATGCGACCACAGGTTGAAACTCTGAAAGACCATCCCCAGTTTCGACCGCAATCGAATGACCTGCTGCATGTCTTCCGGAGTCGGATTCCCTGATTTATCCCGGGTCATCCGGATGGTCTCACCATGGACCGTCACCGTTCCGGCGTCGGGAATCTCAAGCAGGTTTATACAACGAAGAAAAGTGCTCTTGCCCGAACCCGAGGCCCCGAGCATGGAAATCACATCACCTACCGCGGCATCAAGGTGAACACCTTTAAGCACTGACTCTGAGCCGAACTGCTTGTGCAGGTCGGTGACCTGGAGTGCCTGCTGAGGCGTGTCGTTCATGTGATGATGCTTGAAACGTTGGCCTGCATGGCGGGGCACGGTAGCAGAGATCGTTGTGGAAAAATAGTCCTTCTGATGTCGCAGTGGTCAACGTGCACGGGCTGTGCTTTCCGCTAGACCGAGCCTATTCAGCCCAGCTGTGGCAAGATCCAGCGAACCGAGGTTAATAGCTCGCTGTGTCCGGTTCGTTGCACCGCCGATCCTGCTGGACAGCGAACATCCAGTGCGGCAATCGCCGGCTCAGATCAATGCCAGGAAGAGGTCCGGTCGAGGAACCGGAACTGCAGCGATTCGGCGATATGTTCGCCTTGGACACTGTCAGATCCTTCAAGATCCGCGATCGTTCGGGCCAGGCGCAGGATGCGATGATAGGCCCGGGCGGTAAAACCCAGCGTTTCCATCGCCTCGGCCAGAAGCTGCCTTCCCTGTACCGATACGGCAAAAACCTCTTCCAGCCCATCAATGGGCACTCTGGCATTGAGCATGCCGCATCGATCGATCTGAGTAGCACGAGATCGTTCGACCCGCTGTCGAACAGCGTTACTGCTCTCCCCTGGGAGGGGCCCTGACCGAAGGTCTGTTATTTCAACCGCGGCGACCCGGATCTGAAGGTCGATACGATCCAGAAGCGGGCCTGAAATACGCCGGTGGTACCGCGACAGGAGGT
>CAZVVN010000087.1:9440-11904 GCA_964630665.1 uncultured Acidiferrobacteraceae bacterium | reverse complement strand
GAGCACCTGTGCCGCGTGAACCAGTTGATCCAGACAGGCCCCAAGCACCTGGGGCTGACAACGCAGGGAGTACGGATCCTGGACCCTGTCACAGGTTGCATGAGAGCGATTGATTTCGCTGTCATACAGAAGGATGCGATATAGCGTTGCGATCTGCCGTTGTCCTGGATGCGGGCGAATATTGTGGATACGCTCGTCAAAAGGCGCATAACTGCCAAGCGCTGCGTCGACAGCCATGGCCCCTGTCACCAGCGCCGAGGCCAGGTTGCGCTCAGCGGCAAAAAGTGTCTCAATGGCAAGAGCAGTAGAGACCTGGGTACCGTTCATCAACGCGAGCCCTTCCTTGGCCTCCAGCAGCAGGGGTTCCAAGCCTATCGCCTGCAGGGCCTCAGCCGAGGGTAATCGATCACCATTGTAGAAAACCTCTCCTTCACCCATGAGCGGAAGGCTGAGGTGTGCCAACGGGGCGAGGTCACCGGAGGCTCCGACCGAGCCCTTTTCCGGTATCACCGGGACGATGTCCTCCGCCAGCATTTGCAGAAGTCGCAGGATGATCTCGGGGCGTACCCCGGAGTAACCCTGCGCGAGGCTCAGCGCCTTGAGTGCCAGAGCGAGGCGCACAACGGGTATTGGTAGCGGATCACCGACACCGGCCGCGTGCGACCGTACCAGATTTTGCTGCAGAGTCGTGACATCGGCCGCCGCAATCCGCGTCTGAGCTAGTTTCCCGACTCCGGTGTTGATACCGTAGGCCGGGTTGGCGGAGGCGACCACGGCCTCCACGTGGGCGTGGCTCTCTCGGGTGTCTGCCCAGGCGCTATCCGGAATACTGACCCGTAGCGGACCTGTTCCCAGATTTCTCAATTGATCGAGGGTCAGTCCCGCTGGTTTCAGTTTCATTTCATTCATTCTTATATCTCTGTTGGCTGCAGGTAACAGACCCCGTCAGGTCTCGTTAAGGGTCGCAACGACTTGCCGGAAGGGTCTGGCGGCCGTCTCCAGCAGGGAATGGACACCATCTACCACCACGTGCCGGCCACCGACGATGACGTTGTGCACAGCGGTCTCCTGTCCGGCAAATATCCAGCTGTCGAGCACTTGGTCCGGAGAGAACGCTGCGAGGTCCGCCTGACTGTCGTCAAGTTCCAGGAAGTCTGCCCTGGCGCCGGCAACGAGACCACAGCTGGCTTCACCCATAGCGCGGCTGCCGCCTGCCAGTGCGAACTCGACGAGTGAACGCCCGACACTGCCTTCATCGTCTTTTACCAGCACCGTGCGCCGCTGCAAAGTGAGTCTTTGTATATATTCCAGCAGCTTGAGTTCCTCAGATGGTGCGGTACAGATCTGGCTGTCAGAACCGATCCCAAAACGTCCGCCATCGATCATGAACTGTTCTGTGGGAAAAACACCATCACCAAGGTTGGCCTCTGTCGTCGGACACAGACCCACTGTAGCGCCGCTTTTGACGATCGCCCGAAGTTCACTCGGATCCGCGTGGGTCGCATGCACCAGGCACCAGTTCTCATCTACCGGACACGTCTCGTGCAACCAGGCAATGGGGGTCCGGCCGTTCAGTGCCAGGCATTCCGCCACTTCTTTTCGCTGCTCAGCGACATGGATGTGAACAGGTACGCCAGAGGCAAGATCCCCGGCGTCCTGCAACGTTCTGGCCAGCACCTCCGGGGCCACCGCGCGCAGCGAGTGGGCTGCAAAACCGAGGGCTCTGTCCGGATCATCTGCGCAGTGCAAAGCGCACGCCTGAACCAACTCAAGATAGTACTCTGGCAAGCAGAAAAACCGCTGTTGTACCCCTTGTACGGCTTGGCCTTTGAAACCGCCCCGGCAATACAGCACCGGCAGCAGCGTGATGGCGATACCGGCCTCCGACGCGGCTTGCAGAAGCCGTGCCGACAACTCGGCAGGATCAGCATACCGGTTACCGGCCGGGTCGTGGTGCAGGTAGTGAAACTCTGCTACCGCCGTGTAGCCGCTCTGCAACATCTGGGAATAGAGATAACGGGCCACTGTCTGCAGCTCGTCTGGGCCGAGCCGGGCATTAGCACGGTACATCAGTTCGCGCCAGCCCCAGAAATCGTCATAGCCGGCCAGCTTCTGTTCCGTAAGGCCGGCGATGACCCGCTGGTGTGCGTGGGAATGCAGATTGGGCAGCCCCGGTATCACGGTGCCGGTGAGGCTGAGATCCACCGGAAGGCTATCGTCCTTTACGACTGCAGTGATACGACCTGAGGCATCCAGCTGAATAACGCAGTGTTCGCGCCAGCCCTCCGGCATCAGCGCCCGGGCACAGCGGATTCTGCTCAAGCGTTGCGCCGCCGGTTTCACAGTTGCCGAACTCTGCAGATCCCCCCGGTAGTCGATGAAGAAACAGCGTCGTCGACTTCACTCATGGACATATCTTTACTCCGCTTTGAATCAAAACCTTCTTTTATCCAGTGCAGCCAGG
>CAZVVN010000087.1:0-9430 GCA_964630665.1 uncultured Acidiferrobacteraceae bacterium | reverse complement strand
GCTCCATATACCCACTTCAAGTGGAGATTGGACCGCGCTCAGTAACCCGAATAACTTAAGGAGATCAGGAAATGCCGTGGATCGAAACAGTGTCATATGAGGATGCCAAAGGGCGACTGAAACAGCTTTATGACCGGATAAAAGGCCCAGACAACAACGTAGACAACATCATGATGATGCACTCTTTGCGCCCGCATTCCCTGGAAGGGCATATGGCAATCTACAAATACGTCCTTCATCACCCCGACAACACGATTCCGAAGTGGTTTCTCGAAACTCTGGGTGTCTGGGTGAGCTCTTTAAACAATTGCGCTTATTGTGTCGATCATCACTTTGCCGGCTTGAAACGGCTCTTGGCCGATGATCAGAAAGCCAATGCCATCAAAACCGCCATAGAGGCAAGAGATATCTCTGCCGCTCCACTGGATCAAAAACAAAAACTTGCGATGCACTACGCCGAAATCCTGGCCCAGTCACCTTCGGATGCCAGCGAAACGATGGTCGCAAATCTGCGGGCGGCGGGATTTGACGACGGCGAAATCCTGGAGATTAACCAGGTGTCTGCCTATTTTTGTTATGCCAACCGAACGGTTCTCGGTCTGGGTTGTTCCACGGCGGGAGATATCATTGGATTGTCTCCAAACAATTCAGATGATCCGGATGACTGGTCACACAGATAATAAGATCGGTAGTGTCTTCGTGCTGATCTCGTTCAGAACCGACAGCACTTTTAATTTTTCTGTATGCTCACCGAAAAGGAGCCCCACTGATGACGGTTGCAGCAAAACTTTTCGTCACCGAGGATACAGTCACTTCGTTCCAGCGTGACGGTGTCGTACCCCTAAGGGGCGTTTTCGCCCCCTGGGTAGAAGGCGTCCGCGAGGCCATTGAGCAGAACAAAGCATCCCCGAGTTGGCGTGAGCGGACCTACCGGCCCGATAACGGGAGTGCTGCGGTTTTCTTTCAGGATTATTGTGTCTGGTCACAGTTCCCGGGATACCGGGCGCTGGTTGAGGACTCCCCCATGGCCGCAATTGCGGCGCGGCTGATGCACTCTGATACTGCCCGGGTATTCCATGATCACGTCCTCGTCAAAGAACCCGGCAATGGGGTCATCACCCCCTGGCACCATGATCAGCCGTACTACCTTGTCGATGGTGAACAGTCAGTCAGTTTCTGGGTTCCCGTCGACCCCGTACCCCGGGAGCGGAGCGTCGAGTACATCGCGAAGTCTCACCGATGGAACAAAACCTTCAGGCCCAAACGCTTCGACGGTACCGACCTGTACCCGGATGACCCTTATGAATTGGTGCCCGACATCGACTCGAACCGGGATCAGTTCGACATCCGAGGCTGGGAAATGCTACCGGGTGATGCCGTGGCATTCGACTTTCGCACGCTGCATGGGGCACCAGCCAACAACTCGACGACCCGCCGCCGGGTCACGTCGATCCGCTGGGTCGGCGACGACGCGCGTTTTATCAAGCGGAATGCGAAAACCTCCCCAGACTTCCCGGATCTCGAATTTGAAGACGGCGCACCTTTTCAAGGCGAAGAGTTCCCGGTTCTCCACCCCAGGCTACCGACAACCAGTCGCAATTCTTGAGTAACACACCCAGGGCAAACCCCCATGGGCTTCCTGGTGACAACACCAGACCTGCCGCTCACACAGCAAAGACTATCTCTGTTCGCCGGGAGACAGGCTGAGCCGTAGAGGCCGGAACTATGTCTCACGAAGACGCACCTCTTCGCCTTTGGGAGAACGTCAGGGTCTTGTCCATGGCGGGCGGGTAGACGGGGGAATCTCGCCGAGGACGGTGCCGTTATGGTCCGGAGGGAACACATTCTTGCTGTTGCTCCACGCAGCATTCTGGCGGTGCTGCCAGATGCGGGCCTTGCAGAGCGAGTAGAGTGAAGCGGGCGTGCGGGATATGGCTCACGCGGGGACCGTCGCGGTGCTGTTGCCCGGGCACTGGGCCTGACTGACCGTGGCATCCTCGCACCGGACAAACGGGCCGACTTCGCGCTCTTTGATGTCACCTCGCCGGCTGAACTCTGCTATGCGATTGGTGCTCCACCACCAGTCAGCGTGATCCGATCTGGAATGCTTATCCGGGGCGAATTTTGATAGCAGAACCGATATAAGACCTTTTCCGAACCCCGATGCCAAACTGAGGCTCGGTTGGCAGACAGCTCGCCGTCACTCGTAGGTTTTCGTCTGTCTTCGGTAGGCTACTCATCCCAAAGCGCGTTTCACTTGTTCAGCGCCGTTCCTGGTACAGCAGGTAAAGCCCGCTAGCGACTATCAGGATTCCACCACCGATGACCCAAAGATCGGGCACATCACCCCAGATGACAAAGCCGAGCAGTGCGCCCCAGAGCAGTGCTGAATACCGGTACGACGTGACTACCGACGCCTCTCCCAAGCGCAGTGCTTCGATAATGAAAAAATGGGCGGCTCCGTTGAGAATACCGTTGACCATCAACAGGATCCAGCCTAGCGGCTGCACGGCGACCCAGCCCAACCAAGGCGCGGCGGGCAGCGCTACGACTACCACGAACATACTTGAACAGAACAGTATCGAAATAGAGCTCTCCGTGCTTGAGATCCGCCGTGTCGCGAGATCGCGGACGGCACTTGACACGGCGGCCGCAAGCGCAATCAGCGAAGCGATTCCGATGCTGGCGGGATCTGGGCGCAGGATGAACAAAACGCCGACAAAGCCGATTCCGATCACCAGCCAACGAGCTCGGCTGACTTGTTCCCGGAGAACAACAGGTGCCAGCGCCGCGACAAAAATCGGGCTACCAAAAACGATCGCGACCATCTGGGCCAATGGCAGTAATGACAGTCCGGTAACGATCAGCAACGTGGTCGAAAAGAAAAGAACAGCCCGCAGCAGTTGCGCTGGGATTCGGTTCGGCAACAGCGCCCGGTATCCACCATAGCGCGGGGCAAGCAGGATTATCAGCAGCACTGCAAACACGGTACGTAGACACCATACTTGGGATATGGGGTACTCTTGGGTCAGCCATTTGGAGACCGCGTCATTTGTGGTCAATAGGGCACTGCCCAACACCATGCAGACGACACCGCGGGTCGTGTCAGAAAACGGAGGATTCAATGGCCTTGTCGGGTGATCAGGGTAAGTCCAGTTCCATGAGGGCTTCGGCCCGGAAAACAACCGGAAACCATCTGCCTCAGAGTATTGCATAGGCTCGAACCACGCATGACACATGACCAAGGGTGACAGACATGGATTACCAGGAAGTTATGAGAACCACCTTCGCTGCGAGAGACTTCACCGGCGAACCGATTCCCGATACAGTACTTTACGAGATCCTGGATCTGGCCCGATTTGCACCGAGCGGCGGTAATCGACAGGGTGGGCGGGTGATTGTTGTTCGCGATGCTGCAACCAAGGACCAAATGGCCCGCTTGGTGGAACCGGCTTCGAAACGTTATGCCGCACAGGTCGCGGCCGGAGAAAATCCCTGGAATCCAGTTGTACCGACTACCGTCAGCGAGGAAACCATCCGTCAGACCCCGGTGCCAGCGCGGCTGACCGAGCCGTTACGTCAAGCCGACGTTCTGCTCGTTTTTGTCGTGGACCTTCGAGTTTTGGCGGTTACCGACCAATTGCTTGACCGGGTCGGGATCATCGGGGGTGCTTCGATCTACCCATTGGTCTGGAACACCTTGCTGGCTGCACGTGCCGCGGGCTTTGGCGGGACGCTGACCACGATCAGTGCGGCGACAGAACCGCAGGTAAAGACGTTGCTAGAAATCCCACCTTCTTTTGCCCTGGCTGCTGTTGTCCCGCTTGGCCGACCGGTAAAACAGTTGACCCGTCTTAAACGACTGGCCGTCGAGGAATTCACTTTCAAGGAGCGCTTTGGAGCAGAACATTTTAGCGGAAACTGAACGATATTCTGCGGTTTCTGTACTTCTCTTCAAGGCGGATGGCCCACAAATTAACCACCTGAAAATCCTGGAGTAGACCCATGTCTGACCGATACACCGCCTACGATGCCCTTTCCCTCGAACAGCCGGCCGAGGGCATCCTGAAGATCACATTCGACAAACCCGAAAGTTACAACTCGGTCGATGCTGAAACCCACTCCCAGCTGACGACGATATGGCGGGACATTGATGCTGACCCGGCTGTGCGTGTGGTACTCGTGACCGGAGCTGGAAAAGCTTTCTCGGCCGGTGGCGACTTCAACCTGATAGAGAAGATCATAGAAGACCCACAAACCAGGATGCAGATGTGGCGGGAGGCACGCGACCTGGTCTACAACATTGTCAATTTCAACAAGGTGATCGTCTCCGCTATCAATGGTCCGGCCGTCGGCGCGGGTCTGGTCGTTGGGTTACTGGCCGATGTGTCCATTGCCGCTAAAGCAGCTCGGATCGTGGACGGCCACACTCGTCTTGGCGTGGCCGCCGGTGATGTTGCCTGCCTGATCTGGCCGCTGTTGTGCGGCATGGCAAAATCGAAATATTACCTGTTGACCTGCAGGCCTTTGAAAGGGGAAGAAGCCGAACGCATTGGTCTCGTCTCGATGTGTGTAGAAGACGACCAGTTGCAAGACACAGCTCTGGAGGTTGCTATCGAACTGGCCAATGGCGCGCAGAGCGCTATTCGCTGGACCAAATATGCCCTGAACAACTGGCTCAGGATGGCCGGACCAACATTTGACACGTCGACTGCGCTGGAAATGCTTGGCTTCACCGGTGCGGAAGTGAAAGAGGGCCTCGCCTCACACAAAGAAAAACGTCAGCCCAGTTTCTCGAAGGATTGTCCTGTTTAGATGACTTCGTCCCCCTCAACCTACGCAGCTGGTCTGGGGGATAACGTGTTGCCGCACGACTGATCTCTATGGTGTGGTTGACGCCCGATCGTTGGGGTGATCTACCGTCTACCGGGCGAGCTCCTTCATCGCCCAGGTGGTTCTTGTCTGCCGTTACTTGCCGATACAGAACGTCGAAAATATCTCGCCCAGTAGGTCCTCGGTAGTCACCTCGCCGGTTATCCCGCCCAGTGTCGCCTGTGCCAGACGCAGCTCTTCGGCAAGCAACTCCGCTGCACCACCAACGTGGCCCGATGCCACAGCCAGGTGCGTCTTGGCCTTATCAAGCGCATCGACATGGCGCCGCCTGGCCATGAATGTCTCGACAAAATCGCCCGTCCAGCCCAAGCTGACCTTGATCTGATCCTCAAGCGCTGACAGGCCCTCACCCGTCTTAGCAGACACCGCTACAGCATGCTGAGCCTGCCCCGGCACGATGCCTATTTTGCGGCCGCTCAGGTCGCACTTGTTGTAGACCGTCAGTCTGGGTATGTCATCGGGCAGGCCGGAAAAAACCGCTTGTTGCCCAGCAAACGGCACCAGGTCATCAATGACTGTCAGTACCAGATCAGCCTGCGTCATGGCAGCTTTGGCACGGCGGACACCTTCACCTTCTATTTTGTCCTGCGAGTCACGCAGGCCGGCGGTATCGGTCAGGTGAATGGCCAAACCTGCACAGTCAATGGTCACCTCAACCACATCCCGGGTAGTCCCTGGTTCCTCACTCACGATCACTCGATCGGCCTTTGACAGCGTGTTCATCAGGCTGGACTTCCCCGCGTTGGGCACCCCGGCCAACACAACGGCAGCGCCTCGACCGAGCAGCACCCCAGTTCGGACCTGCTCGAGTACGCGGGCCAGATCTCGTTGTACACCAGCCAACCTATTTGCTGTCCCAGTCTCCGATAGGGGGTCTAGCGGCTCCTCGGAAAAATCTATATCGGCTTCGATATATGCCCTAAGTTCTGCTATCTCCTTCGAAATTGCTGTTAATATGTTCGAAAGCTCACCGGATAGTGAGCGCAGCGAAGCGCGGACTGCAGCCTGGGTCTGGCTCCCGATAAGGTCGGCCACGGCCTCCGCCTGGACCAGATCGAGTTTACCGTTCAGGAAAGCCCGCTCGGTAAATTCACCCGGGCGGGCCAGGCGCGCACCCAAGGTGGTGACTTGTTCTAGCAACTGATGCATCACCATTGGGCCACCGTGGCCCTGCAGTTCGAGTACGTCCTCACCGGTGTAGGACGCGGGACTCTGGAAGAACAGCGCGATACCGTCATCCAGTGGGGCACCGGTGGCATCACAAAAACGCGTCCGCATCAAAAGCCGTGGATCGGGCACCCGGCCGGTCAGCGCCTTCGCAATACCGGCAGACTCCGGCCCCGACACCCGGACTATTCCGATTCCGCCAGCACCGGCCGGGGTGGCGACTGCAGCGATGGTGTCCTCTTGAAGGTGTTGCACGGAACCCAACCTTGAACAACTGGCCGATCGCCGGTCTTTACCCGCCGGCTGCTTGAATCTTGCGGGTGATCACCCACTGCTGGGTGATGGAGAGGATATTGTTCACCAGCCAATACAAAACAAGCCCGGCTGGAAACCAGAGAAAGAACACTGTGAACACTACCGGCATTGCCATCATGAGGTTCTTCTGCATCGGATCCACTGGTGTCGGATTAAGTAGTGTTTGACCGAACATCGAAGCACCCATCAACAATGGCAGAACATAATAGGGATCCTGTGAAGAAAGATCTTTGATCCACAGCGCAAACGGGGCCTGGCGAAGCTCGACACTTTCAAGCAGCACCCAGTAGAGCGCGATGAAAACGGGGATCTGAATAACGATCGGCAGACAGCTGCCAAATGGATTGATCTTCTCCTTTTTGTACATCTCCATCATCGCCTGCTGGAACTTCTGCTTGTCATCACCGAAGCGCTCCTTAAGCGTTTTCATTCTTGGCTGCAGGTTCTTCATCCTGGCCATCGACTTGTAGCTGGCAGCCGACAAGGGATAGAAGACCAACTTGACCAGCAGGGTCAACAGGATGATGGAAACACCCCAGTTCCCAACGACCTTGTTGATGTTGGTCAACAACCAGAACAATGGCGACGAGACCGGTGTCAGCCAGCCATAATCGACCGTCAGCTCCAGTTGCTGATCCACTTCGACCAGGCGGTGCTGTTCTTTGGGACCGACATAAAAGCGAGCGCTCAGCTCACCTTTTTCCCCCGGCGGCACTACGGTAGGTTCAACACTTTTGTAGCCAATGTGATAACGCGGCTGGCTGTCACGGGCGGTTACGTTCGAGTAGAACTCGTATGCGGTGCCACCACGCGGCAGCAGAGCACCAACGAAATAGTGCTGCAGCATCGCAACCCAACCGGTCGGGGTCGATCGCGAGAGGTTTGCCTCCCGCATGTCGTCGAAATCAATTTTCTGATATTTGTCTTCGGGGGTGTAAATGACACCACCGGTGTAACTGGGCAGCCGGCCAAAGAAACCCAACCCGCTGGATTTTTCCTTTACCTCGGTACGCAGTATCTGGTTGTAGATGTATCCCTGCCAAGGCGTACTGCCGTTGTTGGTTACTTCATAGCGTACGGCGATGTAATAGCTGTCGCGTTCAAAAGTGTATACCTTGCGGTAAACGACGTTTTCAGGCCCCTGCCATTCCAGCACAGCTTCGATCGTGTCAGCCCCGGGCGTCAGGAGATAATTCCTACGCTCGCTGGTATACGGTGTGTGGTGATTTGGCAGGTCGGCTTGTACCCCCAGTAATCCTCCTTGTATGACAAAAAGATCCGCTCCTTTGTCGTTTAACAGGTTGAAGGGTTGATCGGGTTGATCCAGCGTCACCGGGTAGGTCAGCAGCTCAAGGTGTCGGAGGTCGCCGCCGTAGGTATCGATCTGTGCCCTGACCAGATCGGTTTCCACCGTCACTGTGTTCGTGCTCGCTAACGCACTGGCAAGGAGTACCGGCGCTTGGGCTGCCGGCTGATCAGGAGCCGCTGGTGCGCTTGGTACATCCTGCTCGGGCTGCACACTGCTGCCGGGTCGGGCAGACACCGCCTGACTCTGATCCGAACCGCTCTGATCAACTCTCTCTACTAGCGTCTCTATCGGTTGCTGCTTCCCGTCGTACTCTATCCACGCCTGCCAGATCAGCACCAGAACCAGTGCCAGGCCGGTAAACAGAATCAGTCGTTGAATATCCAAAACGTCGTGCTCAGCAATCGTGGTGTTGAGTAGCCCGACCTGCCGACTGTGGCACGGGGTCGACGCCGCCTTCATTCCAGGGGTTACACCTCACCAGCCGCCTCAAGGCCAACCAAAGACCGCTGGTTGTACCATGTTGCTCAATTGCCTCAATCGCGTAAGTCGAACAACTTGGATAGAACCGACAACACGGTCCAAGCATCGGACTGATGAGGTAACGATAGCCCCGCAGTACTGTGGTTAATGTCTTGTGCATTTGCGTTCTACGATCATCCAGTGCCGAACAAGACTTTGATCGATCTCGGACCGTTGGGTGCCGCTCGCGTTTCTTCGCGCCACCACGACCAGATCCATACCGTTCAGTGATTGCTTGTGGTGACGAAACGATTCTCTGATCAGACGCTTCAGGCGGTTGCGATAAACAGCACGGGCAGAGACTTTTCTCGATACCGTAATACCCAACCGGGCCCGATCAAGTTGGTTACCAACAGCGTATACGGTAAACAACCGATCGTCGCTACGACAGCGTTGGGCAATTGCTGCTCGGTACTCCTCTGGACGAAGCAGTCGCAGACTACGGGAGAACCCGGCGTCATTCACAAGCGCAGCTTTCGGATGGGTCGTTGTTGCTTAGGCGCTGAGTTGCGTGCGCCCCTTGGCTCGACGGGCGCTGATCACGGCCCGACCGCCGCGCGTTTTCATTCTCGCCCGAAAGCCATGCCTGCGTTTACGCTTGACTTCGCTGGGTTGAAAGGTTCTCTTCATCTGATGTCATCCCATTTTTGCTGCGGCAGGACCCAAAAAGGCGTCGGACTTTAATCGTTTTAAGCCTGTATTGTCAATGTTTAGCCACACCTGTGGATAACTTATTTTAGGTAATTATCTGTGGATAAGTCTCTCGTTCCAGGTTACACTATCCATGCTTACAAATCGGCCTGGACGAACCAGCGGACGCACTGATTTTGCACGCTGTAAGGGCCCTGGCCCGAACCTTTATCCCGGGAGGTCGCCACCGGTGTCCGTTGCTCTCTGGAAACTCTGCCTGAGCAGATTGGAAGATGACCTGTCCGCCCAGCAGTTCAACACCTGGATCCGACCCCTGCATGCTGTGGAGAATCAAGAAGGCCTGACGTTACTCGCCCCCAACCGGTTTGTTCGAGATTTTGTCCACAAAGAATACCTGGCCCGTATCTCGGGCCTGGCCGAGAATTTCGGTACCGGGGAGATCGCTGTTCGGCTTGGGATTGGCAGCGACAACCCGTCTCAAACCACCGGCAAAACGGATACCCGCAGGCCCAGCAAAGCCTCCAGTAGCCCCATGGGCCTGGGTTTTGAGGGCCGCCTGAACCCCGCTTTTACCTT
>CAZVVN010000086.1:0-12061 GCA_964630665.1 uncultured Acidiferrobacteraceae bacterium | reverse complement strand
AAGGTTGCTTTGTCCTGTGAATAAGGCTACAAATGATCTGACGACCTGACGGTCGTTTGAATTGAAGACACCCCGCTCCGGCGGGGTGTTTTTTTGAGCAACCGCACTATGACTCAATCTCCCTCTCAAACTTGAATGCCTAACCGAGTGACTTTGGACACTCCCACTGATTAGCCATTGGCCGAAAATGATCATGCTTTCCGCTTCAAAAGATCGGATTAGAGCCTGTGGAAATCAGAGAAATATGAACGGGATCACAAAATTTAAATTGCCCTATCCTGATATCCGGAGGACTTACGGGTAACGTTGTGAATCAATGACGAAACCGTGGTTTGCATATCGACCTGGATTAGAATAATCGCGGTAGGCACCATCAGAGGACGAGATTATGATTTATCCTTACTTCTCTCTGACGACCCGACTTCGGGCATAGACCGCCCCCGAGTGAAACCGTTGACATCGCAAATTGAATTGTGTTTCTTGACCAGTTGCGCACAATAGACACTTTTCAGTGATCGACGACCCATACAGGACACCATAACTGATGCCGTTGCCTTACCTCACCCCCTCGATTCGTGTGCGGCGTACGCCTTTCTCCCGGCGCGTCGAAGAAGCCGGCGTTCAAGCCTACTCGGTGTACAACCATATGCTGATCCCGCAGAGTTTTCGCTCACCGGAAGAGGATTGCGCCCACCTCAAGCAGGCTGTGCAGGTCTGGGACGTATCCTGCGAACGGCAGGTGGAGATCAAGGGACCTGATGCGCTTGAACTGATGCAGATGACCACACCGCGGAATCTCTCGGGAATGGCCGATGACCAGTGCTACTACGTGCCGATGGTCGATGCCCAGGGTCAGATGCTCAACGACCCTGTCGCCATTCGTCTCGCCAAGGACCGCTACTGGCTCTCTCTGGCAGACAGCGACATGCTGTACTACTGCAAGGGTCTGGCCATAGGTCGGGGCCTGAACGTCGAGGTCTTTGAGCCCGACATCTCGCCACTTGCTGTGCAGGGTCCGAAGGCTGACGAACTGATCGGCCGGGTGTTCGGGCCAGAGATCGTCGCGACCCGTTTCTTCCGCCACAAAACCATCAACGTTCAGGGCAAAGACATGATCATCGCCCGCTCGGGCTGGTCACACCAGGGCGGATTTGAGATCTACCTCGATGGCAGTGAACACGGCGAAGCGCTGTGGGACAGCCTGTTCGCGGCCGGCAGAGACCTCGACGTCCGCGCCGGCTGCCCCAACCTGATCGAGCGCATCGAAGCAGGCCTGCTGTCCTACGGCAGCGACATGTCCATAGACGACACACCCTTCGAGGCCGGCCTCGGTAAATACTGTGATCTCGATGCGGCAACCGGCTGCATCGCGCATGCAGCGCTGACGACCCGGCAGAATCCTGACCGGCAGATCCGACCCCTGGCTGTGGATGGGCCCGCCGTACCCCCGATCAATGCGTACTGGCCCCTGACAGACAGCAAGGGAAAGGCGGCCGGCCATGTCTCGTCGATCACCTGGTCACCGGTTTTTCAGACCAATGTCGCCATCGCCATGGTGCACCGGGATCACTGGGCACCCGGCAGCACGCTCCAGGTCGAAACACCTGAAGGAGCCCGCGATGCCCACGTGCGCGAGACTTTTTGGATCTGATCAGGTCTGCGACCCAGGCCAACCCTCAATACAGAGCAGTTGATGTTAGACAAGGCAGAGCCCATGACCACTGAACCCAGCGTAAGACCCCGGCGGAGCTTTATATTTGCCCCCGGCCTTAAGCCTGAGATGTTTCCCAAGGCGCTTGCCTCTGGTACCGACATCGTCTGCGTCGAGCTCGAAGACGGCATCGCACCCAAAGACAAGGACGAAGCCCGGGAAAAGGGCCTGGCTCTTTTTGCACTACCCCAGGCCGACGATGGTGTCGAGCGAATCGTCCGCATCAACTGCCTGCGCACCGCCTTTGGCCTTGCCGATGTCAACGCGGTGCTCGCGACGGACACCCCTCCTCCCGCACTGATGCTGCCCAAGGTAATGACCCCGGATGAAATCATCTGGCTGGACGACCTGCTCACCGAGCGTGGCCATGACATCCGCCTGCACATAATCATCGAGACCAACGCGTCTCTCGAAGGCGTCTACGAAATAGCGCGGGCAAGCCCCAGGATCGATGCGCTCTTTTTCGGTGGAGTCGATATGGCGGCAGAGCTTCGCTGTAGCAATGCCTGGGAGCCGCTGCTCTATGCCCGGTCACGGGTCGTGCATGCCGCAGCCGGTGTCGGCATCGACGCGATCGACGTGCCTTACCTGGACCTCGAAAACCCCGACGGCATGGCCGAAGAGGCTCGTCTCGCTCGGGAGCTCGGGTTCAGTGGCAAGGGCTCGATACACCCCAAACAGATCCCGATACTCAATGGCGTCTTTACACCCACGGAAGCTGAGATCGCCCACGCCGAACGGATTCTGAATGCCTTCGCCGAGGCCGACACGGGGTTGGTCGTGGTGGACGGCAAGCTGATCGAAAAACCGGTCCTGCGTGAGATGCAGCGCATTCTTTCGATCGCGGAACGAATCTCACCCTGACCGGTGCCTCTACGGTTACGCCAGACGCCTTATTTCAATCCAGCACTCTAAAAACCTGATCTAGCAGCGCTAACCCGGGATCGCTGGCGCTCCCGTACGGCCGCCCAGGCCGCCGGGGTGCCGTCATGATCCGAACCAAACCATTTGTCCACCGGTACCAGGCTGTTACCGTAATTACAGTTGTACAGGCGATGGTGCAGCTGGTGATGAAACGGAGACAAGAAGATCACAGGCTTGCCTCGGAACGTCAGGGATTCATAGCCGCTGTGACTGGTCCCTGCGCCGATCGCGTTCCACTGCATGTGAAAGAAGATGTGGATCGGGTGCGAGGCCAGCAGTGTGTGGATCAGAACGCTGCTGAGATAGATCAAGTGCTCAACAGGGTGCATGGAAAATCCCGACCAGGGCCCGGTACTCTCGTTGCGATGATGCACTGAATGGACCAGTCGGTACAGGGGCTTCCAGTGCAGGAAACGGTGTACAAAATAAAAGTGGAAAGAATCCCAGAACGGAATGCCAAACAGCATTAAAACGAACCACACCGGGTGTTCACGCCAGTCCAGATAGAATGGCAACATACCGTTGGCGTAAGCCCAGATGAAGAGTACCTCATAACCCGTCCACAGTGTCACACCGCTCGCCGAGCTCCACAGGATGTTGTCCCAGACCTGGTTTTGGGCAAAAAACCTCCGATCGTTACCTCTAGGCTCGTTTGGGTTGAACTTCAGAGCCCTGCCCTGGCGCTTGAATGTATAAAGATAAAGGTGCAGGCCTCCAACAAACAGTGCGAACAGACCGAGATTGCGGACATACATCTGGGCAATCCAGCCGATCTCAAAGTCAACACAACGGGTGAGCGCCGGCTGCAGGTAGGCCCATGTGACGGCAGCGAGAAGCCCGAAAGGCAACACCACTGACAACAGATAGGCCCGTGACACGAGGTACTTCAATGCCGCCAGTGGCCGGGGTGGCCAGACAAAGACCGGAACGTCCTCTATAGGCAACTCGGGATGATAATCCCACCTGGCCTTGCTCGGCCCGGCAACACCGCTTAGTTGTTCAGCCGTCATCTCTTCGGTAGTCATCGCTCTCGCCCACGAATGATATTCCGTCAGTGGACTCGGGATAGGGAACGCAGCCCCAGACTCTGAACGAACCCTATCGGCCCCAAACAGCTGGGATTCTACCGCTGAAATGAGGGTAGGCAGGAAAATGCCAATCCGACCTGCGAGCTGGGCGAGTGTCGTGCCGTTGTCCTGAACCGTTACACTTACCCGCTTGCGCTGCTAAAGGAGAAAACGAATGGCCTGGCTGATTATCGGCATTGTGGTGTTCTTCGCTGTTCACCTGCTACCCACCGTACTCCCGCTCCGGGAATCCGCTGTTCGAAAACTGGGAGAATCGACCTACAAAGGGGTTTTTTCTGTAGTCGCGGCGCTGGGCCTGGTAATGATTATCTGGGGCAAAGCGACCGCAGAATTCGTAGCACTGTGGGAGCCGCCGGCCTGGGGACGACCAACAGCCTTGCCTCTGGTGCTGGCTTCCCTGATCCTGTTGGCGGCGAGTCACATGCCTGGCAACATCAAGCGCATCACTCGACACCCGATGCTCTGGGGCATCGCGCTCTGGGCTCTGGCGCATCTGGCTGCCAACGGCGACCTCGCATCACTGCTGCTGTTCGGCAGCTTCCTTTGCTACACAGTGATCGATGGCCTTTCGGTCTCGACCCGGAGGGGCCAAACGCCACTGGAACCTCAGCCGATCCGCCGCGACCTAATCACCGTGATCGCAGGAACATTGGTCTTTGCCGTACTGGTTTTCCTGCATCCCTACCTCTTCGGAGCGCCCGCCATCGGCTGATGTCAGCCAATCAGTGACACCCAACGGTTTTCCACCACCGATGCGGAGTTGCGGGATTCGATCAGGACCTGGCGATGATTTCGCTAGGTCCCCCGGCCTGGCGGCGCCGATCAGTTCGGATAGGCCAGACTTGGCAGCCACAGCGCCAGCTGCGGAAACATCATGACAATGGCCAGTGCCAGGATCTGCAGGGCCATGAACGGCCACAGCGAGTTGTAGATGTCCTGCAGGGTGATCTCTGGAGGTGCCACCCCTTTCAGGTAAAAGGCTGCCGGGCCGAACGGCGGTGACAGGTAGGAGATCTGCATATTCATGCAGAAAAGGATTCCGAACCAGACCGGATCGTAACCCATCTCGACGACGATCGGGACGAAGACCGGCATGGTCAACATCATGATCCCGATCCAGTCGATGAAGAACCCCAGCACCAGCAGGATCGCCATCATAATCAGCAGGATCACAATCGGCGGAAACGGCAGTCCGGTCATCAGGTTCTTGACAAAATCGATGCCGCCCATCAGGTTGTAGACCCCGATCAGGGCGGTCGCACCAAACACCAGCCAGAGGATCACGCCGCATGTCATCATGGTCTGGTGCAGTGATTCCCGAATAAGCTGCCACTTCAGTTCTTTTCTTATCCAGGTGCAGAGAATCACACCAATGACACCCATGCCTGCCGCCTCGCTGACCGAGGCAATACCGCCATAAATACTCCCAAGCACCATCACGACAACCAGTACCGGCAGCAGGATGTCACGGACCATCTTCATCTTTTCCGAGTAAGAAAGGTCCCGGTTTTCTACCGGCGCTGGCGGTCCGAGATCGGGGTTGATGTAACAACGAATCAGGATGTAAGCGATATAGATACCGGCCAGCAGCAGGCCGGGGATCACGGTCGCAAGAAACAGATCGCCAATCGACACCTGCGCCGTGAGTCCATAGAAGATCAGGACGATACTCGGTGGAATCATGGTTCCCAGCCCGCCCCCGGCACAGACGGTACCGATTGCAAGGTTCCGGTCATAGTTGAGCCGCAACATCTGCGGCAGTGCGACCAGGCCGAGCAGCACGATCTCGCCGCCGATGATTCCGGTCATTGCAGCCATCAGCACGGCCACCGCCATGGTCTGGATTGCCAAGCCGCCGCGGAGATTTCCGGCCAACACATGCATAGCGCCAAAGAGATCCCTGGCGATACCGGAGCGCTCGAGTACCGACGCCATGAACACAAACATGGGCACCGCAATTAACGCATAGACGCTGACGAAACCGTAGATCCTGCTCGCGATCAGCGGCAGGGCCAGAGGGCCATACAGAAACAGGGCGAATCCAAAGGCGATAATGCCCGTGACGAACGCCAGTGGCAGCCCGATCACGAGCAACACGATCATCGAGCCCAGCATGATCAGGGTCAGGATCTCGATGCTCATGATTCAGTCTTTTTGAAAAAATCCTGCACGACGGTCACCAACTGGACCAACGCCTGCAGTAACATGATGACAGAGGCCAGAAACAGAACTGTCTTCAGATATGCTGGAACCGGTACATCCCAGGCGTGAGCACTGGTCTCCAGGCCGCAGAACTGTACCTCGCAGTTCCAGTTCATCCAGGTCGCATTCAAAGCTATCTTCAGTGTGGCCCAGGTCAAGAGACACATGAACAACGCGATAATCAGGGCATTGATAAACGCGAATGTGCGGCGCAGTCCCGGCGAAACCGAATCGTATATAACCGTAATGGCAATGTGGCGCCGCTTCTGCAGGCAATAACAGCCTGCCACAAGGAAACCGGTGGCGGATAGCGCAGTAGCACCATCGTGAACCCAGGTAGTCGGTGCGTTAAACCCATAACGCATGATCACCTCGTAGGCGGTGATGATCACACTGGCCAGAAAAACGTAACTGATCTTCTCCCCAAGAAAAATCGAGGTCCTATCGATGGGATTCAAGGAGGACATCGGCTACTTCTACGGGTTACCGTGGCTTGACAAGAAAAACAGGCGGGGTGCGAGACCCCGCCCGCTCATTCTCGTGATTCAGATCGCTGATCAGATCAGTCGACTAGGTGCAGTTTCTTGAGAAAAGCGACCTGACTGTCCACCAGCTTGCGTGCCAAGGGGCTTTTATCTCCAAATGCTTCCCACTCGATCATCGCGACCTCGCGGAATCGGGTCCGCTCCTCGGCCGACCAGTTGATCAGGGTGACACCCTGTGACATTGCTGCGTCAGCTGCGGCGAGGTCATCCATGATGATGCTCTGTACCATGTCACGGGCAAACTCCTTGGTCGCGACTTCGACGATCGCCTTGACGTCGTCGGGCAACGCGTTCCATTTACCCATGTTGATCGCCACATCGGCCGCCGGTGCCGAGTGAAATCCCGGATACAGCGGATACGGCGCGATCTTGTGATAGCCCAGTTCCTGGTTCATGCTCAGTGTGCCCCAGTCCGTACCGTCAATCACACCGCGCTCCAGTGCCGTGAAGACTTCGCTGCCTGGCAAGGTCACGACACCAGCACCGATCCGGCGCCAGATCGCAGCGCCCATGCCTTCAGGCGAACGCATTTTGATGCCCTTGGCTTTGAAATCATCGATCGAATGTAGAGGCTTGTTGAACGGCATCGATTCCTGTCCGAACCAGACAGGACCGACATAGTAAGTACCGAATTTTGCATAGGCTTCGCGACATAGTTCAGTACCACCACCATACTCAAACCACAACTGAGCCTGGTAGGTGTTTTCGAAGGCACCATTGAGTTCGGTGCAGATCTGCAGGCCGGCCTCTTTACCTGCGAAGTAGGCACCACCACTGTGATGTCCATCGAGGATGCCCGCCCCAACTGCTTCCAAGGTCTCGCTGTGCTTGACCACCGAGTGCACCGGCAGTGTCTTGATCTCGAGCCGGCCGCCCGTCATGGCATAGATGTTGGCCGCAAATCGCTCAAATGCTTTTTGGTTAGTGGTGCCTGGTTGCCATAGTGACTGCACTTTCCAGGTCCATTCCGCCGCGTAGGCATTGAGCCCCGTCAATCCCAGCGCGAGACCGACTGCGGCACTGACTACCGTTTTTTGTAAGTTGGGTCGCATTTCACTCTCCTTTGGATAGGCGTGGGTTCACGTATTTCCCTCGACTGCCGGGAAATTCATCCTAAAATCCTATCCTCATTTTAGGACGAATCCGTCAGGCTGCCCATGTGGCCGAATTGCGAGGCCACAAGCAGCACTACTTGAGGATAATATATGAATAATATATATCTGAAAAGCCAATTAAGGATCAAATCAAACTTTCACGCTGAGACTCACTTATGCCCAAAATACTGAGTAATGCACAGGTCCGGCAGTACCATGAAAAGGGTTACTGCCATCCCTTCGATGTACTGACCAGCGACGAAGCAGCCAGTTACCTGGAGAGACTTGAAGCCTACGAGGGCGCCTCCGGAGGACCGATCGATGGCGTGTACAGACATAAACCACATCTTCTTTTCCCCTGGTTGCATGACCTCGTCAACCACCCACAAGTGCTCGATGCAGTCGAAGACGTGCTGGGTCCAAACATCCTGTGCTGGGGTTCAAGTTTTTTCAACAAAGAAGCCCAAAACCCGGCTTATGTCTCCTGGCACCAGGATTCAAACTATTGGGGGCTCGATCGACATGACGTCTGTACCGCCTGGATCGCCTTTACGGCCAGTAACAAGCTGAACGGCTGCATGCGCATGATCCCGGGCAGCCATAATGTCGACATACAGCACACCGATACCTTTCACAAGCACAACCTGCTGAGCCGTGGCCAGGAAATCGATGTCGACGTCGATGAGGCCGACGCTATCGATCTGGAACTGGCGCCCGGCGAGATGTCCCTTCATCACGTGCGGATTACACACGGCTCAAATCCGAACCGCTCCAGCGGGCGGCGAGTCGGTTTTGCCATCCGCTACATCGCTAGTGATGTCAGACAGACCTTGGGACCGCGTGACTTCGCGACTCTGGTCCGTGGACAGGAGACTCACGATTACTGGGAACTGGAACCAAGACCGAAGGCCGAGCTTGATCCCGAGGCGGTTGCGTACCATGCGAGTGTCTGCGAAATTCAGGGGAAAATGCTCTACTCGGGAGCGCAGATAAAGCCGTTTCAGCCTCGAGCCGGGCGCTGAGCCCTTCGGGCCACACCCGGTTACCGCGGACCCAGCCAGGTATTCCAAACAACGCACGATGGACATGCGCATAGCCAAGATCGAAGTGCGCTGTTGCAGGCACAAGGCTGTCCAGCTGGCGGCAGAATCCCTTCGCGAAAGCGCCGAGCAGACAGGGCTCGAATTTCTGGTCGTCACACTGACGACCCGAGATGGTACCCGAGCCTCATCCTTCGGCTTTGCCGGCCGTTCAGCACGTGGCTCCGGCGAACTGGCGGCTGCGGCGATGCGCCCCTTTCTGACTGGTCGGGATTGCCGGGACCGGGAAGGCATCTGGCAGGCATTTCGAACCGAGGACCGCTGGTGGAATCTCCTTCCGATCTACAGCTATGGCCCGTTCGACATCGCACTGTGGCTGCTTGCCGCCCAGACTGCAGGCCAACCGCTGTACAAATTCATCGGCGCCTGTCGGGATACGGTTCCGACCTACTGCAGCTCGCTGGTATTGCCGACGCCCCAAGCCTACGCAGCAGAAGCAGTAGCCGTGAAAGGCGAGGGCTACAAGGCCTACAAGGTCCATCCCCGTGGACAGGACTTTGGGGAAGACCTGGCGATTCACCGTAGCGTACGGGATGCTGTAGGACCTGATTTCACGCTGATGTCGGATCCTGTGGGCTGTTTCAATCTCGAAGACGCGATCCGATTTGGCCGCGAGCTTGAACACATGAACTACCTGTGGCTGGAAGAGCCACTGTTCGATGAGAACATTCATTCGCTCAGGGAACTGAGCCGGGTACTCGACATCCCCATCGTCGGCACCGAGGTCATCGCCAAGCACCCTTACAGCGTTGCTGAGTGCATCTCGACCCGGGTCGTCGACCGGGTCCGAGCCGACGTGTCCTGGACCGGAGGCGTCACCGGCGTGCTCAAGACCGCGACCCTGGCTGAGGCCTTTGGGGTCAACTGCGAGATCCATACCTCGATCCTGCACCCGCTGGAGCTTGTCAACCTGCACTGCGCAGCAGCCGTTTCCAACTGCAGCTACTTCGAGCTGCTGACGCCTGTTCAGACCTTTGCTTTCGGCCTTGTCGAACCATTACCGGTTGCCAACGGCATCGCGACTCTGCCCAACCGCCCCGGTCTCGGCATTGATCTGGACTGGGACCTGATCGACGATTGCACGTTCAAAATCCTCTGACGCCATTCGTCTGACCTGAGGACAACTCGTAACGGCCAGTCCTCCATGGCAGGATCAATCGCAGTCACCCTGTTTGGTTCACTCAAAAGGTAAAGGACATGAAAATCTCAGGAAGTTGTCACTGCCAGGCTGTGAAATATTCGGTCGAGTCCGACGGGCGGTATCCCTACCAGAAGTGTTACTGCACGATCTGCCGGAAGACCAGCGGTGGAGAAGGTTATGCCATCAACCTCTCAGCCGACGCCAGCTCCCTGCAGGTCGAAGGCGAGCAACACTTGCAGATTTATCAGGCGATACTGTTACGAAACGGCAGACAGAAAAAAAGCGAGCATCGCCGGATGTTTTGCAGAAATTGCGGCAGCCACCTGTGGGCCTCACACAGTGCCTGGCCTGAACTGCTGCACCCACTGGCAAGTTCGGTGGATTCAGAACTTCCCACGGCGCCGTGCTACACGCACATCATGCTGGGTTCCAAGGCAAGCTGGGTGCGCACGTTTGCAACAGGCCAGGACCTCTGCTTCGATGACTACCCCGAAGAATCGATCGCCGAGTGGCATGACCGCATAACAGGCATTTGAACTCATATTGAAAACTGTACTCTTTGCTCTACTGTCCGGCATCGCGTTGTACGCCGTGCTGGTTCTGGTGCTGTTTGCCACGCAACGTTCCCTGCTCTATCTACCTTCGCGCGAGAAACCCGACCTTTCTGCACACGAAGGAACCGGCCTGCAGGAAATCGGCCTGCAGACCGAAGACGCTCTGGTGTTGAAATCCTGGTTTGCTCAACCCTCACAGAATCGAGACGGTCTGACCGTCCTGTTGCTACACGGCAACGCCGGCCACATCGGACACCGGGTGGACAAGTTTCGCCGCATTCTGGATGCCGGATATGGATTCCTGCTGCTGGAATACCGCGGATACGGCGGCAATCCTGGCAAACCCACCGAAGCCGGGCTGCGTCTGGATGCCCAGTCCGCGCTCCAATTCCTGGTCGAACACGGCATCCCTCATGACAATGTAATCCTGTACGGGGAATCTCTGGGGAGCGGGATCGCCGTGCGACTCGCAGCTGAACACCACTTTGCTGCCGTCATCCTGGAAGCACCGTACACGTCGATCGCAGACGTTGCCCAGCGACATTACCGGTTCCTTCCGGCACGCTGGCTGGTTCGGGATCGTTACGAAACGCACCCCTATCTGGGCAAAATCAGATCACCGGTCATGGTGATCCACGGGGAATTGGACAGCATCATTGACGTCTCGTTCGGGAAACGGGTGTTCGGCGCCCTGCCCGAACCCAAATCGGCCTGGTTTGTACCCAATGCCGGGCACAACGATCTGCCTCTCTTCGGCCTTCAGACGCAGGTACTGGACTACCTGGTCCGGATTCGGGACGACTCACAGTGACAAGATCCCATCGGCCAAGCCGGTGATTTGAGATTCCGCGGACCTGCGAAAACTGATTCCAGGCAGGTACCACCTGCCTGGCATTCCCATCTTTTCTTAATCGACCGAATTTTCACTGTCGTCGGAGTCTTCCTCCTCCCATGTGTAACGTTTTCGCGGCGGAACATCGAGTCGCCGGAATACAATCGCAAGCACCACACCCACCAGTCCTGCTACCAGGTGCGTCTCCCACGAGACACCGGTCTCGCTGGGTAGTACACCCCAGACCAGCGTTCCGTACAGGAAGAAAACCAGCATCGCAGCGCTGATCGCTCGTCTGTCTCGTCGAATCAATCCAGCCACCAGAATGTAGGTGGCCAGACCATAGACCAGTCCGCTGGCACCGATATGTAGCGAGGCTCGCCCGAACTGCCAGACTACCAGTCCAGGAACAAGGTAAATCGCCGGAATGACCTTGAGCGCTGAATTCGGGTACAGATACAGCATTCCAGTACCTAGAACCACCAGCGGTATAGAGTTTGACAGCAAGTGCGCAAGGTTTCCGTGCAGCAGCGGCGCAAAGAAGATGCCAGCCAGACCCGCAGGTACGCCCGGGCGAACGCCGAAACGGGTCAAGTCCAATGCCAACCCCCAGTTCAGCAGACTGACAATCCACAGCAAGGCAACGAAGACGAGCGATATCTTGAGTGCCAGGCGAAAATTTGCGCTGGCACGTTCCGAGTGGCTGAACGCAGGATCGGGAATATTGATTCGCATCGCCTTAACCAGGATCCTGGCTTCGTGCCAGGTCAGTGAACGAAGCTCACTTTCAACAGGGCCGGGCACGGGCCAGGCCAGTCAAAAATAGATACTCACATGGCCCCGGTCAGCAGCTCTTAATCTTCGCCGCTT
>CAZVVN010000085.1:7629-12172 GCA_964630665.1 uncultured Acidiferrobacteraceae bacterium | reverse complement strand
CCGGCTGGTACGAAACCGATTTCAAGGATTCCGGTAAAGAGAAGCCCAAAAGTGCCGAAGGCGGCACCGGTAAGGAGAGCACAGCCGATTCAAAGGCCGGTGATTCGAAATCTGGCGACACCAAGTCCGGTGATTCGAAATCTGGCGATGCCAAGTCTGGTGAAGCCAAATCGAGCGATTCAAAAGCTGCCGGCAGTAAGTCCAGCGAGAGCAAGTCCAAAGGAAGCTCGGGTTCGGCCGGTACCGGTTCTAGCGGCAGTAAAAACGCAACCCCTTCCACTTGATCGGGGGGAGGTTTTCAGTCATGCGATGCTTTGTCGGCAGACGTCCGGATGGGTCCTGGCATGCGTAGTCACTTGTGCGGGACCATTGATACCACTTCCATTGGCCAGGACGTGAGCCTGTGCGGCTGGGTGCAGCGTCGCCGCGACCATGGCGGTGTGATATTCATCGATTTGCGCGACCGCAGCGGTTTGGTACAGGTGGTGATGGACCCGGATCGCCCGGAGCAGTTTTCGGTCGCCGAAGCTGTACGCAATGAGTATGTTCTACGGGCCTCGGGCCGGGTACGCGTCCGGCCGGAAGGCACACACAACCCGGAACTGCCGACCGGGGCCGTCGAGGTGCTCGGCCACAACATCGAGATTCTCAACGCCAGTGACCCGCTGCCGTTCCAGGCCGAAGATGATGACACCGGCGAGGCGGTGCGTCTGCGGTACCGTTATCTGGACCTTCGCAGCCAGCGCATGCAGAGCAACCTGCGACTGCGCCATCGGGTGGTTCGCTCGTTGAGAGGCTGTCTGGAGGGCCAGGATTTCATCGAGGTCGAAACGCCGATGCTGACCCGCTCGACACCGGAGGGGGCTCGCGATTACCTGGTTCCCAGCCGTACGCATCCCGGCGAGTTTTTCGCTCTTCCGCAGTCGCCCCAGCTGTTCAAGCAACTGCTGATGGTCTCTGGAGTCGAGCGTTATTACCAGTTTGCCCGCTGCTTCCGGGACGAGGATTTGCGAGCTGACCGACAGCCTGAGTTCACCCAGCTGGACGTCGAGATGTCGTTCGTGGAGGAGGACGACGTCATGGCGGTCATGGAAGACATGGTCGTACGCCTTTTTCGTGACGTCCTCGGCAGCGAACTGCCGGGTCCGTTTCCGCGTCTGTCCTATGAAGAGGCTCTTCGGCACTACGGCAGCGACCGTCCTGATCTTCGCATTCCGATGGTATTGGTCGACATTGCCGAGTTGATGACCGATGTCGAGTTCAAGGTCTTTTCCGGCCCGGCAACGACACCGGGTTCACGGGTCGCCGCGCTACGGGTTCCGGGAGGTGGGGTGCTCAGCCGGCAGCAGATCGACGGTTACACCGAGTTCGTCGGGCTGTACGGTGCCAAAGGCCTGGCCTGGATCAAGGTCAATGATCTGTCCACCGGACGCGGCGGCCTGCAGTCACCGATCCTTAAGTTCCTGCCCGAGGCGGTAGTCGACGAGATCGTACGGCGCACCGAAGTGCAGTCCGGGGACCTGGTGTTTTTCGGTGCCGACACGGCCAGCGTGGTCAATGACGCTCTCGGCGCATTGCGAGTGCGCCTGGGTCACGACCTGAACTTGACTGATGGTGGCTGGCGCCCCCTTTGGGTAGTCGATTTTCCATTGGTTGAGCGCGACCCCGAAACCAGGCAATGGCAGTCGTTGCACCACCCCTTCACTGCCCCGCGTGAGAGAGACCTTGATCTACTTGACAGTGAACCAGGTCGAGTGTTGTCCAGGGCCTACGACATGGTTCTGAACGGTACCGAAATCGGCGGTGGATCCATACGTAACCATCGATCCGACACCCAGGCCCGAATCCTGGCACTATTGGGTATCGACGCTCAGGAAGCTGCCGAGAAGTTCGGTTTTCTACTCGATGGATTACGCTACGGTGCCCCGCCACACGGCGGGATCGCCTTCGGCCTGGACCGGATCGTGGCAATGATAGCCGGGGAAGAGTCGATCCGTGACGTGATTGCTTTTCCCAAAACCCAGAAAGCATCGTGCCTGTTAACTGATTCGCCGAGCGAGGTTGGACAAAACCAGTTGCGTGAACTCGGTATTCGTACGCGGGTGGCCCAGCCTGCGGCAGCTGGCCAGGAAACACCGTGAGCGCTACGTTATTCACCACGGCACAGACCTACAAGCGGCCCGAGTCCGTGCTGGTCGTAGTTCATACCCCGGCCGGCCAGACTTTGCTGCTCAAACGAGCGCGACCGGTTTTCTGGCAGTCGGTGACCGGCAGCCTTGAGTGGCCCGACGAGCCGGCGGCTGAAGCTGCCCGCCGCGAGTTGAAAGAAGAGACCGGAATCGAGTCATCCTCGGGCTGGCGTGACTGGCAGCACACCTATTCCTTTCCAGTAATGCCGGAGTATCGTTACCGTTATGCACCCGCTGTGCCGGACAACACGGAGCACCTGTTCTCGTTGGAAGTTCCAGAGACCTGTACGGCAAGATTGTCTGAAGCGGAACACTCCGCCAGTTGCTGGCTGTCATTTGCCGAGGCGATCGAGAAGGTCTGGTCGTGGAGTAACCGGGACGCGCTTGAGCGGGTCGCGGCGGCGGACGGGTAACGCACCGGGGCAAGACCGGAGAATCAGGTACAGTTATGGCAGGCCACAGTAAATGGGCCAACATTAAGTTCCGTAAGGCGGCCCAGGACGCCAGGCGCGGCAAGTTGTTTACCAAGCTCATTCGTGAGATCACCGTGTCGGCTCGCTCAGGGGGTGGCGATCCTGGCGCAAACCCACGTCTGCGGACTGCGATCGATAAGTCGCTCGGTGCCAACATGACCCGCGACACGGTGGATCGTGCGATCAAACGGGGAACAGGGGAGCTGGATGGTGTTTCCTACGAAGAGGCGCGGTACGAAGGCTACGCCCCGGGTGGTGTTGCAGTCCTGGTGGAGTGCACGACCGACAACCGAAATCGAACAGTGAGCGAAGTCCGCCACGCTTTTACCAAGCACGGCGGTAACCTGGGTGCGGAAGGCTCGGTTGCCTATCTGTTCGACAAGATCGGGCTGGTGGTTTTCGCACCGGGAGTTGACGAAGACAGTGTCATGGAGGCTGCCGTCAACGCCGGCGCCGATGACGTCGACACCAACCCCGATGGCAGCCTTGAGGTGACGACTGCACCCGAGGCTCTACCGGTCGTCACCCAGGCGCTCGATGAGGCTGGTTTGAAACCCGAGTTCACAGAGGTGGTGCAGCGGCCCGCCAGCGAGACCACCCTTGAAGGAGAACAGGCCGAGAAAGTCGTGCGCTTGATAGATGCGCTGGAGGAACTCGAAGACGTGCAGGACGTCTTTACCAACGCAAGTTTGCCTGAGGATATGCAGGCCTCGGGTTGAGTTTTCCAAACCCGGACTGGAATCATGACGGCCATAAGGATACTCGGTATCGACCCAGGTTCGCGGGTAACCGGAGTGGGTGTGGTTGAACTCGAGGGCCACAGCCTGAGGCACGTACACAGCGCGTGTATTCGAGCCGGGGACGGTGACCTTGGTGATCGATTGGCGACCATTTACAGTGGTGTCAGCAAAGTTATCCAGGACTGGCGACCCCAGTCAGCTGCCGTGGAGCGGGTTTTTCTCGCCAGCAACCCCCACGCGGCTCTGATTCTGGGTCATGCCCGTGGCAGTGCCATGCTGGCGGCGGTCAACCACGGGTTACCGATATCGGACTACAGCGCACTGGAGATCAAGCGATCGGTCGTCGGTACGGGAGGTGCTGCCAAGGAGCAGGTTCAGCATATGGTGCGGGTGTTGCTCAGTATGGATCATAAACCACCGATCGACGCAGCGGATGCGTTGGCCTGTGCGATCTGTCATCTACACACGGCAGAAGGTGAACGTCGCCTGCAGCCGGGCCGGCGCCGGGTCGGCGGCTGATGTGGATGAGCTAGACGCCTGGAGATAAGAGGGTGATTGGACGGGTAACGGGCAAGTTGATCTACAAGCAGCCACCGCGGTTGCTGATCGACGTGGGGGGTGTTGGCTATGAACTTGAAGCACCGATGACAGCGTTCTACGATCTGCCGGAGTCCGGGAGCGATGTTTCCTTGCACACGCACATGGTGGTACGGGATGACGCCCACCTGCTGTTCGGCTTCAGTGAGATGCGCCAGCGTGATCTGTTTCGCAGCCTGCTGAAAGTCAGTGGAGTGGGGCCGCGGGTCGCCCTGGCGATTCTATCCGGGCTCACAGCAGACGATCTGGTTGCCTGCGTCAATGCCGGGGACGCCGCGACGCTGACACGGGTGCCTGGTATCGGACGTAAGACCGCTGAGCGCCTGATCGTTGACTTGCGGGATCGACTCGACGTAACTGGTGGTGGAGACTCGACATTGGCTGGTGCCACGCCATTGACACCGGAACAGGACGCGGTCAGTGCACTGGTCGCACTGGGTTATCGCCCCAGTGAAGCCACCCGGGCGGTTCGTGATGCCGCCGCGGACGATAGCGGAGTCGAGGACCTGATTCGTGCGGCACTCAAGAGCCTGGCCGGTAAGCG
>CAZVVN010000085.1:0-7619 GCA_964630665.1 uncultured Acidiferrobacteraceae bacterium | reverse complement strand
ACGAGGCTGTGGATTCGCCTCAGGAACAGGCCATCGATCGCAGCCTCCGACCTGTCACGCTGGGTGAGTTCGTTGGCCAGCCGCGCATGCGTGAGCAGTTGGAGATCTTTATCAGTGCGGCCAAGAACCGCAGTGAAGCTCTTGATCATGTGCTGGTTTTCGGACCACCGGGCCTGGGTAAAACCACTTTGGCGCACATCGTTGCCCACGAAATGGGCGTAAACCTGCGACAGACATCCGGCCCGGTTCTAGAAAAAGCCGGTGACCTTGCCGCGATCCTGACGAACCTTGAAGCCGATGACGTGCTGTTTGTCGATGAAATCCACCGGCTGAGTCCGGTGGTGGAGGAGATACTCTATCCCGCCCTGGAGGATTATCAGCTGGACATCGTCATTGGTGAAGGTCCGGCTGCCCGGTCCATCAAGCTGAATCTGCCGCCGTTTACTCTGGTTGGTGCGACCACGCGTGTGGGGCTTCTGACATCGCCTTTGCGTGACCGTTTCGGTATTGTTCAGCGACTGGAATTCTACTCTCCTGAAGAGCTTGAGCGTATCGTCGAGCGCTCAGCGGGAATTCTGGCTGTGCCCACACAAAAAGAAGGTATCGCGGCCATTGCCCGACGCAGTCGCGGGACTCCGCGTATCGCCAACCGCCTGCTGCGACGGGTTCGAGACTATGCCGAGGTCAAGTCCGACGGTCGGATTGACGGGACGATCGCTGACCGGGCGCTTGATATGCTGGAAGTCGATGAGTTCGGTCTCGATGCGCTCGATCGGCGGTTGCTCCTGGCTGTGATGGAGCGGTTCGATGGCGGGCCGGTTGGCGTCGACAGCCTGGCTGCCGCGATTGGTGAGGAACGCGGGACACTCGAGGATGTCGTCGAGCCGTTTCTCATCCAATCCGGGTTCCTGGTACGTACTCCACGTGGCCGCATGGCTGGTCGTGCTGCCTGGTCGCACTTCGGCCTCGAACCACCATCCAGCGGCGGGGCAGGTCAGGGGGCGTTATTCAAAGGGTCCGGGTGAGCGTTTGGCACGAAATGGACAGAATTTCATCACGATGACGACACTCGAATCGTGGAGTATTCCGACCGTTAACCCGGGGCTTTGTTGCCGGGCACTGGGTGAGCGGTGTGAACGCTGCGCTTGAGACTTTCCGCTGGCCGGTACGGGTCTATTATGAGGACACCGATGCCGGTGGCATCGTCTACTATGCCAACTATTTAAGGTTCATGGAGCGCGCCCGTACCGAGTGGCTGCAGGCGTACGGGGTGGACGTCGCCGAGTTGGCTGATCAGGCGCGGTTGATGTTCACGGTGCGGGAGATCCACCTGGATTTTCTCAGAGCTGCCCGGCTGAGCGACAATCTGGAGGTGTCTGTGGGCGTCAAAAGAGCACGCCGCGTGAGTGTTGAACTGGAGCAGTCTGTGACCCGGGCTGGCGAGCTGCTGTGTACCGCTCAGGTTCGACTGGCTTGTGTGGATGTCGATACGTTGAAACCGAGGCCCATACCCGATGGGATTCTCAAGGAGACCTAGTTTGTCATGAATGAAGCGATCAAACTCGCCATCAGTAACGAGACGATTTCCATTCTTGAACTGATGCTCGAAGCCAGTCTGCTGGTGCAGATCGTCATGGCTTTGTTGATTATCGTTTCCTTGGCGTCCTGGGTCGTGATCTTCACCAAGGCATCGACGCTTAAGAACATGCGCCAGCAGTCTGATGACTTCGATTCCGAGTTCTGGTCTGGTGGAGAGCTCAACGGACTCTACCGGCGCTATACCGAAGAAGGCGCAGACCCGCTCGGTATGGCCAGTATCTTCGTCGCAGGGTACCGCGAATACAATCGCCTGGCTGGCAATGGTGCCATTGATCGGGCTGAACTGGTAGACGGAGTGCACCGGGCAATGCGGGTAGCGTTGAGTCGCGAAATCGAGGTGCTGGAGTCACGGTTATCGTTCCTTGCCACAGTCGGCTCGACCAGTCCTTACGTCGGGTTGTTCGGTACGGTCTGGGGCATCATGAACTCCTTTCGGTCTCTGGGTGCTTTACAGCAGGTTACGGTTGCGACTGTAGCACCGGGGATATCCGAGGCGCTGATCGCGACAGCCATGGGACTTTTTGCGGCCATTCCTGCGGTCATTGCCTACAACCGGTTTTCTAATACCGCCGAGTCGTTGATTGCGCGGTACGAGGTATTCGTTGAAGAGTTCCTGAGTATCGTGAACCGGCAGGCGCTGGGCGTGAAAAGGCGAGCCTGAGCAGGGTGGGGGTCAAGTAATGCGGGTGGCGCGGCGCCGGAGTAAACGGCAGATGAGCGAGATCAACGTTGTACCGTATATCGACGTCATGCTGGTGCTGCTGGTGATCTTTATGGTGACAGCGCCTTTGATGATGGAAGGCGTCAGGATTGAACTGCCTGAGGCCGATGCTCAACCGGTTGCAGAGGATCGGGCTGAACCGTTTGTGGTACACGTCGATAAGGCCGGTTCCTACTATTTGAATGAAGATCAGCAGCCCGTTACCGATCCGAATGAGATACGTGTCAAAGCTTCTATCGTATTGCGGAGCAATCCAAAAACACCTTTTTTGGTTCGTGGTGATCGATCTGTGGAATACGATGCCGTGGTCAAGGCCATGGTCCTTCTCCAGCAGGCTGGGGTACCCAGCGTAGGCCTGGTGACAGAGTCGACTGGAAACTGATCCTGTCGTGAGTCGTGCTGCTCGCAAGTTGAGCCGCCCGGTTCGCGCCGTGTTGCTGGCGGTTCTGGTGCACGTGGCTGTCGGTGCATTGCTCGGTCTCAGCTTGCGTTTTCAGCCCGTAGCTGTTCGGCCGGGTGTGGCGAAACCCGTTCAGGCGATCGTCATTGACCGCTCGGCGATAGAGGCTGAAAAGAAGAAAGCCAAAGAAAAGAAACGCCAAGAACAAGAGAAGAAACGCAAAGCGGACGAGGAAAAGCGCAAAAAGGCTGAAGAAAAACGTAAAGCGGAAGAAAAGAAAAAAAAGCAGGCTAAAGCCAAGCGAAAAAAGGAAGCTGAAAAGAAACGTAAAGCTGAGGCGGAAAAGAAACGTAAAGCGGAAGAAAAGAAAAAAAAGCAGGCTAAAGCCAAGCGAAAAAAGGAAGCTGAAAAGAAACGTAAAGCGGAAGAAAAGAAGCGCAAGGCTGAAGAAAAGAAACAAAAACAGGCCGAAGCCAAGCGAAAAAAAGAAGCTGAGAAGAAGCGCAAAGCCAAGGAAAAGAAAAAACGTGAAGAAGCCGAGCGTCGTGCTGCGGAAGAGGCCCGGCAACGTGAAGAGCAGGAGGCTTATTCGGCACTGCGGGCAATGGTCGGTGAAATCAAGGGAAAAATCGAAGACAACTGGAGTAACCGAATGGCCTGCGGTGGCCAGGAAGTCACCATTTCGGTTAAGGTCGCTCTCAGCGGAGAAGTGGAATCTGTGAAAGTACTGGGTGGCGATGCTGATGATGCCTGCCGGCGCTCGGCAGAGTATGCGGTGCGGAAAGCGTCACCTTTGCCCTTTCCTGATAACCCGCGTTACTACAAGTGGCTGGACACCGATATACAGTTCATTTTCAGGCCGTGAAGTTGAGAGTACCCCAAAAGATGAAAACTGTTCTGACAGGATTCCTGGCGTTACTGATGTCGCTTGTCGGTCTGAACGCGATGGCTGTTCTGACAATTGAGATCACCGAGGGTGGCGACTCAGGCATTCCCATCGCTGTGGTGCCATTCGAGTTCGAAGGGCGTCAGAAGCCCGAGCAAGGCCTGCGCAGCGTTATCGCAGCTGACCTGCACCGGTCAGGCCGATTCGAGTTGTTGCCGACCGGTGACTTTCTCAGTCGCCCCGGCCACCCGGATCAGGTTCGCTTCAAGGACTGGCGCCTGATCAAGGCAGAAGCGCTCGCGGTAGGGCAGATCAGCCAGTCGGGGGATGATCGGTACGATGTGACGTTCTACCTGTTTGATGTTTTTAAAGAGAAACAGCTGGCCGGCTATCGCTGGAGTGTTCAAGGCGGCCAGATGCGTGAAGTCGCACATCAGATAAGTGACCATATCTACCAGGCCATGACCGGAGTGCCCGGTGCTTTTGACACCCGCATTGCTTACGTCACGATGGAAAATAGTTCTGGAAACGAAAGGACTTACCGGTTGATGGTCGCGGACTCAGACGGACACAGTGCACAGGAGATCCTACGCACAAATTTTCCGATCCTGTCGCCGGCCTGGTCGCCCAGTGGCAATCAGTTGGCGTATGTCTCTTTTGCCAGCCGGACCAGTGGTGCCATGATCTGGCTCCAGGACATTCAGACAGGTACGCGTAGCAAGCTTCTCGAGGAAAGAGGGACCGCAAGTGCTCCAGCCTGGTCGCCCGATGGGCGGCGTCTGGCGCTGACCTTGTCGCGGGATGGGAATTCAGACATTTATGTGCTGGATATCGCTAAAAGAAAACTCCGTCGCCTGACCCGGCACCAGGCCATCGATACGGAAGCTGCCTGGTCGCCAAACGGGAGATATATCGTATTCACTTCGGACAGAACCGGCAGGCCACAGATCCATCGAATGTCTATTACCGGGGGCCCGGCAGAGCTCCTGACCCATGAGGGGCGGGAGAATGCCAGGGCATCCTACGGGCCAGATGGTAATAGCATGGTTTTGGTCACAAATCGCGGAAAAGGCTACAGGATTGGTGTATTCTATGTGGACAGCGGCAAGGTAGACGTTCTGACAGATGGGACGCTGGACGAGTCGCCAACGTTTGCACCCAATGGCGCCATGATACTGTATGCTACCCAGCGTGGCAGGCAGGGTGTGCTGGCAGCGGTGTCTGCAGATGGACGGGTAAAGCAGATTTTGAAGCTTCACCAGGGAGAGGTCCGGGAGCCAGCTTGGTCTTCCAGGAGCCCTTAGCGAAGAACGGAGGATTTTAAGAATGCGTCGACTATTTACTTTTTCTCTGGTGCTGTTGTTGGGCGTCATGCTTGCTGGCTGTGCTGCCAGCAAGAAGAAAGGAGCGGCAGAAGTCGAAGACTCGAGTGTAAATGTTCAGGCGGACGCAACGTCATCTGGCCTGGGTTCGGACGGTACGAGTTCCAGCGAGGTACTTGTGACCACAGAATCTGGATCGGTAATCGAGGATGACCCACTTGGAAAACGAGTGATCTACTTTGAGTTTGACAGCAGCGCGCTGACACCCGAGGCACAAAATATCGTCGAGGCACATGCAGAATACCTGGCCGGCAATCCCGGCATGGCAGTGGTCCTTGAAGGACACGCGGATGAACGCGGTACTCGGGAATACAACTTGGCACTGGGTGAGCGCAGGGCCAACGCTGTTGCCGAACTGTTCCAGGTGATGGGTGTTGCACCGGACGCGATTCGTAGCATCTCGTATGGTGAGGAGCGGCCCATCGCGATGGAGCACGACGAAAGCGCATGGTCGCTGAATCGCCGGGTGGAGATCCTTTACTAACTACATACCGTAGCGAGGATTAAGTCAGTCGGAGGCTGGTGTGCGGGGCGGTGCTTCGCGCGCTGACCCGCTTGCAGCATTTCTGCTGCTGGTGCTCGCCAGCGGCTGTGCTGAGTTACCGGTCGATGGCTCTGATCCGGGTTCCTTGTCCAGGTGGTCCAACGGCACGCCAGTACAACTTGTCCAAAATACCCAAGCGGTCGGCCTATCTACAACGGACGCGACGGATCCTGGTGCCGCACTTGTCCTGATTGAGGAGTTGCGCAGCGAGATCAAAAGGCTCCAGGATCAGTTTGAGATTCAGAAGTTCGAACTGGAAAAGCTTCGCCGACGCCAGCGCGAGTTATATGATGATCTCGATGAGCGTCTTCGCCGGGAGGAGCGGCTCACATCCTCGATGCCACAGCTACCCGGCTCGGACAGCGTAACTGGTGCCGGTGCAGCGCTGTCTCCTGGATCGTCGCCAGGCTCGGTTTCTACAACGCCTGTCCCTCCGGGTACCGAAACGTCGGAAACCGAGCCCGGAACAGACTCAGAAACAGCATTACCGGATACCATCGTGGTGGGTACAGTGACACGGGAGATCGTGACTTCTGAATCCGCTGCTACCCCTGAAAGTAGCCAGAAAACGACCGGAACCGTTTCGGTCAGCGAAGAAGATGCCTATGATCAGGCGTTCGACCTGCTCAAGGAGAGTCGCTACGCCGATGCTGCCGTGGCATTCGCTCAATTCATTCGCCGTTTTCCGGGCAGTGAACTGACTGACGATGCCTGGTACTGGATCGGCGAGGCGCGTTATGTAACCCGTGAATTTGACGCCTCGCAGAGAGCCTTTGAAACGGTGATCAACTATTTCACCGGCAGCCCCCGGGTCCCTGCCTCACACTTGAAGATCGGTTACATCCAGTATGACACCGGCGTTTATGGCAAAGCTAGAAAGACATTGGACTATGTGCTCGCTGAGTTTCCCAGCCACCGGGTCGCAGTCAGTGCGAAGGCCAGGTTGAAGAAGATGGACAGGGAAGGTCGTTAGGTTTTCGCGATCACATAATTTATCTGCCCTCAGTTTTTCTGTGCAGATATTTTCGTTAACATGGTGACTGTTCAGGCGTGCCAGACATTACGGGAATAGCTTAGCGATGGAAGACTGGTCCGTTGCACACAAGGTGGCACTTTGGGGTTTTCTGGGGGCAGTTGTGTTCGGTGTTGTCGGCAATAGAACCCAGTTCTGCACCATGGGCGCGATCAGTGATTGGATCAACATGGGTTCACTGGCACGCTTTCGGTCGTGGCTGCTGGCAATGGGCGTCGCGTTGCTGGCTGCTCAGGCCATGCAGGCAGCAGATTGGGTCGATCTCTCGGCTTCGATGTATCTGTCGAGCAGGCTTGGCATTGCAGGCCATGTCGTTGGCGGGTTCCTGTTTGGTGTCGGCATGACACTGGGTGCTGGCTGTGGCCAGCGGACTCTGGTGCGTGTCGGTGGCGGCAACCTCAAATCGCTGGTTGTCCTGCTGATTCTGGGGCTGACAGCCTATATGACCCTGCGCGGCCTGCTTGCAGTCGTACGGATAGAGGTTATCGAGCCGCTCAGCATCGATGTTGCTGAGTATGGGCTGGCTGATCAGTCGCTCGGCACCCTGATTGCCTGGGCAATTGGTGCTGACACCGGAACCACCTCGATCGTTGTATCGCTTTTGATCGGCCTGGGGCTGATCTGGTTCGCCGCCAAAGACCGGGTTTTCCGCGCCAGTCGCGACGACATCATATCCGGACTGGTGGTCGGCCTGCTTGTCGCGGGTGCTTGGTATGTGACAGGTGTGATCGGCAACGATGATTTCGAACCGGTGCGTATTGAGACCCTGACGTTTATCGCACCCGTCGGCAATGCCCTTAACTATCTCATGACCTGGACCGGTTCCACGATTGGTTTCGGGGTTGCGGTGGTGTTTGGAGTTCTGATGGGTTCTTTAGGTTATTCGGTCATCAGTGGCCGATTCCGGATAGAAACGTTTACCACGCGTGCCGATATGCTTAATCATCTCTATGCCGGGGTACTCATGGGTTTCGGTGGTGTACTTTCGCTGGGCTGTACCGTCGGTCAGGGCGTCGGTGGGTTGTCTACGCTGTCGCTGGGTTCATTCGTAACG
>CAZVVN010000084.1:0-12360 GCA_964630665.1 uncultured Acidiferrobacteraceae bacterium | reverse complement strand
GGCGATCACAAGCAGCTCGCGGCCGGCAAATTCGTACCGCCAACCGCTGAGCACACCTAAACTGCGATCGCCCCTGGCAAGAGCCCGCATATCATCGCGCCTGGCTACCACAGATGTCGGAATACCGGCAGCGCCGGTCAGTTCCTTAAGTCGTGTCCATAGGCGTGCATCCAGTGATTTTTCACGGTCAGACCGCTTTGCCGTGGGTGCCCTGACAGAATACTGTTCCGCCTGTCGCTGCCCCTGGGCCACTCTCTCAATCAGGGCATCACCCCAACGCTTCACGCTGGCCGATGCACTCTGGTCAAGATGACGCAGATCGCTGACATCCTTGGGCTGCAACGCAGCAATCGCCAGAATCTGCTTGTCTGCCAGTATCCACTGCCGCGGGAGGTCGCGCTGCATAGCGGTCTGCTCCCGCCACAGAGCGAGAACACTCGCAACGCTCTGGCCGGGCCGGTCCATTCCTCGGGCCGCGTTTGCCACCTTCTCGACAGCCCCCTGGTATGAGCCCTCGAGGAGCTCGGTGTTGCAAAGCGTCTCAAAGTCCTCGGCAGCCCAGCTTCGGCGTTGCTTTCGAATCAGTTCTTGATCGAGATGTGCGTAGAGCGGGCCAAGGTAGCGGGCATCGTCCAGAGCATAGGTGATCTGCTGGTCAGTCAGAGGTCGCCGACACCAGGCAGTACGGGTATGACTCTTGGCAAGCTTCACACTGCAGATATCATCGACCAGAGCAGCATAACCAACCTGCTCACCGAATCCACAAAAGGACGCCGCGATCTGGGTGTCAAACAAGGGGGCAGGCATCACACCGAGTTCACAGTATATGACCTCCTGGTCCTGTCGCGCGGAATGAATGATCTTCAGAGGCCCCGATGGGCCCAGAATCCGGGACAATGGTGCGGGATCGATGTTCGCGAGTGGATCGATACAAACGGTCCAATCCGGTGTAGAAAGCTGCAGCAGACAGAGTTTTGGATAGTATGTACGGATACGTTCGAACTCAGTATCTACACCTATCCAGGGTGCATCCAACGCATCCCTGCATATCTGCTCAAGCCCGTCGGCCGTCCGGATCATCTCACCCACGGCGAGGCCCGTCAGGCTGATGGGAGGCAGTCAAGACTGAATCTACCTGCTTCGGAAGACGCTCCGGAACGTAAAAACTCAGACCATGCAAAGGCTTTGTCCGGACGGCAGACATTTGCGACATCCTAAGATGATATCATTAAGGATCACCAGCTCAGGTCGTACGCCCTTCTTTATCTCAGACAGGCAATGCTTTATTACCTTCGCTTGTTCATTGAACTGTGCCTTTTCCGGCAACCGGCCGGGAACGTACCGCGATCGGAATCCCTTCTACTCATCACTGCAACCACTGCAGTTCTGAGCGCCGCAATAAACGCGATTCCTGACGAAGGTTTCGGGCAGGGACTGTTACTGTCGGGGTGCCAGATTCTCCTGTTCAGTGGAATCATCTGGGTAGCCCTCAAGATCAAGGGAGTTCCAGAACGCTGGCTGCAGACGCTGACCGGAATATTCGGTGCAACCACGATACTTCAGTTGCTCACCCTGCCGCTTTTCGGCTGGCAGAAACCGCTGGTTTCTGCCGAGACCGGCCAGTTGATGCTCACCATGCCTCTGATGATCGTCGCGGCTATCGCTATCTGGTCGCTGACGGTCATGGCCTCGATACTGCGCCAGGCGATGGAAATCAGGATCGCCGGTGCGATTCTGCTGGTTATTTTCTGCCAGGCCGTGGTGTTGTTCATCATCTCGATGCTGATAGGCTCCCCCACGCGCTAGCTTTCCTCCCTTGCATCTTCATATTCTGGGTATCTGCGGTACGTTCATGGGCGGACTGGCACTGCTGGCCCGCGAGTTGGGGCACCAGGTCACAGGTTCCGACGCCAGCACCTATCCCCCCATGTCCAGTATGCTTTCTGATGCCGGCATCCAGACCTTTGAGGGTTACCATCCTGAACACCTGGTGCCGGAGACAGACCTTGTACTGGTCGGCAATAGCCTGTCACGTGGCAACGCAGCGGTCGAGGCAATGCTCGAGCGGCGACTGGCCTATACCTCGGGACCTGCATGGCTGGCACAGACTGTGCTTAGCCAAAGAAAAGTCCTGGCGGTCGCAGGCACCCACGGCAAGACCACGACCAGCGCCATGCTGGCACATATTCTTGGCGCCTGCGGGCCAGCACCCGGGTTCCTGATAGGCGGTCTGCCGGGCACCTTCAAGACGTCAGCGCAGCTTGGCGACAGCGACCTCTTCGTCATCGAAGCTGACGAGTATGACACTGCATTCTTTGACAAGCGCTCGAAGTTCATTCATTACCATCCTGATATTGCGGTTCTGACCAATCTCGAGTTTGACCACGCCGATATATTCAATTCGATCGAAGATATCGAACGTCAGTTTCATCACTTGATTCGCACCGTGCCACCGGATGGGCGGCTGATTGTCAATGGTGACGACAGTCGACTCGGCCAGGTGCTGTCGATGGGTTGCTGGACACCGGTCGAATTTTGGAACACCCAATGCCCGGCTGATGACGACTGGCAGGTCGAAACCGACAATCCGGGCAGCAGCCGTTTCACAGTTTCTCGCCGAGGCAGCAATGCGGGGACCGTGGTCTGGAACTTGTTTGGCTTGCACAACCTCAGCAACGGTGTTGCTGCCGTCGCTGCCGCAGCAGCCACGGGTATCCCCGTAACGGATGCCTGTGAGGCACTGGCTTCATTCAAACTGCCAGGCCGCAGACTCGAACTGGTGAGCCACCGGATCGATGGAACTCGTCTGTTTGACGACTTCGCTCACCATCCAAGTGCCATTGCCGCAACGCTCAAAGCGCTGCGGCAGCAAACCAACAAAGGTCGACTCATCGCGGTCATAGACCCCCGCTCGAACACGATGAAGCTCGGAATTCACCTCACCGAGCTTAGCAACGCCATTCGGGATGCCGACATCACTATCGTGTTCAAACATAACGGGCTGCATTGGGATCCGGCAATGCTTGCACCACCTGAGAAGGACACTAAACTACATGTGCTGGAGAGCGCCCTGGAGATCCTGAACGAGCTCAAGAAACAGGTCAGGCCCGGTGACACCGTGGTATTGATGAGCAATGGCAGCTTTGACGGAGTGCGGACAGGGTTCTCGAGCTGGATGGGTGCGTCGGACTGCGAGTGAACGTAACCCGGAAATTGTAACTTTCAGAGGAAGCAGCACATGCGGAGCAAATGGATATTACTGATCCTGGTACTTTTCTTGGGTTCGTCTGTCAGCGCTCAGGAATTCGAACTGGGCGCCAACTACCATCGGCTAAACAAACCGCAACCGGTCCACACAGGAGACAGAATCGAAGTTCTAGAGTTGTTCTGGTACCGCTGCCCACACTGCTACCGACTTGAGCCCTACCTAAAACAGTGGCTGAACAGCAAGCCTGAATCCGTCGAGTACGTTCGCATGCCGGCAGTTCTGAATAAGTCGTGGGGCTTCGATGCGCGGGCCTACTACACATTTGTCGCACTTGATCTGGTCGAGAAACTGCATGAGCCCTATTTTGATGCGATCCACAAGGATCGCAAGCGAATCCTGAGCGTCGAACAACTGGCGGACTGGGCGAGCGAACACGGCGTCGACCGGAACGCGATACTCGACACATTCACATCCTTTGGTGTTGATTCCATGCTGGCCCATGCCATGGACATGACACCCAGGTACGAAACAGACAGCGTGCCCACAATCATCGTCGACGGCAAGTACCGCAGCAAAGTCTCCCTGGCAGGTGGCCACAACGAACTGATGGACCTGATCAATCACCTGATTGCTGTGGCCAAGGATGAACGGGGTCAGTAATCCTGCTGCTTTACCCGGGACCGATCACGCTTGAACAGCTAACCTTCCGGTTGCCGGATTTACTTTCATGTCGGACTGGCGAGGGCGGAATCGACCTAGCTGCAGAAACGGATCTTCCCTGCCCGCAAGCGCATCCCCTACGTTCACTGTAATCGCTACTGGCAGTACCGCTAGACCATCAGTTGACCGATTCGCGGTCTACACGGGAGCGGCAGCCATTGGCAATTATCCTAGGTGCGGCGGATCAAGGCGATGTGGTGAGCATGTATCCCTGGCAGCACGGCACGATCTTCGACAACCTCGCAGCCATGCTCACTGAAACGCCGTCTAAATTCCGGCACTCCGATCATCGGCAGATCTCTCGAGTGCCCTGCGTGTCTCCATAATCTCTTCTGCAATGCGTGAACTGCGGAATCCGCATAGTAGGATACGATGAGATAACGTGCCGATATCCGGGTCAGTTCGGAGATGACATGCTCGCGGTGGCCGGCATCGCGAATGTGATGGAAGAACCGGAAATTGAAGACCAGATCAAACTCCTCATCGGCAAAAGGTAGCTGCTGATACAGATCTACCTGTGCAGTTTCAATCGGCGTACCAATCGTGCCCTCGGCCCCGACCAGGGCCTTGATGTGTTCAAGCCGCAGATCTGCACACACCAGACGCCGCGTCGCAGCTTGGCGCAACTGCGGAGTGAATCGACCATGCCCGCAGGGGACATCGATAACTTCTTTCAGAGGCTCATCGACCTGAGCCAACATGCTGTCGACGAATCTCTGCTCGCGGTAGTTGAGAACCGACTGCGAGCCTCGATAACGTTTCTTCAGATAGGTCGCTCGATCAGCATCCATCATGGCACATTACCTGGAAACATTGGTTCTGCACGGCGAGCACACTCAATCAAGCCACGTGGAGGTAGGGCGGGAGCCCCGGACGCCCGGAGGATAAGCACGCAGTTCCCAAAGATAGTACCACAGCTTCCTGCGAAGCCTGCCAAAACTCCGATACTCGAGATCTTCTGCATAACGCACTCGACGGCGATAGTCACTGGCCACCTGCGTTATGTTCCGGTCAATCCCATAACCCTCAAAGAACCAGGTGGCCTCCGGCCCCACCAGGAAAAGCCGCTCGAGTTCCCGAATGCGTTGGATCCAGTTGAGTGACTCATAACGCTGCAGCCTATTGACATCGACCAGGAAGAATCTGAATCGGGCGTCAACGCATTCCTGGATTAGTAGATTCCCACGGCGCAGGTCCCGATGACGGAAACCGTGATCGTGAAGGCGCGCCAGAAACATTCCCAGCTGCTGCATCAGCGCCATTGGGCTTTCTTCTGGGCCAGTTGCAGACATGAGATCCTGCAAAGGGGCAGCGTTAACATGCTGTGAGCCGAACAAACCCATCACGCCTTGACCTATGCCGCGTCGACGTAAGCCCAACAAAGGTCTAGGCACGTCAAAGCCAGCTGCGATCAATGCAAACGATTTATTCCAGCTCTGAACGGACTTTCCCGCCCGGAATGCATACACGGCGGCATCCACGGCATGAGCCGCGCGAAAGCACTTAAGCCAAAGGTCGGCTTCCCCAATACGTAGACGCCTGAGCAGATTACGCGCGTCACGAACCGACACGCTTTCCGGCAGCGTGAGAAGCTCCTCAGGGTTGTCCCGTACGGCGTTCGGCAGACTCTCAAACAGATCCGAATCTACCCACCCATCCCAACTGGTCGTCTGCCAGCGACAGTAACGCCGGCGAAAATGCTCTGGAATCGCAAACACGGTGCGTTGATCAGCGGATATCGGCAAGGGCATGCTTAACTACCAGCCAATCTATCCGCTTGAAAGCGCTGATTGCAGAGTAGGACCCAGGCAGCATCAGCACCTCTTCATCTCGATTCTTTGAGTATCCAAAAGCCACTGCCTGGCTGTGGCGGACCATACGATGACTCGCAGTCAGACATTTCCGGCATTCCTGTCAGCTGATCGATTCGACCGGTTAGAGCAGCCAGCCGGGATTTTACGAACCGCAGACAACCCCCTCTCTTTCGAGATCGTCGACAGTACGTTCAATACCTTGCCGCAGAATACTGATCATCTGGTCTATCTGCCCGTGTGAAATCACTATAGGCGGTGACATTACACACATGTTGATCAGCGGCCGCACCAGCAGGCCCAGCACCTGACAATGTGCATCGATCCGATTGCCGATCTCATAATCCAACTCGAGCGGTTGACGGGTCTTTTTACTCACGACACATTCCAGGCAACCCATCAGCCCCAGACCCCGTATATCTCCCACGATGGGCAGGTCAGCCAGCGTTCGGAGCTGCTGCTGCAGATAAGGTCCGACCTCACGGGCGTGTTCGAGCAGACCTTCACCTTCAATGATATCCATGTTTGCAAGCGCGGCGGCACAGGCCACCGGATGACCTGAATAGGTAAATCCGTTGGAAAAAACAGCACCGCGCGCACTGTCACCGCCCACCCTTGAGACCAAGCGATCTGATATCAGCACCGCGCCCAACGGCACATAGCCTGAGGTGATCCCCTTGGCGCAGGTAATGATGTCGGGAACGATGCCAAATTCAGATTCAGACGCGAACCAGTGGCCCAGCCGGCCGAACCCGGTAACCACCTCGTCCGAGATGGTGATGACGTCGTAGCGCCTGCAGAGTTCCTGGCATGCCGCATGATAACCCTCTGGCGGAACGATGACGCCGCCTGACGCCAGAACCGGCTCGGCAATGAAGGCGGCAACACGTTCAGGTCCGATCTCAACAATCTTGGTCTCGAGTTCATCGACCAGCTTCTGACAGAAAGCGGCTTCCGACAGGTCCTCCGGCCGCCGGTAAGGATTGGGAGAGGAGACAAAGTGGACCTGATCAAGTGCGGTATCCAGCCAGTTCTTGTCGCGCGACTTACCGGAGGCCGCAGCAGCAAGGTGGGTGCTTCCATGGTAGGCATCCTGGCGGGAGATGATGTGCTTTTTCTCTGGTCGCCCCAGCACGTTGTTGTAGAACATACAGAAACGAAGCGCCGAGTCCACGGCTGTAGACCCGCCGGTTGTGAAAAAAACGTGGTCCAGGTCGCCTGGAGACACGGCAGCCAACCGCTCAGCCAAGCGGGCCGCGGGCGCTGTTGGATGACTCCAGGGGCTGATATAAGACAACTCCAGGGCCTGCCTCGAGATAGCTTCGGCGATCTCGGGGCGACCATGGCCAACATTGACACACCACATCCCGCTGGGACCGTCGAGCAGGCGGTTGCCCTGACCGTCGTACACGTAGACTCCTTTGCCGGAACCGATGATGGTCCGTGACGGGTTCGGCTGATCGAACGATTCCCAGGGGTGAACCACATGCGTGTCCATGCGTCGAATAGCAGGCAGGTCGAAGTCTGGTGTGGTCTGTGATTTCATCCGTTTATACCTTTAAAGATCCTTGATCCGCCTTCGATCAGTCAGCAGCCGCACCCATTTTGGCATTAATCTGGGCGAGACTGCCCGGTGCCGGCGCCTTGACCAGTGACATCGACGGTATGTGAGATTTGAGTTGTTGGTGAAACTGTAGAACCCCGGCTTCCAGATCCGCCAGGTTGTTCATCGGGAACACGCTGGTGCGGGCAGCTTCCTGTAGCCAGGTGACCAGCGCGTGATCCTCTCGGTACGTCATGCGGTCGATGCGGGCACTCAGGTAGCGGCTTACCTCCAGATCACGGCTCGCCCCCGGCAATGCGTATTCCCGGCCCACGACACGAGTACTTTCTGGCCCGGCAGGCAACGACATGTAGAACCCCGCCTTCTCCGGGTAGAAGTAAATGACAGCGTTAGGGAAAACACCGAAATACAGCCACAATCTGCGGTTCTTCTTCGGCAGGTGGGCCTGTTGGGGAAGCAGGGACTTGTAGCGCGCGACACTCCAGCTACGCGCCGGGTAATCGTCAACGATTCCGGTAGAGATCGGAATATCACCGATCAAACTGTCCTGGTAGGTACGGCCATAGAGTTCCTGCAGCGCCGGGTGTGCTGCAGGCACGTGGTAACCCTCGTTATCAATGTCGTGGAAAAACTTCCAGTTGTATCCGACGACCTCCTCGTATTCACCTCCCCAGGGCACCATATCGGTAAGGCGATACGGTGCGACTTGGTCACTGATCGCCGCCAGTTTCTCAGAAACGGCAGGTCCGGAACCTTCAAATCGCAGAAAAATCAGCCCATGCCACGTTTCCAGAGCAATCGGCACCAAGCCGTGCTGCTCTTTCTCAAAGCCTGGAAATCCCTTCGGGTGCGGCACGCTCTTGAGGCGTCCATCTAGGTGATAGGTCCAACCATGGAATGGACAGCGCATGACATGGCCGCAGTGTCCCTGTTTGGCAGGCACGACCCGCGACCCCCGATGCCGGCAAACATTATGGAATGCGCGAAGCTCACCCGTGTCGCTTCTGACCACCACTGCCCGTTCACCGGCCACGTCGAATGTCAGGTAATCACCCGGGTCTGGCAGATCGGATAGGTGACCGGCCAGCATCCACTGCCGGCGGAAAAGACCTTCGGTCTCAAGCTGAAACAACTCTTCACTGGTGTAGGCCCAGGGTGCGAGCATTCCGCTGTTGGAGGGATATTCAGTCACTCGGACCTACCAGGTGAATCGCCAGGATTGTTGCTGCGAGATCGCGTAAAACTTCTGTTGAGAGGGCAAGGATAGGTCAAGTCTCGGTGAACGTCTACAAAATCAAAAGGTGCCGACCGCAGCCTCATTCCGTACACGGCCCGCTCGAGAAGACATCATTCCTACGCCAGTCTTTCTGCCTTTCACGGCAACGGTGTAGACTCGCCCCCGGACTGGGCAGGATCAGAAGTAATGAAAGGGCGAAAAACACTCATCAGTGCTGATTTCAATATACCGGAAGGTCTCGAGGCTTCCCGGTTCAGGTTACGCATGCTGACGGTCCACGACCTGATCAAGGATTTCGATGCCGTGATGACCAGCAGTGACCATCTGCGAGAGAGCTTCAGTGTCATCACGGGATCCAACTGGCCGGAGGGACTGACTCTGGAAGATAACCTGATAGATCTGGGCTGGCACCAGCGGGAATTCACCCTTCGCTACTCGTTTGCCTATACCGTCGTTACGCTTTCCGAGGGGCAGTGCCTGGGCTGCGTCTACATTGATCCAAGCCCCAAGTCCAGCTACGACGCCATGGTGACGATGTGGGTCAGAGCATCGGAGCTCGAAAACGGGCTGGATGCCAAACTTTATGAGTCAGTCAAAACCTGGATCAGTGCCCGCTGGCCATTTGAACGCCCTGCGTACCCGCTCCGGGAGATACCGCTGGAGCGATGGTTTAGACTGCCTGATCATTGCTGATCCCGGATCCCTACCGTGCCCCCCCTACCCGCCGAAATATTCAAAGCCTACGACATCCGCGGCATCGTCGGTGAGACTTTGACTGAGCCTGTCGTCGAATCTATCGGCAAGGCCATCGGCAGCGAAGCATTGAGCCTGGGAGAGAGAAGTGTCGTCATCGGCAGGGATGGCCGCCTGTCAGGTCCGGTTATCGCCGGGGCGTTGGCCCGTGGCATCCAGACCACAGGCTGTGATGTCGTTGATATTGGTATCGTACCGACACCACTGACCTACTTCGCCACGCACCATCTTGGCATTGGTTCTGCGGTCTCTGTCACGGGCAGCCACAACCCTCCGCAATACAATGGCCTCAAGATCATGATCGCCGGTGACACACTGTCCGGCGACCGCATCCAGGCCCTGCGCCATCGGGTAGAACAGGGCGACCTGGCGAGCGGCACAGGCAGACATCGCACCGAAGACATCCGGCCGGCGTACCGCGAACGCGTGACCGAAGACATCTCACTCAGGAGGCCTCTCAAAGTGGTGATCGACTGTGGCAACGGTGTCGCCGGTGGCATCGCCCCACAATTACTGCGCGACATTGGTTGTGAAGTGATCGATCTGTTCTCCGAAGTCGATGGCACCTTCCCCAATCATCATCCCGATCCCAGCCAGTTGGAAAACCTGCAGGATGTCATCACTACCGTCTCGGAGGAAAAAGCTGAATTCGGTATGGCACTGGATGGTGATGGCGATCGGCTGGGGGTGGTGTCGGCAGACGGCAGCGTCATCTGGCCCGACCGCCAGTTGCTGCTGTTTGCCCGGGATGTCCTGCAACGCAATCCCGGTGCGGAGATCATCTACGACGTTAAATGTTCCAGGGTACTCCCTGAAGCCATCGCCGCTGCCGGCGGCCGACCGACCATGTGGAAGACCGGGCACTCGTTCATCAAGGCAAAGTTGAAAGAAACTGGCGCTGCGCTCGCCGGCGAGATGAGTGGCCATATTTTCTTCAAGGAACGCTGGTATGGCTTTGACGACGGCATCTACGCGGCCGCCCGGCTCTGCGAACTGCTGTCGCGGCACCCTGAGGCGCCAGCCACGGTTTTCTCGGGCATTCCCGACACGGTCAGCACACCGGAACTGCGCCTGGAGATGAACGAGGGTGAACACCATGCCCTGATCGATCAGCTGATCAAATCGGCCCGGTTTCCAGGCGGGGAGACCTGCAACATTGATGGCGTACGGGTCGATTTCGAGAACGGTTTTGGCCTGGCCAGGGCCTCGAACACCACGCCCACGGTGATCCTTCGGTTCGAAGCAGACGATAGGCCGATGCTGGAGAAGATCCAGGCCCAGTTCCGCTCACAGCTGCTCTCGATCCGTACCGACCTGGACCTGCCTTTCTGAGATCAAAAAAGTTATCCGCGATGCCGAGCATAGCCTGCTGACCTGAGTCGCCAAGCATGACCGGGCCGGACCTCTCACTTAAACGCACCCTCTGGCAGGGAGCCCTGTTCACACTACTGGCCTGCTTCCTGTTCTCAAGCCAGGATACCCTGGTCAAGTGGTTGTCCAGTGACTACACCCTCTTGCAGTTGCTGCTGGTCCGCAGCCTGCTCAGTGTCCCCGTTCTGATTCTGGCCATATTCGTTCGTTTTGGCCGACAAGGTCTAACGACGACCAATCCCGGCGCTCATATCTTTAGGGCCCTGCTGAACCTGGTTGCTTTCCTGAGTTATTATTTCGCCATCTCGCGCATGCCCCTGGTTGACGCGATCTCGATTGTCTCTGCCTACCCGTTGTTCCTGACGCTACTTTCAGGCATCGTACTCGCAGAGTATCCCAATGGCCGACAGGTCCTTGCCATCATCACGGGTTTCATCGGTGTAATATTTATCGTGCAACCTTCAGGCAGTTCAGTGGACTGGCTGGGTGCCGGCGCTGCTGTTTTCGGTTGCTTCTTGTTCGCGGCACTGGGAATCCAGACACGCAGGATGTCCGCCAGTGAATCTACCGAACTGATGCTGTTGACCGGTGCGCTGTTGGTTCTGGCCGTCAGCCTGCTGGCAGCACCATTCTTGTGGCGGGCACCCACTCTGGAGGATTTCGCACTGATGATTCTGCTGGGCCTGGTAGGGCTTGGCGGACAGTATGCACTGACCAATGGCTTCAAGTATGCGCCCGTCTATCTCGTTGGAGCACTGGAGTACACCACCCTGGGGTGGGCTGCTTTCTACGGCTGGCTGGTTTTCAATGACCTGCCGGGAGCGAGTGTCATGGCCGGTGCCGCCCTGGTGGTTGGCAGTGGAATCGTGGTATTGGTCTCGGAACAAGGCAAAGGCCATTGAATCCGGGCGATCAGAGCCTATGCGGGCCTGCGTGACAATCCGCTGTCCTCCTAGTCCTGGCTTACCGACTCTATAGCACTGGGCTGGCGATACCCACGAGGAAGAGCCCGGCCCCGCTGGGCCCTCGCACCGACGTAATGCTCGAAATCCGAGGGCTTGAGTTTCATGTGCTGGCGACCCGAATGTATTCGCAGTCGCTGGCCTTCCTGAAACACAACTACACTAATCACTTTCTCCTCGCCGGACCTGTACCGGGCGACAGGCACATTGATGATCTTGACCCCTTTGCCTTTTGCCAGGACCGGCATCTCGGCGAGCGGGAATATCAGCAGCCTGCCGGCACTGGTCACTGCGGCGATCCAGTCATCCTCGTGGTCAAGGACACGTTGCGGCGGCAAAACACCCACATCCCGGGCCCGAAGTACCGCTTTGCCTGATTTGTTCCGGGTCATCATTTCTTCCAGCGGTGCAACAAATCCATACCCGGCATCAGTGGACAACAGGTACAAGTCATCGCTACTACCAATCATGACCCCGCGGAAAGTTGCCCCTGCGGGCGGCTTGAGCTGTTTGCCCACAGGTTCACCCAGCCCCCTTGCAGAAGGCAGTGTATGTGCCGGCAATGAATAGGTCCGGCCGCCCGAGTCTATCGTCAGTAGCGGTTGATTAGTCCGTCCAGCACCGGCATGCAGATAGCCGTCGTCACCCCGGTAATTCAGTTCACGGGGATCGATCTCTGGTCCCTTGGCCGCCCGAATCCAGCCCTTCTGTGACAGTACCACTGTGATCGGCTC
>CAZVVN010000083.1:0-13031 GCA_964630665.1 uncultured Acidiferrobacteraceae bacterium | reverse complement strand
TAATTTCGGATTTCCGTCCAGATATGTGCCGCGAGCGCCAGCACAATAATGACCGCAATGGTGGCCGAGACCGGCCGGTTAACAAAATCCAACGGAGTCTCGACCCGGGCCATGCTGGTGCGCAGCTTAGCCTCGATGATTTCCCCAAGCACCATACCGAGGATGATCGGCACCAACGGCCAGTTCACGCGGCGAAGTACGTAACCTAAAAGGCCAAATCCTATCGCCACCCAGCAGTCGGGCAGACTGTTACGGATAGAGTAAACCCCGACCAGCGCCAGCGTCAGCACCACCACACCGAGAAACCGCTCCGGCACCTTGATGACCCGGATCAGCAACGGTGTCGCCGAAAGCAGAAACGCCAACACAATAAAATTAATCAGGAAAAGACATACGTAAAGACCGACAACAAATTCTGACTGAGTCTCAAAGAGTTTCGGCCCCGGAATCAGGTTGTGTACCCGGAAAACAGACAGCATCATCGCTGTCAACGCTTCCCCCGGGATACCCAGTGCCAGCAATGGAATCATCGCTGCGGCCGGTACGGCATTGTTGGCCGACTCCGCCGCCACCAGGCCTTCTGAAGACCCTTTACCGAACTTCTCCGGTTTACGACTCAGCTTCTGTGCCAGGCCATAAGAGAAGAACTGTGCCAGGAACTCTCCCACACCGGGAATAATGCCCATGATGATCCCGAATCCGGACGAGCACAGGGCGACCCGCTTAAGCCGTCGAAAGACTTCAAACAAGCCGGCGAAGGGGCTCCCCGTCACCTTGGGAATTTGTCGGGGTGCATCCGAGGATTGCAAAAGGATAAACGCCTGTGAGATCGCAAACAGGCCGAGAACGGCGGGAATGAGTGCCAGGCCGCCGCGTAACCAGGCCAAGCCGAAAACAAAACGATCACTGAAACGAACCGGTTCCATGCCGACCACCGTGATGAACACACCCATGCCGACCAATGCGGCTGCAGCCAGCGTCTGCCCACGGTGGGTCAGTATCACCAACACCAGCCCCAAAAGCGCCGCCATCAGAATATCCCGGCTGCCAAAGTAAGGTGCGACTGCCGCGAGCTTAGGTGTGAGAAAAATCAGTGCCAGGACACTGACGATCCCACCGATGAAACTCGCACTGTAGGCAAGCGACAGTGCCCGACGCGGTTCACCGCGCCTGGCAATGGGGTGACCGTCATAAGTCGTCAGCGCATTGACGGGTGTACCTGGTGTGTTAATCAGAATCGCGGGAATAGCGCCACCATAAAGTGCCGCGCCGTAAATACCCAGTAACAGTGTCAGTCCAACTAGGGGTTCGAGCTTATAAGTCGCCGGCAGTAGGATCGCGATGGCAACCGCGGGACCGACACCTGGAATGGCCCCGATGATGACGCCGCCAATTGCACCGATCAAAAGCGCGATCGCAACATCCCATCGCGCGATCAGCATTAATGACTCGAGCAGCAACTCGATCATGAGAAAGCTCAGAAGTTGCGGATCATGAAATTACGAATCTCCGGGGGCAGGTAACCATAGATATAACCATCCGGTAAACGGACCTGAAGCCCGGTCCTGAACAACAGTACAATGACTAAACCGATCAGTGCCGCCGTCACCATCCAGCGTACACCGCGAAACCCTACCCGCAGACTGAGCGCCGGCATAAACAGCAGCGTTGCCATCAGATACCCCACCCACCGGATGATGTAAACATAAAACAGAAACCATACGGCAAATTCGCAGCAGCGATGAAAACCGGCGACGATAATACGGGGTGACTCCAGATCGATCCCGGAGCGCATCTGGCGATAAGACACTACAGAGAGAACAAGCGCTGGCAGACCCATCACCAGCAGGCCGACTGCCGGGAAAAAGCCCGGTTGCATGACCAGATCCGCGCGCTTGATCCATCGGGTCTGGCTGTCCAGCTGGCTCACCAGAACCAGCGTCACCAGAACAATGAATGCAGCACAGAAAAAGTTGATAGCCGCACTGGATCGGACATTGTCAGATTGATCCATGAAGCTTATATCCTGAAAGAAAGTCGGGCGGCTACGCCGCCCGACTCGGAACCTCTAAATAGCCGTAGTGACCGGCTACAGGTCTCCCATCTTCTTGAACATCCACTCGGTGGACTTCCAGTCACGTGCGATGCGTGCTTTAGCCTCGGCTGGACCTTCCCAGAAGAAGATGCCACCCGTGTCCTTGGCAACTTTTGCCACCGCATCACTGGCGACCACCCGCTTGGCGACAGCTGCGAGCTTGTCCTTGACGATCTGTGGTGTTCCCTTCTTGACGAACAGGCCATTCCAAAGCGTCGGTACGTCTATACCAGGCACCTGTTCGGTGAGCGTCGCGACATTGGGCGTCACTGAAGTCCGGTCAGGTCCGGTGATAGTAGCCAGAACATTAAGGTCGTCCAGACACGGCAATACTAAAGCCGCGGTGGTATTGATCACATCGGCATCGCCGCTGGCTAACGTGTTGCAATCGTTCATATCGAATGCCGCTTCGCTGCCAAACTCAAACCCAAGCTCCATCGCAGCCACAATTGTTGCCCGAGTCGGAATCAACCCGTAGCCAAAGTGGCCGAGAGCTACTTTGTGGGACTTGGCATACTCAGCAAGTTCAGCCATGTTGCTGTATGGAGCGTCACCACTGGCGGCCAGCAGGAACGGGTAGATGATAAAAATACCGACCGGCTCAAACAGATCAGGATCTTCGAATCCAGGCACACCGACGAGCGGACCGATGATCGGCACACCAATCACGAACGACCCGATGGTGTAGCCATCAGCAGGCGCATTCGCCACCTCGGCAGCACCCGGGAACGGACCACCACCGCCGCCGGGCTTGTTTACTACGGCCGCAGCGACACCGTACTCTTTCTGGAATTCTTCAGCGATCATACGAGTGGTGATATCTTCAAGATCACCCGGCGGCCAGGGCACAATAAAGGTCACCGGTTTTTCGGGATACTCCGCCCGGGCAGCTGAGCCGAATACCAGAAACGACGCCAGGATACTCAGTACGACCAGTTTCAAGGTCATTTTCATGTCTTATCCTCCACAGATAAAATGATCACAAACACCTCACTTTTCAGTGTGCTGTTTCCACAAGAATAAAGAATCTTGAGGGAGTCGCACTACCACCAGCAGGTTGCATCCGCCACTCTAAGTTAAGACACCGGACTATTTCAAGGTTGCCGGCTGAATCAGGCTCCGGCAAAGCCGACAGACAGTGCCTGCGCCAGGGAATCGATCTCCGATTCAGTAATCACCAGCGGTGGCGACATGATGATGATATTCCCGGAAACACGGATCATCGCACCTGCCGCGAAAACTCGATCGGCCAGGGCTTCGCCGAGTTGCGGGTCCAATGGCGTTTTCGATTCGCGATCAGCCACCAGTTCGACGCCCACCATCAGACCCTTTCCTCGCACGTCACCGATCATATGGTGTTCTGCCTGCAGCGCCTTGAGTGATGCCATCAACTGCTCACCTCGCGCCAATGCATTGCCGGGTAGATCCTGGCCGAACGTGACATCCAGTGTCGCCAGTGCCGCAGCACAGCCGACCGGATGGCCGGAGTAGGTATAGCCATGGCCGATAGCGCCGTCAGGACCGCTTTCCATAAATACGGTCTCAATTCGTTCATTGAGCATCAACGCCCCGAATGGGAAATACCCGGAGGTGATGGCCTTTGCAAAACACATCATATCGGGCCTGACACCCCAGGCCCGGGTACCAAACCAGGACCCCGTCCGTCCAAAACCCGTGACAACTTCATCGGCGATCAAGAGAATATCGTACTTATCACACAAGGCGCGCAGTGCCGGCCACAGACGTGGCGGAGGCACCAGAATGCCGCCCGCACCGAGCACCGGTTCTGCGATAAAAGCCGCAATGCTGTCTGCTCCTTGATAGTTGATCTCCTGCTCGATCTGCCTGAGGCAAACGTCCGTCAACTCGTCAATGTCTTCAATCCCGAACGGATTGTGATAGAGCGATGGGAAAGGCAACTGGATGCAGCCCGGCAGCATTGGCTCATAACTTTTGCGGAAACGGTCATTACCGTTGATTGAGGCACCGCCGAAATGAGTTCCGTGATAACCCTTTTTGAAGGAGAAGAATTTCACCTTACCCGGCTGTCCTGCCAGCTTCCAGAACTGGCGGGTCAACCTTAAGGCTGTTTCGACACTGTCGCTGCCACCCGAGGTAAAAAACGCGCGACGCATGCCTTCGGGCTCCAGCACACCGACCAACCGGTCCGCCAGTTCGATCAACCGAGTGCTGGTCGTCCCCTTAAACGCCGAATAGAAAGGCAGGACGTCCAGTTGCCGGGCGATGGCCTGCTTAATTGGGGTACAGGAATAACCCAGATTGACGTTCCAGATCCCGCCGACAGCATCAATCACGCGGTGACCTTCGTCATCTTGGATATAGACACCATCGGCTGCCGTGATAATGCGGGGCGGATTCGCCTGGTGGGCACCCGGGTGTGCCATCGGATGCCACACACTGCGGGCATTGCGGGCACGAAGGTGATCCAGATCGGGCTCCGGCCGGCCGGTGATCAGTGTGTCCGCCAGAGCCGCCGATTCAGTTGTCATTATTCAGTTCTCCTTTACGATCTGACAGGGTTCCAGGGGTGCTCAAACCTGAAGGATACTACTGTATCTTGGCTCGCGGCGGAGTCGAATCGATGCCGACTGGCGTGCTCCCCCGCATTTTCCTTGCTTTTAACGCATTGTTCGACAACTCTTCTTTTTGCCATTACTGTGGAAAATGCATTCCACACGGGTAACCCGGGGAAGGACGTCACGACACCGGGGTTTTAGACTGGCATACAGATCAAACGGAGGTTTGTAATGTCCAAGGACAGACTCGCTGGCCGAAGAGCACTGGTGACCGGGGTGGGGCGCGCCATCGGTCCGGCCATTGTTCGGCGATTCGCCGAGTGCGGCGCACAGGTCGCAGCAGCCAATCGTACCCTGAGCGCTGCTCAGGTGGTCGTCGATAGCGTTCAGCAACAGGGTCTTTCGGCGATAGCTTTGCCGCTCGACCTGGAAGGACCGGACGGGGCAGCAAGGGCCGTCGAGGCCGCCGCGGATCAACTCGGCGGGCTGGACATTGTCGTGCACAACGCTGGCGGATGCCCCTGGTCACGGCTCGAGACACTGGAGGAAAGCGATCTGGAGATGACGCTGTCGATAAATCTCAAAGCGTGTTTTCGCCTGGTCAAGGCGGCCCTGCCCTGGCTGCGTCAATCGGGAAGAGGACGCTTTCTGGTCACATCTTCGGTGACCGGGCCCAGGGTTGCGATGCCGGGCGCGGTACATTACGGTGCGGCCAAAGGCGGCGTCAATGCCTTCGTCCGGGGCGCGGCACTGGAGCTCGCCGGTGACGGCATTACGGTCAACGCCGTCGAACCCGGCTACGTTGCGAAGTCAGACGGTTTCCTCGCCGACCCGGACCAACGGCGCCGGATCGAGCAGTTCATCCCGCTCGGCGCCCTGGGCGAACCCGATGATATTGCCTGGGCCATGGTTTACCTTGCCAGTGATGAGGCCCGTTACGTGACCGGTCAGACCATAATTGTCGACGGTGGCGCGCTGCTGCCCGAAAGCCCGGACATGATCCGCGCCGCGCCTTCTTCACCCTGATCCCCGCGCTCGACTTTAGTCAAGGATTGACCACCACCGCTGAAGTCGTCGCAAAAACCGGCACAGCCTCGATGTGATACGATCTTTTTACAATTCTTCAGCAACCTGGACTCTGCTGGACTGCGCCTAAGCTTTGGAAAACTCCTCTTGAACGATACCCAGAACAGTCTGTCAATTGCCACAGCCTGCAGTGAACAGATGCATCGCGGCGACCACTGCTCCCGGATGCTCGGCATGGTCGTTGACGACGCAAGCCCGGGCTACGCACAACTTTCCATGCTTGTCCGTGACGACATGGTCAACGGTCATGGCACCTGCCACGGCGGCATGATCTTCACCCTCGCCGACACTGCCTTCGCCCATGCCTGCAACACACGCAATCGGGTCAGTGTGGCAGTGAGTTGTCAGGTCGAGTTCCTGGTTGCGGTCAGGGCTGGAGAAAAACTCACCGCGACGGCGGCCGAGCAGTTCCTGGGCGGACGCAACGGGGTCTACGATGTCAGGGTGAATCTTGCCGACGGAAGCTGTGTGGCTCTTTTCCGCGGAAAATCCAGGGCCCTCGACGAAACCCTTCTAGGCTCAAGCGAAGAATAAACAGCATGACCGACGCCCTGATCTTCGATGCCGTGCGCACCCCGATTGGTCGTTACGGCGGTATGCTCTCAGGTATCAGAACGGACGATCTCGGTGCTGTGCCGCTGCGGGCGTTGCTGTCCCGTCATCCGGAATTCAAGCCTGCCTTGATCGGCGATGTTTTCATGGGCTGCGCCAACCAGGCCGGCGAGGACAACCGTAACGTCGGGCGCATGAGTACCCTGCTGGCCGGCCTGCCCACAGAGATCCCGGCGGTGACTGTCAACCGCCTCTGCGGTTCGGGCATGGAAGCCGTTGGCGCCGCGGCGCGGGCGATTCGCTGTGGGGAGATCGATACTGCTATCGCCGCTGGTGTGGAATCAATGTCGAGGGCCCCGTTTGTATTACCCAAGACCACGCAGGCTTTCGGGAGACAGACCGAGTTGTATGACACCACCATCGGCTGGCGCTTCATCAATCCCTTGCTCAAATCACAGTATGGGGTCGACTCCATGCCCGAGACCGCTGAGAACGTCGCCGCCGAATTCTCTGTCAGCCGGGAAGACCAGGATCAGTTCGCCCTGTGGTCACAGCAAAAATGCCACAGTGCTCGTGAGAATGATCGCTTTGCTGACGAAATCGTGCCGGTAGCAGACCCTGGACGCCATCCGGAGCCGGTTCTGTACGACACAGACGAGCACCCCCGGGGGGACACCACTGTTGAAAAACTCGCCGCGTTGCCGACGCCCTTTCGCGTCGCGGGGTCAGTGACCGCCGGCAACTCATCGGGCATCAATGATGGCGCTTGTGCTTTGCTGATGGGCAGCAGCACCTGCGCACTGACCGGGGCATCCGAACCACTGGCCCGGGTGATCACCATGGCCAGTGCCGGCGTCGCACCGCGCGTCATGGGCATAGGCCCGGTCTCGGCCAGCCGCCGGGCACTCGACATTGCGGGCCTGAGCCTGGACCAGATGGATGTCATCGAACTCAACGAAGCATTTGCCGCTCAGGCCCTCGCTGTCACTCGAGAGCTCGGCCTTGCCGACGATGACCCGCGCATCAACCCCAATGGCGGCGCCATTGCCTTGGGTCACCCACTGGGTATGAGCGGTGCCCGACTGGTCACCACGGCAGCTTATGAGCTAAAACGAAGGCAGGCCCGCTACGCCCTGTGTGCGATGTGCGTCGGCGTCGGGCAAGGGATTGCCATGCTGCTGGAACGCCCTTGAGCCCACCTGCCAACACCACCCTGTTTAGCCTTTAACCGAAACGAATGACATGAGCGTCAAGAAGGTCCTGAAAAATGAACTGGAGCCCATTGAAACGGCCAGCGTTGACGAACTGCGCTCGCTGCAGCTATCGCGGCTTCAATGGTCGCTCAATCACGCGCACACCAATTCACCGCTCTACCGGGAGAAATTCGAATCAGCCGGCGTGCGGCCAGAGGATCTGACCTGCCTTGACGATCTGACCCGGTTTCCGCTTACCGATAAGGCCGACCTGCGCCGCTACTATCCCTTCGGTGCCTTCGCCACACCGATGTCCGAGGTGATCCGGATTCACGCCTCCAGCGGTACCACGGGTAACCCGACGGTGGTGGGCTATACCCGGAACGACATCGATGTCTGGTCGACAGTGATGGCCCGCTCGATTCGGGCAGCCGGCGGACGAGAAGACGACGTTATCCATGTCAGTTACGGTTATGGCCTGTTCACGGGTGGCCTGGGGGCCCATTTTGGTGCTGAAAAACTGGGCGCTGCAGTCATCCCCATGTCGGGCGGGCAGACCGAAAAGCAGGTCCAGCTGATCAACGATTTCGAACCCGCGATCATCATGGTCACACCTTCCTACTGTCTGAACATTGCCGATGCTTTCGAAAACGCAGGGCTAGATCCGCGCCAGTCTTCTCTGAAGGTCGGCATCTTCGGGGCGGAGCCATGGACCGAATCTATGCGCCAGAGCCTGGAGTCACGCTTCGATCTGGATGCGGTCGACATCTACGGTCTGTCGGAGGTCATGGGGCCCGGTGTTGCCCAGGAGTGCATCGAAACAAAGGACGGACTGACACTCTGGGAAGATCACTTCTATCCGGAGATCATCGATCCCGAGACCGGCGCGGTCTTGCCAGATGGAGAGGCGGGTGAACTCGTCCTGACTTCCCTGACCAAGGAAACCTCACCTGTCATCCGCTACCGCACCCGGGATCTGACCCGGCTGCTGCCTGGCACAGCCCGGACCATGCGACGTATGGCTAGGGTGACCGGACGCAGCGACGATATGATGATCGTTCGCGGTGTCAACGTATTCCCCTCACAGATCGAAGAACAGGTTCTGGGGCAGGAGACCCTGAGCCCGCATTACCAGATCGAGTTGACCCGGACCGGTAATCTCGACGCCCTGACAGTCCATGTCGAACTCGAACCGGGCGCCGGTTCTGACAGTAGGTCTGAAGATGTTAGTGCGGCACTCACCCACAGCATCAAGACCTACATCGGGGTCTCGGCCGAAGTCATCGTCCACGAAGAGGGCGGAGTAGCCCGCTCCCAGGGCAAGGCCCAGAGGGTGGTTGACCGCCGTTGATTCCGGCGCCGGCATGAGGCTCGACTCCGCTGTTCAACAGCTGCTGGGTGATTTTCGTGCCCGCCGACCAATACGCGCCAAGTCGCTGCTGATTACGATTTTCGGCGATACTCTTGAGCCGCGCGGCGGCAGTGCCTGGCTGGGCAGCCTGATCCAACTGGCCCGTCCACTGGGCGTCAGTGAAAGCCTGGTTCGAACCTCTGTTTACCGGCTGGCCCGGGAAAAATGGCTGGCCGGGACCTCATCCGGCCGCCGCAGCTACTATCAACTCACGGCAACTGGTCACCGACAGTTCGCCAATGCCGAGCACCGCATCTACGGTGGCGGTAACCGGGACTGGGATGGTGAATGGCGAGTGGTCGTGATTCCCCGCAAATCTATCGACCGGACGGCTCGCGACGCAATCAAGAAAGAGCTCAAGTGGCAGGGATTCGGCACTCTCAGCGCGGATGTACTGATCCATCCGACAGCAGACCTTTCGCCCGTGAGCATCATGCTCGCTGACCGGAACCTCACCGACAAGGTCAAAATCATCCGTGGCCGGTCCGTCGGCGACAGTGAATCGCCTCAGGTCCTGCTTTCACGTTGCTTCGATCTGGACCTCATCGCACGGGAGTACGATCTTTTCAACCAGCGTTTCTCGGATCTTTGGGATTCGGTGCGGCGGCCGCGCAAGAGCATCGACGGCGAGGCAGCGTTTGTCGGACGCACCCTGCTGATCCATGAATACCGTCGCATCCTGCTGCGCGATCCGGATGTTCCAGACCCCCTGCTACCTTCTGACTGGCCCGGTACAAAGGCCAGAGAGCGCTGCGCCACTATCTACCTGGCACTACGGGATGCGGCCGATCGATGGGCGGTCGCGCTGTGTGAGAAGACCGGCGGCCCTGTCAGGCCGCCTGAAAGAAGCTACTCGAAGCGGTTCAAGCGCTAGCGATCACAGCGCGTCGAAATCAAGCACGATGTGGTCGCTGGCAGGGACTGCCTGGCAGGTCAGGACATAGCCGGCCTCAACTTCTTGTTCCTCGAGTGCAAAATTCAACTGCATATCGACCTGTCCTTCAATGATTCTTGCCCGACACGTCGCACAGACCCCGCCTTCGCAGGCGTAAGGTACTTCCGGGCGGACTCGCCTGACCGCTTCCAGAACTGATCCATCATCCGGGCCCATGCTCAGCGTGGTTGACTTGCCTTCCAGGGAGACGACAACCGTGCTGTAGCTACCGGATTGGGTTACCGGATCGGTGCGCCGGGAGCCCGACAGGTCGAATGCCTGGTCAGGCGCGGTGAACAATTCGAAGTGAATCCGGGATCTGTCAACACCTTTTTCGATCAGTGCATCACGCACACCATCGATCATGCCCTTTGGGCCGCACAGGAAAAATTCGTCGAAGTGTTCAGGCACCAGGAGCGTGTCGAGCAACTGGCTGGCCTTACCATGGTCGATTCTGCCGTCAAGCAGTGGAATGTTGCGGTCTTCACGCGACAGCGCATGCGTTATCGACAATCGATCCAAGTAGCTGTTCTTCAGGCTCTCCAGTTCTTCCCTGAAAACAATGCTTCGTGTCTCGCGATTTCCGTAGACCAGCGAAAAAGCACTGTACGGTTCCGCTGACAGCGTGGTCTTGATGATGGAAATCACCGGTGTGATCCCGCTGCCTGCAGCAAAGGCCGCGTACCGTTTGTGGTTGCCGGGATCGAGCGGCACATTGAAATGCCCGATCGGCAGGCCCACCTCGATCTGGTCACCCGTAGCGAGCGCCTGGTGTACAAATCCTGAAAACACCCCTTGCGGGATCGCTTTGACGGCAATGCGCAGATCGTTGTCATATACGGAAGTACAAATTGAATACGAACGACGTACTTCTTCACCGTTGAATTCGCGCCGCAGGGTCAGATGCTGGCCCTGGGTAAACCGGAATTCATCCCGCAGGTCATCGGGCACTCGGAAAGACACCGAGACGGTATCGTCGGTCTCCGGGCGCACCTGGGCGACGGTCAGCGGATGAAAGCGCATTGCAGCTAATGCGGCTTGAAATAGTCGAACGGTTCGAAGCAATCGGTGCAATGCCACAGGGCCTTGCACGGCGTCGAACCGAACCCGGCGAGAACCCGGGTGTTAGACGATCCGCAGTGCGGGCATTCAACCTCAGCATCATCGGCGGCGGGGTCCGATGCCCAGCAGGCTGGCGGCGTAATACCTGCCTCTCGGAGGTGCTGCTTACCGCTTTCCGTGATCCAGTCGGTTGTCCACGGCGGATTCAGTTGATGCTTGACGGACACGTTGCCAATGCCGGCCCGCTCGATGGCATTGCGAATATCGGCTTCTATGACCCGGGTCGCAGGGCAGCCTGAATAGGTTGGCGAGATCGTCACGACCACATGGGTATCCTTGCCCAGGGTATCCACCTGTACCGATCGGACGACACCCAGATCTCGGATGCTGAGCGAAGGGATCTCCGGATCAGTCACCGAATCCAATAGCTCGAGAACGCGGGTCGGGGTCACCACTGGCAACGACACAGCACTCACCACGATACACCGGGGTAAGCGCGTTGTAGAAACTGCATCTCAGCCAGCAGATAACCCAGTTGCTCACTGTGCAATCCCTGCCGACTACCCGACATCGCGTGGCTAATCTCAGGCATTTCCAGCGTTGCCTCATCGAGCACCTGCTTCGTCTGACGTTGCCACTCGGACTTCAACAACTGGATATCCGGCGCGATTTTCTGGGCGACAAGACCCAGGTAACACGTGTCAGCCTCGAAAAGCTCAGGAACACATGGCGCGCAATCCTCCAGTGCCTGTTGCATGCGCGTACGGCTTTCCTCGGTACCATCACCCAGACGAATGACCCAGCCCCGACTGTGGCGAAGATGGTAGCGAACCTCCTTGACTGCCTTGGCTGCGATTCCCGAGAACTCGCTGTCCTGGCCCGCCGCCAGGCCCTCCAGAAGCAACAGGTGATAGCTGTCGAAGAAGTACTGCCTGAGCACTGTTCGGGCAAAATCGCCATTGGTCAGCTCCACCAAGTGAAGATTGCGCCAGTCACGGGCATCGCGGTGGTATGCAAGATCATCCTCGCTGCGCCCGAGGCCTTCGGTCTTGCCGGCTGCAGTCAGCCAGAACCTGGCCTGGCCAATCAGGTCAAGCGCAATATTGGTCAGCGCCACATCCTCCTCCAGAACGGGGGCATCACCTGACCATTCGGATAGGCGGTGACCGAGGATCAGGGCGTTATCTCCCAGCTGCAGGAACAGCTCGAATCGGGCCGTGTCGGTATCTATTTGCTGGCTCAAAGGTTTTCAACACCCTCCGGAATCGGGTAAAAGGTCGGGTGTCGATACACCTTGTCACCGGCAGGCTCGAAAAATGCACCCTGTTCTTCTGGTGAAGACGCTGTGATCGAATTCGATGGGACGACCCAGATACTGATCCCTTCCTGGCGCCGGGTGTAAAGGTCGCGGGCGTTTTCCAACGCCATCTGCGCATCGGCGGCGTAAAGACTGCCCGCGTGCTGGTGTGACAGGCCGCGTTTACCGCGCACGAAAACCTCCCACAGGGGCCACTGATCAGATTCTTGGGTCATCGTATCGTCTCCGCTGTATCAGCCCAGGCAAATACATCAGGCGGCTCTTTGCCTGCTCGCCCGTTTGCGCGCATAGGCCGTAGCCGCTTCACGCACCCATTTTCCTTTCTCATGAGCATCGACGCGGGTCTTGATTCTCTGGCGACGACACGGACCCCCGCCCTTAACCACCGTCCAGAACTCATCCCAGTCGATCTCACCAGATTCATAATGGCCTTCTGCTTCATTCCACTTCAGATCAGGGTCAGGTATCGCGAGCCCGAGGTGATCGGCCTGGGGCACCGTGATATCGATAAAGCGCTGGCGAAGCTCATCGTTACTCTGCCGCTTGATCTTCCAGGCTGTGGACTGCTCGCTGTGTGAAGACTCGCTGTCGTGCGGACCGAACATCATCAGGGTCGGCCACCACCAGCGGTTCAATGCATCCTGGGCCATGGCCTGCTGGTCGCCCGTACCCTGGGCCAGGGTCAGCATGATCCCGTAACCCTGGCGTTGATGAAAACTCTCTTCCTTGCAGATACGGACCATTGCCCGTGCGTAGGGGCCGTAGGAATTTCGGCAGAGGCTGATTTGATTGACAATTGCCGCACCGTCGACGAGCCAGCCGATGGCCCCGATATCCGCCCAG
>CAZVVN010000082.1:0-13042 GCA_964630665.1 uncultured Acidiferrobacteraceae bacterium | reverse complement strand
CGTGACCGGCCCAACGTGGGTATCAGGCGACATCGGGTCCCCGATGTGTGCTGTTTTTGCGACTTCGATCAGCCGTTCAACAAATTGATCGTGGATTGAGCGTTGCAGCAACAGGCGCGAACCCGCGATGCAGGTTTGCCCTGTCGCGGCAAAAATTCCGGAGATGGCACCCATGACAGCTGATTCCAGGTCGGCATCCTCGAATACAATGTTAGGAGACTTGCCACCCAGTTCCAGCGTGACGTGCTTGAAAGTTTTGGCTGCCGACTCATAGATTTTCTGGCCAGAGAGGTCTGAGCCGGTAAAAGCGATCTTGGCAACCCCGGGATGGGCCACCAGTGCAGCTCCGGCATCCTTGCCAAAACCGGTCACGGTGTTGACTACGCCAGGCGGAAACCCGGCCTCTTCGATCAGGTTCATGAATTCAAGCGTTGACGCGGATGTGAATTCCGAAGGTTTGACGATCGCGGTGTTGCCGGCGGCTAAGGCAACAGCCAGTTTCCAGGTCATCAGCAACAGTGGCGAATTCCACGCGGTGATCATGCCGATAACACCCAGGGGTTCGTAACGCGTGAAGTTGAAGATGCCATCTTTGTCGGTAGGAATCACTGCACCTTCAACTTTGTCAGCCAGGCCGCCGTAGTACCGGTACCACTGGGGCATATAGTGTGTCTGGGCAGACATCTCTGCGATCAGCTTGCCGTTGTCGCGCACCTCGATCTCCGCCAGGTGAGTCGCATCGCGTTCGATAAGGTCTGCCAGTTTGTACAGCAGTCGCCCTCTCTCGGTAGGCTTCATCTCTGCCCAGCCGGAATCGAAGGCGTTTCGGGCCGCATCAACAGCACTGTCGACATCCGACGCGTCACTATGGGCAACACTAGCCCACACCTCACCGGTGTAGGGATTGACGGTATCAAAGGTTTTTCCCGAAGACGCTGCCGTGAATGTACCGTTGATATAGTTCTGATAGCTGTGCACTGCGCTCTCCTTTTCTGACCCGTGGTTAACTCTGAAATTCTTGCCTGATCCGATCGCCGTGTTGATTGAGAGTAGGGACCTCAAGCGGGCGATCACCATCGATCGGAACCGGCAGGGCGGCCAGTTCAATTGCCGTACCGCCGTAATTGACGATCTGTTTTTTTAAAAACTCATGGTTAGACAGATCTTCGACACTGCTCAATCGGCCGTTGGCGATTCGCGCGCTGTCCAGCAGTTCCATCAGGGCCTCCAGGCTCATCCGCCCGAAGACCGAATTGATGGCTTCATCCATCTCAACGCGATGACTGACTCGCGCGGTGTTGTTGATGAATCGGTCATCCTCTGCCAGGTCCGGTTGTTCCAGAACCGCCTCGCAGAAGATCTGCCACTCGCGATCGCTCTGAATTGCGATCAGCACCTGGTTTCCGTCCGCAGTCCGGTAAGCACCATAGGGCGCGATCAGTGCATGCGTCAGGCCCATGCGTGCAGGGGCACCCCCAAGATAGCGGTGGGCGAGCAGCGGGAAATTCATGAAGTCCGCCATCACATCGAACATGGATATGGATATATCGATACCCCTGCCTGTGCGGCCACGCTGGATCAGCGCGCGCAGAATGGTTGAAAAAGCAGTCAGGCCCGACGAGATATCACAGATGGATATGCCGACCCGTGCAGGATCGGCCTCGGTGCCGCTCACGGCACAGATACCGCTTTCGGCCTGGACCAGAAAGTCGTAGGCTTTTTTCTTCGCCGCCTGGCCCGTTGACCCATAACCGGTGATCTCGCAGGTGATGAGTGCGGGGTTTTCTGCGCGCAGTGCCGTGCCATCGAAGCCTCGCCTCGCCAACGCGCCCGGCGCGAGGTTGTGCAGGAAGATGTCGGCCCGCATGACCATGTTGTGCAGAAGCATCGCGTCTTCAGCCTTGTTGAGGTCTAGGCTGACAGACTCCTTACCCCGGTTGAGCCAGGCAAAAAATGCGCTTTTGCCATCGGCGCCGTTGTCGTAGCCGCGGGCAAAATCGCCCTCGATGCGTTCCACTTTGATGACTCGAGCACCGGCATCGGCCAGCATCAGAGCGCAGTACGGTGCGGCGACCGCTTGATCCATGGAGACCACTAGCAGGCCTTCGAGTTCCCGGTTCAGACCCATGTCTCAATGTTCCTTGGTGTCGAATGATACGGAAATTCAGTCATTCAGAACCACCTTTTGTTCATCACTGTTGCTCATCGGTAAACCGGAATTGGTATCTGGATGCGATCTCAATCGAGTTAACCAGTGTCAGGATTACTCTCATAATATTCTACGAAATTCCTGAGTGATCTATGCGGCCTGTGACCGGATATCGGCATTAAACTGCCGCATTCTGTCCAAGGTCTCGGCCAAGGTTGCGGAACGAAAATCAAAGATCAACTCGTGTACGCCAAGTTCGGCATAGGTGCCGATGTCGTCAACGATCTGGGACCGGCCGCCCGAGAACGGTCGTCGATCCTGCGCTGCTTCTGCATGACTTCCCTTATCGTATAGGGGTGCCTTGAAGCAGATTGTCAGTTCGGCGTAGTCCCGCCCTTGTGCCTCGGTCAGTCGCTGCAACTCCTCACAGGCAGCGGAGAACTCTGCCGGTCGCAGGGGTACGGCCGGGTTCGCGCCGACGGGGTGCCAGCCGTCGGCCAGGCGGGCGACACGCCGAAGCGCGGGATGGCTGTGTCCGCCCACCCAGATCGGCGGATGTGGGTTCTGCACCGGCTTAGGCAGGGAATGAAGAGCATCAAAACGGTAAAACGCGCCTTCAAAACGGACGGGTTCCTCCGTCCAGAGAGCCTTGAAGATCTGCAGATACTCATCGGTCAATGCGCCGCGCTGGGCGAATTCACGGCAGCCCAGCGCCTCGATCTCCTCGCGCATCCAGCCCACCCCGATCCCAACGGTGACCCGGCCTTTTGAGAGTACGTCAATAGTCGCCAGCATCTTGGCCGCGAGGACTGGATTCCGGTGGGGCACGATCATGACACTGGTTATCAGTCGCAGGCGGGATGTCCGGCCGGCGATAAAGGCCATGAGCGAGAGTTGCTCGAGTGCTTCGGCCTCCCCAGGGAATTCTCCCCCGACCGTGTAGGGGTAACTGGATTCGACTGCCACGGGAAAGACGATGTGGTCGGCGATCACCGTAGAGTCGAATGCCAGGCGTTCAGCTTCGGCGACCATTGCCACGAGTGAGTCAGGATCCGAGGTCGGGCCCCGGGTGGGCAGGTAAAAGCCGTAGCGCATTTTATTGTCTCCGTGTATCGGACACTGGCGGTTTCCAGAGGAAGCCCCGGCGTGAAAGTACTGTACCTTCGCAGTCTGGGCAACCACCGGTGCGGACAGGGGGCCGAAGAGTACAATGCAAAGATGGCTCGCAAACAACAAAAGCCTGGCCGTAAATCAAAAAGTCAGCCCCGACCGGTGTCGTCGTTGCTCAAACGCCGCACCGAGAAGGTCAGCACAGTCCATCGGCAGGCGGTGACCTACCTGGAAGCCGGGTTACCGGACGAGGCCCGCCGGATTTGCGAGGCGTTTCTGCAGCGCTATCCCCGTCATGCCGAGATTCTCAATCTCGGCGGTGTGGCCTGTTTTCAGTGTGGCGAGGGTTCCCGGGGTGTCCAGATGCTCGAAGCTGCCCTCGTGGAAGATCCCGAGTTCACAGATGCTTTCAACAATCTCGGTAACGTGTTCAAGGCACTCGGACGACTGACAGAAGCCGAAGAGCAGTACCAGCGGGCGATCGAGATCGATCCCCATCACGCGGATGCTCATTTCAACCTTGCAATGGTGATTGAGATCAGCGGTCGCCTCACCGAGGCCGAAGAGGCCTACCGGACGGTGCTCAACATCCAGCCGGGGTTCGTGCCGGCCTACCTGGGTCTCGGCAATGTCCTGAAGGTCCTGGGGCGGCTCGAAGAGTCACTGGCAGTCCACGATCAGCTGCTGGTGCTTGCCCCGGGTCATGCCGATGGGCACAACAACCGCGGCACTGTTTTGTTTGAGATGTTTCAGCTTGATGCTGCGCTCAAGGCCTATAGTGAGGCTTTGTCGTTGCAGCCCGGCCATGCAGATGCCGCCTACAACTCGGGCGTCGCCCTGCAGGAGAAGGGCCGGTTCGAGGAGGCCATTCAGTATTACCGGCAGGCGCTGGAGGCGCGCCCCGGGTACGTCGAAGTCCATGTCAACCTGGGTTATGCGCTGCACCAGACAGGAAAGATCGATCAAGCCCACGCGGCTTATGAAAATGCCATCAAGCTCGCTCCAGATCACGCCCAGGCCCACGTTAACCTCGGGGACCTTTACCTCGACCAGGGAGATCTAGAGTCGGCAGAAGCGTTGTGTAACCGGTATCTCGACGCTCACCCGGGAGATTCCGCACTGCTTGCGTTCAAGACCATTGTTCTTGATGAATTGGGTAATGGGGACGCCATGCGGAAGCTTGTGGATTACGCCAGCATGGTCCAGCCGGTATCGCTGGAGGATCAGGTGGGTGCCAAAGCGCTCAGGACCTTGAACAGCACTCTCGCCGACCACATCTGTGCGCATCCGTCTCTCGCAGTCGCTCCGACCAGCCATGCGACGCGAGAGGGCAAGCATACCGGCGAGTTGCTGACTGGCGATCCGGGTCCCATTGCCGAACTTGAACCGTTGCTGCGTGGTGCGATCGAGGCATTCTGTGCCGAATTGCCGGTCACGGTCGATCATCCCTTTGCGATTCGTCGACCCAGCGATTATTGGTTGTCGCTGTGGGCAGTCGTACTGAACGCCCAGGGCCACCAGGTCCCACACATTCACCCTTCGGCCTGGCTGAGTGGTGTGTATTACGTAGAGGTGCCGGAGATCGTGTCTGGCAGCGACGACCATGCCGGTTGGATAGAATTCGGCAGCCGGCCGCAACATTTCCACGCTCGGTCCGAACCCGCGGTACGGTATTTCGAGCCCAAAGAAGGGTTGCTGTTGCTGTTCCCGTCCTACGTTTACCATCGAACGGTTCCCTACGGCGCTGAGCAGCGGCGGATCAGCATGGCATTCGACGTGATCCCGGTTTGAATCAAAGGTGACGCGGTGTGATTCAGCCTACTCTCTTTATCCCGCACGGAGGGGGACCGTGTTTTTCATGGACTGGACGACGGGTCCGTCGGATACCTGGGTATCCTATGGCCGATTGGCTGCGTGGTCTCGCCGCCGATCTGCCCGGTGCTCCGAAAGCGATCCTCGTCATCTCCGGCCACTGGGAAGAAAACGAGTTCTCGGTAAGCTGTACCGACCAGCCGTCGCTGATCTACGACTAACACGGTTTTCCGGAGCACACCTACTCGATCACTTATCCTGCGGCCGGCGCGCCTGAACTCGCAGACCGCGTCCAGGCGCTGCTCGTGGCAAGGCACATCCCCTGTGTAAAGGATCCTATTCGCGGCCTGGATCACGGTGTGTTCATTCGCTTGAAGCTGATCTTTCCGGAAGCTTCGATTCCGGTCGTGTGTCTGTCACTGCAAAATGAACTCGATCCGGAACGACACCTGGCTGCAGGCTCGGCACTCTCACCGTTGCGCGAAGAAAATGTTCTGATCATCGGCAGCGGCATGAGTTACCACAACATGTCCGGTTTCAGGGCGCAAAGCGGAAAACTGGCCATTCCTGACTCTGAGGCCTTCGATGACTGGCTAAAGGCGAGTTGCGAACAAAAGGGCGAATTGCGTCAACAGCAGCTTTTGGCTTGGGAGTCAGCGCCCTTCGCAAGGGCCTGCCACCCCCGCGAAGAACACCTGCTCCCGCTGATGGTCGCAGCAGGTGCGGCTTCCGACAATTCCGGAAAGCGGGTGTTCAGCGACGTGCTGATGGGTGCGCAGGTTGCCGGGTTTCGATTCGGCTAGACGAGCGGTGCTCGTCAGCATGGGTTCTTTGGCCTACTCTGCACTTTACTACCTTGGTGACGGGATTCAGGATCTGGTCGTAATCAGATCGATGCAGGTGATCTCGTTGCGCGAACCCAGTCGCATCGCAGGCCCCCAGGTGCCGGTTCCGGAAGACACGTACAGGTGGCAATTTCCACGTCGATGTAACCCATGAATGATTCGGAACTGCTGGCGGACCAGCCAGTTGAAAGGAAAGATCTGGCCATTGTGCGTGTGGCCACAGAGCATCAGATCGACCCCGGCATCGACGGCAGCTTCCCAGCCCAGTGGCCTGTGATAGAGCAGCACTTTGAAACAATCCGGTTCCAGGTCGATGCTTTCAAGTATATGCTGGACTTGATCTTTGTCTTCGGCGTCATCGATACCAATCAGTTGCAGCCCGTCTTTACTGACACTGCGGTTACGAAGCACGATAACTTCCGCACCTTCGAGCAGAGGAACTACCCGTTCCAGGCCGGCGTAACGCTCATGATTGCCGATCGAAAAATACACCGGTGCCTGCAGATCTTTAAGGGCGGCGATGTCGTCAGGCCCGGCCCGGCTGGAGTCCAAGAAATCCCCGGTGATCAGCACGATATCCGGGTGCAGAACATTGATTCCGTCGACGATCTTCTTCAGGAATGCGCCACTGCGCGAACCGACGTGTACATCGCTGATCTGGACGAGACGATAGTCTCTGATCAGTTTGCCAGCGTGGATCTTCAGATTCTTGCGCGAGATGCCCTGTGCCGTGGTAAAGGCGTAGGCCACCAGTGAGGTGCCGATCAGGATGATGACGATAGCGGCCGCGGAGTCGTTCAGGGTAAACCCGAGTCGAGCGAGATCGTAGACAAAACACAAGCTGAAAAAAACAAAGCCGATACCCATCCAGTTGAAAAGAACAAGCTCGAGTAGCCGACTGCTACGCCGAAAAGACAACCACAGAACTGCTGTCACGAACAACCACAGACACACGATGGAGAACAGGTTAAGGAGTACAGGGTGACCCAGCCACTGCGTCAGCCGTTGTATCGGGTAGACATAAACAAGATAAGCCGAGAGCAGTACGAATGACCAGAAAAACGCTCCGCGCCTGAAGTTCTTCCAGAGCATTAAGCGGCTGGGCTTTGAACCGGGTAGTGTGTGATCTGGATCAGTCTGGCGCAGGTCTAAATCGGTGTCGAAGGCTGAACCCGGGGCAGTCTTGGGTAGATCCCGTCATCGAGGCGATCACCGTGGCTCAAACCTGCGGCACACATCTTTTCAGAATGGTCGGGGTCCATGCCATAGGATCGAAAATTCACCCGCACATCATCTCCCAGCCACTGCGTGTTGAACACTTTGAGGCCACGATCCGGTGCCAGTGCGCCAGAACCGCCGTGAATGATCCGGCCGTTGAAAGCAACACAATCGCCAGGTGCCATTTCCCAGCTGGTCACTCTGAATCGATTCCGGTCTGAGTCGATGTCGGGGAACGGTTCCCAATCACCGGAATAACTGACTTCGTCGACATTCGGCTGTTTATCGGGGTTCAGTTCACCGAAGTTTTGTTGCCGATAGTGATTTGGCCATAGATGAGAGCCCGGCACAAAAGCCAGTGCGCTCTCGCTGGCAACCGGCACCAGTGGCATCCAGATACTTATGGTATCCAATCCTCCTGCGGACCAGTACGGTTCATCCTGATGCCAGGGTGTCGGGAATGTGACACCTGTCGAGCGGACAAATATAGCGTCGAAGAAGAAGTTCACACTATCGGTGTTAAGAAGCGTCGTTGCGACATCGACACAGGGACTGTGGTACACGAACTGTTCATATTCCGAGATTCGTCGCCAGTTGTCCGAGTCATAGAAAACGGTGCGGTTGTCATCGGTACGGTCCCATATCCGCGAGCGCCTTCCCGGATCGGATAGATTTTTCTCAATACCGGCGATCAGCAGTGATGTCCACTCGTCGTCGAACAGTCCGCGCAGGCAGACGACACCGTCTTTTCTGAACTGCTGTTTTTGTTCAGTTGTAATTGAAAACGGCAGCTGTCGGTTCATGGTAGCGATGGCGGGCCTAAATCAGTGGCTGTTGGTAAATTGTAAACAGGGCAGGCCCGAGTGCCTAGTCATGACGCGGCTTCTCGACCTGTCAGTGGCTAACCTCGCCGCGGGCTGGGTAGTCTTTCTCGATGACGAAGGTGATAGCCTGCAGGATGTCTTTGAAAACAGGTCGCGCAAATGGCATGCTCTGAACGGAAGCGAAGTACAGCGTATGGTCGGGCCGAACGAGAAACAGGCCGGGCTCGGGAAAGAGTTCCGGTTCGTTCATACCGGCAGACGACTTGCCACGGCTGGAGGAGACATAGAGCCCCCACTCCCGGGCCTTGTCGGGGGTCAAGCCAAAACCGATGTCCAGTTTGTCGAGCTTCCAGTCAGCCTTGGCCTGTTCTGCTCTTATCTGATCATCACCTGAAACCACCAGCACGTTGACACCAAGATTGGTGAAAGAGCCGATCTTTTCGCTAAGGTCGGCGAGGTAATGGGAGCAGATCGGGCAGTGCAGGCCGCGATAAACGACGATCAAGGTAAAGTGATCTGGTGTCTGGTCCGCCAGTGACCAGGTCCCGCCACCGGCGAGCGATACAATCAGATCGGGAACAGGTTGACGTGGAACCAGTGGTGTCTGCATGACAAGGATCTCTTATAAGCTTGGCAGTGAAATATACTGGAGAGCCTGCATCAGCTGACCTGTGCCTGATTGCATTGCCGCGATGAAAAGCGTGAAAACAAAGGCAACCAGATTGACAAAGGTCAGTGTCGGGCAGTTGTCCGAGTCGCCCCCTCATGTTCTGCGTCCAGCGATTCGGGATGTGGGAGTTCGTCCAGGGTCGAGCCCCGGGACAGCATATCCTCGAGCACCCCACTTTCCATGCCGATCTGCAGGGCATCGTTGAAACGGTTGAAGAACCCGCATAAAGCGGTACGCAGAGTCAGTTCGACGATCTGTTCTTCACTGAAGTGCTGCTTCAGTCGGTCGAAGATCTCGTCCCGCATCATCTGAGATCTGGTCGTGACCTCAACTGCAAAATCGCGAACCAGGCGATCTACCTCATCAAGTCCTTCGCAGTCCGGTTCGAGGATGCCGGCGACCGTTTCGGGTGACAGGCCCTGATCGACCAGCCGCGGGGCATGGTGAGCGACACAGTAAGTGCACTCGTTTAGCCTGGAAACGGCAACCAAGGCAATCTCCAGGTAACGCTTCGACAGCAGGCTTTCGTCAGCCAGGTCGAGCAGCAGGCCCATGATGTGCTTGAGGGCCGGCGGACGGTGTGCAAAGACCTTGACCTGGTTGAGAAAAGGTCCGTACTCATTCGAGTACCGCTCGTAGACAGGGCGGACGTCCTCTGGTACTTCATTGATGTGAATGTCGCGAACCCGGGCCATGGTATTTCCCTCGTTGTAGTCTTGCGTTGTCAGTTCAGCATTGCGCTTGCCGACGTATCCTACCTGTCATTCTAACGCCATCGAAAAAACCGGGCCTTAATCGCCGGAGACTTCGGGGATTTGCCACTGTTGGGATTCTCCCCCAGCGGTGAGATCTCACAGCAGCACTTGTGCGGCTGCACAGGTGCGCTGGCGTTGTTTGCGCAACGACCGGAAAGGGATCGGTAGCCAGCAGAAGAATACCGTCCCTGTAAGGGCGTGATCAGTCTTTGGGCTGAACAGACTCCGGCAGTATCCGGTAAGTGACCCGGATATCCCCCTCGGTGTGGTCGAAGGGTTTTCCCTGGTACTTGTCGGAGAGATGATCGATCATCTCGTGCGCACCCTCTTCGGTGATCTCGACGACCTTGCCTCGGATCTGAATATAGCGGTAGGGGTTATCGGGATCTGAGATCGCCAGTGCCACCTGCGGCAAGCGCCGCATGGCCTTGTCCTTGACCCTGCCGGCAGCGCTGTTGATGACGAGGTGCGTGCCGTCATAGTCAAACCACAGTGGTGTGCACTGGGGTGTGCCGTCGGCAAGGACCAGTGCGAGGTGGGCAAAAGCCTTCTTCTCCCAGGACATCAGATCGGCAGCACTTTCAGGAATCATCTTCGTCACTCCTTAGTTGGGTCAGGGTCGGTTCCGTGTGTGGTAGGCACAGCACGCGATTCGGCAAGGGTGAGGATAATCGACCTGTTTTGTGAAAGTCGACTACCAGCAGACCGAGTTCATTACCGGCGTCGTGTGTCAGGCTGTGGAAAACCTGGGATCGGCGGTGGTTCCGGTGTACACCCGGGGCAGCAGGCCCGACTGAAACCAGCTGATAAAGGAGACTGCACTGAAGACCGGTATCTCGAGTTCACGGCGCAGGTCGGCAGCGTAGGGTCCCATGTTGGTGCATTCCAGGACCACTGCACCTACGTCGGGGTGTTCAGCGATCAGCTGACGACCGCTCTCCAGAAGGTCGAGACGGCATGCCGTGATGTCCATCCGGGTCCGGTTCTCCAGAATACAATTGGAGAACTCTCGACCGTTTTCGGTGCCGATTACCGGAGTGTCTTCTGGAGCACCGGCAGCGAGCAGGTGATCAGCACTGAGATTCTGGCTTGAGATCGTCATAACGCCCACCCGTCGCCCCGCGGGCAAGAGCTTTTGTACCAGTGGCACCTGCATGAGAGAGGAACTTGCCACGGGGACGTTGACTGCACGGCTGAGCGGTTCCTGAAATAAAGCCAGGAAGCCGCAGGTGGTGGTCAGCCCGTCGGCACCATCGGCGACCAGTTGCCGGCCCGCCTCGACAAACGCATCCAGCAGTCCCTCCGCCCGGTCACACACCACGCGCTGCGGTGAGGCACCCTGAACCACGCGGTAGAACACCGGGAACGGCCAAGTGCCGGCATTACCGACATCACCTGGGATCCGCGGGAACACGGTATCCAGCATCAGGATGCCGACACTGGCGCCGTAGACTGTCTTGCCACCGTCGGCAAACTGGCCTTCGCTGCTGTGTTGTTCCGACATCGAAGATCTCCGAAGTCATAGGGCGCCAGGCGGCATCGTTTCAGAATCCGACCCATTGGCCGGTTCCTATCCGGCCGGGAGAGAACCGGGGTTGTTTATTGGCGATCTGTATTTGAGGGTTGCCTGCCTCATTATATAAAACTGCCTGTAGAAGTCCCGGCGGTCGGGTTTCTTGTCCTCGAGTGGCGCCGCTGTTATGCTACTGGGGCTTTCCGTTGGGGTGCCGTAAGGCTGAGAAGCAGAAGCTGACCCATCGAACCTGAACCGGATAATGCCGGCGAAGGAAACGGACACCCGCCTTCAGTTCAAGCGCGGTCTCGGATTTCCAAGCCGGGTCGGAGGTCTGAGATGTGCGCGTGCATGCCGAATCAAGAAATCGCACACGCCGTCGATAAGACGGTTGTTCGGAGTCTGTCGGCTGTGCTGCCTGCAGAACGCGATCAGGTGTTTTCTGTCTGCCGAGCCTGCCTCCACCCTACCGATGTACTCGTTACAAACCATTCGCGTTATGAGGCCTATCAATCACCATGAAGAAATTCATTCTTTTCATTTTGCTGGTCTTCGCTCAGCCACTGGCTGCCGCAGACAAATTCTCCGTCATTCTCGACTGGTTCGTGAACCCTGATCACGGTCCCATCATCATTGCCCGCGAGAACGGCTACTTCGCGGAACAAGGGCTGGAGGTAGATGTTATTGCTCCAGCAGACGCCGCAGACCCACCGAAGCTGGTTGCCGCCGGCAAGATGGATCTCGCCATTTCCTACCAGCCGCAGCTGCACCTGCAGGTGCACGAGGGCTTGCCCCTGGTGCGAGTCGGTACCCTGGTTGCCACGCCATTGAACTGCCTGTTGGTACTGGAAGACGGCCCGGTCAAACGCATCGCTGACCTCAAGGGTCACAAGATCGGCTATTCGGTCGCGGGCGTTGAGGAAGCACTGCTCACTGCTATCCTGGGGCGCCATGGCCTGGCCCTATCCGATGTTGAGCTGGTTAATGTGAACTGGTCACTCTCACCGTCGTTGATGTCAGGTCAGGTTGCCGCGGTGATCGGTGCCTATCGCAACTTCGAACTCAACCAGATGGAAATTGAGGGCATCAAGGGCCGCTGTTTCTATCTCGAGGAAGAAGGGTTGCCGGCTTACGATGAACTGATTTATGTGGCCAATAGTGTCGATCACGACAAAGACGCGATTGCACGTTTTCTGGCTGCCACCGAGAAGGCCACCCAGTATATCGTCAATCATCCCGAGCAGAGCTGGAAGATCTTCTCCTCGACTGCGAAGGAACTGCAGGATGAGTTGAATCGTAAGGCCTGGACCGACACGCTACCGCGCTTTGCATTGCGCCCGGCTGCTCTGGATGCCGGCCGCTATCGCCGCATGGAGAGGTTTCTCAGTGAGGCCGGTTTGGTCGAAGGAGTCAAGGCCGTCGACGCGCTCGCGATCGACGTGACCGCCGACTGACGCTGTGGCATCTGATCGATGGTGTTCATCATAGGGTGACTCAGTCGCAGGCCAGTGGTGGAATACGGATCCGCGGCAGCTTCAGCCACGGGGAACAGCTGCTCTTCGATGAGCTGGATCTATCGCTTGAAGGTGGCCAGTGGACGTGCCTTCTGGGCCCTTCGGGTGTCGGTAAATCGACAATACTGAGACTGATTGCGGGCCTGGACACCGGTGGCGTGTTCGACGGTTCGATCAGCAGCGACAACGGCGTGCCGTTGCTGGGCCGGTTCGCGTATATGGCACAGTCTGACCTGCTGCTGCCCTGGCTGGATGTGCGCGGGAACGTGATGCTTGGCACTTCCCTGCGAGGCCAGGATCAGGCTCTTGATCGTGCCGACCAACTCATCGAGCGGGTTGAACTCTCGCGGCATGCTGGCAAGCGCCCGCACGAGCTTTCCGGTGGTATGCGCCAGCGCGCTGCTCTGGCTCGGACCCTGATGGAAGACAGGCCACTGTTACTGCTGGACGAGCCGTTCTCGGCACTGGACGCCAGAACCCGCAGCGAGATGCAGGAACTTGCCTTCGAGATGCTGGCCGGTTGTACGGTCCTGCTGGTGACCCACGATCCAGCTGAGGCCGCCCGGGTTGGTCACCAGGTCTACCTGCTGACTGAGGCCGGTCTTGAGTGTGCGCCGACCGGTGAGCAGATA
>CAZVVN010000081.1:0-13228 GCA_964630665.1 uncultured Acidiferrobacteraceae bacterium | reverse complement strand
GATCGACAGGGGCTGGAATGCTCTTCAGAGCGTGCTCGACGCGGGGCGCGCCGGACTCGCCGCGGAGATGTGTGGTTCCGCCGAGGAGTGCCTGGCACGGACCGTGGATTATCTCAAGACCAGGCGGCAGTTTGATCGGCCGATCGGCGCTTTCCAGGGTTTGCAGCATCGTGCTGCACAGCTTTTTGCTGAGATCGAGATCGGCAGTTCGGCCGTGATCAGAGCACTGCGAACACTTGATTCAGCAACCGAGGATGCGCCCATGGTGGTGTCTCTGGCCAAGTCCAAGCTTGGCCGTGTCGCTCAGCTCGCCGCCCAGGAAGCGATCCAGATGCATGGCGGTATCGGGATGACCGACGAATTTGACATTGGTTTTTTCCTTAAGCGGGTGCGTGTGGCCGAAGCGCTGTACGGCGATGCCAACTACCACACCGACCGGTTCGCCCGTATCAGGAACTACTAGGAGGACCTATGGATTATGCAGACAAGGTGGTCGCGATCACGGGTGGTGCACAGGGTATCGGGTTGGCCCTGGCACGGGCGTTCCATCAACGGGGCGGCAAAATCGCGATTGCAGATCTGCAAGGCGCTGAAGCTGCAGCCGAGGCGTTCTCGGGGTTGGGTATGACGGTCGACGTCGGCGTAGAAGACCAGGTGGCCGGTTTTGTTTGCGAGACCGGTGCCCGACTCGGTCCGGTCGATGTTTACGTGTCTAATGCCGGTGTCCTGCTGACGGACGAGCCCAGCTGGGACGCTGCCGGTACAGACGACGGGGTATGGCAAACTGCGTTTGAGATCAACCTTATGGGTGCGGTCCGCGGAGCGCGCCACGCATGGCCTGTCATGCGCGAGCGGGGCGGAGGCGTATTTGTGATCGTTGCCTCCGCTGCCGGGCTGCTGGCCCAGATCGGAGCCGCACCCTATACCGCGACCAAGCACGCTGCCGTCGCTTTTGCTGAGAGTCTCGCAATTGCACACGGTGACGAAGGCCTGCAGGTCGTCTGTGTCTGTCCACAGGGAGTACGTACCGCTATGCTCGGTGACAGCGAGGATGGCGGGATCGCGGGGGTCGATGGCATTGTTGAGCCTGAAGCCGTGGCCGAGGTCACTCTTACTGCGATCGAGGAAAAAAGTTTTTTTGCCCTGCCGCATCCAAGGGTCGCCGAGTATGAAGTTATGCGGGCCAGCCAGCGTGATCGCTGGTTGGGCGGTATGCGCAAGTTCCGGCGCAAGATGATTGGTGAGCGTGGTCAGCCCATCTGACGCGCAGAAACGGATGGCCGAGAGGAGACCTGACGGCGCGGATAGCCCGGCAGGGGATAGCGATCCAGATGCCCACAAGACGCATGTCTTTGATGTGGCCACCGCACTCGAGTCACTGGAAGATAAAGACGGTAACTGGGCGTTTTCGACCCAAGTTCACCCACAGTTCAAGAATATCAGCGATCCCTACGGGGGCTGGAGCGCGGCAATCCTGGCCCGGGCAATGCTGCGCTGCGCCAGGCCTGGCATGGAGCTGGTTTCGATAACGACGGATTTTCTGTCTGCTGTACCGGATGGGCCACTGCACATCACGGTGCACAGTGACCGATCGGGTCGGGGGACTGAGTTCTGGCGTGCCGGCCTGGCTTCTGAAGACAGTGGCACCCTTACCAATCGTTCCACTGCGGTCCTGGCCCGCCGGCGCGACACGCTGGAGTGGGTCGAGGGCGACTGTCCCGGGGTGCCCTCGCCCGAGGTGTGTACCCGGATCGAGTTGCCGCTGGCCTGGTCCCGTGTCATCGAAATCAGACCCGCAGTAAATCATCTTTTTTCCGGCAGCCGCGACACGCACTCGTCAGCCTGGGTGCGTTTCACGCCAGACCGTCCGCTCGACAGTGTTGCGCTGGTGGCACTGGCCGATACCCCGATGCCACGACTGTTCTATGTGATTGAGCGGCAGGTGCCCGTCGCGACGGTCTCGATGACCATCTATCTGCACGCGACAATGGCGGACTTCGCAGATAGCGGTTCGGACTACCTGCTGATCGACTGCCGCGGTGCCCGCGGTGGTCGAGGCTTCTACGATCAGCATGCGACAATATGGAGTCGCAACGGGCGTCTGATGGCCACGACCCAGCAGATCGTCTGGTACCGGACAGACAGTTAACAGGAGAGCAAGCATGCGCGAAGCGGTTATTGTTTCCACCGCAAGAACACCCATCGGTCGGGCCTACCGGGGCGCCTTCAATGACACTTCGGGGCCGGAGCTCGGTGGCCACAGTATCAGCCGTGCCATCGACCGGGCCGGTGTGGAGCCCGTTGAAATCGATGATGTAGTCATAGGTGCGGCCCTGCAGCAGGGTACGACAGGGTCGAACATCGCCCGGCAGTCGCTGATACGCGCCGGATTACCGGTTACCGTTTCCGGAATGTCGGTGGATAGGCAGTGTGCGTCCGGTATGATGGCCATCGCGACCGCCGCCAAGCAGATCGTCGCCGATGGGATGAACATCACGGTCGGCGGTGGACTCGAGAGCATCTCGCTGGTTCAGAACAACAATATGAATCGGTTTTGTGCCAATGACAACTGGATCACTGAGCACAGGCCTGATCTTTACATGACTATGCTCGAGACCGCTGAAATTGTCGCCGAGCGTTACAAAATAAGCCGCGAGGACCAGGATGAATACGCGGTCCAGTCACAGACCCGGACCCACGAGGCCCAGTTGGCGGGCCGGTTCGACGACGAGATCGTGCCGCTTGCCTCGGTGATGAAATCGACTGACCGGCAGAGCGGCACAGTCAGCGATGTCGAAGTATCGCTTGAACAAGATGAGGGTAATCGACCGGGCACGACGCTCGAAGCGCTGGCTGGTTTGCCACCGGTGTTCGCCGATGGTCTGAAGATCCCAGAGGGCAAATGCATTACGGCCGGTAATGCCTCCCAGCTGTCGGATGGTGCTGCGGCGTCGGTGCTGATGGAGGCGCGAGAGGCCGAGAAACGCGGGCTGCAACCATTGGGCGCCTACCGGGGGATCGCCGTGGCAGGAGTCGAACCGGATGAGATGGGAATCGGCCCGGTCTACGCCGTACCCAAGCTGCTCAAAGCAAACGGTCTTGGCATGGATGATATCGATCTCTGGGAGTTGAACGAAGCTTTCGCCGTACAGGTTATTTACTGCAGAGATAAGCTGGGTATCCCGAATGACTGCCTCAATGTCAGTGGAGGGTCGATCTCTATCGGGCACCCTTACGGGATGTCGGGTGCGCGCATGGTCGGACATGCCCTGATCGAGGGGAAACGACGCGCTGCGAAATACGTGGTCTGCACAATGTGTGTCGGCGGTGGCATGGGAGCTGCTGGCCTTTTCGAGGTGCTGTGATGAAAGCGCTCTACTGCCGTACATTCGGGCCCGAGACAGATCTGAGACTTGAGAACATTGATAGACCTGTGCCGGCTGCCGGAGAGGTCTTGATCGATGTCAGGGCGGCTGGGCTCAACTTCCCTGACCTGTTGTGCGTCCGCGGCCAGTATCAGTTTAAACCGCCGCTGCCGTTCGTACCCGGTAGCGAAGGCGCCGGGGTCGTGACGGAGTTAGGCGATCAGACCGAGGGGCTCGCGGTTGGCGACCGGGTCTGTTTCAATGAGCTGACCGGTGCCTTTGCCGAAGCTGTTGCCGTGCCAGCCGGGGCCGCCACTCCGATTCCGGATTCCATGAGTTTTGAGCAGGCAGCCGGCCTGACGATCGTCTATGGCACTTCCTATTACGCACTTAAACAGCGTGCCGCTCTCAAGAGCGGTGACACTTTGCTGGTGCTGGGCGCTGCAGGCGGTGTCGGACTTTCCGCAGTTGAAATTGGTGCGGCGATGGGTGCACGGGTCATTGCGGCAGCCAGTAGCGACCAGAAACTCCATGTTACCCGCGCGCACGGTGCCCACGAATGCATCAACTATGCCAGCGAGGATCTCAAGGCACGGATCAAGGAACTGACCGACGGTATCGGTGCGAATGTAATCTATGATCCGGTCGGAGGTGATCTGGCCGAGGCGGCCTTCCGCGGGATCGCCTGGGATGGCCGTTACCTGGTCATTGGATTTGCCGCCGGCCCCATTCCCAAGTTACCACTGAATCTGCCGTTGCTCAAAGGCGCGTCGGCTGTTGGTGTGTTCTGGGGGTCGTGGACCAAGCGCGAGCCGATTGCCCACGCACAGAATATGCAGGAACTGTTTGAGCTGTTCGAACAAGGTGCCATCAGGCCACATGTGGCAGGGGCCTACTCACTGGATCAGTTTCTTGAAGCCTTCGACCAGATCTCCGGGCGCAGAGCGATCGGAAAAGTCATCCTGACGCCATGATAGACGGGCTGGATCGCGGGCTGCCCAACCGCTACTACAACAACCGGCAGGATTTTGTCGCTGAGCGGCAGAAGATATTCGCGCCAATGTGGGTTTGCATCGGCTTCGCTTCGGATGTCCCGGCGCCGGGAGACGTGTACCCACTTGAGTTCATGGAACTACCGCTGCTTCTGGTGCGTGGCAAAGATGGTGGGCTGCGCGTTTTTCATAACGTCTGCCGTCACCGCGGCCATATTCTGGTGACCAAACCGGGAACGCTCGGTCAGTCGCTCCGCTGCCCTTATCACTCCTGGACCTACGCGCTGGATGGGACTTTGCTGCGTACACCACACATCGGTGGCAGCGGTGTGCACGACGCGTCCGGATTCGAGCGTTCGAAATATCCGCTGCTGGCCGTTCGATCAGCACTGTGGAACGACCTGGTGTTCGTGAACCTCGATGGCGAGGCCGGCCCGTTTGATCAATTCATCGAGCCCCTGGAAAAACGCTGGGCCGATCTGTGGGGCGCAACCGGTCCCCGGGAGCTGCGTTGTGCACCGGACCATAGCTCGATCACCTTCGAGCTGAACACCAACTGGAAGCTTGCAGTTGAAAACTTCCTGGAGGCCTATCATCTGCCGACGGTGCATCCCGACTTGAACACGATCTCACCGCTCACTGCACACGAGATCTATATCTCGGATCACTTCGCCGGTCAGTTGGCTCACAGTTACAACCTGGACATCGGGGCTGGAGAGCACCTGCCGGTCTTTTCGGACTGGCCGCCGCAATCTCTTGGTGAAGCGGAATACCCGGCACTTTTCCCGAACACGCTGCTGGGTTTGCAGGCCGATCACCTGTTCGTCATGGTGGTAATTCCACTGGCCTATGATCGCACCCGCGAAGAAACGCGTCTTTACTGTGCCGGCGACAGCGCTCTGGCAGAAAGACACCGGTCCCGGCGGTCCGAGCAGCACGCCTTCTGGACCCGGGTTTTCCAGGAGGACGTCAGCGCTGTGACGGGCATGCAGAAGGGCCGGGCCTCACCTGGCTTTGACGGGGGTGTACTGTCACCGGTCATGGATACTGCAACTGCTGCGTTTCACCGCTGGGCCGCTGAGCGGCTGGCTGTGAATCGCACCGTACCGTCGGAGTCCTGATCCCCATCCGGACGGCCCAGGTATTGATGATCAGCTCCAATTGGTGTCCAATAAGGTCGACTGGATTTATCACCGTAACGGGCTCTGAGGAGGCGCCATGACGTTGTGGGTTTTTATCTGGTACATCGCCTGGCTGCCATTCTGGCTTTATTTCAGTACGCTGTTCCTGCCGCCGGATGTCGTGGGTGAGCAGATTTCATTCGGCAGCGGTATCCAGCAGCACCTTCACTGGCACTGGCTTGGACTGCCGATCCTGTTTGTAGTACCGATGATACTGTCCCGACTGGAAGGCAAGTGATCAGCGGGTGATGATCTTCCAGTAAGTGTCCTTGGATAAGAGCTTGTCGCCGCGAAACGTGTAGATATCGACGGCCCGGACATCAAACGGCCCGCTATCACGAAATTCGCCACTGGCCCTGTAGGTCACGAATACGCTCTCGCCGCACTGATATTGCCGTGACTCAGTGAAGACGATCGCTCTGGAGAGGCGACTGGCTCGCTCGACGACCGCAGCGCAGGCGGCTTCCACACCCCGGATCACCCGGCCCTCGGGACGATCGGGACCCTCATAGTAGATCCAGACAAAGTCATCGGTGACGCATCTTGCAGCTTCAGCGACGTTATTACTGTTGAACGCTCTGCTGAAGCGTGCCAGCTGCCCTGCGATCGTAGGGTCAATGCCGGTCATGGAGTTTCTCGAGGCTGATGGGTGGCAGAAATCAGTTCTTGGACGGGGCCGGATTGGTAACGGTCAGCGCAATGCCGCCGTTGGCTGGTCGCCGGGAAAGACCGGCCTGGCTCAGGCGAGAGAGATATTCCGGCCAGTAGGTGTCGAAATGCGAGCCCAGCTCATACAAGGTCTCCCAGGAATAGATGCCGGTGTGGTGCCCGTCGTCGAAGTGCAGGCGCACCGCATAGGCACCCTGCGGCTCGACCTGGTCGATGCCGACATTTTCCTTGCCGTGCTGCAGGACTTCCTGCCCGGGCCCGTGGCCCCGGACCTCCGCCGAGGGAGAAAACACCCGCAGATATTCACAGGACAGGTCGAAATGACTGCCATCGTCGAAGTCGACTTCCAGAACGCGGGATGCCTTGTGCAGAAGGATCTTTGTCGGGCGTGGATGGCCGGGCATAGCAGAGATTTCCTGTCGAATTCCCTCTCACTGGGGCTGAACTCCCTTTGTTCAATGGTAGCGCGATTGCCGGATGGCTGGAAGCACCCAGCCTCATTGCGTTAAGGTTTGACCCAGCCCAATATAAAGGAGATCGACCATGACGGCATACCTGATCGTGCGGGCCGTGGTGCCCGAGACGGAACATGAAAAGTTCGAGGCGTGGTATCAGGATATTCACCTGCCCGAGGCCCTCGAGGCGTTCGATGCAGTGAGTGCCTGGCGCGGCTGGAGCCAGGATGACGCCGGTGTACATCTGGCATTTTATGAATTCGATACACTTGCAGATGCGCTGGCCATCGCCGAGTCAGACGCCATGCAGGCAATGCGCGCTGACTTTGATCGAAACTGGCAGGATCGGGTGCCTAGAACCCGTGAGATCGTCGAGGTTGGGCAGTCGCTGCCGGGCTAGGGCTAGGTTGAGGATCTGGAATCGATGAATAAAAAAGCATCAGTTGGCCAGCTCTTGGCAGGGCCTGACGGTGAGGCCTTCCTCCGCACTGCCGGCAGGCAGGAGTCGCCGGCATGACCGTTCGAACCGAAGACGATGGTCCGGTCAGAACGATCATTCATGAGCGCTATGAGGCGCGCAACGCCATGGACCCAGAAAGCGCCGAGGCGCTGTACGCAGCGCTGCTGGGTTTTGACGAAGACGCTGCGATGTCGGTCGCCGTGCTCTGGGGTGCGGGCGGTGCTTTCTGTGCGGGTTGGGACCTGAAGTACGCTGCGGCACTCGCCGATACGCCAGATCCACTGGCACACTATGCCTATCCGAAACCCGGGGACGACGCCAGTGTGCCGCGAGGCCCGATGGGCCCGACCCGGATGACACTCTCCAAACCGGTGATCGCCGCTATTGAGGGGCCGGCTGTTGCCGGCGGTATGGAGATCGCACTGTGGTGTGACATCCGGGTGATGGCGAGCGATGCCTACATGGGCGTCTACTGCAGACGCTGGGGTGTTCCGCTGCTGGATGGCGGAACCGTCCGATTGCCGCGCCTGATCGGCCATGGCCGGGCGCTGGAAATCATTCTGACCGGGCGCAAAGTCACCGCCGAGGAGTGCCACCGGATCGGTCTTTGTGAGCGTCTCGTCGAGCCTGGCCAGGCACGATACGCCGCTGAAGCACTGGCCGCGGAGATTGCGAGTTTTCCGCAACGTTGTCTGCGTGCCGACCGTGCGTCTGTTTATGCCCAGCACGGCAAGAGCATTGAAGGCGCCATGCGCGGCGAGTTCGCCGGAGGGCTGATGCCGCTGCGCGAGGAGGGGCTTGCCGGGGCAGTGCGTTTCTCGTCGGGCAGTGGTCGTCACGGTGAATTTGACGAGATTTAGCTTGACCGAAAGAACGTTTCAAGTCGACCGAACATGAGACTCAAACCGAACGGAGCAGACAAGTGAACAGGCAGGTGGAGCAATTGCTGAATGAAGAACCTGCCCACATTGGCTTTGTGGGTACGGTCGATGAAAACGGTATGCCCCGGACGGTACCGGTCTGGTACCGCTGGGACGGTGAGTACATTCACATAACGGCCTCGCGGACTTCGGTTTGGGTCAACAACCTTGCGCGTGATGAGCGTGCCTGTTTTTGCGTAGCTGAAAACGACTCACCGTACCGGGCCAGCATGATCCAGGGTCGGGTCTGGCTGGAGCCGGAAGACAGGGTCGAGGTTCAACGAATATTTGCCCGTTATATGAGCCTGTCGGAAGCGGATCGTTATTATGCGGCGATCACGGATCGCCCTCGTACTATGGTGCGACTCGTGCCGGAACGGGTAACCTTCCGCCCAAGTTCGAGATAACAACCCTGGCCGCCCATAGGTCAGCCGAAGGAGCGATGATCATGAGTACAAACTATCCTGCAGAAGCCCTGCGCGTCGCTTGTGTTGGCGCGGGCACCATCGGCTCAGCCTGGGCCGCGTATTTCCTCGCGCGAGGATTGGACGTCGTTGCGACGGATCCCGCAGCTGGTGCACGGGAGCGGCTGAACCAGAACGTTGATGATGCCTGGCCGAAGCTCGAGCGGTTGGGGCTCTCCTCCAATGCCAGCCGCGACCGGTTGGTATTTGTCGATGAGTTGGAGGATGCCGTCAAGGACGCCGACTTTATTCAGGAAAGCGCGCCCGACGATGAGCTCCTTAAGATAGACCTGATCGCCCGTATCGATGCCGCTTGCCTTCCCGGGACCGTGATCGCCAGCTCGTCATCGAAGTTTCTACCGAGCAGGCTGTCGGCGCAGTGCGCTCGGCCGGAACGGGTGATCGTTGGTCATCCATTCGTGCCGGCCTACCTGGTGCCCCTGGTTGAAGTCGTCGGTGGTGATGCAACCGATCCGGCTGCACTCAATTGGGCCATGGAGTTTTATCGCCGGGTCGGAAAACAGCCGTTGCGACTCAAGAAAGAGATTGAGTCGTATATCGCTAACCGGCTGCAGCATGCCATCTACCTCGAGGCGCTGAGTCTGGTCGAACAGGGTATCTGTGACTACCAGGATATCGACAACGCGGTCACCTGGGGCCCGGGTCTGCGCTGGGCGGTTCAGGGGCCGATCCTGCACCGTCATCTTGGTGGTGGCAAGGGTGGCGTCAGGCACATGATCGATCATTTCGGCTGGAACGGTGTGCCCGGCGGGGAAGTGGCATTCATTGACGCCGTGGAACACCGTTGGGGTGATTACCCGATCACCGAGCTTGAGAGCTGGCGCGACGACAATCTTCTGGTGATGCTCGAAGGCCTGAAGCCACCGCCGGGTGAGGCCTGAGGGCGTGGCTGACGACAGATCTGGTAGCGGTGGGGCTGCCGCTGCCTGGCCTGATGGTAACCGCCTGGCGCTGTCCGTGGTTGTCAATGTCGAGGAGGGCGCGGAGCGTTCGGTCGCCGATGGCGATTCGACCGCTGAGCCGGTCGACGAGCTGGGCGTGGTGCTCAAGGGTCCGCTCAGGAACTATCCCAATGAGAGCAATTACCAGTACGGAATCAAGGCCGGTGCACCGCGGGTCCTCAGCGTGCTCGAAGCGTACGGTGTTTCGGCGACATTCACCTGTGCGGCACTGAGCCTGGAGAGGGCGCCGGAGCTCGCCAGCCAGATCGTCTCAGCCGGACACGAAGTTTGTGCACACGGCTGGCGCTGGACCTACCAGCACCGCATGACTGAGGCAGATGAGAGGGCGTTTATCGGGCGCGCCAGGGACTCGATCGAGAAGACCTGCGGCAGCCGGCCACTGGGCTGGCTGTCGCGCTATCTTACTACCGAAAACACACGGCGGCTGCTGGTCGAAGCTGGGTTTGTCTACCATATGGACGATTATTCGGACGATCGCCCCTTCTGGGATTGTTCCGGTGTCCACCCAATGCTGGTCCTGCCTTATGCAGTCGATACCAACGACATGAAACTCTGGAATTCACCGGCCTATCAGCCCTCGGACTGGCTGCAGTACGCCATCGATACATTCGACTGCCTGTACGAGGAAGGGCAGATGGAACCAAGGATGATGTCGCTGGGCCTGCACCTTCGGGTGATCGGCAGACCGGGGCGGATCGGGGCATTGAGGCGGTTTCTTGATCACGTGCGCAGCCATGAAGGGGTTTGGCTGGCGCGTCGGATCGATATCGCCCGCTGGTGGAAAGACAATCACCCGTGGAAGTCGAGCTGATGAATGCGATCGACGTGCTCACGCAGCATGTGGCCCGGACGCGCTACGAGGATCTGCCTGAACCGGCCACCGCGGCAGCTCGAAAATTTATCCTGGATACCATTGGAGTCGGGCTCCTTGGCAGTGCCGGGCCTTGGGTCGAGGAACTGATCACTGCCCAGGGTGCCCAACCGGCGATCGGTGGCGCCAGGGTTCTCGGCAGGCCGGTCAGGCTGGGGATGTCATCCGCAGCCCTGTGTAACGCCTACCAGATGCACAACTGTGAATTTGACTGTGTCCACGAGGGTGCGGTCGTTCACGCTGTCACCTGCGTGTTGGCCGTGAGCCTGGCCGAGATCGACCGGCTGCACTTTGAATCCGGTACGGCGGTACCGGGTCACCGCCTGATCCAGGCCGTCACACTCGGGGTGGACGTGGCCTGTTGCCTCGGTGTGGCATGCACCACGGGCCTTCGGTTTTTCCGCCCCGGCACCTGTGGCGCATTTGGTGCGACGGCGGCCCTGGCGGTGCTGCGCGGATTTGATCCTGATCGGCTGGTAAGCGCATTCGGCATCGTCCATGGGCAGTTGTGCGGTACCATGCAGGCCCACACCGAAGGCTCGCCATTGCTCGGCATGCAGATGGGCTTCAGCGCGCGCAACGCCGTGATGGCCTGTGACCTGGCAGGTCTGGGAGTCCCGGGACCGCGCGATGTATTGGAAGGACCGTTCGGCTATTTTGCCTTATTCGAAGGCGAACATGATCTTGGCCAAGTACTGTCGGACCTGGGCCGAATCTGGCGTATAACGGAGATCGCGCACAAACCGTTTCCCAGCGGGCGGGCTACCCACGGCATCGTCGATGCCTGCCTGGCACTGCGCCGCGAGCACAGCATCGATGTGACCAGGGTCAGCCGGGTGACGGCACGGGTGCCGGCGCTGATCAATCACCTGGTCGGCCGACAGGTTACAGACGACATGGATATCAATTACGCCCGGCTCTGCGCCCGGTTTGCCGCCGCCCGAGTGCTGATTGCAGGCGATCTTGTGTTTGAGGATTTCTCAGAGGCCGGACGACGAGACCCGGATACTCTGGCTCTCGCCCGGCGGGTAGACATCGAGATCGATGACAATCCAGATCCCAACGCCCTGACGCCGTTGACTGTTGAGATCGAGTGTCATGGCGGGGAGCGCTTCGGCAAGCAGATCGACACGGTCTACGGTCACCCATCTAACCCGATGAGGCGTTCTGCTTGGTTGGACAAGTTCCGTCACAACTGGTGTCTGGCGGCCAGCACACTGGAGGCGGCTGCCTGCGAGAGAGTCATCGAGTGTCTGGAGAATCTCCATGAGGTCAGCGATTCGGCCGTGATCATTGACGATCTGGTCCCGTGAGCGGTTATTCCGAGCAGGCGAATCCGTCGCAGTTACTCCGCGAGTTTCCCGTCGGTGAAGCCTTCAGTGCCGGTCCGGCGGCTCTTGATACTGAAGCACTGCGCGCACTGCAGGAGGTTCGTTTCGCCAAGGTCATGAAAAGGGCCTGGCAGGTCCCCTTTTATCAACGACACTGGGGCGAAGCGGGTCTGGAACCCGGTGATGTTGCCGGCCTGGACGATCTTGCCCGTCTGCCGGTCGTGACCAAGGATGACCTCATGGACAGCGTCGAGCGCTTTCCTCCACTCGGCGACTACCACGGCATGGACCGTCCTGAAGGCGGGCAATTCCGCACCGTGCTGCAGACCACCAGCGGTACGACCGGTTCGCCACAACCGCTGTTCTTCGGCGCCAGGGATCGCGAGATCCAGAACATCCTGTTGGCGCGCGCCTACCTGCTCCAGGGACTGCGGAGCGATGACGTGGTTCACTCGGTGTACGGTTTCGGCATGGTCAACGGTGGTCACTATATCCGCGAAGCCGTACTGTATTACACCAATGCCCTGCTGCTGCCCGCAGGCACTGGTACGCAGACCCGTAGTCTCCAGCAGGTCGAGTTGATGCAGCGTTTCGGCGCCACCGTGCTGGTTGGGTTTGGTGACTTCCTGCAGAAGCTGGCACGTACGGCAAACGAGGTCGGCCTGGTACCGGGGGAAGATATCCCCCTGCGGATGATCTCAGGCCATGTCGCCCATGATGCCCGTCAGGCTCTATCGAACGCCTGGGGCGGGGCGGTAGTCTATGACTGGTACGGTGTGGGCGACACCGGTATCGTGGCGGCCGAAGGTCCGGTGCGCGATGGGCTCTACATCTGGGAGGACGCGCATTACGTCGAGATCGTGGCACCCGATTCTGGTAGCCCAGTCGAACCTGGGTGTGACGGCAATCTCTGTGTCACCGTACTGTTCAAGGATTCGGTCTACCCCATCGTGCGATTTGATACCCAGGACGTCTCACGTTTACTGCCGGCTGATTCTGACAGTGGTATCAACTTCCAGCGCATTGCGGGATTTTCCGGCCGCAGTGACAACATGGTCAAGCTTCGCGGCGTGAATGTTTACCCGACGGCGATCGGCAGCCTCCTGCACGGCTTCAGTGGTGCCACTGGGGAGTACGTCTGCCGCCTGCACAGCATCGATGATCAGGATGAGTTGACGGTAATGCTGGAATATGACGGTGCAGACCCGGATTTTGGGGAATTAATCAGCCGTCATCTGCGGGCGCGTCTGGGTGTGCGTCTGGCTGTAGAAGTCGTGGCTGGCGGCGAAACAGCCGGACTCACTGAACTTGAGGTGCGGCAGAAACCAAGACGCCTGATCGATGAACGCTGAGGATCTGCTGGCCCTGCCGCTAGCCGCGATGGCCGCTATGCTTCGTGATCGTCGACTCGGTGCTGTTGCGCTGACTGAGGCGTACCTTGATCGTATCACCGCTGCCAACGGCGAGATCAACGCGCTCCTCCACGTAGATCCGGCAGGGGCGCTGGCGGCGGCCCGGGATTCGGACCGGCGGTATG
>CAZVVN010000080.1:0-13591 GCA_964630665.1 uncultured Acidiferrobacteraceae bacterium | reverse complement strand
ATCGGTCAACGGAATATGACTATAGGACAGAATCGAGATCAGGTACCGACTCACCGCGTGACACACAGGCGATGTTGGCGAACATACGCTCTACGGTAGGGGCAAACGTATCTGCCGCCATCGCGCCAAGATGCGGAGTCAGTATCAGATTCTTAACATTGACTAGCGGACTACCTGCAGGTAGGGGCTCTACCTCATAGACATCTATGGCGGCGGAGTGGATCACCTCGTTTTCAAGAGCCCAGATCAGGTCCTCTTGAACCACCACGCCGCCACGCGCAACGTTGATCAGGGTTGCCGTATTCTTCATCGATGAGAGTGCGGACCGATTAAACATGCCATTGGTGCTCACCGAAAGAGGGCAATGAAGTGATATCACATCCGCCGCGGCCAGCAGTTCTTCGAATGGAAGATAACGGACACCGTAGTGTTCTTCCTCACCAGGTTTCAGGCGATTGGGCTTGTAGTAGCAGATATCGCAGTGAAAACCCGCCAGAACACCAGCGACAGCCTTGCCAATCGCACCAAAGCCAACAAGACCGACGGTCTTCCCGGTGAGCAGAAACGGTGTACGGCCCCGCCAGTTCTGCCATCTGTCGTGTTGCAATCCGAAATGGCCATGTGGAATGTGCCGCAAAGTACAAATGATAAGCCCCAGAGTAAATTCAGCGACGGCTAGTGCGTTGCTGCCAGTGGTGCGAGCGACTTTAATACCACACTCGCGGGCGGCCTCGAGATCAAAGTTATCCACGCCAACGCCCCATTTATGAAGTAGCTGGAGCTGTGTTGCAGCTCGTAATAGACGCCCGCTTACAGCCACCTGACCTGAAATCGCGTAATCGGCCTGGCCGATGATGTCCACTAAGTGGTCGTCACCGGGTTCTTTCGCATAATGCAACTCAAAACCCGGTGGAAGAAGGTCGCGCATTTTTTGGGCGACGTCTTCGCTGATGGCATCAAGAACAAGTATCGTTTGTGTCATTTTGTCAAAGTCCAGAAAATCGCACGCCCTGCCGTGCTAGCCCGCCAGATATGCCAACAGGAGTGCCGTCGGCCCGCCAGCACGCAGCACCCGTCAGCATACCGTCATCAGAGAATCCTATCGCATTCATACCGCCGGCAATCCTTTGCAGACGGGTGACATCGTGACCGCGCGAGACCAGTGACTTCTCAAGCGCTGATGAAAACGTGCTCTCAATCTCAAGCGTGCCACCCTCGGTCCAGATTCGGGGGGCCTCCACGGCTTCTTGCAATGTCATGCCATGATCCAGCAGGTTAACCAGCGTTTGAAAGGCCGAAGGGAAGATGCGCATTCCTCCCGGTAGGCCCAGTGCGACTTTAATCTGTTGTTGCCGACAGACCATCATCGGTGCCATTGAAGTGAAAACCCTTTTACCGGGCTGTACCGACAACGCGGTATGTGGATGAGGGTCGAAGTTAAACATATAGTTGTTCGCCAGTAGGCCGGTTTCGGGTATCTGGAGACAAGCCCCGAATAGCCCATTGATCGTCTGTGTACTCGCCACCACGTTACCCAGAGCATCAGCAACCGTAACGTGTGTGGTGCTGTGAGAATCCGATACCCCGACACCTGGCGACCACTGCTTCGTCTGGCTCATATCGATCAGTTGGCGCCGTTCTTCTGCATAAGCCTTGTCGATCAGTTGTTCTACCGGCACATCGACAAAAGCCGGATCAGCTGTAGCGACCGAACGATCTGCGAACGCAATCTTGAGTACCTCTGCGAGCAAATGAACCGAGTCCGAAGAACCGTAACCCATGCCCGCAATGTCAAAACCTTCCAGAAGGTTCAGCATTTGAACGATATGGACCCCGGCCGAGGCAGGTGGGGGTGGCCCAAGGACTTCGTAGCCTCTATAACAGCCCCGTATCGGTTCACGTTCTATTACTTCATAGTCATTCAAGTCATCAGGACCGATAAGTCCTTCAAGGCCGGCTATTGCATTGACAAGCAGGTCACCAAGCGTACCCCCGTACAAAGTTCGGGCACCAGAACTGGCGACTGATCGAAGGGTTTGCCCATAGTCCGTCTGTACCAGTCGCTCACCAGCCGCTAAAGGCCGGCCATCGGGGAGGAACAGACTTGCAAGCCCCTTATCATTTGACAGATCCGCTTGGAAATCAGCGATACAGTCCGCCAGGTATGGGGTTGTGATAAACCCGTCCTCGGCCAGCCGAATTGCTGGCGCAAGGACATCGCCGAGGGGCCAAGTCCCATATTGTTCGAGTGCATGACACCAACCTGCCAGAGCCCCCGGTACCGCAACCGACAGGGGGCCGAGCAAGTTTTTGCGCCCGACTGTATCGCGGTAGGCTGGCAAATCTTCAGAAACCGTTTGATACATGTTTTCGCTGGCACGGAATGGAGCGGTGCTGAGCCCATCAATAATTATGTGCCGGCCGTTTTCCAGTCGAATATGGGCAATACCCCCGCCAAGCAGTCCCACCATCATCGGTTCTACAACGGTCAGTGCAAACAGTGTGGCCACGCAGGCATCGATTGCGTTTCCGCCTTCCAGCAAGACCGTTGCACCTGCTGAAGAAGCCAGGGGGTGGTTGCTTACAACCATGCCGCGTGAACCGGTGGCCGGCTTTTTCTCACAGTTGAAATAAATCGGATGGGGAGTCTGCATGCCTGTCGTCCAAAGGAATCGAGTCAAAAGGAGTTGGACTTACTGGTGGGGAAGTTGCACCTCATATCTCAATCGACCCCTAGTCTACAAGCCGAGCGAATTGAAATGATGTTCAAAACAGGGGTAACCCAGGGATAGTGAAGTGATTTGCCGCCTTGTTTCTTATGAAAGCGGGGAGGGGCGTAAGAGGATAAGGCAGTAGAGGTACTTGCATCATTTGCGTCGTCCATTGGTGTACCCAGAATCTGCCTATAATACCGGGCTGGATCATAATCTACATATCTTGACAAAAAGAATATGCCCATCTCCCGATCTGACATGAATGCACCAAGAAACAATCAGATAATGGATATCAGGCCTCTGCAGGCCAGTTTCGGTGCGGAAGTGATAGGCGTAGATCTAAGCGCACCTCTTGGCGATGATGGGATGCGTTCGCTGACTGAAGCCTTATACCAGCACCGTGTTCTTGTCATCCGCGATCAGCGACTGAGCAAGGAACAATATCTGGAATTCGGGCAACGCTGGGGTACCCCTATTCCCCATGTACTGGATCATCTGCGAATGCCCGGCTTCCCGGCCCTGATGGCTATTGGTAACACTGAAGAGAAAGACAAATCCGAAGCGATACGAAACGGCACTGTGCTCTGGCACACGGACCAGTCTTATGAGGCCGTACCTGCCAGTGCCACCATGCTGTATGCCATCAAAGCTCCTGTGGAAGGTGGGGAGACACAGGTCTGTAACATGACGGCTGCATATGAAGAACTCACTCCAGAGATGAAAAGACGTCTGGCGCCCTTGCAGGTGGCGCACCAGTATGGACGTGGCAAACTTCGTGCCTGCGAATATGCAGCCAGTCCGATCGAAACATCGAATCAACAAGAAAAACTCCCGACCCATTTCCACCCACTGGTCCTCAATCATCCTGTCACGGGCAAGAAGACCCTGTACGGGGTCGGGCAGAGCTCCTACGCGATCCGGGGTATGGACGACAACGAAGCCATTGCTCTGCTGGAAGAACTCAAAGATCACGTCCTTCAGGAGAGATTCATCTATCGTCACAAATATAAAGTCGGTGATGTAGCGATGTGGGATACTTTCCAGACATTGCACTCGGGCAGCAAGATCGATGTCGCCAGCTGTGAAGAGGATTCGCGACTGCTCTGGCGTATCAGTGTTCGTGGAAAGCCCGATATCTACAACTGACCGGCTGGCCACTGCTCGTTCGCTTACCCTCAAGGGGGACCGCATGCTCAACGTCGGAAGATCTAATGAGCATTGCTGGATTGTCTTGGGTATGCCCAGGATGCTCTTTCTTGCCGACGATATTCCACTAACGATCTAAAATATAGGTCGCCTCGCGGGGTGCGTTAACATTGACCGGATTGAGCAACACTGATTACCCAGCACCATGTCCGAACAGGCTATTTTCACGACCCCCAGCATAACCAAGCTGCCTAGCAACATTGCGGGCGGGGTGCTCGTCTCGGGCAGTCATGGCGGCCTGTACCCCGCATATTTAGCGGCAAGAAGCGGGGTGCGTGGCGTGGTCTTTAACGATGCCGGCGGGGGCCGAGACGATGCAGGCTTTGCCTCTTTGCCCTATCTGGATAAATTTGGAATTCCGGCCGCGACGTGCAGTCATTTAAGTGCACGTATTGGTGATGGCAAGGATATGATGGGTCGCGGTAAGATCAGCCAGGTCAATCTGGCAGCTGTCGAATTGGGCTGCAGGTCCGGTCAAAGTGTTAGCGAAACTGCCGGGCTGATGACATTTTCTGCTCTGCGCAGCTTTGAAGCACCGGTTTATCAGGAGTCACGGGTGTGTTTTCTGAAAGCCGGTGCAGAACCTGGCGTATGGGGCATCGATTCAGCGTCCCTGGTAAAGCCAGGTGATTTAGGCCAGATCATCGTCACTGGCAGCCATGGAGGGCTTCTGGGGAATGATCCAGCGAGCGCGATCCGGGTGAAGGTTGCAGCCTGTGCCTTCAATGACGCTGGTGTGGGTATAGAGCGTGTTGGAATTACCCGACTGCCGGTTCTCAATAAACTGGGCATCGCAGCCGTTGCTGTTGATTGCATGAGTGCTCGTATCGGCGATGCCCGTTCTATGTGGGAAACAGGGAAAATCAGCTATGTCAACCAGGTCTCTAGGACAATGGGTATTGACCCTGGCCAGAGCCTGCCAGTGTTTGCTGAAAAAGTAAGACGGGCGATGCGGCATACCCAAGAAGGACAACACGAATCTATTTGAATAAAAAGTCGCAGGCACCCGTATGACACAAGTTCTTGATACTGACCGGTTACTCAACCATCATCTGATGATGTGCCGGATTCGCGCGTTTGAAGAAGCGGCGCTACAGGCGAACACAGAGAATCTTGTGCTCGGAGCGATTCATCCGTCGATCGGCCAAGAAGCGGTAGCTTCCGGTATTTGTCTCAACTTACAAGGGGAGGACCTGCTGACCTCTACTCACCGGGGCCACGGACACACTTTAGCCAAAGGGGCAGACCCACGGTCCATGATGCGAGAGCTTCTAGGGCGTGAGGGCGGTAACAGTCATGGCAAGGGTGGATCAATGCACATCGCTGATTTCAGGGTCGGTATGTTAGGCGCAAATGGCGTGGTTGGGGCCAATATCCATATCGCAGCAGGTGCCGCCCATGCGATCAAGATGCTTAAAGAGAATAGAATCGTTTGCTCGATCTTCGGTGATGGAGCAATCAATCGAGGACCCTTTCTTGAGGGTCTCAATTGGGCTGTGGTATTCCATCTCCCGGTGCTTTTCGTTTGTGAAGACAATGGCTTCGCATCGACTACTCGTACTTCTGCGGTAACCGGGGGGAAAGGCCCTGCTGCCCGGGCAGAGGCGTTGGGTGTTGCGACCACCACGGTCGATGGCAATGACTTGATCGAGGTTGACCGGATCGCACGCACGGTTATGCCCTCGATCCGTCAAGGGAAAGGGCCGCACATGATTGTCGCCAGGACTTACCGTTTGGCAGGTCATACCGCAGCAGATCCGGATCTTTATCGACCACGCGATGAAGTAGAAAGAGCGTGGCGGAAAGATCCGATCGTCAAACTCGGTAAAGATCTTCGACAGGCTGATGTCGATCAGGTGATTCTGGAGAAACATGAAGTCGACGCCGGGCAGGAAATGGCGGAAGTCTTTGCCGAAGCTAAAGCCGCGCCTTGGCCTTCTCTGTCTCGGGCCTTCGAAGATGTGCAGGATACAGGCGATCCAAGGCAGGAGGCTTTTTGATGCCCACCATGACTTATGCCGAGGCTGCGAAACAGGCGCTTGCTGAGCAAATGCGGCTGGATCCTAGGATCTGGGCATTGGGTGAGGATCTGGGACGGGGAGGCGTCTTCGGTCAGTACGGTGGAATGGCGGAGGAGTTCGGTCCTGAACGTATAGTGGATACTGCGATCTCTGAAGCAGCCATCCTTGGGGCTGCGGTCGGGGCAGCACTAGCCGGCACCCGGCCGGTTGTTGAAATGAGATTCGCCGACTTCGCTTTGTGTGCGGTCGACGAATTGGTCAATCAAGCTGCCAAAGCCCGCTACATGTTTGGAGGTCAGCGCAAGGTGCCGCTGGTGGTCAGGGAACCAATGGGGATGTGGCGTTCCTCGGCTGCCCAGCACTCTCAGTCACTAGAGGGTTGGTATTGCCATATTCCCGGACTCGTGGTGGTCTGCCCATCGATCCCGAATGACAATATGGGGTTGTTGAAGAGCGCTCTTTGCTGTGACGACCCGGTGGTTTATATGGAGCACAAGAATTTATGGTCGTTAGAGGGAGAGGTAGACGATCGCAGCCCGATTCCGCTGGGGGTTGCGCGGACTGTACGTGAAGGGAAAGATCTAACCATTGTTTCGTGGTCCTCAACCTGCCACGAAGCCATCCATGCGGCCGTTGCCTTAGACGAGGAGGGCATCGACGCAGAGGTGATTGACCTGCGCACCCTCTGGCCCTGGGACAAGACTGCCGTACTGAACAGTGTCGAGAAAACGGGTCGCCTGTTGGTAGCCCATGAGGCGGTTCAGGTTGTGGGATTTGGTGCCGAGATCGTGGCGACTGTCGTAGAGCGGGCGTTTTCTTCACTGCGCGCGCCGATCAGGCGCATTGGAGCGCCGCGGGTCCCGATCCCTTATGCGCCACCTCTTGAAGACTTGCTACGGGTAACATCGGAAAGCATCAGTTCTGCTGCTCGAGAACTGATGCGATAAGGAGACGGTCGTGCTTATCCAGCAGATATGTTCCGGTCCGGGCACACCAAACCTGTTCGATGGAGGGATTGTTGAATGACGGTCAACGAGATAACGGGCGGGGAGGCGATCGCCCGAATGTTATTGGCACATGAGGCCGGACCAATCTTCGGAATGGGTGGCTTTCAGTTATTGCCGTTTTATGATGCCGCTCGTCGACTCGGACTGGATCATCACCTGATCAATGACGAGCGCTGCGGGGCTTTTGCAGCCGATGCCTATGCAAAGGTAACGGGGCGCGTGGGGTTATGTGACGCAACATTGGGACCCGGTGCAACAAATCTTGTTACTGGACTCGTCGAAAGCCTGAATGCCGGGGTCCCGGTTGTCGCATTGGTCGGCAATACACATCGCCTGCATTCCTGGAAAAACATGACTCAGGAGAGCAGGCAGCTAGAGATTCTACGTCCCGCAGTCAAGGACACGATACGTATCGAACAGATCGAGAGGGTTCCTGAGTTACTCCGGCGGGCGTTTATGGTTGCGACCAGCGGTCGGCCTGGACCTGTGGTTGTGGATATACCCGAGGATATCGCCCATGCGACCTGCACTTTCCCGGAAAACGAGTTTGCTGTTGATCCCACATATATGGCAGCACCAGCGATGCGCACCAGGCCGGCAGCTGCGGGCCTTAGTGCAGCAGCGAAGCTGCTGGGTAAGTCGAAGCGGCCACTTATGCTCTGTGGGGGTGGTGTCCACATCAGTAGAGCAGCTGAAATAGTAACCCGGTTTGCCGAATCGACAAATATTCCGGTCGCACACACTATGAGTGGCAAAGGCTCGATTGCCTGCACTCACCCCCTTAGTGCCGGTATCTTCGGGCGTTATGACCGTATTGCCAATCAGTTGATTGAAGAGTCCGATGTATTACTGGTGGTGGGATGCAAGTTAGGCGAGATCGCCACCAAACGCTATACGTTACCCCCGTTAAAAAAGAAGATTATTCATCTGGATATAGTCGCTGAGGAAATCGGCCGCAACGTCATGCCGACCGTCAGCCTCTGGGGGGATGCCAGGGAAAGCCTGACAGAGCTTCTCAATGTTGTCGGAAACGAAGGGCTGCAAAAACAGTTTACAGGCTGGGCTGCAACGGTAGTCCGACGGATGAACCAGTGGCGGGCGCTGGTAGAGCCCAGACTGACTGCCACTGAGAAGCCGATCAATATGGCACGGCTTTTACATGAATTGAATCTACACCTGCCAAAAGACGCGAGCCTGGTCGCCGACGGTGGCTTCGCAGCCCACTGGGGTGGGTTGCTTTACGACACTAAACAGGCCGGACGGGGGTTTGTACCGGACCGCGGGTTTGCATCGATCGGCTATGGAGTGCCCGGGGGCATTGGAGCAACGCTTGGCTCGATACGCTGTGGTCTGGGTCCGGTTGTTTCCCTGACGGGTGACGGGGGCTTCAATATGGTGCTCGGCGAACTCGAGACAGCGCGGCGCTTGAACCTGGAATTTACGATTATCGTTGTCAACAACAGCGCCTCGGGGTACGTGAAAGCACTACAGCACATGATGTACGGAAAAGATTCTTACCATGCTTCCGAGCTTTCTGAGACCAACTATGCCAACGTGGCAGAGGCTCTTGGCTGCCACGGAATCAGGGTCGAATCGCCAGAACAAATAAGTCAGGCGCTGAATTCTGCGCTAGCCCACAAGGGGCGACCGACCGTTATGGACGTTGTGGTGACTCGAGATCCGGCGAAAATGCTGCCCGGCGTTGACAACAGAGCGGCTGAGATTCGGCGTGGTGATCGCGTGGCATGAACCGAAACAGATCAGCTTCGAGACCCTAAGCCGTTGTCGGTGGCGATTCAGACAGCACCTTGGCATTGGTCAATTGGGTGATTTGCTCCGGCTGATATCCGATCTCCCCGAGAATGGCCGTGTTGTCGGCTCCTTTGAATGGCGCCAGTGTGCTGATCGATGTGGCTTGGTCATCGAAGACGGTCGCGGGACGCGGCATCCTTACCGAACCGAGAACACTGTCTTCAATGGGCTGGAAGATTCGATTTTCGATGACCTGGGGATGATCCATGATCGCGGTTCGGTTAAGAATCGGTGCCGCAGCGACACCCTCGGTGTCAAACCTCGCTAAAAGCTCGGCAGAGGGCCAGTTGGATATCTCGTCGGAGGTAATCTGACGGCGTTCTGCACTGTTGTGCGCCCTCTCTGCCGCGGTCTTGAATCGCGGATCTTCGATCAGGTCAGCTCTGTCCAGTGCCCGGCACAGTCCCTCCCACTCAAGGTCACTGATAGCGCCGGCGGTCAGATAACCATCCTGTGACTTGAAGACCAGGTCCGGGCTGCGCTGCGAATGCGCAGGATCCTCTTCCTTGCCAATAAAACTGAGGCTTGCCATCGCTTCCGGCCACAAGAATCCGATCATCACATCCAGCATCGCCACTCCGACATGTCCCCCTTCGCCGGTGCGTTCCCGCCTGAACAGTGCTGCTGTGATCGACTGTGCAGTAGTGAGCGCAGAGGTTTTGTCGCAGATGATGGTTCGAACCATCCGGGGCAGACCACTGTGCTGGTCCATTTGAACATCCGCCATTCCGGACAAGGCCTGGATGACCGGGTCGTAGACCCTCTGATGTGAACAGGGTCCGGTATCACCGAAGCCGCTGATGGAAGCATAGATAATGTCCGGGCGAATATCTGAAACGGTCCCGCGACTCAGTCCCATCCGTTTGATTGCACCCGGACGAAAGTTCTGCACAAAAACATCTGCTGTTGAAGCCAGTCGTTTGACAATGTCCAGACCCGCTGGGCGCTTGATGTCAAGGCACAATGATCGCTTGCCCCGGTTGCAGGTCAGGAAGGAGCTGCTCATGCCTCGATGCTTTACACCAACTCGACGCATGTAATCGCCCCCGGGCGCTTCAACTTTAATCACTTCTGCGCCCTGGTCTGCCAGCAGCATGGTCGCGATGGGGCCCGACACCATGGTCGTCAGATCCAAGATACGGATGCCAGACAACGGGCCGGTCACTTTTCGTCTCCGTTCTGGATCACGGTGTTTGACGGTTTTGGATAGCACACCTTAAGCGCAGAAAGATAGGCGGGGCGCAGACTGACCCGCTGCCGGTAGTCCATTATTACCATTGGCAGTGGTATGTCGTAGCCATGGGCCCAATCGAGACAGGTGGTCAGCAAAATATCAGCCACACTGAAGTCATCTCCCATCAGATAATGATTGTTCTCAAGTACCGGTGGGACCACAGCATTGAGCTGTTTCAGAAAATATTCTCTAGCCGAATCCACAGCCTCCGGGGCCTCCCCATAGATATGTTTCAAGTCCCCGTGCCGGCGCATGGTATAGAGGGGATGGGCATCCAGTTCCATGGCAATAAACGCACACCACTCCTCCAGTCGAGACTCTTCAAAGCAGTTGGCGGGCACAAAAAACCCCTCCGGCAGCTCGAAATTTCGGCCGATGTAGCGAATGATTGCAACACTCTCTGATAACGTAAACCCGCCATGCTGAAATACTGGAATCTTGCCTTTAGCGTTGAGTGAGAGGTAAGCCGGCGTCTGCGTCTCTCCTGTTCGGGCGCCGATGGTCCGACACTCGTATTTCAGGTCCGACTCATGCAGCATCCAGTGAACGCGCATGGCCCGAGCGGTGCCAATGCCCCAAACTGTAATTCGGTCACTCATTATTCGTCTCAGATTTTCAGGACGTTACGCTACGCCTGTGTGTTATTGTAGCTATAGTCTAATTGAGCCACTGAAAGTATCGGTGCAACCGTCGCCGGGTCTTGGATCATCTTTCCAGGAAAACACGAGGGACCAGGGTGATAATTTTATCGGGGCCCGGGAGGGAATCTTTCGAGCGCACCCGTAGCAGGAGCTAAACATGTACGATCTCATTATCAAGAACGGCACAGTCGTCGACGGTACCGGTGGGCCAAGGTGCCATGCGGATCTTGCGGTCCAAGATGGGCTGATCGCCGAAGTAGGACAGGATGTCGGGGCAGGCCGGCGGACGATCGATGCTGACGGGGCGCTGGTGCTGCCCGGCTGGGTCGATATCCATACTCACTATGATGGCCAGGTCACCTGGGATCCTTGTCTGACGCCTTCATCCTGGCACGGCGTGACCACTGCGGTATTCGGCAATTGCGGAGTTGGCTTCGCGCCAGTTCGACAATCCAGTGAAGACTACCTGATTAACCTCATGGAGGGTGTCGAAGATATCCCGGGCACCGTCCTTTCGGAAGGGATCGACTTTTCCTGGGAAACCTTTCCCGAATACCTGGACGTATTGGATTCGAAACCAAAAGTCATGGACGTCGGTGCGCAGATTCCCCACGGTGCCCTGCGTTTCTATGTCATGGGTATGGATGGAGCCGACCACGCAGTGCCACCCGATGCCGTCCAGATCGAGCGCATGGGCGAGATTGTCGAACAAGGGCTTCGTTGTGGTGCGCTCGGATTCTCAACCTCCAGAACCACCAAGCATAAAGCCGCGGACGGCCGGCCGACGCCGAGTCTTTCGGCAGGTGAGGCGGAGCTGGCGGGTATCGCTCAAGCCATGGGAAGAGCGGGATCGGGTGTGATTCAGGTCAACTCCGACATGGGTCCCGGCGAGATGGACACTTTGCTGGATGCGGCTCGGCTGTCGGGACGCCCGCTTTCTGTACTCCTGCTGCAGGTCAACCACGCGACGGATCTGTGGCGGGACACTTTGGGCGCCATCAAAGCCGCGAACCAGGAAGGTCTTGCGGTAACAGGGCAGGTCGGGTGCCGGCCGATCGGTATCCTCATGGGACTGGATACCAGTGTCAACCCGTTTTCGACTCACGCCGTGTGGAAGGAACTTGGCGAGTTGGGTTTACAGCAAAAAATAGGGCGGTTGCAGGAGAACCCGGCGCTTCAGAGTCGCCTGGTAGATGAGGTCCCAGACAACGATCATACGCGCTGGATTTTGAATGCATTTGAACGCACTTACGAGTTGGGTGAGTCATTGGATTACGAGCCCTCACCGGAAACCTCCATCATCGCACGAGCAAAAAGCAGACAAGCCTCCCCTTGGTTGATTGCGATGGAGATTCTGCTGGCAGGCAGGGGAGACAATATGCTTCTGCATACTTTCGAGAACTATGCCCATGGCAACCTTGAGGATCTGCGGGAGATGTTGATGTCAGAGCACACGATCTGTGGCCTGGGTGATGCCGGTGCCCACGTCGCGACCATTTGTGATGCCGCATACCCGACCTTCCTGGTGCAGCACTGGGCGCGCGATCGGAACCGTGGTCCGCAGATTGATCTCGAGTTCCTGGTGGCTAAGCAGACCAGCCGGACCGCCAATGCATTCGGGTTGCAGGATCGTGGGGTGCTGGCACCAGGTTACAGGGCAGATATCAATGTGGTGGATCTGGCCCGTATCGGGCTCGATAGACCTGCAATGTCTTATGATTTACCCGCGGGCGGAAAGCGCCTGGTTCAGCGTTCTTTCGGATATCTACACACACTGGTTGCCGGCGTTGAAACCCACACGGAAGGAGAACACACTGGGCAACTTCCAGGACGCCTGATACGGGGTGCTCAAAGCAGGCCGAACTAGGCGCAGGCTTCGTTGGCTGAAAGCTCTGCGAAGGATACTCCACCGGACTGATTAACGTAATTCGTTGATCGAGTGCACCGGAGAGCGGGTTTGTTCATCTATAATACGGCCGGTCAAATCCGTAAATTGCCGCTTTTAACAGGACTCGTTGCGGCAAAAATGATAAACAGCGTATAGAACCCGGGCTGAGTGGCAGAGTGGTTATGCAGCGGCCTGCAAAGCCGTGTACGCCGGTTCGATTCCGGCCTCAGCCTCCATAAAGATCCTATAAAGACCGATTCACTCTATAATAATAGTTATAGTTTCTCATTTTGTACTCCATTAATACCCCCTAAATTCATTTGAATTACCCCCAACGAGGGGGTAGCACTAGGGGTAAATTCCATGGCGATCAGGATTTACCCCCAATGGCCTGTCTGACCGATAGCCAGATTCGCACCACGCAACCGCGCGAAAAAATTTATAAGTTGGTCGATGGTGGCTCGCTCTCCGTTTGGATACTCCCTAGCGGCGCAAAATCCTTCCGCTTTAAGTACCGATTTAAACGTCGCAACGACAGCGGCGAATTAGGTACTAAAGAAGATTCCTACACTATAGGGCGTTATCCGAAGGTATCACTTAAGCAGGCACGCCGGGAGCGAGATCCGCTACATTCCTACAGAGTCAAGTTTTTTGAACCCGTGCGAGGACGGGGGAGAGTCCTGCTGCCTAGTCACTTACACTCTTCTTGGATTATTAGTGTACCGCTTCTCATGGGTTGCTCTGCGCATGTGTGCTGTGCAAGGGGGATAGTTTACTTTTACTGGCAAAGCATAGCCGTTGGCGGCCAGCTCATCGATCCCACGCTGTTTGTCGCGGCGTCCCTGACGTCGGCTTGATCACCCGGATAAATGCTTTCTCCGACTACCCAACCATTTCCGCTTCCTGCACCGGCTGCGTATTCGTGATCCCAACACGCCGTTTTACTCGCCTTATCTTCGTGACTTAACGAGGCCCACGCGGTAGGCCCGCCCGCACTGTCATCAAACGTACACACCTTGGGCATCTTGGAGGCCGGGAGATTACTCGTACATGCCCATCGGATCGTTT
>CAZVVN010000079.1:0-13697 GCA_964630665.1 uncultured Acidiferrobacteraceae bacterium | reverse complement strand
CCGGCCAAGCCAGACAAGGCTGTTTTTGCGGACATCGTGGAGCAGACCCATGCCGTCGAGCAGCTTGACTTCGACATTGCCTGGTTTGCCGAGCACCATTTCTCAAACTACTGCCTCTGCCCGTCTCCCCTTGTGATGGCCGCTTACTGCGCGCCCTTGACCCGGAAGATCCGTCTCGGCACGGCCTGCCTCGTGACACCGCTGTACAACCCGGTGAGGATGATCGAAGAGATCGCGATGGTCGACAATCTCAGCGACGGCCGTCTGGTTATCGGTCTGGGCAGTGGTTACCAGGAATACGAATTCGAACGTTTCGGTGTTGACCTGAACCAGTCGAAACCGATGTTTTCAGAGATACTGGATATCTATGAGATGGCTTATCGTGAAGGGCAATATGAGTACCAAGGTGAGTTTTTCCATATTCCGGCCTCGCCCCTTTCAATTTCACCAGTACAGAACAATCTGCCGGAAACCTGGATTACCGGACTTTCCGATTCGCCGGCGCTGATGGAACGGATCGCGCAAAGCGGCTACGTCCCTTTTGCAACTGCCGGGCCCAGACCAGCATCGACACTCGTTAGCGTCAAATCCCGCTGGGCTGACGTCTACGAGAAAATTGGCAGACCGAGAGAGGAGCTTCCTTTTGCCATTCAGAGAAACCTTCACGTCACCCAGTCAGTCGAAGATGCCCGGCACGCTGCGGACAATGTTCGGTACACCGCTCGGGTCGCGGCCAGTATGCGCAACAAGTACCAGCAACTGGACGGTGCCATACTCAGGGAAATGCCAGCCGAGGGAGAGCCTTCCCTTGAAGAGATAGAGAACAATGCACTGATTGGCGATCCCGCGAAGTGCACCGACCAGTTGATCGCCGAAATCGAAGCGATCGAACCCAGCCACATCAGCCTGTTTGTACAGTTTGGTTCTCTGCCGCAAACTGCAGTGATGAAATCCATAGAACTATTTGGAGAACGAGTACTCCCAGCAGTTGAAGAACACTTCGGCTCACTGGATCAAGTGGGTAGCACAGTGCTCTTACAAACACCCCGAGTGGCCAGTGCCGGTACATGACCACCCCTGCCCAGACATCCGCCGCACGTTAGAAAATCCTGCATCTGACCAGAAAGGTCCCCTACAGGTGCCCCGGCTTCAGGGGCCAGTAATATCGTTGACCATGGTTTCGGAATCCTCAATCGCAGGTGACAGCAGTTCCTTGCGAATACGCTCCGTACCTGTCATGGGAAATTCATCAACAATAGATAGATACTTTGGCACCTGGAATCCTGGCAGCCGTTCCTGGCACCAGCGGAACACCGACTCACCCGGGGATGGGACGCCAGCGTGCGCGGCAAGTTTGACGAAAAGTTTGATCTCCTCGTCGCCGATTTCATCGGGCACACCTATTGCGGCTGCCTGTTCAACATATTCCAGTTGTTCGACCACCCGTTCAATCTCCCAGGCCGAAATATTTTCCCCACGACGCCGGATGCTGTCCTTTAGACGGCCGGCGTAATAGAGGTAACCTGATTCATCGAAATACCCGATGTCTCCGGTAAAAAACCAGCCGTCACGAATCACTTCCCTGGAAGCCTTCTCGTCTTCAAAGTACCCCGGCGTAATCAGGCCTTGCTCCAGCTCCCGCACAATGATTTCACCTTTGTGCCCGGTAGCCACCTGATGACCCTCACCGTCGGCGACCCTTACCTCGAAATAAGGGGCTGGTTTTCCAACTGACCCTTTGTGGCCATCTTTGTTGATGCTCGTGAGACTGGACGCTTCAGTCATTCCATAGTTTTCGCGAACCTCGACATTGAATCTTGCCTGGAATTTCGTGGTAATTCCGGCCGGGGCGCCCCCGCCCCAGGCAATCCGGCATGGGTGACGGGTGTCCATGACACTCGCCTTCTGCCGTAACAGCATCTGTAGGATGCCGCCTAGAAAGTGGATCTGTGTCGCGCCAGTTTCTCTCACCTGGTCCCAAAACCGGCTCACACTGAACCGGTCGACCAGAGCCAGTTGGACACCGACACCCAGGGCCAGTGGCAACAGCTGCAGAGCCCCGATGTGGTACAAGGGCTCCCAAACAAGAAAGATATCCCCTGTTACAGCACCGGACGCCTTAGCGCTGGCGAAGGCCGAAGCACGTAACATCTTATCTGTCACCTGGACACCCTTTGGGGGACCAGTGGTCCCAGAGGTATACATGATAGAAATAACATCAGAAGGTTGCACATCAGCCGGGCCCGGATAATCCGATCCTTGAACCTTTATCGCGTCCTGATCCATCGACCAGTCAAATCCTTCGGACGCCTTATGTGTCACACACAGCCTTTGCTGGACAAGCCCTTCTTGAGGAGGTAAATGTGTGACATACCGATCTTCGACAACGATCAACTTCGGTCTGGAGTGTTCCACGAGATAACGCAGGCTGTCGTACCGAAGCCTTGTGTTGACCGGTACGTGGATAGCGCCGACCCAGACCAGTGCAAAGAAGAGCACCAGGTTGTCCAGGTGATTATCGAGCATAACCGCCACCCGGTCTCCCGGTCTAACGCCCTGCTCGGCCAGCAGGTATGCTGTTTGCCTCGCCTTGTCGCGCAACTCTCGAGTACGAATTTCTTGACCCCCGAAACTGGCGAAGGAGCGCCCGGCAGAAAGTTCCGCATTCTGCTCAAGGAGACCAAGAATTGTTTGCGAGTCACTGATAAAGGCCATCGGTCAACCACTGATCTCGAACAGTTTCCTCGGATACTGTGTCAATACCTCGCACCCATGGTCTGTCACCAGGACGCTCTCGCTGAAACACATTCCATACTCGTCATCGAATAGTGTCGGCACACAGTGAAACGTCATCCCGGCCTTCAGCACGGTGGGATCCTCAGGTCTCAAAGCAAGAAATCTGCCTTCGGACCAGTTGGGTGGAAAGCCGATTCCTATGGCGTAGCCCGTTCTATGGGCAAATCGACCAGACACTTCGTTTTTCTCAGCGATTTCCCGGCACTTGCTGTCGACCTCAGCCGACGTCACTCCGGGGCGGATGCTGCTGATCGCCTGCTCAAGAACCTCCAGAATGACCGCCGACATATCCCGCTGTTTCGAGTTCGCCTTACCGACCACGGCGGACCGGGCCACGATCGCGTGGTAGCGGTCAATACAACCTGCCGATTCCAAGAGCACCACGTCACCTTTTTTCAGAACCCTTCGCTTCCACGTTGCAAAACACAGGGCCGTTCGCTCACCACTGACTACCAGTGGGGGGTGCCCCAGATACTCGCTGCCCGCTCCGATGGCAGCGCTGTGCATTGCAGCTGCGAGATCGTTCTCGGAAGCACCGACCCGGACCGCAGCCAGCGCTGCGTCCAGCCCGGCCTCTGCTGCGCGAGCCGCCTTTCTCATCCGACTCACCTGTCCCTCTGACTTGATGATCCTGAACGGCTCGATGTGATCGTTCCATTGCACGAGTTCCGACACGCAACCGCCCTTCAGTTCAAGATAGTCACGCACCGTCATATACCAGGCACCTGTTTCAATCCCGATAGCTTCGCCATCCGGGAACAGACCGTTGACCAGGCCAAGAAGAACATCTATCGGCGACCGATGGTCTTCGATCCCTTCAAATCGTGACAGGGTTGGCGTGACAGCGGCGAGAAAGCCGTTTACCTGTCTCGAGACCAGAATCGGCTTGTCGTCGGCCAACACCAGAAGACACTGGAACGTGAAGTAGCCTATGGTCTGAAATCCAGTCAACCAATAGATGTTTTCCGGGTCAAAAAGAATCCCGCCGGCAAGCTGCCGACGTGATAGATCCCGCTGAACAACATTCAGTCGAATCTGATATTCAGACTCCGAAAATGTCAGTTCTTGACCGGGTAAAGGGCGTCCCATTGTGTTCTCCTGATATTCACGACGTAGCTCCCCTTCTAGCGACATACAGCGTGGTGAGTACGATCACTACTGCTCCAGCTATTGTCCAGTAGTCGGGGATCTCAACAAAAAACACATAACCCAGAATTGCCGCAAACAGAAGCCGGGAGTAATCAAACGGCGCAATCACAGACATATCTGCAAGTCTACAAGCACGTATAAAGCTCCATTGGGTTTGTACACCTAACCCAGCGACACCGATGAGTCCGAACCACTCAATAAGAGAAGGATCCTCCCATCTCACCAGAGCCGGCACTGCAAGAATTACGATCGCGACAATCGGAAAGTAAAGAAGCAGGTGTACAGCCGATTCTTTATTAGAAAGAGTCTTGATCAAAATTGCCGCCAGTGCATGAAATAATGCCGCAGCCAATCCAGAAAGCGTCGCCAACTCCATCGTCACTTGAGTTGGACGCATCATAATCAAGACACCGCAAAATCCAATGACCGTCGCGCACCAGACCCGCCATTCCGGTTTTTCTTTCAACAGACTCCAGGCAAGTACCGTTAGAAATAATGGCATAGTGAACGAATAAGAAGTTGCCTCAGCTAACGAAAGCCTGGTTAGAGCATAGAACCAGCAAAACATAGACAATACACCGGCGATCGCTCTGAGAATATGAAGCTTGATGTTCCCGGTATAAATCCGAACGCTCGGGCGCAGTAGAAGCGGGAGCACCATCAATAACCCAATTGCACCGCGCAGGAACATGATCTGTATGCTCTCGATATTTTGCCCCAGCCATTTAACCAGTGCACTCTGAACGGCCATGCCGACAACAGCTGTCATAAGCCAGGCAGCGCCCTTCAGGTTCCCGGTCAATGTCCGGAGCAGGACGGTACCCGCCCCGGCGATTCTTGACTTTGGCTGATTGGGATCATTCTGGGTACGACCCCAATTGCTTCTGGTTGTGCTGGAGAGGGTGACATAAGGCTGTGGGCACGATATGCAGTGATTTCTTTGAACGCGCCCCGAGCCACTAGCCGGGTCCGAAAACCGGATGATCGACACCGGCCTCAAGTGCAGCTTTATAGGCTATGATTGCTGCAGCGAGATCTCCAATCGCCATACCCCGAAACACAAGAAAGCGCCTGCCGGCTGATTCCGGAACTCCGGAAGCATTCAAGACAAGTTCCGAGATGTCCTGATTGACACGCGATGGTTCAACCAGTGGGGTCTTGGAGAGCCGGTCCTGCTCTCGGTCGTCGATACAGACCCAGTCGTTTGGCTCGAGCTTCTGCAAAGACCACGATCGTCCGCAGTCGACGAGTCCACCAAAAGAAGACCTCGGCAACCGGTTGGGATCCAGAAATGGCTTGAAACCCTTAGCATCAGGTACCGAGGAGATGACAACATCGCTGTTTTCAAGCACCTCTTCAGGATGATTCGGAATCCAGGTTCGAATACCAGGCACGTTGATCTGATCTGCGAAACGTTGGGAACTTTCCGGCGTCCGACTATAGATCCACACCTCCTCGATAGGAAATATCTCTCGAAAGGCCGCAAGGTGGCTTCGAGCCTGGACCCCGGCACCAATGAAACCCATCCGCCTACTATTGGGCGGCGCAAGGCGACTGGCCGCCAGAAGGGTGATCGCGGCAGTTCGTACGCCGGTAAGCCATCCACCGTCCATCAGGGCGACGGGCAGAGCGCTCGCTGTATCGAACAACGTCACAGTGGAGCCGATGTGGGGTAACCCACACTTTGCGTTATCGGGTGACAGCCCGACCGCCTTGATGGTCGCGTAGGCCGGGCTCTCCGAGACAGCCATCATGGCCTGGAAAAGATTTCCCGAGTGACTGGAAAAGCTCAACTTTGGCAGGCTAGCAGCATCCCCCTCATCGCGGGTCCGCAACAGGACTTCAATCAGGTCTGCGATCGACCTGCAGGACACTGCGAGGGTGGCAAGTGTCTTCTGATCAAGCAAAAGAGGAGAACTCATAGTCTATTCACACGGCTGCCGAATTCCTCAGCCCAAAGCGCGTTTGGCACTCTGAACCTATACGACGAGTCAAGTCGAATCTGTACCAGCTATTGGTCAGAACTCACCATTCATAATTCCCAATCGGAATCGTGCCAGAACAAAACCTGGAATATCCACCCCAGGCCGGTTGCTGGCTACACGATCGGCCATGATCGTCAATCTTGTTCCTCACAAATCGAAACGACGTCAAGCCATAACGCCCTCGCAGACCAGCTGGAACCCAAGCCTCGCGGACGATCCGTCTAATATGACACTGTCTAGCCCGGCCTGTCATTCCGGCCTCTAGGGTCCCGAGTTTTCAGTTGACCTCCTCGCTAGTAGATTCCAATCTTTGTCTCGAACAACGACTAGACCTTGCCTGGGCCTTCAAAAGTCCGCATAGTCAAAATTTCAATCCAAGAAAAATCGCACACAAGCCTAGGAGGCACTCATGCGTCGCCCTTTGCGAATTGCCCAGATCGGGCATCCTGTTCTTCGAACACCCACCCGTACACTGACCAGGGAGGAACTGAAGACCGATGAGATGCAGGGTTTTCTGGACGACCTGGTCGAGACGATGCGCGAGGCCAATGGTGCAGGTCTGGCCGCCAACCAGGTTTACCAGTCACTCAGGATCTGCGCTGTAGAAGTGCGGGAAAACCCGCGGTATCCCTATCGGCCCCATATTCCCTTGACGATTCTGGTGAACCCGGTACTGACGCCAGTTGGCGACGCGATGTTCACCAATTACGAAGGCTGCCTGAGCGTACCCGATCTCAGGGGCCAGGTACGCCGCTACTGCGAGATAGACGTCCAGGCATGGGATCGCAACGGCAAAGCTATTTCGACGATCGTCAGGGGTATGACTGCAGCCACCTACCAGCACGAAGTCGATCACCTGGATGGGAAGCTTTATCTTGACCGCATCGAAGACCCGACCAGTATCGTGACGCTGGAGAACTTTCAGCGTTACCATCTGAACAAGGTTGCCGAAGATGTGACAGCCCTGGTCGAGCGTTACGGCAGTTAGCACACTGATGAGGATCAAAATAAAAGGCCAGCAGACGCCAAATTTCCAGGAGATCAGGTATGCGTTCAGGTGAGAGGGGCGACTTCCCCATCTCGGCTCTGGACCGGGAAGGACCCAGTGTTCCGTATACAGGCAGCCTGCTCCATCGTGCCGATCGCAATCGTGAAAATTCAGACTGGCTTGAATCGTGCCGCCGCCATCCGGCAACCCGTTACCTGCCGTTCTGGGATCTTAAGGTCGCGATGTGCCGGGAACCGCTTCCCGACCTCTACTGGGTCGCCGCTGACCAGTTGCCCGATCAGGTTACAGCTGAGAGCTCAAGCATCTTTCTGGGCCTTGACCAGAATGACAACGCCTGTTTCACAGCTTCAATCGGAGATGAGGCCAGAGTTCTCCTCGAGCCCGGTGGCGCTGGTTTCGTAGATGCCCGGTCAGCTGCTGCACAACTCGATGATGGCCGTGCCGCCATCGTGGCCCAGGCCCGGTCACTTCTAAACTGGAACGCTCAGAACCCTTACTGCGCTCGCTGTGGTGCAGCTACGCATCCCCAGAAGGCAGGGGCTCAACGAAGATGCGTATCCACTACCTGTAATACAGTGATATTCCCGCGTGTCGATCCGGTCGTCATTATGTTGGTGGTTTCAGCAGATGGTCAACAGTGCTTACTGGGTCGGAACCCGGGTTATCCCGGTAATCTGGTTTCCGCGTTGGCGGGTTACATGGAACCGGGTGAAAGTATTGAAGAAGCTGTTCGACGGGAGATCCTGGAAGAATCGGGTGTCGAGGTCGGTGCGGTCCGCTACTTTACGAGTCAACCTTGGCCGTTTCCGGCGACACTGATGATTGGCTGCTTTGCGATTGCGGAACAGATGGCACTTGACATCAACTACAACGAACTGGAATGGGCCAGATGGTTCGCGAAGAACGAGGTTCAGGCACTTTTTACAGGCCTTAACGAGGAGCTGTCGGCACCGCGACCCATTGCTATCGCTCACCACCTGATCAAGCACTGGCTGGCTTACGGCATACAGGCCAGCCCTGATTCTTCATAAAATTATCCAGGCCCGAAGGCTCTCGACACTCAAACCACTTACAAGGAGCAACCGTTGAGAATAGAAACAGGTATTCCAATCGACAACTGGCGAGCCGCAGGTCCCGCAGCCACGGCAGCAGAGGCCCTTGGCTTCGATGGTGCACTGACTTTTGAGCTTGCCAGCGATCCGTTCATACCACTGGCCTTTGCTGCCGTCGCAACCGAACGAATCCAGCTCGGTACGGCCATTACAGTCTGCTTTCCGCGAAGTCCCATGGTGATTGCCACCACAGCCTGGGACCTACACGTGCACTCTGGCGGCCGTTTCACCCTTGGCCTGGGAACCCAGGTCAAGGGGCACAATGAGCGACGCTTCAGCGTACCCTGGTCACCCCCGTATCCGCGCCTCAAAGAATACATCGGTGCCCTGCGTGCCATATGGCGCTGCTGGGAATTCGGTGAGAAGCTCGATTTTCGGGGCGAGCACTATTCCTTCACCTTGATGACACCCGAATTCTCACCGCAACCATCGGGCCTTGGACCCATCCCCATCACGATAGCCGCTGTCAGACCAGCCCTGCTGCGTCTTGCCGGTGAGGCGTGTGACGGCGTACGCCTGCACTCTTTTGCGACCCGCAGGTATGTCGAGCAGGTCGCCCTACCCGAAATCAACAAGGGCCTCGCTCGGAATGGGCGCGAGCGCAGCACCTTCGACATTTGGGGCGGTGGGTTTGTCGTCACCGGTAAGGATGAGGTTGCCCTGAATACCGAGCGTGAAAAGGTCCGCTACCGTCTTGCTTTCTATGGTTCGACCCGTACTTACCATGATGTTCTGGCACTCCACGGCTGGCAGGACCTGGGGCTCAAGCTGCACGAGATGTCCAAAAAGGGCCAGTGGTCCCAGATGGCGGCCGAAGTGCCGGACGAGGTGCTGGAGACCTTTGCTGTCGTCGCGACCTATGACGACCTTCCGCAGAAGGTCAAAGCCCGGTACGGTGGTCAGACCGACAGCCTGACTCTCACCATGCCTGAAGATATTCCTGACGGCGAGGTGCGTGAACTGTTGCAGGATATTCGTACCATCGGCAGGACTTTCAAAAGCTTTCCAAGCACATGGTGATATACGATCGGTCACGGCTGATACGGGAAAAATATCCAAACACTCAACACAGACTCGTCTACAGCAACGTTAACGCAGCAAATTGAAGGAATCGAACTTATGAATCTTGAACTTGAAGGGAAAGTGGCGGTCATCACCGGTGGCAGTGACGGAATCGGAAAGGCTGCCGCGCTGTCATTGTCACAGGAAGGGGCTCACGTTGCGATAGCCGCTCGTGATCAGGGTCGTCTGGACGATGCGGTTTCCGAGATCTCGACTCGGACCGGGAACCCGGTGATCGGCATATCAACCGACGTGCGTGACGAATCTTCAGTCGTGTCCCTGATCGCCCAGGTTACCGATAAGTGGGACGGGCTCGACATACTGGTCAACAACGCCGGCACCTCATCAACGTCCAGGCTCGAAGACATGTCGAATGAAAAGATGACTGCAGACATCGAACTCAAGGTCTATGGCGCGGTGTACGGCACGCGGCACGCCTTGCCCTATCTAAAGCAGTCCGAATCGGCCGTGATCATCAACACCACTACTCCTGGTGGCAAGGCGCCAGGTGCCGGAACGCAGCCGACTGCACTGTCACGGGCAGCCGGCATCTCACTGACCAAGACCTGGTCTAAGGAACTGGCAGAGTTCAACATCCGGGTCAACACGATCTGTATCGGACTGATCAAAAGTGGCCAGCACCGGGCCTCGTGGGCCCGCGCACATGAGAAAGATCAGAGTTATTCCCTCGATGACCACTGGCAGAGCATGGCGGCCAACGTGCCACTCGGCCGCGTCGGCGAAGCGATGGAAGCCGGTGACGTAATTTGTTTCCTGGCATCTCCACGGTCGAGCTACGTGACCGGTGCATCTATCAATATCGACGGTGGTATGTCCCCGGTTGTTTGACGGTACTCTAACTTACCCCTGGTCAAAGAGCTAGGTGGGACGGCGCTATGCTTAAACACCCCGTGGAGCGCAGTAATGTAATGATCGGAGTTTTCATAAAAAGGTATCCTCAACTTCTTTGAACGAGCGATGACAATCGAAACTCGAATAATTCTCCACCGCCTGCTTGGTTTTGCGGGTCATCTGGCTGGATTCCACTCTACGAGTTGCACCCTCGTTCCGTTAAAGGATGTGCACCAAAGCGCTCAAGAGTTTGTCTGTACCGGCATAGATCCGCAGTTTCAAGTATTACCTAGAAGCCAAGGTCTCAGATCCGGGTGGTACATAATGAGCTACCAAGCAGAAGTTCTAGCACCCGATGCGCTGTTCACGCCAAAGATTTATCCCCATCTTCACAATACTCCCGCTTCGGAAAAGAATGTTATCACTTTGCGTGCTCATGTTGACGGAAAGATTCGACACTTGTTCCACTTTCCAACATCAGCGGCAGAGTTTCGATTTGACCCATTCGACCTTGATCTTGAAAGCCATTTTCGAATAGAGGCTCCGGTTCGGGGGCGATTCAGAATAGACAGATTTCGACTCACCTGCATCCGGCATATCCCGCTGCTCTTTTTTGTTCTTCGCCATGGGTTACTCGCCAGCAGGTCGCACCGGCTAGGTCGCCTGGCGAAAGTCTCCAGCTTTTGTCTACGGCGAGATATGACCGCGGCGAAAAAGTGGTTGATCCACAAAACCAATATGAGCCTAATTCCGTCATTTACAGTAGCGAGTTGGTACCAGCATTATCTAGGTTCCAGCGACGGTCATCGAGATCAAACCAAGGAGCGACTCGAGCCTCACCCTGTTTCACTGATCAATCTTGTACTATATGTGACACGAGGTAGTGTGTCCGACCTTAATCGGACTATCGCCAGTGTATTACAACAGGATCGAAGACTTTGGCGACTGCTGATCATCTGCTCTCCAGAGACCACGCCAAATTTACGACAGTGTGCAACGAAACTAGCCGTCAAACATTCTTCGATCCATGTTGGAGGCATAGATTGGCTCTCTCTTTCTAGGGAACCGAAGAGACAGGATAGTAATTACCTGGCTGTCATCAATTTGGGAGATCTTCTAACTGCAGATGCCGTGCGAACGATACTCCATTTCGCAGAAACAACAAACGCTGACATTATCTATGGCGATGAAGCTTACTCTGCCGACGATGAGTCAACATTACAGCGGCTTACTCTTCGTCACGCGTTCAGTTTTGATGAACTTCTAGCAGCACCTTGTCTGGGTTTTCTGACGGCAATTCGAACTTGCCTTTTACCATCCGATGTAGCTATGCCTGCTGTGGCCACCTTTGCTCTCAACGAATGGTTAATTCTACAGTCACTATATAGAGCACAAAAAATCTCTCACATCCCAGCACTGCTCTACATCGGACAACTTAATAATCGTCAACACCTTCGACTGGAACCTGAATACTTCCAGGAGTTTCTACACAATGTTGGATTTAGGAATGCAACTGTCCACCCTGTTGCGACTCCCGGGTGCCGTGCGGTTCGATACCATGGCGGCAGGAATGGTAAAACAGCTGTAATAATTCCGACACACAACCAGGGAGACATGCTAGAACTCGCAGTCAATTCCATCTTGAGAACCGTCTCTGCAGATCGTATTGAACTGCTCGTAGTAGATCACAAGTCCGATGATTACCAAACCCAGCGATACTTGTCTGCATTGTCCGAGAATCACACTGTAATTCGTTACAACGAATCCTTCAATTTCTCACGAATAAACAACATGGCAGTTCGTCACATCAGTAAAGACTGTGACACGGTTCTTTTCATGAACAACGATGTAGAAGCACTGGAATATGGCTGGCTTGAGAGCATGCTGGACAAGATAGGAAGAACAGAGATTGGCGCAGTAGGCGCCACATTGTTGTTTCCGGATAATAATATTCAGCATGCCGGGGTCATCACCGGGATGGGTGTCGCCGACCATTACATGGGACAGTCACCATACTCCAGCCCCTACCTGAAAGATGTTTCCAATGAGCCAATGCCGTGGATTGTTACTCGGGACTTCAGCGCAGTAACGGCAGCTTGTCTTCTCCTGCGGACCGCTGTATTTGCAGCTATTGGCGGATTTGATGAGAAACTGAGCGTCGGCTTTCAGGATATTGATTTGTGTCTTCGACTGAGAAAAGCCGGGTACAGGATTCTATGTGATGGTGAGGCGGTACTGCGTCACTACGAGTCAATCACTCGTGCAAGAGAGAACAAATCGAGCGCAATTGCAGACCCAAAGATGCCTGAGTCGGGGTTCGGGCTAGGAATCTTCTCCGACCCTCACCCGGAGGATTCGGTGCTCTTTACCATACGTTATCAGAAACAACTGGGAACTGCGGACCCCTATTATCATCCTGCTCTGTCCCGGCTGACACGACAGTTCAGGCTTTCCCGAGGGCTAAGGAAATGCACCCAACCCGAGCCAAGGACCATAGATTGGGTTGTACCTTGCCCGATATTCATTAATTGAAGAAACAAGATCGATCTAGTAGAGACTGGACTGATTCAAGCTTTGGGAACCATGTAGGGGATTTTACTCAGTGAAGGCTCTCAACACAGACTTACACATCGGGTACAGAAACGTTCGCAGAAACCGAATCAGCCGCAGCATTGTTATTTTATTAAAGCAAGTTCTTTTCGATCCGGAGACATCCGCGGCAAGTCTAGATATGGGTTGACAGGATTCCCATGCCACGTCATGCGACTAACTAGTACAAAACATCCGGTAGCCACAAAGCAATTTGGGGAAAGATGACCAGCAGGACGGCGGTCGACGCCAATAGCAGAAAAAACGGGAATGCAGCCACAGCAACTCGTTCAATTGGTTTGCCTGATAACGCTTGTAGAACAAAAAGGTTAAAACCGACAGGAGGCGTTACCTGTGCCAATTCGACGGTAATAACGAGGAAAATTCCGAACCAAATTGGATCGTAGCCGGCAGCGATGATGAGCGGCAAGGTAATCGGTAGGCTCATCACACAAATCGACAATCCTTCCATGAACAGACCCAACACCAGATAAAAAACACCGATCATGAGAATCAACCCATAGGGACCGGGATCCAGCTTGACAATTAACTTAGAGATTTCCTGCGGAATGTGGAGAAACCCCATGGCCGACGACAACACCCCAGCCGCGACCAGGATCGAAAGTGCCATGCATGTGATCCGAACCGCCCCGCCCAGCGAGTCGACGAACACTTTCCAGGTTAATTGCCTCAAGACAATTGTGATAGCCAATGTGCCGGTCAACCCCAATGCCGCAGCTTCCGAGGGGGTCGCAAGACCACTATAGATTCCTCCTAGGACTAACGGGATCAGGACCAGTATCGGTGACATGAGTCCCAGACCACGCAGACGATCACGGTTCGTATAGCGTATTTCAGAACGCTTGGGCACCAAGTTGGGATTTACCGTGCAGCGCGCGGCGATGAATGCCGAATAAAGACCAGCTGCCAACAATCCCGGAAACAAACCAGCCGCGAACAATCGAGCGATCGAGACCTCTGCCAGAACACCGTAGATGATCATTACGATCGATGGTGGAATCATCAGACCCAGACTGCCTGCACCCGCCAGCGAGCCAACCGACAGCCACTCGTTGTAGCCACGTTCCTTGAGAGCAGAAGTCGTAATACGGCCGATGGTTGCGGTCGTTGCGACGCTCGATC
>CAZVVN010000078.1:0-14495 GCA_964630665.1 uncultured Acidiferrobacteraceae bacterium | reverse complement strand
GCACGGTGCGATGGAATCAACTTCAATTTCCTAGTTATTGCCAAATCAATAGAATCCGACGGGATGGACTATCGCTATCATGATTCGCCACTGGGATCGATTCTTATCGTTGGTGAGGGTGGCTACTTGCACTCATTGACGCTGCCCACACAGCGGCTGGATGAATGGCCGCTGTCCGACTGGCAGCCCACCAAAACCAGATATACCGATTGCGTTAGACAATTGGATGAATATTTCGACGGCAAACGTCAGACTTTCTCACTGAATCTTGCGCCACAAGGTACACCCTTCCAGCGCAAAGTATGGGATGCACTACTTCAGATACCGTACGGCGTAACCAGAAGCTACCAAGATATCGCCCGCGTGATTGGTAATCCCAAAGCGGTGCGCGCGGTCGGTGGCTCCAACGCCCGCAACCCGATCGCAATTGTCATTCCCTGCCACAGGGTGATCGGCGCCAACGGGAAACTGACTGGATATGCTGGCGGTTTAAAGTACAAGCGTGCCCTGCTTGAGCTAGAACGTTCATCATTGTAGTACTCAAGCCAGGCGTCCAGATCTCTTTGCAGGGACTCCAGATCAGTCTAGATCTTCTTACGAAAGGTGGCCTGGTAGAACTCTTGCAGAATGGTCTTGCGGAACCAGTCACCGATGCTGTTGGTCGGTGGTGATTTCGCCTGGAACAAGCCTGGTACGTAGCACAAGATCTGCCGTCACAGCACAATCGAGGTGGCTTGGTGTCAGAAAAGCCCCGGTCGCAGCGGTGAAGACGCGACCAGGCCGCCGTCCATCGTCAGCGTTTGACCGGTCATGAAAGTCGAAGCGTCCGAGGCCAGCCACACTGCCGCCTGGGCAACGTCAACCGGCTGGCCAAACCGGCCTGCGGCATGGCGGGCCAGCGCATCGGCCCTCGCCGCAGTGGGGTCCTTGGCCTGTGCAAAGGCGGCATCGGCCATCTCGGTCATGATCCAGCCCGGACAGATGGCGTTGCAGCGGATGCCCTGCCGGCCATGATCGACTGCAATCGAGCGGGTCAGCCCATGGACGAATGCCTTGGAGGCGTTGTAAAGGGCCATGCCAGGATCTGCATGTTCGCCGCTGATCGAGCCGATATTGATGACCGAACCGCCGCCAGATTCCGCCATCAGCGGTATGAGCTGCCGGCACATCAGGAAAACTCCCCTTGCGTTGGTTCCCATCAGTTTTTCCCAGTCCTCGTCGGTGCTCTCGAGAGCCGTTTTCTCAATTTGGGTGCCGGCGTTGTTAACCAGAATGTTGATTTGGCCGAGCACATCAACCGCCTGTACTGCCAGCGCATCGACATCTGCTGAGCGACTGACATCGGCCTTCATCCAGTGCACACCGCCCGGCAGGTCAGTGCCATCGCCGCTGCGGGCGCAGGTGAGCACCCGTGCACCTTGTGCGGTAAATGCTTCGACGATGGCCCGTCCGATACCCCGGCTGCCGCCTGTCACTACAGCGGTCTTGTTCTCAAGGGTTCGATTCATCACACCTGCATCTGCTGAACCTGTGCCGTGAGGCCGCCGTCCAGCACCCAGAGCTGGCCGGATGCGTAGCGTGCTTCATCGCCAGCAAGCCAGTTGACAAGATTGGCGACATCGTCGGGAGTCCCGTAGCGCCTAAGAGGATGCACCCTTCGGACCTCATCTTTGAGACTTTCAATGTTGCCACTCGAGCCAAAGAAATTCTGCAGCATGGGTGTGTCGACGTAGCCGGGACAGACTGCGTTGACCCGAATGTTCTCAGGGCCGTGATCGCAGGCCAAGGCCCGGGTCAGGGCGTGTACCGCACCCTTGGTTGCGCAGTAGGCCGCAAGTCCCGGGTCGGCAATAAAACCATCATAAGAGCCAAAATTGATGATCGAGCCGCCACCGGCGTTACGCATCAAGGGCAGGGCGTGCTTGCAGGTCAGAAAGGTTCCCGTCACGTTGATCGCGAAGATCGAGTTCCACTCCTCAAGCGAAGTTTGCTCCACGGTCTTCTCGATCTCAATTCCGGCGGTGTTGACCAGAATATCCAGCCGGTCGTGCGTGGATTTCACCTGGGTCATGAGGTCGGTGATGTCCTGTGGCTGGGTGACGTTGCAGGCAACTGCCGTGACACCCTTCGGAAGATCGACTGCATCCTGTGCGATATCCGCGGCATACACTGTTGCGCCTTCACGGGCAAACCGAGCGCAGACGGCAGCACCGATTCCACCCGTGCCGCCGGTCACGACAGCGATCCGGCCAGCAAGATTTTCCCCGCCGTCACTCATCATTCACAAGCCCGGCGGTAGGCATCCAGTACCAGGCCATGGAAATGGTGCACGCCGTGCTCACTCATTCCGGAGCCTTCTGAGTCCACCAGGTAACGCCCCTGGTTGAAAGCGGGTGTGCGCATGCCCCGTTGGACGCTCTCGACCAGGTTAATGTCTTCGGGCTGTAATACGGTGTCGATAAAGCTGATGGCTTCCATCTCTATATCCGTGGGCGGTGTGCTCTCGAAGAAAAAGTCGAATTCCTCATATGTTTCCTCCGGGCCAACCGGGATAAATCGCCAGACCATGAAGTTGCCCCTGCCTGGGTAGCGCATCAGTGTGGTGTTCGGCCACAGATACCAGACCGCGTGATCGGTCACGCTCGCACCCTCAACAGCATAGGCCCGGTTGTCGCTGCGTCCCGCTTTGGCCATGTGGCTGGAGTAAATACCGTGCGTTCTGACCTTATAGGTATCCATCTCTACCAGGGTTACGAAATCCTTGTGTGCCACGGGGCAGTGATAGCACTCCAGAAAATTATCCACCACTGCCTTCCAGTTGGCTTTGAGCCGGTAAGTCAGGCGCTGTGCAAAGGTGAGATTGCCGAGGTCCGGAGCATAAGACAGGACTTCTTTCCCGAGGTCTCCGGATTGTTGCGCAAGCGATGCCGCATCGGTATCGAGATTGACGAAGATCAGGTGGCAGAAGGTCTCCACCCGGATCGAGGTCAGACGGGTATCCGCTTTGCAGAAATTCTCGATGAGTTCGCTGCGCCGGGCCCTGCGTAAGGACCCATCGAGGTTGTAGACCCAAGCGTGGTAGGGACAGGTGATAGCACTGACCTGTCCTTCACCGCTGAGAAGCTCGTGGCCGCGGTGTCGGCAGACGTTGTAGAAGGCACGCAGTTCGCCGTCGCTGTCACGCGCGACAAAAATACTCTGGCCCTGAACGTCGCCGGTCACGTAGCTGCCAGGTTCGCGCAGTTTTTCCTCGTGGCACACGAACTGCCATGTCCGGTGGAATACCTGTTCCCGTTCGACATCCAGAAAGCGGGCATCAAGGTAACAGTCGCTGTGAATCGAACCGGAACGCGAGGCCACCGGGTCGTAGCCCTGGCTGATGCGATCGAATTCGTTTTCTGTCAGGCGGCGTGTCATTAGCCGATGGATTTCAGGATGGGTGCAGTGAGCGAGGACAGGCTGGTTTTCTGTGTTCCAGACTCGTCGAAGTTCGCCGGGTCGAGCCATGTTTCAAAAGCTTTCCTGAGTTCGGACCATTCCTGGTCGATGGTCGCGTACCAGGCCGTATCGCGGTTGCGCTGTTTGTAGACTGTGGCCTGACGAAAGACGCCTTCATAAGAGAATCCGAGCCGCAGGGCTGCCTGCCGCGAAGGTGCATTGAGTGCGTCACACTTCCATTCGTAGCGCCGGTAACCCAGCTCGAATACCCGCTTCATCATCAGGAACATGGCCTCGCTCGCTGCGGGCGTTTTCTGCAGCAGCGGGGAGTAGTGAATGTGACCGACTTCGATAGTCCCTGCTGTGGGTGTGATACGGAGATAGCTGGCGATGCCGGTTGCCCGTTGGCTGGTGGCGTCCATAATGGTGAAGAAAAAGGGATCGTTCTGTTTTGCCATCCCACTCAGCCAGTCGTAGTAATCGTCATAGACGTCGAACGGCCCATGTGGCAGGTACGTCCAGTTGTGCCCATCGGCGTCAACTGCATGGGCGTCGAACAGCGATGGAGCGTGTCGATCTGCATCAAGTCGCTCAAGCCGGCAGTAGCGGCCGGTCATCGGGTCGGCCGACGGAGCCGGGGGAGGGCACCAGTCTGCAACCGAAAATCCAATCGGTTGATCGGTCATGATCTCACCGTCGGCACTGATGTACAGTCTGTCAGGTCAGGGTCCGGCAGCTTTCATCGAGCGCTTGCAGCGTTTCTTCGAGCTCGACATCGGTGTGTACGCATGAGATGAAGCGGCGCACGCCGGGCAGCATGTACTGGCCACGTTTCATCATTTCGCTATCCAGCCGACGCATGGCCTCAGTATCGGCTGCTGCCATATCGGCCTGGTTTCGGGGTGGCTCAGTCATGAACAGAAACTGCCATAGTGAGCCTACCTGTGCGGCAATGGCGGGTACACTGTGGCGGTCCAGGATCTTTTGGGCATCTGAGCAGAACGATTCGCTGGCGGCATTGAGGCGTTTGTATACCCCCGGTTGAGCCAGTTCGTCCAGCGCAGCCAGGGTGGTGGCGGCGGCAACGGGATTGCCGTGCAGGGTTCCGTTGAAATAAGCATAGTTGGCATCGCTTTTGCGGGTCGGGTTGGCGAGATCGATGATCTCCGCACGACCGGCGACCACCGAGAGAGGTCCGGAACCACCGATGACTTTACCGAAGGTTGCAAGATCCGGCCTGATTCCTAGTGCCGCCTGGGCGCCTCCGTAGGCGAGTCGGAAGCCGGTCACGACTTCATCAAAGATCAGCAGACAGCCCAGCTGGTCGCACAATCGGCGAAGACCTTCGAGAAATTCCGGTTCTCCGCGGATGATCCTCTGCACCGGCTCGACGATGATCGCCGCGAGATCGTCGGCGCTGTCATGGGCGATCTGCCGGGTGATCTCGAGGTCGTTGTAAGGGGCGATCAGTGTGACATCACGTACAGCAGTGGGCTGGCCGGCCGTGTCGGCTGAGCCGCGTGGATACTGGCCGATCGACTTGGGAAAGGTCGAGACCAGTGAATAGTCGTGATTACCGTGATACCCACCTTCGAACTTGATGATTTTGGAGCGACCAGTGAAAGCCCGCGCCAGACGCATCGCATAGGCTGTGGCTTCGGAACCAGTGGTCGCGTAAGCAATCTTTTCAGCACAAGGAATGTCCCGCACCAGGCGTTCAGCCAGCTGGACGGCGACGTCATTCAGTGCACCGAACATGTGCATGCCGCGAGCGGTCTGTTCCTGGGCAGCGCTGACTAGTGCGGGATGCGCGTGTCCCAGGATCAACGCGCCGGCGCCGCCTGTGTAGTCGATGAACTCGCGACCGTCCACGTCCCAGAATCTGGGTCCTGCACCATGACTGAAAACAAAACGGATCTCATCAGCGAGGGCATAACCACCCAGTCCGCCACCCGGTAGCGCTGCCTCGGCCATGGCGTGGTAATCGTCCTGGGATAGGGTCGCTGCAACAGCAATGGCGGGATCAGACATGTCGGTCTCCTCAGGTTCTCGGGCGCAGGTTGTCGGGATCGTAGGCCGCTTCGGTCTGCACGGTCGCTGCTCGCGATTGACCCATGATGACCACGTCAACCCGGGTGCCCTGGATCGCATACTGGGGTTTCAGATAGGCAAAGGCAAGCAGTTTTTCGACGCCAAAGCCATAGGCGATAGAGCTCACCGTACCGATGCATTCACCGCCAGCCAGTACAGCTTCACCCCCGTGGCCGTCATTCATTCCGTCGTCGTCAACTTCAAGGTAGGCGCAAATCCATGGCAGGTCACCGGATACAGAAGCTTCGGTTGCTGCCTTGCCGGTGAAATCGGTTTTATCCAGTTTCACAAAACGCATCACATCAGCTTCAGCAAGGGTGACTTCATTGGTGAGTTCGCTGGCGCCCTTGAACATTTTTTCAAGGCGCATGGCATTCATCGCAAATGAGCCGTAATTTGATAGGCCACGGGATTGACCGGCTTGCCATAGCGCCTCGTAGACCCGGGGCAGCTGCTGTCGGCTACAGTGCAGTTCCCAGCCGAGTTCTCCTGCATAAGACATTCGAAATGCCCAGAGCATATGCCCGTCTACGGTGAGCTCCTGGGCACGCAGCCATGGGAAAGCCGTATTGTCTAACGGGGCTGGGGTACAGGCAGACAGTATCTCCCGACTGCGTGGGCCGTTCAGGGCCAGTGCGCCCCAGTCACTGGAGAGGTTCTGAATAGTGAGTTGTTCATGCGGTTTTCGCCTGAATGTCAGGTGGTCGAGCAAACGCTGTTCAAAGAACGCCGCGCAGGTAAAGTAAAAACAGTCTTTGGCAAGGCGCACGACGGTCGTTTCCAGTTCGATGCGGCCGCGTCCATTGAGGAGATGGGTCAGGATAATGCGGCCTGCCTGCAACGGCAGTCGATTCGGGATCAGTCGATCGACAAAGACGGCAGCGCCCGGTCCTGACACGGCGACCTTGGCGAAGGCCGAGATGTCCATGATGCCGGCGTTCTTGCGTACGGCCTGCACTTCGCTTGCGACGCTCCGGTGCCAGGGTGCTCGACGGAAACTGTAATGATCGTGCTGAGCAAGGTCGCCTCCGGCAAAGAAACGTGGTCTTTCCCAGCCATAGACTTCTTCAAATACAGCCCCCTTACTTTTAAGCACTTCATACAGTGCGCTGGGCTTGACTGGCCGGCCGTCGCTGCGGTTGAGATGCGGGAATGGAATCTCGTGGCGTAGCAGGTAATCTTCCTTGGCCTTGCTGACCTGATAGTTCTGGTCGGCATAGGGGCCGAAGCGACGCGGGTCGAAGTCGCGCATCGAGATATCAGCAGCGCCGTGCACCATCCAGCGAGCAAGTTCTCGGGTGAGCCCCGGCCCCCAGCCGATACCGATCTGGCATCCACAGTTCAGCCAGTAGTTCTCAAGGCCGGGTGCCGGACCGATCAGCGGATTGCCGTCGGGCGGGTGTGAGATGGCACCGTGTACTGCACGCTTGATGCCAAGATCGGTCAGTACCGGCATACGGTTCATGGCGTTTTCCAACCAGGGCATGATGCGGTCGTAGTCCGGTTCGAAGAGTTCGTTTTCTGCCTCCCACGGGCAACCGTCCAGCCAGACGGGATTGGGGTTCGCTTTCTCGTAGATGCCGATCAGGCCGGATTTCTGTTCCATCCGGACGTAGCCGGACACCAGACGGTCGTCACGGACTACTGGCAGTTCGTCGGCCAATTCATGGAACTGTGGTACGGTGTCGGTGACAAAATAATGATGGGTCATTGATGTGGTTGGAATGTCGAGGCCTGTCCACAGGCCGATCTGCCGGGCGTAGGTGCCGCCCGCATTGACAACGTGTTCACAGACGACCTCTCCCTGTTCGGTTGAGACTCGCCACTCTCGATTCGGTTCAGCCTGTACGCCGGTGACGCGGCATCTTCGGATGATGGTTACCCCGAGTTGCCGGGCACCCTGGGCCAGCGCGGAGGTCGCACCAGCCGGGTCCACATGGCCGTCCTCTGGTGTGTGGAGGCCTGCAATAACGCCATCCAGGTTGTAGAAGGGGTGCAGCTCGCGAATGCGCGATGGCCCGATAATCTCCATGGGGAAATCAAGCGCCCGGCCCACGCTCATCGTGTGTTCCAGCCAGTCGCGTTCGTCTTCGGTGTAGGCCAGCCGGAACGATCCGCATCCGTGCCAGCTGACTGCCTGGCCGGTCTCCTTTTCGAGTGCCTCGGAGTAAAGCTCGATGTTGTAGCCCACGCATCGGCCAAGAGAGAAGCTTGATGTCGAGTGCGTGATCTGGCCGGCCGCATGCCAGGTGGAGCCCGAAGTGAGTTCGGCTTTCTCGAGTAACACCACATCCGTCCAGCCCTCATGGGCCAGGTGATAGGCGAGGCCACAGCCCATGATGCCGCCACCGATGATCACCACTCGAGACTGTGAAGGAAGCATCGTGACTCCTTACAACAGTGTGTGAAGCTTCTTGAAACAGGACTATAGTACACAGGTGCTTGATAGACAGAGTGTTGGCTATGAGTGGTGAGAGAACCACACGCTCCGAGCCGGTGAGTTCCCTGGAAGGAGGCTACTACACCGATCAGGATATCTACCGTCAGGAGAGGGCCGGTTTATTCATGCGCACCTGGCAGTATGCCGGCCACGAATCACAGGTACCAAATCCGGGGGATTACTTTACTTTTGATATCGCCGGGCAGAGATTGTTCTGTATCCGTGACGGCCAGGGCGAGCTGCACACTTTCTACAATGTCTGTCAGCACCGGGCCCACGAACTCGTGCAGGGTGCGGGTAATTGTCGGAAGGTGATTACCTGCCCGTACCATGCATGGAGCTATACGCTGGATGGCCAGTTTTTCAAAGGCCCCAACACTGAAGTTGTGTCAGGTTTTTCAAAAGAGACGATCTGCCTGTCGGAGGTCCGCACAGAAGTCTTCTGCGGTTTTGTTTTTGTCAATCTGGATGACAGCACTGCATCTATGGACTCGTGGTACCCAGGTGTTGAGCAGGAACTGAGGACATTTGTGCCTGACATCGATGCCCTGAAGCCCCTGGAATGGATCCGGGTACCGGAAAAATGTAACTGGAAGGTCTCGGTCGAGAACTATTCCGAGTGTTACCACTGCCGGATCAATCACAAGACTTTTGCCACAGGCGTTATAAAACCTGAGACCTACGACATCCAGCCACAAGGGTATTGTCTGCGCCACACGACTGAATGTCAGAATCTTGACCAGATGAGCTATTCCATCGACCTTGATGCCAACGCGCATGCCGGTCACTATTCCTCCTGGTATTTGTGGCCGATGTTTTCGTTCCAGGTCTATCCCGGCAACGTCCTCAACACATACCACTGGCGGCCGATCGATGTCGAAGCTGTCGAAGTCTGGAGGGGCTGGTACACGGTGGATGGTGAAGAGTCACCAGTGATTCGCGATCTCGCAGTTCAGGATCGCGAATCAACGGTCGAGGAAGATATTCATCTGGTCGAATCGCAACAGCGCGGGTATAAATGCCTGGGCTATCGGCCCGGGCCGCTTGTCATCGACCCCCAGGGTGGCGTGAATTCAGAGCATTCGATCAAGGTTCTACAGCAGTGGGTGCGTGAGGGGCTTGAAGATTAACCCGCAGATAAGCTGGGTGACTGGAAGGGGCATGCTCGCCGATCAGCACTGCTCGGGACACAAGGAGTACGTTCATTGAAAATCACCGGTATCACGGTGTGGAAAAAGGAATTGCCGCTCGCTAAGCCCTACTGGCTTTCGGGAGGCAGGCTCAAGTTCGAGGTGCTGGACAGTACTTTTGTGCGCATAGACACTGATGAAGGTCTCTCAGGCTGGGCGGAAGGCTGTCCCTGGGGGCACACCTATCTGCCGGCGCATGGTCCAGGAATACGGGCAGGTATTGAGACAATGGCATCTGCGGTGCTGAACATGGATCCACGTCGGGCCGGGCCTATCAACCGTGCCATGGATCTCGCGCTACCCGGTCACCTCTATGCCAAGGCACCGCTGGACATCGCCTGCTGGGATATCGCCGGTCAGGCCGCTGGGATGCCTGTTGCCGAGCTTCTGGGGGGGTGTTATCCGGCCCCGATACCGGTGGCGTCATCGATCTCGACCGGCACACCCCGTCAGATGTTGGCCGAGATCGAGGGCTATCGGGCGCGTGGGTATCGTGTGCACTCGGCCAAGGTTGGAGCCAATGTAGAGCAGGACATAGAACGGATCCGCTACCTGGAAGAGAACCGCCTGCGGGGTGAAGTGATCTTCTATGACGCCAACAGGGCCTGGACGCGTGCCGAGGCGGTGACTGTCATGAATGCGTTGACTGACCTGCCGGTTACCTTTGAACAACCCTGCGAAACACTCGATGATTGCCTGGCTGTGCGCCGCCTGACCTCGCACCCGATTGGGATCGACGAACGGCTGGACACATTGGAGGATATGACCCTTATTGTCAGAGAAGGGATCGCGGAACTCATCAACATAAAGATCAACCGGGTGGGTGGCCTGACCCGCGCAGCTCGCATCCGCGACCTGGCACTTGCGCACGGCATTGGAATCTCAGTGATGCCCACCGGCGGCACAGTACTGGCGGATACGGATGCCGTCCATCTCGCCCAGACCATTCCCGAGCCCCATCGCCTGCGAGTCTGGTCGTGTCAGGATATGATCACCGTTGACCCGGCACCCGGCCGGGGCGCTCGTGTCGATGACGGTATGTTGTCGCCGCCCGACGAACCAGGCCTTGGTGTCGCACCCGACGAGGAATGGCTCGGTGAACCGGTGGCTGTCTATTTGCCCGGTAGCGTGTAAGGGAAAGGGGGCAGCGTGACAGTTAAAGGTATTCCTGACTCTATGCAGGCGGTCGTTCTGATCGGTCATGGAGGTCTGGACAAGCTGGTGTTTCACGAGGATTGGCCCACCCCGGTTCCTGGATCTGACCAGGTACTGATCCGTGTCGGTGCCTGTGGCCTCAACAATACCGATGTCAACACCCGCAGTGCCTGGTATTCCAAAGGCAACACGGATGCGACCACCGGTGAGGCCCTGGTTGGCGCCGATGGACAGGACGGTACCTGGGGCGGTGCATCCGTCTCTTTCCCACGCATCCAAGGGGCTGATGCGGTCGGCACAGTGGTAAATGTAGGTGATCAGGTTGAGAAATCGTTAATTGGTCGGCGCGTCATGATTGACGGCTGGCTTAGAGATTGGGACGACCCTTTGAATCTTGCCAAAACAGGGTACTTCGGCAGCGAATGCGATGGTGGCTACGCACAGTACACCAAGGTTTCTCATCGCCAGATTCGTCCAGTCGATAGCTCCTTATCGGACGCAGAGCTGGCAACCTACGTCTGCTCCTACGTCACTGCGGAGAATATGCTGAACCGCGCTAAAGTCACGGAAGGAGACACGGTACTGATCACGGGTGGTTCCGGTGGTGTGGGTAGCGCTTTGATACAGCTGGCCAATCGGCGTGGTGCAAGATGTATTGCCATGTCTGGCGCTGACAAAGCGGCGGGCGTGCGTGCCGTCGGGCCGTATGCCGTGATCGACCGGTCACCGGAGGACCTGAGGTCCGCCTTGCTTGACGCAATCGGGCAGGATTTTGTAGATGTGGTCGCCGATGTTGTCGGAGGTGCACTATGGCCACAGCTGATCGAGGTTATCTCGCGCGGCGGTCGTTACACTTGTGCAGGTGCTATTGCAGGACCTATAGTCAATTTTGATTTACGCACCTTTTATCTGCATGACCTTACTTTTACCGGCGCTACGGTACCACCACCGGGGGTCTTTGAGGATCTCGTGGGATATATCGAGCGCGGGGAGGTTCGCCCGTTGTTGGCTGCAACATACCCGCTGGAAAAGCTGCGTGAGGCACAGCAGGCATTTATAGACAAACGCCATGTTGGGAATATCGTGGTGGTTCCAGGTACTTGAAGCCCAAGGAATGGATCTCTAGAACATGAGTGAGCGTACTTCGCAGGACAAGGAGAGCAGAAAAGTCCGAAAGCTGCGTGAAGTGTCGGCAGCGCTTCTGAGCGGGGAGTACAAGCCGCTTGTCGATGGCTTGTTACTACCGACTGACGGGAAAACGCCTACTGCAGATCAGTTTGCCGCCCATTTTGTCTGGGCCGGTCACGATCCCATGCTTCCGGAGCGGCCTTATCTGATTCGCCTCGCTGGGGTCGAAGCGACGGTCCAGATCACCGACCTCTCGTACCGTGTTGACCCGGAGACTTTGGAGCATCTCGCGGCGAAAACATTGATCTCGGGTGAGATCGGCTACTGCAAGATAGCCTTGGACCGGGCTGTTCCATTCGATGACGATGCCAGCGATGACTGGTCCGGTGCGTTTACTCTGATCGATAAGGGTGAGAACGCAACAGTTGGTACTGGAGTCATCGACTTTGCACTGCGCCGGGCCACCAACATCGGCTGGTACCAAATGAAAGTCGACAAGGCGGCCCGTGCACAGGCTAACGAGCAAAAACCATGCGTACTCTGGTTCACGGGCCTTTCTGGAGCCGGTAAGTCGACGGTTGCAGATCTGTTGGAACAAAAGCTGCATGCGATGGGGAGGCGCACTTATCTGCTCGATGGCGACAACGTTCGCCATGGGCTCAGCCGCGACCTCGGATTTACCGATCAGGACCGGGTCGAGAACATCCGCCGCATCGCGGAGGTCGCAAAACTCATGTTGGATGCCGGATTGATCGTACTGACCTCATTTATTTCTCCGTTTCAGTCTGAGCGCCAGATGGCGCGAGACCTTATGGGCAGAGACGAGTTTGTCGAGATTTTTGTAGATGCGTCGCTGGCGGTTTGTGAAGCGCGCGACCCGAAGTCGTTGTACAAAAAAGCAAGGGCGGGAGAATTGAAGAACTTTACCGGCATCGACTCTGACTATGAGGTTCCCGAAAATGCTGACATTGTTCTGGATGCTGCAGGCAACAATCCGGACCTGCTGGCAGATCAGATACTGGTGTTTCTAGAAGACCAGAACTATGTTTAGCGTAGCGTACCGGGCACGTCTGAATGACACTGACCAGTGCTTGGCTGTGAAACACAAAGTGATGGATTCTGTTGAGTTATACAGGTGGGAGGCGACTATTTCTCGATCCCCATGGTCCAGGGCAGTGTCTTGTCCTTGTTGAAGAGATAAGCCCAATGCACAGGATCCTTGTGCTCTGGGCAACGCCCCGGTCTACTGGCACCGCCTTCGAGTGGATGATGCGCCAGCGCGGCGATATGGAATGTTTTCATGAGCCATTCGGGGAATGGTGGTACGAGGGCGATGGTGCCCTGTGGCCCCGTTTGACGCCGGACAGCCCAAGAAAGCCGGGGCTCACTTTTGAGAAGGTCTGGTCGAAGCTTAAACAGGCCGCGGTCCGGGGTCCCGTTTTTTCCAAGGATTTTCCGCATTACATCGAGAATCACTGGAACGATGAGTTTCTCGGCTACTTCAATCATTCCTTCCTGATTCGTGATGCAGCCAAGGTGGTGACCAGCGTGCAGAAACGCTGGCCGGATGTGCACTTGAAGGAACTGGCGTTCCTGGAGCAGCGTGAGTTGTTCGATCGGCTGGCAGATCGCGACGGTAAGGCGCCGCCTGTTATTGACTCGGACGATCTTCTGGAAAATCCCGAAGGCATGGTTAGCGCTTATTGTGACGCGGCAGGAATACCCTTTATAAAAGAAGCACTAACCTGGGAGGCGGGTGCCGGTACGGAGGCATACAGCTGGTATGACGGCGGCTCCTGGCACGAGACATTAAAGGCTTCCACCGGACTGGCAGCGCAGAAGCCGGGCTACGTGGAGATCTCGGGCGCACCCGACCATGCAAAGCGGCTCTACGAGCAGGTGCTACCACATTATGAACACCTGCACGCTTATCGCCTGAAAGTATAAGGTGAGAAAAGCTCACTTTTGACTGCCGATGTCCTTGAATTTGCTTGCGGTGTTACGAGCTGTAAGAGTAACGCCCCAGATTCTGGAATTGTCTGATTAATCGAGATCCTACATTGCTCCAAGCCCAGCCGATGGGTGGTCCGTCTCCGGCGCCTTCTTGCCACACGCTGCCTTCGCTTTGTTACCTGGACCCTGATTTTTCAGCGTGAAAAGACTGCTATCCGCTACCGGTGCTGGTACTATGCCGGGCACATCAGCCAGTTCACCAATCCTGGCGATAATAAGTGCACATCAGTACAGCAGGGTATTGCGATGAATGAATCTGCGGCATACCGGGGTGTGTTCCCCATCGTACCGACACCGTTCGACGACGTCGGGGCACTGGATATCGACAGTCAACGGCGGGTGCTGGATTGTATGATCGACCAGGGTGTCGACGGTCTTTGCATCATTGCCAACTATTCAGAGCAGTTCCTGTTGAGCGATGCTGAGCGGGATCAGCTGATGCGGGTGTGCCTCGAGTACGTTGCCGGACGCGTTCCAGTGATCGTCACCTGTTCGCACTTCTCTACCCAGGTGGTCGAGGACCGCTGCCGCAGTGCGGCAGATCTGGGTGCGGACATGGTCATGCTGATGCCGCCTTATCACGGCGTTGGACTGCAGGCGGTCGAGCAGGCTATTTTCGAGTATTTCGACAGGGCTGCCACTGCGGGCGGTATCCCGATCATGGTGCAGGATGCACCACTTTCCGGAGTCCACTTGCCGGTGTCATTACTGGTTCGAATGGCGCAATCGATCCCGCTGCTCCAGTACTTCAAGATCGAGACGCCTCAGGCAGCCGGAAAACTGCGTGCCCTGATTGCCGAGGGCGGTGACGATATCCTCGGTCCTTTCGACGGAGAAGAAGGGATCACCCTGATGGCCGATCTTGATGCCGGCGCTACCGGCACCATGTGTTCGGCACTGATCCCCGATCTGATCAAACCGGTGGTGGAAAAGTTCCAGGCAGGTGATCGGGAAGGCGCGATGCAGTGTTATAACCGGATCCTGCCACTCATCAACTATGAGAATCGGCAGTGCGGCCTGCGGGCCACCAAGGTCATTAT